>JBFMFR010000020.1:72220-100862 GCA_040752025.1 Chloroflexota bacterium | reverse complement strand
TTGTGATATAGTTGGTTAGGCCGTTCATAATGTGCTCCTTTGTGCTTTTGGATACACAAAGATTCGCAGTGAACGGCCATTTTGTCAAGGCCCTATCGGCTCATTTTCTAACCCATAGATAGAGTAGAATGGAAGATCAAAGAGGTGGTGGTTATCCACGCGGGCATGGCTTACAAGCTGACCTTCACGCCTGTGGATGAAAGCGCCAACTTTGCCAAAGCGCTGCCGGATATTCAAAAGCTTTGGGAGCATGTGATTGCGTCTTTTACCTTCCTGTTCTGAAGTTTGCGTTCAGCATAGAGACTTGCTTCCAATGTGTCTAAAGTGAGTGGAGACACGGGAAGCATCCGGTCATCTCGCCAAAAAGTCAATCGAAGAAAAAGCGGTCGAATAAAAGGATACGGTCATGGACTCAATCGAGAACTACCATTTCACGGTCGGAGACCTCCAGTGTGTTGCCATCAGCGATGGAACGGAAACAGTTCCGGTAGATAGCTTTGTAAAGGGCGTCTCACCTGAAGCGTGGAAGCGCGCTCTTCAGGAAAGGGGGTATTCCCTGGCGGAGGCCACAGTTTACTTCAACTGCCTGTACATCCAAACCGGCTCACACCGGATTCTGGTCGACACAGGTTGGGGCCAGGGCGCCCAGCGGCGAAACGGGGCTTTGCTGGACAGGTTGAAAACCGCAGGGGTTTCCCCTGCCGCGATCGATGTCGTGATTATCACACATGGGGATTTTGATCATATTGGGGGCATCCTTGATGCCGATCACCAATTGGTTTTCCCCAATGCGGGTTATATCCTGTCGAAAGCTGCCTGGGAATTCTGGTCGAACGAAGCCATCCTGGCACAATTGCCGGAATCTCTCACCGGCTTTGGCCGCGAAACGCTGCCGCTGATTCAGGATCGACTCAGGGTGATCGAGGCGGGGGTCGAGTTTTTACCGGGCTTTCAACTGATATCCGCCCCTGGGCACCGGCCTGGGCACGCCGCATTGGCGGTTACTTCATCGGGCGAGCACTTGCTGCACCTGGCGGATATCGTTGGTCACCCGCTCTTGATGGAACACCCTGATTGGCAATGGACTTATGATACGAAGGCCGATCAGGCCAGAGTCGATCGAGAGCAGTTGCTCAACCAGGCCGTTGCACAAAACGCCTGGGTGTTTGGTGCGCACCTGCCTTTCCCCGGGGTTGGGCGCGTAACTCAACAGGGAGAAGGCTGGCGTTGGCATCCGGTGAGGTGAATGGATATGATTGACCCACGGCTTGAAAACAAGGTTGTTCTGGTGACAGGCGCCAATCACGGCATTGGCGCGGCGATTGCCAGGGCGTTTGCGGCTCAAGGTGCAAAGGTGTTCCTCAGTTTTTACCGTGAGGCGTGTCGCTATTCACAGGAAGAACTCCGGCAGGCGAAAGCGATGGGAGTTGGCGGGGACGTTCTCTACCGGGCGATGCAGCAGCAGAATGCCGACGGGTTGCTGCAAGAAGTCCGCTCCGACGGCGGTGTAGCCGTGGCCTACGAAGCTGACCTGGCTGACGTTGGCAGCATCCCGGCCTTATTCGACCTGTGCGAGGCCAGCCTGGGCAGCGTGGACATCCTGGTCAATAACCACACCCTGTGCGAGTTGGAAACTTTCGATCCGGCGCTGGTCAGCAGCGCAGAAAGCGGCACCCGGCTGGTGACGGCGGCGGGCATCGACGCGCACTTTGCTGTCAACGCGCGTGCTTATGCCCTGCTGATGGCGGAATACTTCCAGAGATATCTGAAGCGGGGTGGGCAGACCGGGCGGGTGATCAACATCAGCACGGACGCGGCGCATGCCCACGTAGCCAATATCAATTACGCCGCCAGCAAGCACGCCATCGAGTCGTACAGCCGTTCTGCCGCGGCAGAGATGGGCAAGTACGGGATCACGGTCAACGTGGTGGCGCCGGGACCAATCCAAACCGGCTACCTGTCGCCGCAGGCGGTCGAACGCATCGCCGCGGATACGCCCCTGCGCCGGGTGGGCGAGCCGCAAGACGTGGCCAACGTGGTGGTGTTCCTGGCTTCGGAACAGGCGAGGTGGGTTACGGGGCAGTTGATCTACGTGGGTGGGGGGTGGAGGATGCCGCAGTAATTAGCTCTAGCTGTATTGGGGGGCGCAGGTGCAGCGCACCAAGGGCAGGTGCACCGCACCCGGATATGTTACGGCAATGAAGTATAATTCATGCCCGTAAAGGGATTACGATTTACGTGAAGGCTGAACTGACTTTTCGACCGGAGCAGCGCCTGGGGCTGGTTTTCCACGTTGTAGCGATCGCCGTGCTGGCAGCGGCGGCCGGGCTGGGACTGTGGCAGGCGATGGGCGCCAGCGTTGGTCCGGTATTTTTGATGTATCTGCTGCCCGGGCTGATGGCGGCGGCGGCGACGCCGCTGCTGGCCTACCGCGCTTACGCTTTGCGCACGGCGGTTTACACGCTGGAACGGGAGGGCATCCGACTGCGCTGGGGGCTGCGGCTGGAAGACATCCCCATGGACGCGGTGAAGTGGGTGCACCGGGCGGCGGAGCTGCGCATGGCGCTGCCGCTGCCCAGGCTGCGCTGGCCCGGCTCGGTGGTGGGCGTGCAGCGGGCGGCAGGCCTGGGCGAGGTGGAGTTCATGGCGGGCGATGCGCGGCAGTTGGTGCTGATCGGCACGCCGGGGCGGGTGTACGCCATATCACCAGCGAACCCGGCAGCCTTCCTGAACGGCTTCCAACGGGTGACGGAGATGGGCTCGCTCTCGCCGCTGCCGGCGCGTTCGCTGTACCCAACAGTGCTTCTGCGGCGGGTGTGGGCCGACCGCCCGGCGCGGGCGCTGCTGCTGGGCGGGCTGGCGCTGAGCCTGCTGCTGCTGATCTGGGTCAGCCTGGCGATCCCCGGGCGCAGCCAGGTGAGCCTGAGGTTCCTGCCGGACGGTATGCCAGGCGAGCTGATCCCATCGGTGCGCCTGCTGCTGCCGGTGCTGAACGCGATTTTCTACCTGGTTGACGTGCTGCTGGGGCTGTTCTTCTTCCGGCGCAGCGACAGCCAGCCGCTGGCTTACCTGCTGTGGGGCAGCGGGGCGCTGTCGCCAGTGTTGTTTTTGGTCGGAACGTTCTTCATCTTGCAGGCCAGCAGCGGGTAGGCTGCAAGCACTTTTCCCCGGAGACGGGCGGAATTATCCCACATTTACCCACAAATATCCCACACTTATCCACAGGTAGCTTCACAGATGCATGCACATTTACCCATAATCCAATTTCTGACCGGCCTGCTGTGCGGTTTTTTGATCGGGCTGCTGGCCTGGCGCGCCGGGGCTTTGAGCCGCAGCGGGGCCTGGGCGGCGACGCTGACTGGCGGGCTGGTGTTCGGGCTGGGCGGGCTGGCCTGGGCGCTGCTGCTGCTGGCTTTTTTCGTTTCATCCAGCGGGCTGTCACGCGCTTTTGCCCGGCGTAAGGCCGAGCTGGGCGAGAAGTTCTCCAAGGGCAGCCAGCGTGATTGGGGGCAGGTGTTGGCCAACGGTGGGCTGGGGGCGCTGCTGGCGGTGGCGCACGCGCTGTTTCCTGAAGCGGCCTGGCCGTGGGTGGCCTTTGCCGGGGCGATGGCGGCAGTGAATGCCGATACCTGGGCGACCGAACTGGGGGTGCTCAACCCAACGCCGCCGCGCCTGGTTACCAACGGTAAACCGGTGGCGCGCGGCACTTCCGGCGGGGTGAGCCTGTGGGGCAGCCTGGCGGCCCTGGGCGGGGCCGGGCTGGTGGCGGCCTGTGCGGTGATCGCAGGAGGCGGGGCGCCCGTTTGGGCCGTCCTGCTCGCCGCGGTTACGCTGGGTGGGGTAGGGGGCGCCTTCTTCGATTCGTGGCTGGGCGCTACCGTGCAGGCGATCTATTTCTGCCCAACCTGCCAAAAGGAGACCGAGCGGCACCCGCAGCACACCTGCGGCAGCCGGACGAGCCAAATGCGCGGCTGGCGTTGGCTGGATAACGACCTGGTCAACTTCCTGGCCTCCCTGGCGGGCGGCGTGCTGGCTGTGGCAATCTGGCTGTTACTGTGAGGCGGCCTGGCGCGGCGCACGCCCGTCCAGGAGACCCGGCAGTTCACCCATGCGACGGATGACCGGGCAATCTGCATCGGGGAAAACCCCATCAGGATCCAGCAAGACGGGCTGAACCCCGGCGCGCTGGGCGCCGACCACGTCAGCGTAGTAGTTATCGCCTACGTAGAGGGCCTGGTGAGAAGTGACGCCCAGGCGCTGCAAGGCGTGTTGGAAGATGCCGGGGTCAGGCTTCCAGGAGTTTACTTCCCCAGCGGTCAGGGTGAATTCGAAGTAGGTGTGCAGGTGCAACTGCTCGAGGTGCTCCTGGCAGGAATGCGTGCGGTTGGAAAGCAGGCCCAGGCGGTACCCGGCGGCTTGCAAGGCTTGCAGGGTTTCGGGCACGTCTGGGGAAACGATATCCTCGGGCCGGTATTCGTCTTGCATGTACAACCGGATTTTGGGAGCCAGATCGTTGGCGCAGTCCGCGGGGCAGTCCAGGGCCCGCAGGCTGCGCAGCATGTAGTGATCCCAGAAGGGAACATCCATGTCCGGGTAGGTTTGGATGTCCTGGATCAGCTCCGGCGATTGAGCCCAGTAATAGTGTGTCCAGCGGGCGAAGTCCAGGCGCTGGAGAGGGTCATCTGGCAGGCCCAACTGCACAGCGTAATCGTAAAGGGCATGATCGTACTTGGGCCGGCTGTAGCGCAGGGTGCCGTCCAGATCGAACAAAATCAGGCGCAGATCGGCAGGCAGGTTGGGATTAGAGGGCCCGGGGTGGCTGAGAGACATGCTTTACCTCGATAACAGTTGCTGGCGCCGGTCGAGCCATCTGGCAAGCTGTCGCCTGGCTGGCGCTCCGGCGGTGAACGAATTCTGGCCGTTGATCAGGATGGCGTAGCGCTTGCCCTGGAAACGGCAGTCTGCACACCAGAAGGGCAGCAAGATCAACTTGTAAGCTTCGATGACCAGGTCCATCGAGGTGATGCGCTCGCTGTCCAGGAATAATTCGAAGGAGTCCTTGGGGCGCTCGGCGCGCACGCGTTGCAGAGCTTGCAGGCGGGCGGCCAGGGATGCGTCGGAAAGCGGCACCTGATAGGTCTCGGCGGGCCAGTCTGCCAGGTAGGCAGGGTCGAAGGGTTGAAGCTGCACCAGGTCGAAGCGCTCCAGCTCCGGGATCCAGGCTGGAGGCCAGTCGCGATTGGCTGGCACCAGGATTTTTTCGTACACGGCGGTGTAGCGCCCCGGGGCTTTGGGGTAGGAACTGGCGGCGGAACGGCTGTTCCGCATGGGGTAGGGGGCGCTAACCGAGAACAGCCAGGCAGGCAGGTAGAAGCCGTTGATCTGTAAACTGGTCTGGCGCAGAGTACTGCGCTGGGATGACAGCCAGGCAGCCGCGGACTCAAGCGCCTGGCGGCGTGAGACGGTAAATGGCAGAACAGCGTCGACATCAAATAGCTGGCGGGTTTCGGTGGGGGTCACTACGTAGATCGAGGCACAGTAAGGGCAGGCCGCGCTGAGATCATCGGCATCCAGGGCGAAGGAAGCGCCGCAGGCCTGGCAGGTCACCTCTTTTCCAGCGGTCGGGCGAACGTGCCCTTTGAGGGTAGCCATCGTAATGGCAATGTTCTGATCCTGGTTGTCTTGGGCCAGGAAGGGCCGCTGGGCGGCGATGCCGCGCCGGGCTTCGCAGTATTCGCAGGTCAGGGTGCGCCCGTCGGGGGCATAGGTGAGGCGCCCGCCGCACTGCGGGCAAACGAAGCATTGGGCCGCGTCCCCGGCCTGTTGGCTGATCGTCGCAGCCTCGCCCGGCAAGCGGTCGGGGTCGATCACTTCTTCGGCGGCCAACCGCCCATCCAGGATAGCCAGCTTGCGGATGGCAATTGGATCGTTAGGCTCTGCGGCCAGGATTTCAGTCAGGTAGCGGCGCTTCTCTTGCAGATCGTCGCTGACCTCGCTCAACCAGAACAAGGCTTTCAAGCACTGTTCGTGATTGGCATCCATGCGCAGCGCCCATTCCAGGTAGCGGCGAGCTTCGCTGCTTTCCTTAGCTTTGGCGGCGGCGATGCCGCGCACCAGCAGGTCTTGAGCACTATCGGACATCGAGAACCTTCGGAACTTCCTGTTCCGCCCCCTGGGTGATCTTGAGCAGATCGGCAGGGGTGAGGCGGAAGATGGCGTGGGGGGTGCCGGCGGCAGCCCACAGGCTTTCGTAGGCCAGCAGGTCCTGGTCGATGAAGGTGTGCAGGGGCTGGGCGTGGCCCACGGGTGGCACGCCGCCGATGGCGAAGCCGGTTTGCTGGCGGACGAACTCGGCATCGGCTTTACCGAGCGGCTCGCCGATCTGCGCTTCGATTTTAGCCTCGTTGACGCGGTTCTTGCCGCTGGCGATGACCAGGATGGGGCGCTGGCTGCGCTTGGCTTTGAAGACCAGCGATTTGACGATCTGGGCCACGTCACAGCCGACGGCCTGGGCAGCCTCCAGGGCAGTGCGGGTGGATGCCGGCAGCTCGACGACTTCCAGAGACATGCCCAGGGCTTGCAGGGCCTCTTGCACTTTGCGGGCGCTGGCGCTGAGTTCTACATCGTGGGGATCAGTCATGAGGGATTCCTTTCTTACATCCAGCCGCGCCGCCGCATCCATTGGAACATGGCGAGCGGCAGCATGAGCATCAGGATCAATACGAGCAAGAAGACCGGCCTTTGCATCCAGGCGGTGATAGGCTTATCGGGAAGGAAGAAGTTCATGCCGAAGAAGCCAGCCACGAAGGAAAGCGGCATGAACAGGGTGGTGATGATGGTGAGGGTCTTCATGACTTCGTTCATGCGGTTGTTGACAACGGAGAGGTAAGTATCCAGGGTGCCGCTGACCAGGTCGCGCACGCTTTCGGTGATGTCGTGCAGGCGCACCAGGTGATCGTAAACGTCGCGGAAGTAGACGCGCGCCTGGGCGTCGATAACCTGATAATCATCGCGCGCCAGTTTATTGAGGACTTCGCGCTGCGGGGCGAGGATGCGGCGCATGTGGAGCACGGCGCGCTTGATATCGAAAATCTTTTCGAGCATGCCGGGCTCGGGCCGGACGAAAAGGGAGGCTTCCACCTGGTCGATAGCCAGGTCGAGCTCTTCGACCACGGGCATGTAGGATGCGGCGACTTCGTCCGTCAGGCGGTAGAGCAGGTGGTCGGGACCATAGCGCAGGTGGCGCTCGTCGCGCTGGGCAGCGGAATAGACGCGCTCGATGGCATCGATGGGATCATCATGATGGGTGACGATGTAATTTGCGCCAACGAAGATGTCCAACTCCAGGGTGTCGAGATGGAGGTCAGCCTGGTGGTCCAGCTTGACGGCATGCAGGACGATATACAGATACTTGCCCCAATCGTCCACCTTGGGGATGTGGGATTCTTCGAGGGCATCGTCGATCGCCAGAGGGTGAAAGCCGAAGGTTTTACGCAGGATGGGCTCATCCTCTGCGGGAGGGGTGCCCTGGAAATCGACCCATAACAGGCCCTGTGGCTCGTGCAGAGCGAAGGCGATCTCGTCGGTTTGCAGATCGGTGCGCAGCTTGCCGTCCGAAGTGAAGAAGAGTGAGCGGATCATGTCAACCTCCGATCAAAGCGGCGTTATTGGCCCCAGACACGCTCGTACCAGGCCGGGTTTTCGACTGCCCAGCCGAGCACCTGGCTGTCGAGCTGTGGGTCAAGCTGCATCTGCCACCAGGTGAAGCCGCCGGCTTGCGTGGGGCCAGCGATGATTCTAACGTATTCGCCAGTTTTTAGCTGGCGCAATACTGCGGCGCTGCTGGATGGTTCGGCGCGCACGTTCAGGCGATTGCCGGTTTTGGTGATGCGGTAGACATCCCCGGGACGGAAAGCCAGCACGTCCACCGGGTAGCCTTCGGGCAGGACGAAATTGGTCGCCCAGGGGAGCATGGCTGGCGGCGGGGTATCCAGGACGACTTCCCGCCAGCGGGTATTGCTGATCTGTTTATCGAGCGGGTGGGCGAACTCATAGTATGAATAGACGCCACCCTGGGCGATGTACAGGCGGCCTTCCAGGGGTACGACTACGTACAAACGATCTACCAGTCCAAGGCCAGCTTGCAGGACTTGGTCGGGCGTGGCGAGGATATCAGACATCACCGGCACAGGAGGTAGTTCTGAAGCGAGCGGGCGGTCGATTTGGGCGAACTGACCGGCCTGGAAGGGCTCGAGAGGAGTCTGGATGACCTGGTAGTGCTCCGGCAGCAGGGGCAGGCCAGCCAACTGGCGGGCGGCGATATCGCCCAGGGACTGGAAGCGCTGGCCCAGGGTCTGCATGTTTTCGAGCAGGCTGTCCAGTTCCTCTCCAGCAGCGCCGGAGAGGCTGCGCTGGCGCAGCCCATCTGCCAGGCTGCGCGCCAGGTAAGCCAGGTGATAGAAGACCGTTGGGTTGGGTTCGACATAGCCAGGGGCAGGGCCGGAAACGATCTGCCCGGGCTCCCCGTTGGCAGTAGCTGTTGGGGAGGTTCTGGTTGGCGCAGCAGCATCGTGTTTGAGCTCAGCCCAACCAGCCAGGGCGCTGTTCAGGTCGGCGTAGGACCAGGCGGCGGTGCGCATGTAGGGCGGGAAGGCGGCGCCGCCAGAGCTGGCATCCTTGGGGGCTGCCTGTGCCTGGAAGGCAGACAGCCACAGGTTGGGAACGCTGCTGAGCCACTGGGCCTGGTTTTGGGCGCCGATGGCGGCCTGGAGCCGCGAAAGCTGTTCGCCGTAGCTGGCGTACTCGTTGGCTCCGCTGCTTTGCAAAGCCTGGACGGCGGCGGGCGAGCCCAGCACGGCAGGGATATCCAGCCCGCTGGGCAGGCTGCGCGGGTTGTCGAAGCTGCCGACGCGCTCATAGACCAGGTTTTGCAGGATGAAGGTATCCAGGCTGAGGGGCTGGCTCAGGAAGCGCCAGGTGAGCCGGTTTTGGATATCGCCGAAGAGCAGCGAAAAGCTGGAACTGATCTGGGAGGGCGGCAGCGCCCGGCTGAGGTTGAGGAAAGCGCCCCAGTTTGGGGAGTCGGATAGGCTGAGGATGGTGACCGAGCGCCCGTAGGATTGATCCATCAAAGCGGCGACCTGGCGCGGGTCGGCGTCATCGCCCTGCCCGGCCAGGAAAGAAAGGGCCTCGTTCAGGGCGGACCATTCCTGGGTGGCTGGCCCGTTGGGGGTCACGGCCCGGCGCAAGGCCAGGGTGATGATCAAGGGCAGGCGCGAGGGAGTAAAGACCGGATCGGGATCGACCAGCCTGAAATCCACGCGCTGGAACCAGGTCAGGCCGCGGTAATAGGCGGAAAGCTGTGGATCGGAGCGATAATGATCAACTGGCCGGTAGGCGCGGTAATCATCCTGGAAGCCAGGGATGAGCACGGACGCCTGTACGCCCTCGGTGGACATAATCTGAGCGACCTGGGGCGCGATGCGAGCCTCCAGATCGGCAGGCAGAGCAGCCTGCGGGTCGAGCAGCCGCAGGCCGACAGCCAGATAGGCGGCGGCCAGTTGGGCGTCAGCTTCCAGGTCGGTGCCCTGCACCTGCGGCAGGTCGGCGAGGACTTCATCCAGGACGGCCTGGATGAGTTCGAGCATACGGGGGTGCAAGGCCTGGCTTTCCAGGACAGGCAGGGTCTGGCTGAGGGCCTGGTGCAGGGCGTGATAAGCGGCGTCGCTGGTCAGATAGTAGGGCTGCCCATAGTACAAGGAGACCTGCTGGCGGATTTGCGCGAACTGCGCCTCGCGCGAATGGATCACCAGGAAACCGTTCTGTGCGAGGAAATCGCGCTCCCGGCTGCTCAACCCGGCGATCACGGCGAAGTTGGCCGTCTGCTCGAGCGAAAGCGGCAGGCTGTCCAGCACCGGGGTGTAGGGGGCCGGCTGCCAGGCGACTGGTTCGATCCCGGCGAAGGAGGTGGATGGCGAAGGGAAAGGGGGCAGTTCGCCAGGAGGCAGAGCCGTGGAGCGCGTGCCGGGCGCTGGCGTGGCGGATGCCAATGGCTGGGGCAGGGGTGCATTCGTAGAGGCGATGGATGGCGTGATCCAGGCAGCCGGGGTGGATTTGAGCGGCGGGGGAGTGGGGATCACCTGGCAGGCAATCCCCACGATGATTACAAAGAACAAGACCCAGCGTTTGAACATCTGCACCTGCCAGCAATTTCAGGCCAAAGCTAGAGATAACGGATCCACAAATACAGGGTGGAGATAACCAGAGAGATGAAAACGGTCAGCGTACCGTAGCGCAAGAACTGGCCGAAGGTGAGTTTGTAGCCGCTGCGCTCTGCCAGGCTGGCGACGACCAGGTTGGCAGAAGCGCCGACCAGGGTAAGGTTGCCGCCCAGGTCAGCGCCCAGGGCGAGCGCCCACCAGATGGGAGTGACATCCATGCTGTGGGCCAGATTCTGAACCAGGGGAATCATGGTGGCGGTGTAGGGAATGTTATCCACCACGCCGGAACTGATGGCAGAGAACCACAGGATGAACAAGGTGGTCACGCTCTGGCTGCCGCGGGTGACTTGAAGCAGGGCCTGGGCGACCTGGTCGATCACGCCCACGTGGCGCAGGCCCTCGACGGTGATGAACAGGCCGATGAAGAACATCAGGGTGGCCCATTCGACGCTCTCAAGCACTTTGACGGGATCGCGACGGGTCCAGATCAACAGAAGGGTAGCGCCGAACAAAGCGATACTGGCAGGTTCCAATTCCAGAGCGCCCTGCAGCAGGAAGCCAACCAGCACCAGAACGAGCACGGCGCAGGCCTGGGCCAGCAGCACCGGGTTGCGGATCACGCCCTTGGTCTCCAGGCGCAGCACGGACTGGCGGCGTTCGGGGGAAACGTTCAACTGGTTACGAAACTGGCGAACGGCGATGAACAGATAGATGCCCAGGATGACCAGGATGGGCGGGCCCATGTTGGCGAGAAAAAGTGTGAAGGGGATGCCGGCGGCGCTGGCAATCAGGATATTGGGCGGATCGCCAATCAGGGTGGCGGCGCCACCAATATTAGAGGCCATCACTTCTGTGATTAAGAAAGGCACTGGACTGATATCCAGGTTACGAGCGACGAATAAAGTGACCGGGGCCATCAACACTACCACGGTGACGTTGTCCAGCAAGGCCGAAGATAGGGCGGTGAAGGTGGCGATGAGCAGCATAATGCGCAGCGGGTCGCCTTTGCCCAACAACACCGCTTTGATCGCCAGCCATTGAAAAACGCCAGTCTCGCCGAGCAGATGGGCGATCATCATCATGCCGGCCAACAAGAAGATCACGTTCAGATCGAGTGATTGGAAAGCCTCCTCCTGGGGGATGATCTTGAGCAGGATCATCAGCAGACCGCCCAGCAGAGCGGCCGGCGTGCGATGGATACGCTCGCTGATGATGATGATATAGGTGACCAGGAAGATCAGGGCGGCCAGGACGGAATGGCTCACACCGCGGCTCCTGGCGCGTCCTGGCAGTCCTGCCGCAAACAAACCGACATCAGCTCCAGCAGGTTGATATATCCGACGATGTGGTAATGGTCATCGATAACGGGCAGGCCGGGCAGCTTGTGTTCGTGCATCAGGTGGAAGGCTTTCTCGAGGTTGTCATCCATCTTGACCCAGACGGGCTGGCGCATCAGGTCTTCAGCCAGACGGGTTTGGGTGCGCTGGGCGTAAGCCATGACCTGGTCGATATCTTTGATCTCGCCCAGGAACTCCTCGGGGAAGACGCTGAAGAACAGGGCGTCGGCCAGGGCGGCGGCATCGATCAGGCCCATCAGGCGCTGTTCACGGTTGATCACGCATACCAGGTGCACCCTGGGGTAGGCCAGCATTTGTTCGACGATTTCCACCAACTGCGCGTCTGCCTGGACGGTGATAGGTGGCAGATCCATGATCTTGACAATTTTCTCCACCGGAGTGGAGCGGTTTAGGGCACGGAGTTTTTCCTCCGAGCGGGCCGTAGGAGCGGCGGCGCGGTTGCGCTTGCTGACGCCCAGGGTGTGGCTGACGGGCACAGCGAAGAGGATGCCGCTGTGCGGGCGGTCGAAGCCGCCAACAACTTCATCGGCTTCCGAAATCGCGCGCTCGAGCAACTGCTCATCGTTGATCACGCTGATCAGCATGCGCTGGTGGATATCCTCATCATGTTCGAACAGGCGGCTCAGGCCGCCCAGGCCAATTTTCCCCAACCAGGTTTCAGCCTGCAAGCCGCCGATGCTGTGGATCAGGGTGGCTCCTGGGACGCCGATGCGCCGCCAGGCGACCAGGAGCTCTGGCAGGCGGGACAGATCGTGCAGGATAACAACCAACATGTAGGTCATAGCGTACCTCCTCAACGGTTTAGGGGGCGAGAGGCGGGCCCTCCGCCGCGCCTGTAATTCTAGCATAGTTCCCGGCGAAACATCCCAGATGGCGCGGTCTGGGTTGCGGTGCGCCGGACTGCTTGAGCGCGGAAGGCTTTTGCGTTAGAATGAAGGCATGCAAGGTTCACCTTTCGATGTCAAGCGCCTGATCTTTTTGCACGGCCTGGAGGGCAGCAGCCAGGGCGTCAAAGCCAACCTGCTGCGCGGCCTGTTTACTGGCATGCTGATCCCGGATTTCTGTGGCGGGCTGGATGAGCGCATGCAGGCGTTATACGCCCGGCTGGGCGAAGGGACAGGCTGGACGATCGTAGGCTCGAGCTTCGGCGGCCTGATGGGGGCGCTGTTCACCTGCCAGCGCCCGGCGCAGGTGCGCAGGCTGATCTTATTGGCGCCAGCGCTGGTGTGGCCCGATTTCGCCAGCGCGCCGCCCGCGCCGGTGGAGACGCCAACCGTGCTGTATCACGGGCTGCGAGATGAGATTGTGCCGTTGGAGCCCGTCCAACGGCTGGCGCAGCAGGTTTTCGAGAACCTGGAAATGCACGTGGTGGATGACGACCACGGGTTGTATAAAACGGTGCACGAGATCGACTGGCCGGCGTTGTTGGCCTGAACACCAGGGGAAGAAGCAGAAAAAATTCGCCGCCAGGGACGGCGGCGAAACGAATTGGATTCTGTAGAAACAGGCTCAGGCGACGCGCCCGCCGGGATAAGGCGGGCCGCCGGCGTAGATCTCCTGCACCTGTAGCGTGCCGGCTTTGCCGCGGGCAGCCCATTGGCCTTTGGCCTGGTAGGAGATGGCCTCGAAGGTCAGGATGTTGCTCGTCACCGGCGCGCCAGGCGGGGGAACGGGCAGGTTGCTGCCCAACCAGGCGGTCATAGCGCCCCGGCCGGTGGGCTGCAAAGACAGCGCCGGGCGCAGGATGGGATAGCCGTCCGGGGCGATCCAGGCCAGGACTTTGACGGCCACCATGCGGGCGAACTCGCGCTGCACCGGCAGAGGCATCTCGATGAAGCTGGCGCCCGATGAGGGCGTGGATGCAGGTTGGGCCAGGCGGGCGCGCAGGTAATCCAGGGCTACCTGGATTTTGGAGATGCGAAAACTGCTCTCGACGGAGCGCACCCGCAGGATGCCGGCGTTGCGCACGCCGGTGTAGGCATTGTAGCGCAGCAAGCCGCTGTTCATCTGGCGCTCGTAGTACGGCCCGGTGCGCTGGAATTCGATGAAGTCGCCTTTCAGAATCCAGCCTTGCAGCTCGGGGGTGATCACCAGGACAGCCAGGCGGGCGTCGCTTTCCAGGTTGCGGATGCTCTTGCGCAGTAAGAAGTTGCCGAAGAAGAGCGTGTCGGGCTGGTCACCGGCCGGCTGGATGGAAACGCAGGGGACCACGTTGGGCACGCCCTCGGGGCTGCGCGTGGCCAGGAACTTGGGAGTCATCTCGCCGCGCAGGGCCTCCAGCAGGCTGGGCTCGTTTTCTAAGATCGCCATAGGATACTGCCTCCGTAAATCGTCAGATCTCTTCGACTCCCAGGGGGAACTTGGACAGCGCTTCGCAGCCATCCGGGGTGATCAGGATGGGGTTTTCGTAGCGAAAACCGATGTTCTCCTCGGGGCAGGCGTACTGCATGGCGCAGATCAAAACTTCGTTCGCCTGGTAAACGTGGTCGGGGTTGGTCCAGTAGGGGATCGGGCCTTCGTTCAGGCCGATGCGCCATTCGTCGCCCATCATGCCGATGCCGTGCTCGAAGCCAGGCACCATGTATTCGGCGAACTCGCGCTCTTCGCAGAAAAGCAGCATTTCGTCGGCCAGGCTGGAAGGGGTAACGCCGGGGCGGTAAGTGCGCAGGCACAGGTCGACCAGGTCGACGAAGTTCTGAGCGTGCCAGCGCTGGCGGTCGGTGGCCGGGCCGAGCAGGTAGTTGTGCGAGTGGTCGCCCAGGCAGAGTTTGAACATGGCGTGCAGGTCGACCATGAAGGGCTCGCCGGGCTGTAGTTGGCGGCGGCTGGCGGGCGTGCAGGCGCCGCCGGCCAGGCCGGTGCGGTAGCCGCTGGCGATCTCGTTGCCGCCGGTGAAGGACCATTCCCATTCGCTGCCAGCTTTGCGCATGGCGTGGGCCGCCAGGCCGGCGATTTCGGTCTCAGTCATGCCGCGGTAGCCGCCGCCCTGGATGGCTGCGAACACCGCCCGGTGGCCGATGTCGACCAGGCGCGAGGCTTCGCGGAAGCGATTGATCTCGCCGGGCTCTTTGATCAGCGAAAGCCCGTCGATGATCTCGTGGGCGTTGTGCAAGGTGGCCTCCGGCAGAGCGTCGCGGAAGCATTCGTATTCGTAGTGGGTCAGGTTGCCTTCGGGCAGGTAGGGGGCCATGCCGCTCTCGATGCCGACCACGCCGTGACGGCCTTTGAGGTGGTGCAGGATCAAATCGGAGATGGCTGAAATCTGGTCCTGCCCGCCCATGGGGGCGTAGCCCAACACGTGGTCGGCGTCCAGCCAGGAGTCGTCGGCGACGCGCGAGGCGTCGATGACGAAGGTGAAAGCGGTGGGCAGGCCCTGGGCGGGGATGACGATGAAGGAGCGCCAGGGGCAGAAGGCATCCAGGGTCCAGGAAAGGGTGCGCAGGCGTGAACCCAGGTAGATGTCGATGCCGCGCTGGGACATTTCCTCCTGGATGCGCTGGATGCGGGCCGGAAAATCGATGAAGTAGGGATCTTGGTTGGTAGACATGCCGGGCCTCTAATAGGTGGTGGGAATGCTTGCCAGGACTTTATTCATGCGGTCGACAACGGCTGACAGGCTGAGGGCCTTGACCATGTTGCCCTGCAGCTTGAGCTTACCGCTCATCAAGGCGGCGCGTGAGCCCAGTTCGGCGCGCGAGATGCGGGCGAAGGTTTCGTAATCGCCGATGATACGGAACTCGGCTTCGGGGAGTTCGCCTTCGCGGATCGAGACTTCCTGAACCACGCCATCTACGAAGCGGTAGTACAGGGCGCGGTCCTTACCGTCCGGGCAGTTGTTGTAAATGGTCAGCATGGAGGAAGTGACGAACTTCATTTTTTCGGCGGTCAGCTCTTCACGCAGGCGGCGGAAGGCTTCTTGCGCCCATTCAGGGGTCAGGTACGGGTAGTTTGACACGTATTTTCTCCTTTTTTGTTTATGAGGGGCGAGTAGCACCGGACCAGCGCGCCGCCGGCACGAACTCTAAAGCGGCCTGCCAGGCGCTTTCCATTTCCTGGTGAGTGAGTAAAGGCGTGTTTTCCAGAGGGTAGAGGCGGTCCAGGCGGTGATACTTGGGGCGGCCCAGGTTGGTGTAGGCCAGCAAATCCCAGCGCTCGACAGTGGGCAGCTCCTGGTGGATGAAAGCGGCGATGGCGCGGATGTTGTCTAAATCGCTGGTGTAATCCGGGATGACCGGGGTGCGGATCCACAGGGGCAGGCCATGCTGGGCCAGGAGGCGGGCATTATCCAGGATGACCTGGTTGGAGAGCCCGGTGGCTTGCTGGTGACGACCGGCTTCGATGATCTTGAGGTCGAACAACACCAGGTCGATCCAGGGGAGCAGGCGTTCGTAGCGCTCCCAGGGGAGCGCGCCGCAGGTGTCCAGAGCCACGTGCAGGCCGGCTTGCTTGCAGCCTGGCAATACCTGCGCCAGGAAATCGCTTTGCAGTGCAGGCTCGCCGCCGCTGAAGGTCACACCGCCGCCGGAGGTCTCGTAGAAAACCTGGTCTTTGAGCAGTTCTGCCAGCAGGGCTTGCGGCGTCCAGGTGACACCGATCACTTCCAGGGCGGCGCTGGGGCAGGCCCGGGCGCAGTCGCCGCAGGCCGTGCAGCGCTGGCGGTCGATGCGCATACCCTCGGAGGTAAGTTGCAGGGCATCGACAGGGCAGGCTGCCAGGCACTCCCGGGCGGCGATGCAGCGCACGTCGTACCACATCAACTCAGGCCCGGGACGCAGTCCTTCCGGGTTATGGCACCAGGCGCAGCGCAGCGGGCAGCCCTTCATGAAGACCGTGGTGCGGATGCCGGGGCCGTCCTCGGTGCTGAACTGCTGCAAGTTGAAAGTGACTCCGGTCACCTGACTCACGCCAGCGCCTCCCGCAGGTGGGCGAACTCGGCGCGGAATTCGACCTGCATGCGGGCCTTTTCGGCCTCGGTTTGCAGGCTGGCGCACAGGCCGTTCAGGCTGATCTGTTCCAGGTCGCTGGCCTGGAAGCCGAAGTGATCGACCAACAGGCAGTATTCCTGGTTTAGCTCGGTGCCAAACATGGGCGGGTCGTCGGAGCCGAGGGTGACCAGCAGACCGGCATCCCACAGGCGGCGCAGGGGGTGCGCGGCAAAGTCAGGATAGACTTCCAGAACGATGTTACTGGTCGGGCAGACGTCCAGGCCGATCTGGCGGCGCTTCAACTCGGCCACCAGGCGGGGGTCTTCGATGCTGCGCACACCATGCTGCAGACGGCAGGCGTGCAGGCGGTCGATGGAAGTCCAGATGCTTGCTGGGCCGCCCATCTCGCCGGCATGGGGTATGCAGGGCAGGCCGGCCTGGTACGCCTTTTCGAAGGTGTCGACGAAAAGCTCGGGCGGGAATTCGGCTTCGCTGCCGCCCAGTCCCAGGGCGATGCAGCCTTGCTGGCGGGCGGCCAGGGCGATCTCGAGCACGAGGGCTTGCGTGTGCGGCAGGTTGCGCACGATATCGAAGATCCAGCGCAGCTCGACGCCGAACTCCCGGCGGGCCTGCTCCCGGCCGGCGTTCAGGCCGTCCAGGATAGCCTGCCAGGGCAGGCCGGTGGCGCGCTGGTTGGTCTCGATGGTGAACGTAGCCTCGACGTAGCGCACGTTCTGGCGGGCGCAGTCGGCGCCGAATTCGTAAGCGATCAGGTGGTAATCCTCGGGCGTGCGCAGGCAGCCGGTGATGGTGAAGTAGGTCTGGACGAAATGCTCGAAGTCACGGAAGCGGTAGAAATCTTTCAGGCCGGCTTCGTCCTGGGCGGGCAGGTGGATGCCGTTGCGCTCGGCCAGCTTGAGCAGGGTGGCCGGACGGATCGAACCTTCCAGGTGGACGTGAAGCTCAGCCTTGGGGATGCGTTGGGCGTATTGGTGCAGATCCATGTGGTCTAAATGTTGTGGCTCTCGCGGGCGATGATCTCATCCTGGATTTCTTGACCCAGGCCGGTGAAATAGGCGTTGTAGCCGGTGACGCGCACCAGCAGGTTGTGATATTCGTCGGGGTGCTGCTGCGCCTGGCGCAGCGTTTCGGCGTCGATGACGTTGACTTGCAGGCAGGTGCCGCCGACTTTGCCGTAAGCGCGCAGCAAGGCCACCAGCTTTTGCCGGCCTTCGGGGTTGTCCAGCAGGCTGGGGCTGAAGCTCATCGTGTGGCTGGCGCCGTTGGGGGCGCTCTCCAGGCCGAGATGACCGACGCTCTTGATCACTGAAGTGGGGCCCTTGCGGTCAGCGCCGTTGACCGGGCAGACGGCGTTGGAGAGGAACTGGCCGCACCGCCGACCATCGGGCGTGGCGGCGGTGCTGGGGGCGTAGGCTATCCAGTAGTTCCAGGACAGGTAGCCGCCGCGGTAGCGCTTGCCGGTGGGCGAAACGTGGCGGAAGGCCTGCTCGGTCCAGAAGCGGCTGACTTCACGGGCGATCTGGTCGGCGTAGGCATCGTCGTTGCCGTACTTGGGGGCCTTGTTGAGCAGGGTCTGGCGCAGGGCTTCGTGGCCGGCAAAGTTGTCCGCCAGGGCCTGGACGAGCTGCGCCATGCTGACAGTGCGTTCCTCGTAAACCAGCTTTTTGACTGCCGCCAGGCTGTCGGCGACGGTCGCCAGGGCCACGCCTTCAACGGTGAGGAAGTTGTGGTGGGCGCCGCCAGCGTTGCAATCGCGCCCGCTTTCCAGGCAGCCGCCGACCAGGGCGCTCAGGTAGGGCACCGGCTCCCAGCGGGCGCGCCCGGCGTCGGCGATATCGTTGACGCGGATGATCCACTCCAGCAGGTGGCGCAGTTGGGCCTGGAAGGCAGCATAGAACTGGTCGTAAGAAGCGAAGCTGGCCGGGTCGCCGCTGCGCGGGCCGATCTGTTTGCCGCTGGCCCGGTCGCGCCCATCGTTCAGTGTCAGCTCGACGGCCTTGGCCAGGTTCAGGTTGATGTCCACCGTGCCGGAACGGTCGTCGCCCGCCAGGGTATTCTCCAGGCAGCCGACCGGGGCGTAATCCCACAGGCGCTCCTCGGGCAAACCTTGCCAGCGCAGCCCGGCCATAGCGTTCTCGTCGAAGTTGATCAGGAAGGGCGAGCCCTGCGCCCTGGAGAGCATCTCGACGATGCGCTGCAAGAGGCGCTCGGAGCTGCGGGCGTGGATGCGCACGTTGGGCTTGGGTTCGAGCAGATTGATGGCTTCGATAACGTCCAGCATCAGGTAGGTCAGGTCGTTGGCGGCATCGTTGCCATCCTGGTCCATGCCAGCCAGGGTGATCAACTGGCCGAAGGAGGCGTTGATGCCCTGGTTAGTGCCGGTCCAGCCCTGGTAATCGTAGACGTAGTTGTGCTTGATCCACCAGCATTCCAGCCATTCGGTGGCCTGCTGGCGGGTCATGCCCTCCTGCACCGAGCGCTGGTAGTAAGGGTACAGGTACTGGTCGACTCGTCCGGGTGAAACGCCCGGGCCGGGATAGCTTTCGGAGGCCATGAGCAGCATGTGGGTGCTCCACAGGGCTTGCAGGGCCTCGGGGAAAGTCTCGGGAGGCGCCCAGGGGACTTTGGCGCAGATGCGCGCCATCTCGTCCAGCTCGGCGCGGCGCTGGGGATCGGCCTCGGCGGCGGACAGCCGTTGGATTTCAGCCACGTAGCGCTGCATCAGCAGGCGCACGGCCTCGGCGCAGACCACGATGGCGCGGCCCAGGTGGCGCTGCTCGGGGCTGCTGGCGGGGTCATCCACCACGGCCTGGGCCTCGGCCTGGATGCCCTGCCAGCCCAGGCGCAGGGTCTTGGGGTAGTCGGGCACCAGGTGCCCAGGGACGGCGGCGCAGTTGCCCACGCCGGTGTCGTTCAGGGCGTGCCATTCTTTGAGGAAGACGGCCTCCTGGCGGTCGCGATGGCGGGCCTCGTTTTTCTTCAGGCAGCGTGACAGGGCGGTGTTGAAATGCGAGCCGACCACCAGCTCGCCCTGCAAAACCTGCACGGGCAGGTGGCTGCGCAGGACTTCGCGGAAGAAGAGCGCCTGGCGCACAACCAGCGGCTCGTCCCAAAAGCCGGCGGGTAGGTCGACGCGGGCGGCGCCGGCCAGCAGGTAGCTGCGGAAGCCCTGTTGGAACAGGGCCACTTCGGGCACGTTGGTCCAGCTCCAGATCGAATAGACGCTGTCCCAGGGCGCGCCGGTGGTGTAGCCGCGCACCTGGTTGGTGAATTGGCGCTCATAGAAGGACCAGTATTCCTGGCGCAGGCGCTGCACGCGCGGCGAGAGGTCATCCCTGGCCGACCAGAGCTGGGCGGGCGACAGGGGCGGGCAGGCAGCCAGCGTTGGGTGATAAGAGATGGGGGTGGGTTGGGCAGTCATCGGGCCTCCTGGAGAGAGGAATGTGAAACCGGTAAAAGGTGGCGCAAGGTGCACACCCCTAGAGTATACCAGCCTTAGGCCGAGGCTGCACGAACAGATCAGAAAGCTGCTTCACGGCCTTGGGGATTCGCGGCTTCGTGGCTTCGCTCAGGCGGTCTTCAAGTAAAATGGTGCTACAATGAGCCCTATAGCCATACAACGAGGAAATTGTCGATGAAAATATCCCCCAGTAGATTGAAAATCGAGGTCTCCAGGCTCAAATCTACTTACTGGCCGTTGATCAAGAGCTTGCAAACCACACTGCTGCTGACCACCGGCCTGGCGGGCTTCTTCAGCGCCCGCTGCCCGGTGATCCACTGGAGCACGCTGGTCGGGCTGACGGGCAGCCTGTTCCTGTCCATTGGCGGCAGCACGATCTTGAATATGTGGTACGACCGGGACATCGACGAGATGATGAAGCGCACCTGCAACCGCCCATTGTGCAGCGGGCGCATCAGCCCGCAGGAAACGCTGCGCCTGGGGGCGCTGCTCTCGATCCTGGGGGTGGGCTGGGCGCTGGCCCTGGACGGGCTGTATGGGGCGGTTGTGTTCGCCGGGCTGTTCTTCGACGTGCTCATCTACACAGTGTGGCTCAAGCGGCGCACGGCCTGGTCGATCGTGTGGGGTGGGGTCGCCGGGGGCATGCCGGCGCTGGCCGGGCGCGCCCTGGGCAGCGCCGGGATCGATTGGATCGGGGTCACGTTGAGCCTGGCGGTGCTGTTCTGGATCCCGACCCACATCCTGACCTTCAGCATGCGCTATTTCGAGGATTACCAGCGGGCGGGTGTGCCGACTTTCCCGGCGCGCTACGGCTTCGCGGCGACGCGGGCGGTGATCGCGGTCTCCAGCGTGCTGGCCGGGCTGGCGATGGGCGGCGCGGCACTGGGCACCGGCCTGACCCAGGGGCTGCTGCACCTGCTGGGGCTGCTCTCCGGCGGGCTGCTGGCGCTGGCGGTTGCCAGCCTGCTGCGCCCCTCCGAGCGGGTCAATTTTGCTTTGTTCAAATACGCTTCTTTGTATATGCTGGCGGCGATGTTGTTGATCTCGCTGGCAGCGCTGTAGCTGCATATTTTTCTTGGCCTATCTGGCGGCTGCGTGGTTCGATTTGTTTAGCTCCGGTTGGCGAACGCAATTTCACGGAACTGAATGAGGGGGGCTTACAAGAGTATCAGGTCCAAATCGGTTGAGTTTTGTTACAATCATAGTATGAGACGCGGCGGAAGTGATGCGCGGCGGATGCGATTCGGGCGAAGCCGGGAGGTGGCGTATGTGGAAACCAATTTTGGCAGTGGTGCTGGCAGTGGTGATCGTGGCGGGTGTATTGGTGGGCTCGGCGAATGCGGCCGCGCCGGGCGACCTGCTGTACGGGTT
The DNA here is from genome assembly GCA_040752025.1 of Chloroflexota bacterium. Classification (GTDB taxonomy): domain Bacteria; phylum Chloroflexota; class Anaerolineae; order Anaerolineales; family UBA4823; genus JBFMFR01. Next base: position 79,507 of record JBFMFR010000020.1, on the reverse strand, counting down.
GGACCGGGGGATGGAGACGATGCAGTTGCGCCTGACCAGCAGCCCGCTCGGTGTGGCGCGCCTGAACCAGGCGCTGGCGCACGAGCGCCTGGACGAGGTGCAGAAGCTGGCCTGGGAAGGCGACACGGCGCACCTGGACCAGGCTCTGGAAAACCTGAGCCTGGCGCTGCAGGCCAATGGCAGTTCGGCCGATGCGGCGGCAGATCAGGCCGCGGCGGCATTGAGCATCGCTCTGGGACAGTCGACATCCGGAGAGCGGGTCAAGGATAAGGACAAAGAAAAGGAAAAAGTCAAGGGGCCAAAGGATAAGGATAAGGAAAAAGATCTGGACAAAGATCAGGACCCGGATGGCGAAGAGACCAAAGAGCCCAACGATGGGGCTTACTGCGATGGCAGCCAGGAGAAGCATCACCCCAGCGGGGATAAGCTGGCTGGGCGTTACGGGGTGAGCTACGAGGAGGTCATGGGCTGGTTCTGCCAGGGCTACGGCTTCGGCGAGGTCGACCTGGCCTACAGCATCCACCGGGAGGCGAATGTGAGCGTGGGGCAGGTCTTCGAGCAGCGGGCGAGCGGCCTGGGCTGGGGCGAAATCCTGGAGAAGTACGGCATGCAGGGCAAGCCGGACAAAGAGAAGGAGAAAAAGGCCAAGCCTAAGGACCAGGATTGAACTGCGGGTTAGTGAGGTCGCGATTCAAATCGCCGCAAAAAAGGCGCAGGGGGGAACTTGCGAGCGTTATGTCAACCTGCGCCGACTGGTTGAGTGGCGGATGGTGGCTGGCCGGCGGAATGATTATGCAGGTCAGAGATATCTGCAGGGTGTTGCGGTGGATTGTATACCTGGGGCTGGTGGCGGGGTGCGTGGGAGGTCCATTGGCCGCGCCAACGGCTACGCGGCGGGCCGAGCCGCTGGAGGTGAGGCGGGATCTTTCCGGGCAGACGCTGCGCCTGCGGGTGGGGGAGCGCCTGCGGCTGGAGCTGGAGGAATATTACCTGTGGACGGTGACCATCTCGGACGCGGCGCTGCTGGGGCTGGCGGAGGGCGGCGAACAGGCGGAGGGGCAGATCTACCAGGGCGTATTCCAGGCATTAGAGGTAGGGGAGGTGGATCTCAACGCGACGGGCGACACGCCCTGCCTGCGCAATAACCCGCACTGCGGCGCGCCGCAGGCCACGTTCCGCCTGACGGTGATCGTGGAGCCGTGAGGCTCAGGGGGCCAACTCTAACAGCCAGATGTTTTGATCTTGAGCGGAGACGAAGACCAGGCGCCGCCCATCGGGTGAGACGCTCCAATCACCGTTGGCGATCTTGAAGGAGGTCAGAGCAGGATCGGTCAGGTCGATTACCTGGCCGCTGGCGGCTTCGATTTGCAGCAGGCGATGGGGGGGCTGGGACAGGTCGAGCGGCACGAGCAGCAGGCGCTGGTCGTCGCGCCAGCGGAATGAACCGAACAGGTCCAACCGGCGGCGCTCACCGCTGGACAGGTGCAGCAGCCACAGGCCATCCTGGGCCGGGTCGCCGGAGAAGGCCACCACGTAGGCCAACCAACTGCCCTGAGGCGAGATGGTGATGGCGCGCAGGCGCTGGCCGCGGGCCAGTTCGACCAGTTCGCCAGCGTTTTCGCCCTGGAGGGCCAATGCAAAGAGCGCCTGCCCGGATGCGGGGGATTGCATGCGCTGGCTGACCAGCAGGCGACCATCCGGGAGCCAGGCCTGCATGCTCCCGCCGGTCAGGTCGATGAGGCGCTGCGCCTGGCTGCCGTCCACCCGGCTGACCCACACCTGGCGCCGGGCGGTGTCGTCGGGCGGGCCGGATTCGCCGGCGTTCCAGGCCAACCACTCGCCATCCGGGGAGAAGTAGGGCATGCGCCCGTTGTTGGGGATGGTCCACCGGACGCCGTCCGACAGGCGCTCGACAGTGGTGCGCCCGGACTGCAAGAAGGCGCGCAGGCGCATGTCGGTGGAGTACAGGCCCAATTTGTCGGTGACCAGGCGCGGCTCGCCGCCGGTTACATCTACGCCCCACAGGCCGACCGGGGCCTCCGGCGCAGGACGGTCGAGGAACAGCACCTGGGCGCCGTCCGGCGACCAGAAGGGCTGCACGCAGCAGCCGCCGCGGGTCAACTGGCGCAGGCTGGGAGCATTCGTTGGCGTGGACATCAGCGCAGGCGTTGCCGGCTCGGGAGTGGCAGGGACCGGCGCGCCTTGCCTGGCTGTAGCGGTTGCAGGGGCGGCGCTGGCAGCGGGCGCGGGCGTGGTAGTTGCCGGGCCATTCGTACGCGTGGGCGCGGGCGGTTGGAGCGGGCCGCAAGCTGTCCCGGCCAGCAGGAGGGCAGCCCACAGCAGGGTGTGCCGAGAAGCGCGCAAAGGGCAGGTCACCGGCTGTTCCACTCCAGGGGCCAGGCTTCGGTGTAGTCGTTCAGGCGCGGCCCCCAGAAGGCCACGTCTGGCTGGTCGTACAGGCTCTGCCACTGGCGCGGATCTTGCAGGTCGCGGGCGAAGCCGGCGCTGAAGGGCCCAAACAGGGCCAGCGTGTCCCAGTCCGCAGCGATGAGCGCCAGGGGGTTGTAGGCGCGGTTGTAGAAGCCGGCGTTGCGGATTTCCAGGTGCAGGTGCGGGCGCGAGCTGCAGCGCCCATCGGGGTCGCCGACTTTGGCGATCTCTTGCCCGGCCTGCACCGGCTGGCCCACGTACAGGTCAGGCTTCTCCAGCAGGTGGCCGTAGAAGGAAGCGTAGCCGTTGGGATGGTCGATCATCAGGTTGTGCGGGGCGGAGCCGTGCTCCAGGGCGTCGACTTTGGCGACCACGCCGTCGCCGATGGCGACGATGGGGTAGCCGCAGGCCGCGGACAGATCCACGCCGAAGTGCAGGCCCTGGCCGGCGCGGTAGATGCCGGCCCGCTGGCGGTAGGCCCCGGTGGTGTTGCCGTAGGGCTGGCCGAGCAGCCAGGCGCTGGGGCCGGGCGGGCCGGCGAAGGGCAGTTGGAAGGGGGGCGCGTCCTGGGCCTGGGCGGGGGAGAGGGTTAGGAGGAGCAAGATAGAAGTTAGAAGGAGCAAGGTAGGAGGTAGAGGTTTCATATCTGGAAATTGGATATGGATTGGCGGGATAACACGGATAATCGGACGAATGCGCTCTGAATTATATCATGTTAAACAGCCCCGCATGCGCAACCGTAGGGGCGGGTCTGCTCGTTCTGGCAAATCTACTTGCCATACAACGATCCCGTCTGCCCCGCGGCGCGATTTAATCGACACGACCCGCCCCCGCCGCCCCTCACAACCCTCCCATCTGCCCCGCAGCGCGCCCCTATCACATCCCCACCCCCTTATCGCCATCGGCAGGCGCCCAATTGCCGGGACTCATGCGCATTGCCCGGCGGTGCAGCCGGCGGGGAATGCGTACGTCTGGGAGCTGAACGTCCGGGAATGCAACCCGCCGGCCACCGGCCAGGAATGAATTCCCGGCCTGCCACGCAAAACGCGCTGAAGCGCGTTGGGGAAGCGGGCTGCGGGGGAGTGCGCTTTGAGCGCGCCTTGGGGTATCCGGCTGGGATTTGGAATCTCAGCCGGTGGTGGCGTGCGTAATTGCCGGGGCTCGTGCGCAACCCGCCAGACGTACGCCACCGGCCAGGAATGAATTCCCGGCCTGCCACGCAAAACGCGCTGAAGCGCGTTGGGGAAGTGGGCGGCGGGAGGAGTGCGCTTTGAGCGCGCCTGGGGTAGCAGGCTGGGATTTTGAATCCCAGCCGGTGGGCGCGGCGGGTATAATTACGCCAGATTTTGGCAGGCTGGGGTAGGCCGAGGAGATTGGGTATGACGCACATCGAGGGCGATGTTCACTGCGCAGATTTTGTGGGACGCGACCGCGTCAGCGTTACCTATGGCTACGGCCCTGAAGACGTGGAGCGGCTGGTCGAAAAGGTGCTGGCTTTTTTGCAGGGCGGGGCGGTCTTCGCCCCGCTGGATTTGCAGGGCGGTTTTCAATCCCCTTTGCAGGCGGAGCTGGAGGGCGAGAAGCTGACTTTCCGGCCGGGGGCGGCGCAGCGCCTGGCCGGGCGGCGCGACGAGCGCTCTTACCTGCTTTCGCTGACCGTGCAGCGCGAATACCAGATGTGGGCGACGCGCTTCACGCCCCTGGCGGCGCGCCTGGACGTGCGGCGCGCCATCCAGGGCCTGGAGCTGCCGGTGGCTTTCAGCGAGTTCCGCCGCCCCGACCCGCAGGCCGGGCCGGGCATGCCGCCGGTGACGACGGTGCTGCTGGAAGATATCACCGAGGCGCTGGAGCGCCACGCCGCTTTGATCATCCTGGGCGAGCCGGGCTCGGGCAAGACCACCACTCTGCAAAAGATCGCCTTCGAGACCGCCTGCCGCTTGCTGGCCGGCGCAGGCGGGCGGCTGCCGCTGTTCGTGCGCCTGAGCCAGCAGGGGCGCTGCACGCCGTTCGAGTTCTTGCAGGCGGCGTGGGAACAGCGCGCCGGCTCCGATTTCGCCGACGCCTTGCAGATGGGGCGGGTGCTGGCGCTGGCGGACGGGATCAACGAGATCCCGCGCGACGAGCGTGACGAGCGCCTGAAGGCCTGGCGGCTGTTCGCCCAGGAGTACGCCGGCCACAACCAGATCGTGTTCACCAGCCGGGAGCGCGATTACGACCGGCAGTTGGACCTGCAGCGCGTGCGGGTCGAGCCGCTGGACGACGAGCGCATCGCCGATTATCTGCGGCGCTACCCGGCCGAGGGGCTGGGCGCGCTGCTGGACGACCCGCGCACGCGCCTGCGCCAGATGGCGCGCAACCCTTTCAACCTGTGCCTGCTGGCCTACGCCTTCAAGTGCGACCAGGGGGCGCTGGCCAACCGCGGGGCGCTGCTGGCCTGGTTCGTGGAGGAGCTGTTCCGGCGCGAGGAACTGCTGGCGCACCCCGGCTGGCTGCCGCGCCCGACGCAGGTGCAGGCCCTGGCGCAGATGGCCTTTGCCATGCAGGAGCAGGGCGAGAGCACCAGCTTCCCGCTCAGCGCCGCCCAGGCGGCCCTGCCCGAGGTGGTCGCCTGGCAGGGCGAAGACCTGCGCCTGCCGCCCGCCGACCTGCTGCGCTTCGGGCGCGCCGCCACCATCCTGGACCCGGGCGTGGAGCCGGAGGTGCGCTTCTACCACCACCTGCTGCAAGAGTATTTCGCCGCCGTGGAACTGCTGCGGCGCTTCGAGCAGGGGCAGGATTTGCGCCGCCTGTGGAAGGCGGCGCGCCTGGAAAGCGAAATGCCGGCGGCGCAGGTGGGCGAGTGGGACGCCCTGCCCGAGCCGCCTGGCACGGGCTGGGAAGTGACCACCATTTTGGCGTGTGGGCTGGCAGCGCGGCCCGAGGCGCTGATCGAGGCCGTGCGGCGCGGCAGCCCGGCCCTGGCCGGGCGCTGCCTGGACGAGGCCGGCATCTCCCGCCCTGAAGCGGCGCTGCACGCCGTGCGCGCCGACCTGCTGGCCGAACTGTACAACCCGCGGGTGCACCTGCGCGCCCGCTTGCAGGCCGGCTTCGTGCTGGGGCGCATCGGCGACCCGCGCTTCGCCCCGCAGGCCGTCGGGGGGGCGACGGTGATCCTGCCCGAGCTGGTGAGCGTGCCGGCCGGCAAATACTGGATCGGCAGCCAGGCCAACGAGGCGCAGGCCTACGAAGACGAAAAGCCGGGGCAGTTCGTCGAGCTGGCCGCTTTCCGCATCGGGCGCTGGCCGGTGACCAACGCCGAGTTCGCCCACTTCATGGCGGCGGGCGGCTACCAGGACGAGGCTTACTGGCAGGGGGAGCTGGACCAACGCTGGCTGCGCGGCGAGAACGTGAGCGGCGGGCCGCTGTCCTACTGGCTGCAAGCCCAACGCTTCGTGCAGAGCAACCCGGACTGGAAAGCGCGCCTGCAAAGCCAGGGGCTGTACTCGCCGGCGCAGCTCAAAGCTTTCGAGCAGGTGGCCGGAATGAGCGAGGCGGAGCTGAAAGAGGCGCTCTCGCAGACTTTTGCGGAGAAATCCCGCCGGGAGCCGCACTACTGGGGCGACGGCCAGTACAACAACCCCTCCCAGCCGGTGGTGGGCCTGACCTGGTTCGAAGCGCGCGCCTACTGCGCCTGGCTCTCGGCGCTCAGCGGGCAGGTTTACCGCCTGCCGAGCGAGGTGGAATGGGAGGCGGCCGCGCGCGGCTGGCCTGAGCGCGGTCTGCTGGCGCGCCTGGGGCGGCGCTCCAGCCCGGCCCGCGCCTACCCCTGGGGGCCGGCCTGGGACGCCCGGCGCGCCAACACCCTGGAGGGCCGCCTGCTGCGCCCTTCGCCGGTGGGCGCCTACGCCGCCGCCGGCGGGGTGGGCCCCTATGGGGCCGAAGACCAGGCCGGCAACGTCTGGGAGTGGACTGCCAGCCTGTACCGGCCCTACCCCTACCGGGGCGAGCAGGCCGAAGACCCGCAGGCAGAAGGCGAGCGCGTTTTGCGCGGCGGCGGGTGGGGCGACGATCGTGGGGACGCCCGCTGCGCCTACCGGGACAGGCTCGTGCCCGACGACTTCAATAACGATGTCGGTTTCCGGGTGCTTTCCCCTGGCTAGTTCTGTTTGCTGGCTGCTGGTTGCTGGCTGCTGGGGATTGGTTTCTGTTTGAGCCCCCTGGGAGGCTGCAACCCTGGCTAATCAATTTTTAAAATTTTTTTGGAGGCGCGTGAAAAGGCACAAACATCTCTACCCGCAGGTGGTTGATTTCGAAAACCTGCGCCTGGCGTTCAAGAAGGCGCGGCGCGGCAAGCGCCACAAGCCAGACGTGGCCGAGTTCGAATTCCACCTGGAGGAAAACCTGGTGGAACTGCAGGCCGAGCTGCTGGCGGAGAGCGCCAACGGCCAGGAATGAATTCCCGGCCTGCCACGCAAAACGCGCTGAAGCGCGTTGGGGAAGCGGGCTGCGGGAGGAGTGCGCTGCAGCGCACTTGGGGTATCCGGCTGGGATTTTGAATCCCAGCCGGTGGCGGCGTGCGTAATTGCCGGGGCTCGTGCGCAACCCGCCAGACGTACGACAACGGCCAGACGTACGCCACCGGCCAGGAATGAATTCCCGGCCTGCCACGCAAAACGCGCTGAAGCGCGTTGGGGAAGCGGGCTGCGGGAGGAGTGCGCTTCAGCGCACTTGGGGTATCAGGCTGGGATTTTGAATCCCAGCCGGTGGTGGCGTGCGTAATTGCCGGGGCTCGTGCGCAACCCGCCAGACGTACACCAACGGCCAGGAATGAATTCCCGGCCTGCCACGCAAAACGCGCTGAAGCGCGTTGGGGAAGCG
>JBFMFR010000020.1:0-72120 GCA_040752025.1 Chloroflexota bacterium | reverse complement strand
ATCCCAGCCGGTGGTGGCGTGCGTAATTGCCGGGGCTCGTGCGCAACCCGCCAGACGTACACCAACGGCCAGGAATGAATTCCCGGCCTGCCACGCAAAACGCGCTGAAGCGCGTTGGGGAAGCGGGTTGCGGAGGAGTGCGCTTCAGCGCACTTGGGGTATCAAGCTGAGATTTGGAATCTCAGCCGAGGGGTATCGGGCCGAGAGCTCGCATTTCAGCCAGGTATTGCCCTGGTCGGGAGCGCCGAACGCGGGTATAATCCGGGCACAATTGAACACTACCCCCTCCGGGAGGAGTAGGCGCGGGCGGCGCTGGACAGAGAAGGATGGCCGCTGGCTGGAAGCCCCCGCAGCAAACCCCCGCCGAATGTCGCCCGGATCGACTGCCGAAGAATGGCGAGAACCGTAAGCCCTCGCTGAGTAGACCGGCACGGGTGAGCCCGTTACAGCGATGCCCTGTTCGGCAGGCGAAATCTTGCCCGCCGGGGCGGCGAGTGCGCCGGAGTAAGCCCCGGCGAATTGAGGTGGTAACGCGGAAGGCTGTTCCTTTCGTCCTCGAGTGGACGGAAGGATTTTTTGTTTAAGGAGGCCACGATGTCGCTGGCAAAACGATACGATCCCAAAGAGGCGGAGCCGCGCCTGAGCGCTTTCTGGCAGCAGGCGGGCGTTTATCATTTCGAGGCGGGCGGGGCGGGGGAGGTCTATTCGATCGACACGCCGCCGCCCACGGTTTCCGGGCACCTGCACCTGGGGCACGTGTACTCCTACAGCCATCCGGATTTCGTGGCGCGCTTCTGGCGCATGCGCGGGCGGCGGGTGTATTACCCCATGGGCTACGACGATAATGGGCTGCCCACCGAGCGCCTGGTGGAGAAGCGCCTGGGGGTGCGGGCGCAGCAGGTGGGGCGGGCGGCCTTCATCGAGAAGTGCTTGCAGGTCAGCGAGGAGGCTGAAAAGGATTACCAGGAGCTGTGGCAGCGGTTGGGGCTGTCGATCGACTGGCGCTATACTTACCGCACGATCGACGCTCCGTCGCGGCGCATCGCCCAGCACGCTTTCCTGGAGCTGCATCGCCAGGGGCTGGTCTACCGCCAGGAGGCGCCGGCGATCTGGTGCCCGGAGTGCCGTACGGCCATCGCCCAGGCGGAGCTGAACGATCTGGAGCGGCAGAGTGAGTTCGTCACGTTGAAGTTTACCCTCACCCCTGGCCCCTCTCCCTGGGAGGGAGAGGGGGAGGGCGTGGCGATTGCTACGACGCGGCCGGAGCTGCTGCCGGCCTGTGTGGCGGTCTTCGTGCACCCCGAGGATGGGCGCTTCCAGCACCTGGTGGGGCGCAGCGTGCAGGCGCCGCTGTTCGGGCAGGTGGTGCCGGTGCTGGCGGACCCCGGGGCGGACCCGGAGAAGGGCAGCGGGGTGGTGATGTGCTGCACCTTCGGGGATACAGCGGACGTGGCCTGGTGGCGCACGCACAACCTGCCGCTGGTGGAGGCGCTGGACCGGGAGGGGCGCATGACGGCCGCGGCCGGGCCGTTCGCCGGGTTGGCGGCAGGCGAAGCGCGGAAGCAAATCAAGCAGGCCCTGGACGAGCAGGGGCTGATCCTGGGGCGGCAGGCCACAGCCCAATCGGTGCGGGTGCATGAGCGCTGCGACACGCCGGTGGAGTACGTGGTGGCGCGCCAGTGGTTCGTCAAGGTGCTGCCTTTCAAGGAAAAGCTGGTCGAGCTGGGCGAGCGCCTGAACTGGCGCCCGGCGCACATGCAGGCGCGCTACCGGGCCTGGGTGGAGAACCTGAACTGGGACTGGTGCATCTCGCGCCAGCGCTACTACGGGGTGACTTTCCCGGCCTGGTACTGCCGGGCCTGCGGAGCGGCGCTGCTGGCCGAGCCTGAGCAACTGCCGGTGGATCCGAGCGAAACGCAGCCGGGGCGCGCCTGCGCCTGCGGGGGCATGGATTTCGACCCCGACCCGGACGTGATGGACACCTGGGCCACGTCTTCGCTCTCGCCGCAGATCGTGGGGCAGTACCTGCCGGGCCGGGTGGACAACCCTCTCTACGAGGAGGTGTTCCCTTACTCGCTGCGCCCCCAGGCGCACGAGATCATCCGCACCTGGGCCTTCTACACGATTGTGCAGTCGCATTTCCACTTCGATGCGCTGCCGTGGAAAGACGTGCTCATCTCGGGCTGGGGCATCGCCGGGGAGGGCATGGGCAAGATCAGCAAGAGCCGCGGCGGCGGGCCGCTGCCGCCGTTGGAGATGATCGAGCGTTATTCAGCGGACGCGGTGCGCTATTGGGCCTCCAGCACTGGGCCGGGCAAGGACGCGGTGATCAGCGAGGAGAAGATCCAGATGGGCGCCCGGCTGGCGACCAAGCTGTGGAACGTGGCGCGCTTCAGCGAGCGCTTTTTGCAGGGTTACACACCGCCTGCCGCGCCGCAAGACCTGCGATTGACTCCGGCCGACCGCTGGATCCTGGCGGGCTTGCAGCGCCTGATCCGCCGCGCCACGCAGCTTCTGGAGGAATACGATTACGCCGCGACCAAGAGCGAGATCGAGAGCTTCTTCTGGGGCGACCTGGCGGATAACTACCTGGAGATGTGCAAGCAGCGCCTGTACGACCTGGATCACCCGCAGCGCGCCGGGGCGCTTTTCGCCCTGCGCCGGGTGCTGCAAGATCTGCTCAAACTGTTGGCGCCGTTCCTGCCCTACGTGACCGAGGCAATCCATTTGGGCTTGTTCGCTGGTGTGGAAGTCGAGCAAGCCAGCCGGCAGGACTCGCTCCACCTTTCCGAATGGCCGGCGGCCGAGCCGGCGCTGGAAGACGAGGCGGCCCTGGCCCTGGGTGAGCGCCTGGTGGCGATCGCCACGGCGGTGCGGCGCTACAAAAGCGAGCGCAATTTGCCTTTGAGCAGCGAGCTGACGCGGTTACAATTGGGAACTGTGGAAACAAGCTGGCAGGCGGCCTTGCGGGCGGCTGCGCCAGACCTGGCGAGCGTTTGCCGGGTGCAGCAGGTGGAAGTGACGGCGTGGGAGGCGGAATTGGAAGCCGGCCTCGAAGCGCTGGCGGAGCAAGATGGCCTGCGCCTGGCGATACTGGCATAACGTGTGGAGGAAAGGATTACGATGACTGATCTGACGTACGCACAGTTCCTGAATGAAATGATGCGCCTGTACGGGAGCGGGGATTACGCCGCCGCCCTGGCGCTGGTCGAGCAGCACGGGGACGACTACCCGGAACAGGAGGTCGGCGTGGCCATTATCCGGGTGTGCCTGCTCAACGTAAACGGGCATTCCGAGGCGGCCCTGCAAGCCTTGCAGGTGGCCCTGGACAAGGGCTACTGGTACCCGCTGGAGGCGCTGCGCGGCGACCCCGACCTGGAGTCCTTGCAGGGTAACCCGGCGTATGAGCGCATGGTGGCCGAGTGCGAGGCCAGGCACGCTAAGGCGCGCCTGGAGGGGAAGCCTGAATTGGTTGTGTACCCACCGGCAGGGGCGGACGCCGTCGGGGCGGATGCCATCCGCCCCTACCCGTTGTTGTTGGCGTTTCACTGGCGCGGCGGGAACGCCAGCAGCTTTGCGCCTTACTGGCAGGGGCTGGCCGAGCAGGGCTGGCTGGTAGCGGTAGCGCAGTCCTCGCAGGTGAGCGAGTTCGATGCCTATTGCTGGGATGACCTCGAGACGGCGGAGAGCGAGGCGCAGGCGCACCTGGCGACATTGCAGGCGCAGTACCCGCTCGACCCGCAGCGTGTGATCCTGGGGGGCATGTCGCAGGGCGGTGGGCTGGCGATCTGGCTGGCTTGCAGCCGCAAGCTGGCAGCCTCGGGTTTCATCGGCGTAGCGCCTTTCATGCGCTGGATGGACGAAGTGGGGCCGCAACTGCCGCAGGGACGCATCCCTGGGGTGCGCGGCTGCCTGATTACCGGCGGCCAGGATCACGATGAGGGCATGTTCGAGCGCATCGAAGGGCTGCTGCAAGCCCACGAAATCCCCTATCAGCGGCAGAACTATCCGGACCTGGCGCACGCTTTCCCGCCAGACTTCGAGCAGCGCCTGCCGGAGATGCTGGCGTTCATTGCAGGAGCGTAGCGCATGAGCGTGTATCCCTTCATGCAGGTGGACGCCTTTACCGAGCGCCCGTTGGGCGGCAACCCGTGCGCCATCGTCTTCGAGAGCGACGACCTGGACGAGGCCGCCATGCTGGCCATCGCCCGCGAGATGAACCTGTCGGAGACGGCTTTCGTGCGGCGTTCGGCCGTGGCGGATTTCGGCGTGCGTTATTTCACCCCGGCGGAGGAGATCCCCCTGGCCGGGCACCCAACGATTGCTACCACCTTCGCCCTGGTGGAGACCGGGCGGGTGAAGCTGAGCGGGGCGCACACCACCATCCGCCTGGAGCTGCGTGTGGGCCCGCTGCCGGTGGAGATTTTCGCCGAGGAAGGGTGGGTGCGGCGCGTCGTGATGACGCAGAAGAAGCCGGTTTTCCTGGGAACGCTCGACCCGGGGGAAGCGCTGCCGGTCTTCGGCCTGGGCGTGCAGGACGCCCTGCCGGGCGCGCCGGTGCAGGTGGTCTCGACCGGTACGCCGCAGTTGATGCTGCCGCTGCGCGACCTGGAGGCGCTGCGGCGGGCGTACCTGGACGTGGCGGCTTTCACGGAGCTGCGCCGCCGGGCGCAGTTCTTCAGCCCGCACCTGTTTTGTTTGAGCGGGGTCACACCGGCCGGGCGCACCTTCGCCCGTCACTTCGCCCCGCCGCCGGACGTGCTGGAAGACCCCTTCACCGGCTCGGCCACGGGCGGCATGGCGGCTTACCTGTGGCATTATGGCTTGATCGAAACGCCGCGTTTCACCGCCGAGCAGGGGCACTGGATGGACCGCCCCGGGCAGGGCAGCGTGGAAGTGATCGGCCCGCCGCAGGACATCCAGACGGTGAAGGTGGGCGGCGGGGCGGTGACGGTGCTGCGCGGCGAGCTGCACCTGTGAGATTTGCAACGAGCGTTGACGGCCGGCCGGAAAGGTGTTAGACTGGAGTGCCACTATGGTGGCAGAATTGGTCGATAACCGGTGTACGAAACGGAGTAAGAAATGGAACAGTTGGTTAAATTGACTGTGCGTTTGCCGGTGCGGCTGCACGAGCGCCTGAAGCAAAGAGCGGAATGGCAGGATGCCTCGCTTAACAAAGTGATCGTCGATGCGCTATCGAAAGGCCTGGCCGAACAGGCTCCCGAAGAAGAATCTGAGCGCAAACGCGCCCTGCGTGTGCTGCGTGAGAGCGGCTTGTGGGAGCCAATGGGGCCGGAATGGCAGGCGGAGATGGCGGAAGCGCCTGAGATCAGCCATGCGGAACTGCGTGAGCAGTTGAAAGGGGTTCCGCCGCTGTCAGAAACGATTATCGAAGAACGGGAGCCGCGTTAATGGCGATCTATTATTTCGATACCAGCGCCCTGGTAAAGTTATATATCCCCGAGGTGGGCAGTGATTGGGTCGACTGGCTCGTCAACAGCGTAGACCAGAACGGCAGCCCGGCCAACATGGTGGTATTCGCGAAGATCGGCATTGCGGAAGTCGCGGCTGCTCTGGCCCGCCAGGCGCGCCTGGGCTCGATTACTGCAGAAAAGAGGACACAGTTGTATCGCCTTTTCCTCGGCGACAGCGGGAAAATTTTCGAAACCCTGGCGATCACTGACCAGGTGATCCACCTGGCAGCAGATTTGACCCAGCGGGCTGTTTTGAAGGGATATGATGCCGTTCACCTGGCCAGCGCCTGGCTGTATCACCAAAGGTTAGTTGGCGCCAGGATATCCCCGCTTATTTTTGTTTCGGCAGACGAAAAACTCTGTATGGCTGCAGGCCAGGAGGGTTTGAAGACGGAGAACCCAAATTTTCGATAGGGTTCTGATTCCCACTTATTCTTTCACAATGAGGTAGCATGACCGAGTATTCCCTTCCCAAAACCTACGATTTTCACGCCACCGAGCAGCGCATTTACGCCTGGTGGGAACAGAGCGGCTTCTTCGAGCCGGCCAACGACCCGAAGCGGGCAGACTTCGATCCCGGCGTCGAGACCTTCGTGATCTCGATCCCGCCGCCCAACGTGACCGGCGAGCTGCACCTGGGGCACGCCATGTTCGTCTCGATGGAAGACCTGATGATCCGCTACCATCGCATGAAGGGCTATGCCACGCTGTGGGTGCCGGGCAGCGATCACGCCGGGATTGCCACGCAGCTCCAGGTGGAGAAGGCCCTGGCCAAAGAGGGCCTGAAGCGCGAGCAGATCGGGCGCGAGGAGTTCCTGCGGCGCACCTGGGCCTGGAAGGAGAAATACGGCGGGATCATCACCCGCCAGATCCGCCGCCTGGGGGCTTCCTGCGATTGGAAGCGCGAGCGCTTCACCCTGGACGAAGGGCTGTCACGGGCGGTGCGGGAGGCCTTCGTGCGCCTGTACGAGAAGGGGCTGATCTACCGCGGCCCGCGCCTGATCAACTGGTCGCCGGGCCTGCGCACAGCGGTATCCGACCTGGAAGTGGAGTACTCCGAAGAGCCGGGCAAGCTGTATTATTTCAAGTACGTGCTGGCGGATAACCCCAATGAATACCTGCCGGTGGCGACCACCCGCCCGGAGACGATCCTGGGTGACAGCGCCGTGGCGGTGCACCCCGAGGACGAGCGCTACCAGAAATACGTCGGCCGCCAGGTGGTGGTACCCATGCTGGGGCGGCGCATCCCGGTGATCGCCGACGAGGCGGTGGAGCGCGAGTTCGGCGGCGGGGCGCTGAAGGTCACGCCGGGGCACGACCCCACGGACTTCCAGATCGGCGAGCGCCACGGGCTGGAGGTGATTTCGATCCTGGACGAGGCGGCGCGGGTCAACGCCAACGGCGGGCCTTACGCCGGGCTGGAGCGCTACGAAGCGCGCCAGAAGCTGTGGGAGGATATGCGCGCTGCCGGGCTGGTGCTCAAGGAGGAGCCCTATACGCTGAACGTGCCGCGCTCGCAGCGCGGCGGTGAAGTGGTAGAGCCGATGGTTTCGACGCAGTGGTTCGTGCGCATCCAGCCGCTGGCCGATGCGGCCCTGGCGGCGGTGTGCGATGGGCGCATCCGCATCGTGCCGGAGCGCTTCACCAAAGTATATTACAACTGGCTGGAGAACATCGAGGACTGGTGCATCTCGCGCCAGTTGTGGTGGGGGCACCGCATCCCGGTGTGGTACTGCCAGGACTGCAAAAAGATGACGGTGGAGCGCCAGGACCCAACGCACTGCGCGCACTGTGGCAGCGCCCATATCGAGCAAGACCCTGACGTGCTGGACACCTGGTTCTCGTCGGGCCTGTGGCCTTTCTCTACCCTGGGCTGGCCGGAAGAAACCCCGGATTTCAAATATTTCTACCCGACTTCGTACATGGAAACAGGCTACGACATCCTGTTCTTCTGGGTGGCGCGCATGATCATGTCGGGATTGGAGTTCACCGGGGAAGCGCCGTTCCACACGGTGTACCTGCACGGCCTGATCCGCGACGAGCACGGGCGCAAGATGAGCAAGACCTATGGCAACGTGATCGACCCGCTGCAGGTGATGGACGAGCTGGGCACGGACGCGCTGCGCTTCACGCTGCTGGTGGGTGCGACGCCGGGCAACGATATGAACTTGAGTATCAAAAGGGTGGAGGCCAACCGCAATTTCGCCAATAAAATCTGGAACGCAGGCCGCTTCGTGATCTCGGCGATCAGCGACCTGAGCGAGACAGGAGCCGGGCAGGAGCTGAACAGCGACTGGCCCGAGGATTTGCAAGCGGTCGATTGGACGCTGGCCGATTCCTGGATCTGGGCGCGCTTGCAGGCGCTGGTGCGGGATGTGGAGCGCCTGTTCCAGGGCTTCCAGTACGGCGAGGCCGGGCGGCAGATTTACGAGTTCTTCTGGGGCGATTTCGCCGACTGGTTCGTGGAGATTGCCAAGCTGCAGCTCGCCCAGGGCGGCGCACGCGCCTTCTACACGGCCTATGGGCTGGGGCGCGTGCTGGATACCAGCCTGCGCCTGCTGCACCCGTTCACGCCCTTCGTGACCGAGGAGCTGTGGGGGCACCTGCGCCGGGCGCTGCAGGGTTCGCCGCTGGCGCAGATCACGGCCGGCTGGCCCGAAGCGCTGATGCTGGCGGCCTGGCCCATGCCGCGCCCTGAAGAGGGCTGGGAGGCCGGGGCAGTGGCCGACTTTGGCCTGGTACAGGAAATCGTGCGAGCGGTGCGCAACCTGCGTTCGGAGAAGAACGTCAAACCCGGCCGGCGTATCCCTGCCACGCTGGTCTCAGCCAGCGCCTGCGCCATGCTGCGCCAGCAGGCCGAGGCGATTGCCGCCCTGGCGGGCATCGATCGGCAGGCATTGAACATTGTGGAGACGATCGAGAACAAGCCGGAAGGGCACATCGCCCTGGTAGTCGGTACAGTGGAAGTTTACCTGCCCCTGGCCGGGCTGGTGGATACAGACGAAGAACGCGCCCGCCTGGAGAAGGACCTGCGCGAGGCGCAGACGCAGATCGAGCGCCTGGAGGGGCTGCTGGGATCTTCGTTCGCCGAAAAAGCGCCGCCGGCCGTGGTGCAGAAAGAACGCGACAAGCTGGCGGCTTATCTTGAAACGCAGGCCAAGCTGCGCGCCCAATTGGAGGCGCTGGGCTAAGCGGTAAGGATTCAGGCCCCTGGGACGGAGACTCCCGGGGGCTGATTTTTTAGTGCAGGCAGGTGGATGTGCACCTGTGTGCCTTCGCCCCAGCGGCTCTCCAGGAGCAGGCTGCCCCCCAGGCCTTCGAGGTAGTCGCGCGTCCAAAACAGCCCGAAGCCCAGGCCGGACTGCTTGGTGGTGTATCCAATTTCGTAGATTTTGCTCAGCCGCTCGGGTGGGATGCCGATGCCCCGGTCGTAGATGGTGACTTCAACGTCGCCTTCCGGAGTCAGGCGGCTGGTGATGCTCAACGGGGGGAGGTTTGTATCTTCAGGCAACCCGGCTTCTTTCTTCTCCTGGATGGCTTCGATGGCATTCTTGATCAGCACCTGAAAGGCAGCGGTAAGCATCTCCTCGACGGTGTTGATTTCAGGAAGGTCTTCAGCTAAGGCCAGGTTGATCCAGGCTTCAGGCGCTTCGATATTCATCAGAGCGCGCTGCAGGGTGGTATTGATCTTGACGGGCACGTTCTGGATCAGCCGGAAGGGCTGGTGCAGGCTGTTGAGGATGTCTTTGATCTGGTCCAGGCGGTCGAGCATGGAGGGGACCTGCCGGTCCCAGACTTCGCCGTCCAGGCCGGTGGACTGGCGGCGTAAATGGTCGAGGAAATGGACGCTCATACGCACGTAGCCGACATGATTGCGGAAGGCGTGCAGCCCGGCAGTGGCGCTGAAAGCCATCTTGCCGAAGATCTCGGCGGCGACCCGGCGCGATTCGGAATGGCGGTACAGGCGGGCGTTCTTCAACCCGGCGGCGGCCTGTTCACCAAAGGCGCTCAACAGCTCGATCTCCCAGGTTTGAAACTGGCGGGCACGCGTGGCGGCGAACAGGTTGCCGACGAATTCTTTGTGCAACTGCCCATCCTGGAAGGTTTCGGAGAAGAAGGGAGCGGCGATCACCTGTTGAATGCCCAGGGCCTGCTGGATGCCATCGATGAGGCTGCGGGCGGCCTGGGGAGCTATGGGGGTGAAAAGATCGAACAGGCTGTCACTGACCACCGGCTTATGCTCGCGGGCGGCCTGGGTGCTCAGGTTGCCCTGGTGCTCCGGGTGATGTACGTAAACGCGGGCGATGTTGGGGTCGGTCAGGCTGAGCGGGTAGGGGCTGAAAGCCGAGATCTCATCGATCCAGGCCTGAAGGCGATCAACAGAGGCAACCTGCGGGTCGATGTACAGGGCGCGCACTGGCAAGGCATCATCCGGTTCGTAGGCGGCGACCATGGCGCCCAGGTAGCCCAGTTCCTCCACCATGCCTTGGGCGATACGGTTGAGGATCTGGTCTTCGTGAGCCAGGGCGCGGTGGATATCCAGGATGAGCTGTTGGGTGATCTTAGCGCGCAGGCGGCGGCGCTCGCTGAGGACGGCGGAGGCCATCTGGCGGGCGAAAGCCGAGAGCACGCGCACGTCTGCTTCTGAGATCGGGCCATTCTTGGCAGCGAACAGGTTGCCAACGTATTCTTTTTCGATGCCAGTTTCCAGGCGTGATTCGATGAAGAAAGGCAAAGCGATCACCTGTTGGATGCCCAGGGATTGTTGGATGGCATCCAGGGTGGGGCGCGCCGCCGGGGAGATCAGCGGAATAAGGAGGTCGAACAGGGTATCGCTGATAACCGGCAACTGGCTCTTGGCGGCCTGGACGCTCAGGTTATCCTGGTATTCAAGATCGTTGATGAACACGCGGGCGATCTTTGGGTCGGTCAGGTTAAGCGGCTGCGGGCTGTACGGTGAGACCTGCTCTATCCAGGCTTGCAAATGCCCAGAGGAGGCGATCTGAGGGTCGATGTACAGGGCGCGCACGGGCAGCACGTCGCCCGGTTCGTAGGTGGCGACCATGGCGCCTACATAGCCCAGGGCTTCGACCACATCGCAAACGATGCTGCGCAGCGAAGATTCCAGGTCAGTCGAAGGCCCGCGCTGGATGGAACTCATGTCCTGGGGGATCTGGCGCTGCGCCAACCGGCGAGAAAAACGGCGCATGGCTCCCGATAGGAAAGGGAGCCTGGCGATCATACGCCCAACTGGCGAGTAAACCAGGTTGCCAACCAGGCGTTTACTTGAGTCGAGCGGCTTTTTTTCGGGCTGGTTCGAATTGGGCATGGTTTTTGGCTGATTGGATTGTGAGGCGCTGGCCGCAGTTACGCAAGTATAACGGCGATGAGCCGATGCTGGCAGGCGGTGCAGCCGATTAGGGGACGAAAGAGGCCAGAGCGGCTTCTAGGTCGGTGTGCACTTCCAGGATCTTCTTGAAGCCTACCATGCTCAGCACCCGATCTACGTTGGCAGTCGGGCTGAGCAGCTTTAGCGCCGGGTGCACGCCTTTACCCATATCGCGTTGGATGGAATGGAAAACTTCCCAGCCTGCTTCAGGGTCGGGCAGTTTTTCGCCACTCATGAGAATGGCGATGGTTTGCAAAGCGGCGATCCCAGAACTGCTCATGTGTTCCAGGGCGCTCAGGTCGAGGAGCAAGTAGCGCGTCCCGGCCTGAAAGAGTTCCTGGGCTTTGTCGATCAGTTGTTTGTAAGTGGACGCGTCCAGCGCTCCGTGGGGTTTTACGATGGTTACTGGCGCTGGGCCTTGCGCTTGTGAAACGGTGATTTCCATGTTACCTCTCCTGAAACTCTGTGGATGGGATTGTATTTAGATTTTCCCATTCATTCATCAATTTGTCAATTTCGCGCTGCGTGTGCACGTAATCCTCCCCCAGACGATGCACCTTAGCGGGATCGCTGGGCGGGTTTTCTAGCTTGGTCGACAGCGCGGTAAGCTGCGCCTCCAGGGCGGTGATGGCGTCTTCGACTTCTTTCAGGCGGGCGCGGCGGCGGCGCTCGTTTGCGGAGGGCGGCTGTGGGCGCGGAGCCGCGCTGGTCTGGCGGGCGGCGGTGCTGCGCGCCGTCTGCTCGGCAAGCTGTTTCTCTTGATATTCTTTGTACTGGGTGTAGGTGCCTTCGAAAATGCACAGCTCAACCTGGCCGGGGATGATCTCCCATACCTGGGTGCCCAGGGCATCGATGAGGTAGCGGTCGTGAGAGACGAGCATAATGGTGCCCTGGTAAGTCGCCAGCACTTCTTGCAAGATCTCCTGGGAGGGGATGTCCAGGTGGTTGGTGGGCTCATCGAGCAGCAGGAGGTTATTGTGGGTGAGCGAGAGCTTGGCAAGCGCCAGGCGCCCGCGCTCGCCGCCGGAGAGCAGGGAAACTTTTTTGAAGACATCATCGCCGGTGAAAAGGAAGCGCGCCAGGTAATCGCGGATATCGCCAGGCAGCATGTGGGGAGCAACGGCTTCGACCTCTTGCATCAAGGTGTGGGATGAGTCCAGGCCTTCGTGGGCCTGGGCAAAATAGGCGATCTCCAGGCTGGCTCCCAGGATCACTTCGCCTTCCAGGGGGGGCATTTGCTCCAGCAGGGTCTTGAGGAAGGTGGTCTTGCCGGCCCCGTTAGGACCGATGACGGCAGCGCACTCGCCGCGCTTGAGCAGCAGATCGGGGGCGCGAAATAACGGGCGGCCTTCATCGGGATAACCGATAGCCAGGTCGCGCGTGCGCAGCACCAGGTCGCCAGAGCGCTGGCTGGCTTTCAGGTTGATGTGCAGGTGCGGTGGGCGGTTGGAGGGCCCTTTCAAGGCATGGATGCGCTGTTCGACCTCCATCACACTCAGTGGATGGTCGGAGATTTCGATCTGGCTGCTGATCTCCAGCCAGCTTTTGCTTTGCACGGCCTCCACCCCCAGCTTTTCGATGGCTTGAACCTCGCGGCTCAGGCGGCGCAGCTTGCCCTTGGCCTGGCTGGTGTTTTGGCCGGAAATGTTGCGCTTGACGTACTCTACCTCTTTTTCCAGGCGAGCTTTCTCGGATTCGTACACTTGCTGGTGCAGGTCCCAGCGCTCCTGGCGTTGTCGTACGTAGGCGCTGTAGTTACCACGATAGACCTCCAGGCCGGTCTGGCGCATTTCCCAGATGTGGTCGACGACTCGATCCAGGAAGTAGCGATCGTGGGAAACGATCAGCGTGGCTCCCTGCCACTGGCTGAGGTAGCCCTCCAGCCACTCGACGGCCTGAATGTCCAGGTGGTTGGTGGGCTCATCCAGGACGAGCAGTTCAGGTTCGGAGAGCAGTAAGCGGGCCAGCAGGGCGCGCGTGCGCTGCCCGCCGGAGAGTTGGTAGATGGGGCGGTTGTAGTCGCTGGAGTCGAAGCCCAGGCCGGTCAGCGTCTGGCGAATGCGAGTCTCGTAGGTGTAGCCGCCGCGGCGCTCGAACTGCTCCTGCAATTTGCCGTAGCGCTCCAAAATCTCTTCGGCCTGCTGTGGGTCGCTCATGGCGGCTTCCAAACGGGCCAACTCGGCTTCCAGGTCGAGCAATTCTTCAAGGGCTGCCAGGCATTCCTGCCACAGGGTGTGGGAGCCGGTCAAACCGGCTTCTTGTGGCAGGTAACCCACGCTCAGGGTGCGTGCTTTTTGTACGCTGCCGGCGGTTGGTTCTTCCAGGCCGATCAAAATGCGCAGCAGGGTGGTTTTGCCAATGCCGTTCGGACCAACGATGGCAATGCGGGCCCGGTGCGGGACGCTCAGAGAGATATTCGAGAAAAGGTCGAGTGAACCAAATGATTTAGCCAGGCCTGAGGCGGATAGAAGCGACATGGCACTGATTATACCGTGTTATAATCGCGCCGTTGCCGGTAGACTGGCAGTATGATTGTCTGTGCGGCAATCCTAATGTAAAGATGACAACTATGAGTAGTGATAAACAGAATCCAACGCAATCTTCACCCATACAATGGCTGAAAATGGTGCTATGGGGCGGCTTTTTCGTCGCAGTCGTTCTGACAGCATACCTGACGTACGCTTCCGTGCGTGACCTGGTGGCCTCCTGGGAGATCACCAGTCTGCCGGGCGTGACGATCAAAGACGCCACACCGACGCCGGGAGGCGCAGAAGTAACCCCCGGGCCAGGGCTCGAAGCGCCTGCGCCGGCAGTCGGCATGCCTACGCCGCCTCCCTGGGATGGCGCCGACCGTGTTTCGATGCTGGTGATGGGCCTGGACTTTCGTGATTGGCAGGCAGGTGAGGGCGCGCCGCGCACGGATACGATGATCCTGTTTACCATCGATCCGGTCAACCGCACGGCGGGCATGCTCTCGATCCCGCGCGACCTGTGGGTCAACATCCCGGGCTTCGGCTACGGCCGCATTAACACGGCTTACCAGTTGGGCGAGGCTAACCGGCTGCCCGGTGGCGGGCCGCAACTGGCGACCGACACGGTAGAGGAACTGTTGGGCGTACCTATCCAGTATTACGCCCAGGTGGACTTCGGGGCCTTTGTGCGCTTCGTCGATGAGATCGGCGGCGTACGCGTGGATGTGCCAGAGAAGATCAAGATTGACCCAACGGGCGATAATAACACGCGCTTCTTGCGGCCCGGCGTGCAGATTTTGAACGGCGACCTGGCGCTGGCCTACGTGCGGGCGCGCAAGACGGAGGGCGGCGATTTTGACCGCTCGCAAAGGCAGCAGTCCGTGATCATGGGCATCCGCGAACGCATCCTCAAATTCGACCTGATGCCGCAGTTGATCGCCAAAGCGCCGGTGCTCTACGAAGAACTCTCGGCGGGCGTGCACACGAATCTGGATCTGGATGACGCCATCCGCCTGGCCTGGCTGGCCGTGCAGATCCCGGCGGAGAGCATCCGGAACGGCGCGATTGGGGTGGATCAGGTCAGCTTCGCCATGTCACCGGATGGGCAGCAAGAGGTGCTCAAACCGATTACCGAGAAGGTGCGCCTGCTGCGCGATGAAATCTTTGCCATGTCCAGCCCGACCAGCCCGCTGGCAGCCGAGATGGATCCCGCTGAATTGATCACGTTGGAAGGCGCTCGGGTGGGCATCTTGAACGGCAGTTCTACCGCAGGCCTGGCGGCGCGCACCACGGATTATTTGAAATCCCTGGGTATCAATGTGAGCGAGACGGGCAATGCCGAGCAGTATGCAGCTTACACGGAGATTACCTTCTATACCGGCAAGCCTTATACGG
This sequence comes from Chloroflexota bacterium, assembly GCA_040752025.1. Lineage (GTDB taxonomy): Bacteria > Chloroflexota > Anaerolineae > Anaerolineales > UBA4823 > JBFMFR01. The sequence continues at coordinate 57,391 of JBFMFR010000020.1, read as the reverse complement.
TCAAATACCTGGTCGACCTGATGAAAATCAGTGAGTTCAGGATCCGCTATGTCTACGACCCGAGCAAGACGGTGGACATGATGATCACCCTGGGAGACGACTGGGCGAGCAATAACCCAATGCCGTAAATGGGCCTGAATCTGGCATTGTCGCTCGGCCCTCGCTGCCGGCGAACGAGGTTGGTGACGTGACCGCGGCGATTCCCTGCGCCGATGAGGTCTGAATCGATATGGATACCCTGACCGGCACGGTTGAGCGCATCACGTACTATAACCCGGAAAACGGGTACAGCGTGCTGCGCTTACGTCCGGAGAGGGGCAGGCAGCCGGGGACAAATCGCGAGGGCCTGGTGACAGTGATCGGCAATTTGCCAGAGCTGGCGCCGGGCCAGCATCTGCGCTTGAGCGGCAGGTGGACCAACCATCCCAAGCATGGCATGCAGTTCCAGGTCGAGGTGTGCGAGCAGACCATGCCCGCCACCGTGGCGGGCATCCGGCTCTACCTGGGCTCCGGGCTGATCAAAGGGATCGGCCCGCGCCTGGCCGAGCGCATCGTAGCGCACTTTGGGGCGGACACGCTGGACGTGATCGAGAACCAGCCGGAGGGGTTGCTCCAGGTGCCCGATATCGGCCCTAAGCGGGCTGGCCTGATCGCAGCGGCCTGGGAAGAACAAAAGCAGGTTAAAGAAATCATGCTTTTCCTGCACGGCCACGGGGTCAGTACAAACCTGGCGGTGAAAATTTATAAGCAGTATGGCGACCAGGCCCTGGAAGTGGTGCGCAACGACCCCTACCGCCTGGCCCGGGATATCTTCGGAGTGGGGTTCAAGACCGCTGACCGGATCGCACAGGCCCTGGGGCTATCCCTGGAGCATCCTTCACGCCTGGAAGCCGGGGTGGTGTATGTATTGAACCAGGCCAGCGATGAAGGCCATGTATTTTCGCCCGCGCCTGAACTGGTGGCGCAAGCCGCAGAACTGCTGGGTGTGAGCGCGGAACTGGTGAGCCCCGCGGTGGAGCGCCTGACTCAGCAAGAGCGCGTACACCAGGAGGTGGTACCTTTCGAGCGGCAGGCAGGCGCGCAAGGCGAACCTGCGAGGAGGGCGGCGAGCGCGGCCGGAGAGGCCAGCGGCGTATATGGCCTGCCGGCCGTGTATTTGACGCCGTTGTACTACAGCGAGACCGGCGTCGCCGAACGACTGCGCGGCCTGGCGCTGGCGCTCCCGACGCGCCTGAGCGACCTGCCGCCAGCCTTCGTGCCCCTGAACGCCGATCTTTCTACCGAACAGCAGTCCGCCATCCGCACAGCCTTGAGCCACCCGTTGAGTATTCTGACCGGCGGGCCTGGTACGGGCAAGACCACGGCTTTGAAAGCCTTGATTGCCGCGCTGGAGGCGGCGCATAAAACGCATGCGCTGTGCTCCCCAACCGGGCGGGCGGCCAAGCGCCTGTCGCAGGCTACAGACAGGCCAGCCAGCACGATCCACAGGTTGTTGGGGTTCAAGCCAGGGGAAGGTTTCAAGAATAACGCCGACCACCCGCTCGATCTGGATTTGCTGGTGGTGGATGAGGCTTCGATGTTGGATCTGTCCCTGGCTTACAACCTGCTCAAGGCACTGAGGCCGGGCACGCACTTACTGCTGGTGGGAGATGTGGACCAGTTGCCTTCGGTTGGGGCGGGTGACGTGCTGCGCGATGTGATCCGCAGCGAGCTGGCGCCGGTGACGCGCTTGAGCGTGATCTTCCGCCAGGCGGCTGACTCACAGATCATCACCAACGCGCATCGCATCAACCAGGGGCAGATACCTGTATTTTCAGGGGGCAACCAGGAAAGCGACTTTTACCTTTTTGCGGCCGAGACGGCGGAAGAAGCAGCGGATTGGGTGTTGGATGTGGTGTGTACGCGCATCCCACAAAAGTTCGGTTTGCACCCGCGCGATGACGTTCAGGTGCTGGCGCCGATGTACCGCGGGCCAGCAGGGGTGACGGTCTTGAACGAGCGCTTGCAAAGCAGTCTGAACCCGGCGGAGGCGCTGAAGCCGGAGAAAAAACTCTTCGGGCAGGTTCTCCGGCGCGGCGATAAGCTGATGCAGATCCAGAACAACTACGACAAAGAGGTGTATAACGGCGATATCGGTTACCTGTTCGATATCAACTTCGTGGAACAGGAACTGGTGGTCGATTTCGAAGGCAGGGCGGTCACTTATGATTGGAGCGAGGCCGACCAGTTGGTGCTGGCTTACGCCGTATCGGTGCACAAAGCGCAGGGCTCCGAGTTCCCGGCGGTGGTCATCCCGCTGGTTACGCAGCATTACTTGATGCTACAGCGCAATTTGTTGTACACAGCCATCACCCGCGCCCGGCAGTTGTGCGTGCTGGTGGGCAGCCGCCGGGCAATCGGCATGGCGGTGCGCAACGATAAGGTCGCTCACCGCAACACGGCCCTGGATTGGCGCTTGCAGCGCTAGGGCGCCATGTCTTCGAATTTTTCCATGACCAGCAGATCACCGCGCCGGTAGATAGGCATAGAGAAATCGTAGCGGTCCAGATGCATACAATAATCGAGGTCCTCAAGTGGAAACTCGCTCATGGTGGGGTCAATGAACTTGTGCGCGGCAGGCGAGTCCCAAACGCGCTGTCGATAGGGGCGCGGGTCGGGCGACTGGCCGAGTAATAAAGCTTTCAGATAATCGGCGCAGGCGGCATCTTCAGCGCCCATGCCAGGCACGAGGCTGCCAGGCATTCCCAACGGCGGGATGCCGGTGACCACCAGGGTCACCTGGCCGGGCTGCAGGCGTTGAATGTGGCAGACGGTGGCGCGGGCGCAGACAAAGCTGCTGGCTAAAAGGGGTTCGGCCCGGAGGCTGCGCACCACACCCTGCGTCCCGGCGCTGGTGCGCTGGATCATACGCTTGCCGGATAGATCCTGCGCTACCAGGTGAAAGGGGGAATTGCCAAAGTCGAAGCCAGCCGGCCGCAGGCCGCCCACTTCGCCCATCAGCAAGGAGGCGGGAAAGCGCTGGCGAAGCGCCAGGGCTTCTTCGACGGTGCTGACCAGCAGTATTTCGGTCGCGCCAGCCGCCAGGGCAACGGCGGCGCTGGTGAAGGCGCGGATTACGTCAATAACGACCACAAGCCCGGTCGCTTCGGCGCAATCATCGAGAGAGGCATGTTCGAAGATCAAAATTCACGCTCTTATGTTTGAACGAATTTCAGCAGCCAGGCGCCCCAGTAAGTAGCTCCGCCAGCCCCCTGGCACTGAACGGCGGTTAGTCCGGTCACTGGCTGGCCGCCATCACCCAAGCGCACGGTGTAGGTAACGCCTTGCACGGCGGTGAAATCGGCATAACCCAACCCTTTTTCGGGCTTCAAACCGGTGTAGAAGCGCTCTTCGCCGCCATTCCAGGTGACGGTGACCAGGATGCCGGGCAGCGGATCGCCCAACAAGTTCGTGGCTTCGATCAGTAGCAACGGCTCAGGCAGCATCTGGTCGCAGATCTTTTCCTGGCTGACCAGGAGGAAAGGCCCGCCCGGGGTGAGGGTGACGGTCGGTGTGCGCGTGGGGGTAAAGGTGGGCCTGGGGCGTGGCGTGGCGGAAGGCGTTCCCTCAAGTTCGAGTGTTGGAGTAAGCGTTGGGGTATCGGTGAGGGTAGGGGAGGCAGCCTCAGATGGAGTAGCCTGCAGGGTAGACGTGGCGGTGAACGTAGCGGTGGGGGTAGTGGTGGGGATCGCGTAGGTGGGTGTATCAGTAAAGTTATCCGTGGGCGTTAAACTGCCCTGGATAGGGGTAATGGCCAGGGCTGGGCCAGGAGCGCCCTGGCCCAGGGCGATCGCCAGAATTCCCAGGGAGCGGGCCTCATCCGGAGAGTCGCCCTGGGCCAAAGTGCGTTGAGCCTGTTCGACCAACACGCGCAAGATATCATCATCTTCCAACTTCTCCAGGCGCGCTTCGGCGCGTACCAGATCGCCATTGGCAACATAGGCCGAAGCGATCAGGGCGCGAAAGTAATCCTTGAACTCAGGTCGCAGAGAGGCTGGCGATGTGTCTACATACTCTACCGGTTGGACAGCCCAGGCGTACATTAGTCCCAGGGCGATGCCAATTAGCAAGCCGGTGAGCAGATACCAGGGTCCGCGCTCTTCGTTCATGGCTGCGGTGTTCCCTGGTCGATTGGATAGGTCTGCAAGGCGTTCAGCAGATTTTGCATCAGGGTTAGATCATCGTCGGCGTAGCCGATCTTTTGGGCGAAGATGATCGCCTGGTAGGCCAGATCGTTCGGCGGGGCTTCACCCAGCAACGCCAGTCGACGGACTGCCAGGGGAAGATTCCCATCGCTCTGGTAGGCCTCCGCCACCATCAAAACGTAATCGGTTTTGAAGTCGATGCGCAAGGTATCTGGTGTGGTGTTGACGTATTCTACCGGGCTGATCACCCAACCATACAGCAAACCCAGGCCGATGCCGACCAGGATAGCAATGAGAAAACGAATCCAACGGGACATGGTTTTTGCTGTGTACTGCCTCCTCGATGGTTAGTGTGCTGCTCTAAAGAATAGTTTACTTCAATTTTGATGAAAATGCGCGGATTCGGTGATTTTGCCGCTTGCTTTGTTTTAAAAAATCTTGTAGAATTGAAATGCAGATTCTTGTTGATTTGCACCTTCAGACCGAGACAGAATCTCTTGCCAGGGAGGGACCAACCATGAACGTCATTAAAGTCTCAGGTACCTCACGCACCTCCGCAGTGGCAGGCGCCATCGCTGGAGTCTTTCGTGAAAACAAACGCGCCGAAGTACAGGCAATTGGCGCCATTGCGGTTAACCAAGCCGTAAAAGCCTTGGCGCTTGCCAAGGGCTATCTGAAGGAAGATGGTTTTGAAATCGTCTTCACGCCGGAATTTGTGGACGTAGAGATCGACGAAAAGGTGCGCACAGCGATCAAGTTTGTAGTGGAGGCGCGCTAGACCATCGGGTAAGCCGGGGCGGCGCCGGCAGTGTTTTGGTGAGGAGAACACTGCCGGCGCCGTAGGAGGATTACCCGGCTCAGTGGGAAGGAAACCTCAAGGAATTCGGGCTTGGCCGGGTAGCGAATGACAGCCGGGTTGTTTTTTGGCGCGGCCCGTGCGCTTCAGGCAGGTATGGTGTAAAATTGGGGGGCTTGCATATTGCGTCGGAGGAGCGTCGCTTCCTGCGGCGCAAGTTATTCTCAGGGACGTTCGAGGAAGTTCGTTGCAGAAAATTGTCTGGATGTTGATTCTGGTTTGCGCGCTGGGCCTGTCTGCCTGCGCGACCCGCGCGGGCGCGCAGATGCAGGTGGAGCCATCTCCAGCGCCTGGAGGAACTTTACAGGCGCGCCCGTTAATATCCCCAACCGCTGCCTTGCCACCAACGCAGACGTCCACAGCGCATGCGCCGGCGACAACAACTTCCACGCCAACTGCCAGGCCATTGGCTACAAAGACCCCAACGAACACGGCGACTGCCACGCCATTGGCTTGTTTGAGCCAGGGCGGGCGGATCGAAACAGACAGCCTGCGCACGCTGTTATTACGCCTGCCGATGGATTATCGCGTCTACGTGCCGCCCTGTTACGATCAACAAACCTCACATCGTTATCCGGTTTTGTATTTGATCCACGGGCAAAGTTACAACGATGACCAGTGGGACCGGCTGGGTGTGGATGAAACCATCGATCGATTGGTGGAAGCAGGCCAAATCGCTCCGTTCATCGTTGTAATGCCGCGCGATCGCTATGGGGGCCAGCCATCCGAGAACAATTTCGCCCAGGTGGTCGTGAATGAGTTGATGCCGCTTATCGACAGCGAGTACCGTACCATCCCAGAGCGCTCTCAGCGGGCGGTGGGCGGGCTTTCGCGCGGGGCTGGTTGGGCGGTGCACCTGGCGTTCGTATATTGGGAGCAGTTTGGCGCATTGGGAGCGCACAGCCCGGCAATTTTCTATGATGACGCGCAGCGCATGCGCGTGTACCTGGATACGATTCCGCCGGAACAATACCCGCGCCTCTATGTGGATGTGGGCGATAAGGACCGGCCTGAGATCATGGATGTTTCCCTGTGGTTCGAGAAATTGTTGAATGAGTGGGATGTGCCTCATGAATGGCACCTTTTCTCGGGCTACCATGAAGAGGCTTACTGGCAGGTGCACGTAGAGACTTATCTGCGCTGGTATGCCCAGGACTGGTCGGAGTAAATCTCGCCGCGCACGAAAATGGTAAAATTGGAGATCGAAACCATTTATTGGAAAGTTTATCTATGTCTTCAAAGCCCAAGCTGATGACGAACCAAGACCTTGTCGAGATCTTCCGCCTGATCGCAAATTTGTTGGAGATCAGGGGCGAGGTGATCTATAAAATCCTGGCTTACCGCAAGGCGGCAGACAGCCTGGAGAACCTGGGACGCGATGTAAACGATGTGCGACGCGAAGGCCACCTGACCGATATCCCTGGTGTGGGCAAGGCGATTGCCGAGAAGATCGAGGAACTGCTGGCGACGGGCAAGTTGGAGTTCCTGGAGAAGCTGGAGCAGCAGGTGCCTGCCAGCCTGGTGGACCTGTTGCAGGTGCCAGACCTGGGACCAAAGAAAGCGGCTTTGTTCTGGAAAGAGCTGAATATCGTCGACCTGGCAGGCCTGGAGGCTGCGGCGCGGGCAGGGAAGCTGCGGGCTCTATCAGGCATGGGGGAGAAATCGGAACAGCGCATTCTGGCAGGGATCGAGGCTTTGTCCCGGCGCACGGATCGCGTTCCATTGGGTAAAGCCTGGCCGTTTGCCCAGGAATTGTTAGCCATGCTGCGGTCCACGCCTGGTGTACAGGCAGCAGAGGCTGCAGGCAGCTTGCGGCGCATGCGCGCCACGGTCGGCGACCTGGATTTGTTGGCGGCGGCGCACGATTCAAGCGCGGTAATGCAGGCTTTTATCAGCCACCCGGAGGTGATCCGGGTGGTCAGCCAGGGCGAAACCAAGGCCAGTGTGGAGTTCGCCCGCCACCTGCGAGCACAATTATGGGTGCACCCGCCGGAGCGCTTTGGAACGGCGCTGCAATATGCCACGGGCTCCAAAGATCATAACGTGCGCCTGCGCGAACTGGCGCTGAAGCAGGGCCTGTCGCTCTCCGACCAGGCTTTTTTGCGGCAGGATGGTTCTGAATTGTTGTGCGAAACGGAGCAGCAGGTGTATGAAACCCTGGGGCTGCCCTGGATTCCACCGGAGATGCGCGAGGATCGGGGCGAGGTCCAGGCGGCGCGAGCTGGCACGCTGCCGCGCCTGGTTGCCAGACAGGATGTGCAGGCTGAACTCCACGCCCATTCCACCTGGAGCGATGGGAAGCTGTCTATCCTGGATATGGCGCAGGCAGCGCGCCGGCGCGGTATGCGCGTGCTGGCGATCACGGATCATTCTGGCAGCCTGGGTGTAGCGGGAGGATTGACGGTCGAAGATCTGCTAGAGCAGCGCACAGAAATCGATGCCATACAGGGCGAGCTGGGCGACTCGCTGCGATTGCTGCAAGGCTGCGAAGTGGAGATTCGAGCGGATGGTACGTTGGATTTCCCCGATGAGGTGTTGGCAAAACTGGATGTCGTGATTGCTTCGCTGCACGTCAGCCTGCGCCAGCCGAGCCAGCAGGTGACGCAGCGTTTGTTGAATGCCATCAGTAACCCACACGTGGATATCATCGGTCACCCAACCGGGCGGATGATCCCTAACCGCGAGGGGGCGGATCTGGATATGGACGCTGTCCTGGAGGCGGCGGCTGAACACGGCGTGGCCTTGGAGATCAATGCTCATCCTGCGCGCCTGGATCTGGATGATGTCTACGCTCGCAGAGCGATCGAGATGGGCATTCCCCTGGCGATCAATACCGATGCACATAGCGAGAGCGACCTGGACATGCTGCACTTTGGGGTGGCGACGGCGCGGCGCGGCTGGGTAACGCCAGAAGATGTGATCAACGCCTGGGACAGGGAACGCTTGCTTACCTGGCTGCGCCAACGAGGATAAACTTTGATGTTGTACCACAAACTGTCACGATTTTCCAAACGGCAAGGCGGATCAGTTCCGCACCGGTCTGCGTGGTTGTATGCTGCCTTGGTCTGCCTGGTTTTGTTTTTGTCCGCAGGCGTGGATGCTTCGAAGACGCTCGCTGGAGATGTGCAGGTGAACTGGAATGCGGCTGGGAGCGCCTATGATGTGATCGCGGCTGTCAATCAGTTGCGCGCTGCCAATGGTTTAGCGCCCTACCAGATAAATGGCGCTTTGATGGCGGCGGCGCAGGCGCATAGCGAGTACCAGGCCTCGATCGGCTCGGTCACGCATAGCGGTGCGGGGGGTTCGTCGCCCAAAACGCGCGCGGCTGCAGCCGGGTATGGAGGCGGGGCGAGCTTCTCGCTGAGCGAAAATATCTACGGCGGCAACAGTGCCACTTACCAGCAGGCTGTACAATGGTGGCAGGGTGATAGTTCGCACCTGACCACGATGCTTTCGACAAGTTACGTGGACGCGGGCGCGGGCGTTGCCACGAATGGCTCTACGGTATATTTCACGTTGGATGTTGGCGCGGTCAGCGGCGGGACGGGCAGCGGTGCGGCTTCGACCAGCAGCGCGGGGGTGGGGGCTACGGCGGCGACTTTCTACCCGGCGGAAATCTCTACCCCGGGCCCAGATGGCTCGATTGTACACATTGTGCAACCCGGGCAGGCGCTATGGAATATCGCTGCGCTGTACAGTGTCAGCCTGGCGGAGATCCTGCGAATTAACAACTATAACGCCAACCCGGTGATCCATCCCGGGGATAAAGTGATTATCAAAACCGCAGATCCAAACGCTACCCCCTTGGTGACCGATACGCCAACTCCCATACCCGCCACGCCAACCAAGCGCCCGACGCGCACACTCAGGCCAACCAACCAGCCTGTAACCCAGGCCTCGCCAGAGGTCGGTTCGACGCGTGAAGTGGTTGACGATGGGCGGGAAGCCTCTCCGATAGCGACCACCGATCCGCTGTTGATCGGGATTGCTGTTTTGGTGGTAGGCGGCGCTCTGCTGGTGTTGGTTGGCAGCTTGCTCAACCGCAAAGGCTGATGTGTTTTATCGAAAGCCCGCCTTTGGTGTTGATCAGGTTGTCTCTTCCATTTCTCGATCTAGAAACCAGGCGCCTTTGCGGGAGTCGACGTTCTTGGGGGCCCGGTCATAATAAAGATCGAAGATGCGTCCCGTGGCTGTGCGCACACGGAAGTAATCTTGACCTACTCCCCAAGAGCCGCGCTGCGCAGCTACGGCAGCATGTTCTGGTCTCATGTTGCGCGCCATACGTCCCCGGCGCTGGTAGTCGTGCCACTCGCTGAGCACTTCCACGATGGGAAAGTATTCACCTCGCCAGGTGAACCCATCGGGCGGACCAGGCTTTTTCTCTAAGGCCGGCGGCTTAGAAAAACGAACTTCAACCTGTTCGCTGATGAATTTTTTCGGTATGATTTTCATATGTGCTCCCGATTGATCTATATTATACAAGGATGAGCCGCTATGCCGTTAGATATTTCCAGAATCCGGGCGATTTGTTTCGATGTGGATGGTACGCTGCGCGACACAGATGACCAGTTCGTAGAGCAGTTAGTGAGGCGAATGAACTGGGCGCGTTTTTTCTTCCCCAGGCGTGATCCAACTGCATTTGCGCGTTGGCTGGTAATGGCTACTGAAACGCCGGGGAATTTCTTGCTGGGTCTGAACGACCGGCTGGGAATCGATGATGAACTGGCGGCGATTGGGGATTGGGTGTATTACCGGCTTGGAATGAGGGGAAACGCAGAGGCGTTTTTGTTGATCGAAGGCGTGCACGAGATGCTGGCGCGGCTTCAGGCTCATTATCCATTAGCCGTGGTCAGCGCCCGGGGGCGGCGGAGTACGTATGCTTTTTTGGAGCGATTTGGTTTGCTGGGCTATTTCCAGTGCATTGCCACCGGGCAAACCTGTGCTTATACCAAGCCCCATCCTGATCCAATTTTTTGGGCGGCGGACCAATTGGATGTACCGGCAGCGAATTGTTTGATGGTAGGCGATACGACGGTGGACATCCGGGCGGGTCGGGCAGCCGGAGCCCAAACGGTGGGCGTTCTATGTGGTTTCGGAGAGGAACGCGAATTACAGGATGCCGGGGTTGATTTGATCCTGGCCTCAACGCCTGGATTGGCTGATGCGTTGGGGGTGTAAGACCGATCGAGGCATCAATTTCCCACGTCTATGGGTGTATTGATGAGATTGGGCCAAACAGTCTATTGTATCTGGGTTGAAAATTGCTTATAATCATGGTATGGGTATGAAGTTGCGCCTGTTGGCGATTTCTCTTGTGGTAATGTTTTCTGCCAGTTTTGGCTGGCGGATGAATTCAGCGCAATCTTCGGAGACTGAAGAGTATTTCGAGAAATATGGCCACTGGGTGAAGGGGGAAATCCTGGCGGCTTACAGGAGTATCCCGCAGGCAGAGGACCTGTATGGTGATCCGATCACAGAGTCGTTTTGGGTAGATGATCTGCAGCGCGAGGTGCAATACTTCGAAAATGTGCGCTTTGAATCCAGCACGGATACCCTGGGTAGGACGCAGGTAATCCTGTCTACGGCCGGGAAAGATCTCTACCAGGCCGGTAAAAACCCTGCTGCCGTGCAGGAAAATTCACCTACCTGCCGTACATTCCCAGAGACCGGGTTCCGCGTTTGCAAGGCATTCCTGGTTTTCTTCGATGCTCATGGCGGTGTGGAACGCTTCGGGCTTCCGATTTCCAGTTTGGAGATGGAAAACGAGCGGATGGTGCAGTATTTTGAAAAAGTGCGCCTGGAATGGCATCCAGAAACACCCAGCCAGCTCGTACAGCTAGGTGCGGTTGGTTGGGAACTCTTCTATAAGAGTAAAGAAGATTTATCTCTATTGAAACCTGATCCCGGGGATGGTAGAGTAGAGGAGATCACCAGCCTGACGGTTAGAGCATATCCCCGCTGGGCCGTGACCGGTTCGAACCAATCACAGACCCTATTTGTGATTGTGCGTGACCAGCGATTGCTGGAGAGGAGCGGCGCGCAAGTAGATGTGACCATCTATATGCCATCTGGGGAGGTTATACGACAAATCCTGGAGGATAGCAATGCTCACGGGCTAACACGCCTGGATTTCGATGTCAGGAATCAGCCACCAGGGGTGGTCAAGGTTGTAGTGCGCGTTAAATTCCGCAACCTGGAAGGTGAGACTACGACTTCCTTCCGGGTGTGGTGGTAAGAGCGCCTAAATTTCTCCGTTGCGGAGCTGGTTTAAGAGAAGTTCGTATTCTTCCCGGTTTTTGGGGCCGAGCGTCAGGATTGTTTCTATCGTCTGGATGGCGCCGGCGCGGTCACCAGCGTTTAACAGCAGTTCGCCGATGGCGTCTAATTGCGCCAGGGCCTCTTCCGAGTGTCCCAGATGCCAGTGCAGGTCAGCCAGCCGGCGGCGGATCGAAACCTGTTCCGGGTTTTCGGCTGCCAGGGTTTCCAGGAAGGCCACAGCTTCTTGTTCGCGGTTGTGACTGCTGAGGTGGGCGAGGAAGTTATCCAGCTCAGCCAGCGCCTGCTTTTCCTGTCCAAGGCGCAGATTCAGATCAACCAGGCTAGAACGGGATTTCAGATCGTCTGGCTGCAAGGTGCGGATTTGCTCGAAAATACGCATGGCCTGGCGCCACTCCAGGCTTTGCATATCGATATCGGCCATGCGGTGCAGGATTTTCACGCGCAATTCGCGGTCGACGTCGGTTTGCTGTGCAGTTCGCAGCGCCTCTGTGTAGGTCTTTCGAGCCTGTGAGAGATCAGCCAGGCTGTAATAAACTTCTGCTAACTGGATGTATTCTTCGACGGCCTGTTCCATCTGTCCAGCCGCCATAACCTGTTCAATCAGCTTGCCGTGCACGGTCAGGTCGGCTGGGGAAAGTTCGATCACCCGACGATACAGGTTGATGGCTTGCTGCGCTTCGCTGCGTATGCTGTACGCTCTGGCGATTACCATGAACTTGTTGACCGCGGTTTGTGAGTTGCCCTGCTTGATCAGCAATTCGCCCAGCAAAGTGTGCAGGGGCAGGTAGGTTGGGGCGTGATCCAGCGCGTAGTAGGATTCTTCCATGGCAGAGCGGAATTGGCCTCTGCGAGCCATTTCCTGAATGGCAGAGATGGCCTCGATCACCTGGCTGCTGCGTGCCTCAGCGAGCATTTCGGCCAGCGGCCTGGGAGGGCCCAGATCGCTGGATCCAGGCAACTGCGCTCGAGCGTGGTTGAGCTGGTCGCGCCAGTCTGGGCGCATCAACAATCCACTGATGCTATCAAGCAGGGTGGTACGGATAGATTCGCTGTTTTCCTGGCGGTAAGCCTCGATGAAAGGATCGTAAAGCTGGCGTAGATCGTTGGCCTGGTGTGCGGGGACCATGAGAGAGTCGGCCAGGCGAAGCGCTTCCAGATAGGCAATGGCGGCTTCTTTGTTCTGATTTTTCTTGCGATACAGGTTGCCCAACAGCAGGTAGGCGCCCAAAGCAAATTCGCTGTTTTTGATGGCGTGCTGCAGGTAACGAATGGCGCTTTCGACGCGCCCGAGCCGGGCGTAGAGGTAGCCCAGATCGAAGTGTGCGGCTGAACTCTCCAGACCGGCATCTATAGAACGCAATAATTCTTCAGCGGCCTGGGCCAATTCGTCGCGGGCTTGCATGTCCAGAGCCTGTGAGAGATGCAATACGATACGGGTCGTGTCTACTTGCTTGCGCAGCATTCCGGTGCCGGTAACGATGGCTTGTAACCCACGGCGCTGCCCGCCTTGTTCATCTTCGGCGGCATCGAACAGCACCCCTGCCAGGATGGTGAGCGCCTTCTGGCAGGCCTGCGCTACCGGATCCATGCCCTGGTCGGGTTGGCTGGTTTCTTTAGGCGCCTGCAAGTGGCGTACCTGTGACATGCGTAGGGGGGCCGTGGCGCCGCGCGGCCGTTCGGGTTTGGGCAGTGGTTTGAAATCTTTGAGCAGGCTGCGCGCATCCAGGGCTTCGGGGCTGTTGGGGATGATCTTGAGAGCCTGGTTGACGGCGCCATTGGCTTTTTCCAAATCGCCAGCTTCCTGGAAAAGGCTGGCCAGGGCCAGGAATTCACGGACGGCCTTTTCACTTTCGCCCAGGCGTTCGAAGATCATCGCCAGGCGTGTATGGGCGCGCTGATTTTCTGGGTGCAGGCGGGTAACGCGCTCCCAGTTTTCAATGGCTTTTTGCACATCACGGCTTTTCAGGTAAAGCTCAGCGGCTTGCAAAGCAGCCTGGGAGGCATTATCCAGATTGCCAAGGCGTTCATGTAGCTGAGCGATTTTTTCCACTGGAATGGGGTCCTGTGGCAAGGCTTTGGCTGCTTTCAGGTAGCATCTCAGGGCCTCATCGAATTCTTGCAGTTCGATCAGAGAAAGGCCAAGGCTGGTAAGGGCCTGGGGATGGTCGGGGATGGCTTTCAAAGCCTGGCGGTAGAAACCGGCAGCGCGATCCCATAGCTGGTCCCAGGCGGCTGAATGCCCCTGGTTCATTGCTATTTGAAATTCTTGCTCTCGTCCAACCATGTTTGCTCCTGTAACCGTAAAACGAAAGGCGCGAACCGCGAAGCGATGCTATTTGGATGGGCGGATTGGGGTCATATCGCCCCAATTGGGCCCGTAGCGCGCCTCTGTTAGCAGAGGTACGCTGATCGTGAAGGCGTTTTCCATTTCGTGCTGCACTACGGCGGCTGTCTGCACCAGCTCTGCCTGGGGACATTCCAATACTAGCTCATCGTGAACTTGCAAGATCATGCGTGCTCCCAGGCCAGATTTTACCAGGGCGGCTGGCACGCGCAGCATGGCAATTTTCATGATATCGGCGGCAGTGCCCTGGATGGGGGCGTTGATGGCTTCGCGCTCTGCGCGCCCGCGCAAGTTGTGGTCAGACTGATTCTTCAGCCCTGGGAAATAACGCCGGCGTCCTAGCAGGGTTTGTACGTAGCCCTGTTCAGCCGCCAGGCTGCGCATTCCGTCCAGATATTGCTTAACGCCAGGGAAGCGTTGGAAGTAAGCGCTCATAAAATCTTCGGCTTCGGCCAGGGTCAGATCTGTGTAACGCGTCAGGCCATAAGCGCTCATCCCGTAGATCAATCCGAAGTTGATCCCCTTGGCGCGGCGGCGTTGGTTTTTATCAACGGCTTCCAATGGTATGTTGTGGAAGGCGGCCGCGGTGGCGGCGTGAATGTCTTGCCCGGCGAGGAAGGCGGCTTGCATGGCCTTGTCGCCAGCCATATGGGCTACGATGCGCAGCTCGATTTGGGAATAATCCACTGAGAGCAGCAAGTTGCCGGGCGAGGCTACGAAGGCATCGCGCACTTTGCGCCCCAACTCGGTGCGGATGGGGATGTTCTGCAGGTTCGGCTCGGAGGAGGCGATTCGCCCAGTGACAGAGCCGGTCTGGCTATATGAAGTGTGCACCCGCCCGGTACGCGGGTTGACCTGTAAGGGCAGTGCATCCAGATAAGTGGATTTCAGCTTGGAAAGCTCGCGGTGCTCCAACACCCAATCGACTACCGGATGCTTGCCGCTCAATGACTCCAACACTTCGGCTGAGGTGGAATAAAAACCGGCCTTGGTACGTTGGGTGCGATCAGGAGGCGAGATATGCAATCGTTCGAACAAAGCGGAGGATAACTGCTGGGGGGAACCCAAGTTGAAGGGCTCACCGACGGCCTGGTGCACCTGGGTTTCGAGCTCTGCCAGGCGCTGGCTGAGTTCGGCCGACATTCTCTGTAAATAATGCACATCTATGGCGACGCCGTTCATCTCCATGTCTGCCAGCACTTTGACCAGGGGCATTTCCAGCTCGACGAAAAGCTTCTCGGCCTGGCGGTCTCCTAAATCGGCTTTCAGCTCAGGCATCAGGCGTAAAACCACCTCGGCATCTGCAGCAGCATAATCGGCCGCCTGCTCGATGGGCACCTCGGCCATCGAAATCTGCTTTTTACCTTTGCCAATCAATTCTTCGATGTTGGTCATCTTGATGTCCTGGCGTACCCAGGCCAGGTTCTTCAGACCCAGGTTGCGCGAGGCGGGGTCCACCAGCCATTCAGCGATCATGCTATCGAAGCTCAATGGATCGACGCGTAACCCATAGCGCGCCAGGATCACGTAATCGTATTTCAGGTTATGCCCGGCCTTTGGAATCTTGGGGTTGGTCATGGGTCCAGACAGCGCTTCGATAACCTGGGCGAGCGGCAATTGATGCGCTGCGTTCTGGTGCCCAACCGGGATATAGTAGCCCTGACCGGGCGCGATGGCCAACGAGATGCCCACGAGTTCAGCCTGCATCTGGTCAGTGGAGGTTGTTTCGGTGTCGAATGAGATGACCGCGGCTGTGGACAGTCGGGCAACCATTTCTTGCAGAGCCTGGGGGGTATCTACGAGGATGGTCTGGTGTTCTACGCTCTCCCTGGCTACGGATAAGGTTGGGGTTTGAGGCGCGGTTACGGGCGCATCAAAGAGTGAGAGTTGTTGCCCCTGGCGAGGCTGGCGCAGGCCATAGGCTTTTTCCAAGGCTTCCAGGCGCGGCAGCAGGGAGCGAAATTCCAGTTCGCGGAATAAATCCTCCACCTGGGAAGGGTCGAATTGTTCTGGGCGAGCGCGCTCCAAATCCAGGGGAACATCCAAATTTTTGACGATGGTGGCCAGCTCGCGGCTTAGATAAGCTGCCTGGCGACCGGTTTCCAGTTTTTTGCTCACGCTGGCGGAAAGCTTATCCAGATGAGCATAGACGCCATCCAGCGTTTCGTAGGTCTGCAAAAGCGAAACGGCTGTCTTCTCGCCGATGCCGGCCACGCCGGGGATATTGTCTGATTTGTCTCCAACCAGAGCTTTGAAGTCCACCACTTGATCTGGACGCACACCCATTTGCGCGACGACATCCTCCGGCAGATAATCCTTAGAGTCCGAAAGGCCTTTGCCCGGCAGGCTGACGATGGTGCGTTCATCCACCAATTGCAGTAAGTCGCGGTCGCCAGTGATGATCTTGACGCCCAGGCCGCGTCTGACAGCCTGGCGAGCAACGCTGCCCAATACATCATCGGCTTCGTAGTTTTCCATTTCCAGGCGTGGGATGTTGAAGGCGTCGACCAACTGGCGGGCACGTTCGATCTGGGGGCGCAGGTCATCTGGCATTTTGGCGCGCGTGCCCTTATAATCCGGGAACAGGTCATCTCGGAAGGTCCGCCCGGTGTCGAAGGCAACTGCCAGATAATCGGGGTGTTCCTGTTCAAGAATGCGCAGCAAGACGCTGGTGAAGCCATATACTCCTGCGGTGGGTTCGCCGCTGCGTGTGGTGAAACCTGTCCCTGTGCCGCGGGTCAGGGCATAAAATGTGCGATAGGCCAGAGCATGGCCGTCGATCAGGTACAATACAGGTGGCATGTGATTCCTTTACGCGTGTTACTTAGAGTCTATCACGGGGTGCGCGGCTAAGCAAGGCTAGCCGGAAGGGTTTGCTAGCAATATTGTTATGAATTATGTTAAAGGAATTGACACATTTGGCAAAGGAAGTGATAATTAGCCTAGACTGATGGAAATGACATTGTTGCATTAAGATGGACACGAGGAAAGTCGCCGCAGCCATTTTGGTGTTCGTGCTCCTGTTAGGAGTTACGGCAAAGGCCAGCGTTCGAGTTGCTGCCCAGGAGCCTGCGCGCCAGATGACGATTGTCGTGCCATACACAGAGTACGAATGGTGGATGTTCGCCTGGGGGGATAATCAAATTTTGTGCCATATTTTTACAGACCATGAAGGGTTACCTACGGTGGGCGAGGCAGCAGATGCGTGTGGAGAGGATCTTGCAGAAGCCTGGTTTTACACACCGCCATGCCAGAATCCATCCCACTGCCCGGGAGTGTATTTACATCTGGCAGGCACACAAGCCAAAGAGCGCCAGGTGATAATCCAGCTACCGCCAGCAACGGTGTGGGTCAGCCTGGAAGAATGTGAGCTCGTTCCGCCTGAAAATCGCTGCCCGTCTCTGCCAACCCTAGTTTTAACGGGCGAGGAACCGCTTCCTGACGAAAGTATTGTGGCTGTCCAGGGCTCTTACGAAGGAGAGCCTTTCTATTGTGCGGGAGATGTGTGCAAAATTCCGCTGCGACCAACGCCATTGTATGGGGCTGCGATCGAATTCTGGGCGGATTCAAGTTATGGTGATTCTAGCGAGCATTTTACGGCCCAGGTGCGCGTGATTGATACGGGGGTGATGACTGCGCCTGGAGAGGAGGGCTGGTATATAGATGTGCTCAGTTCACAGTGGATCGGACCTCCGCTTGCCAGTTGTACTCGCTATTGGGAAGTATTTCCTCCGGTAGGCGGGCCACCGGATTGGTTGAAGACGCCAGATGATTCGCTGCTGCTTTCTTCGGAAGATCCATATTATTACCTGGCTGGGCGGTTGATTAGCCAGGGTCTGGTGGATGTATCCATGTGTCCGACCAATGGATTGCTGCCCAATGGCTACGCGGACACCTGCGGCCTGGAAAAAGCCCGCCCGATGGTGGCTGCCTGGCAGAACCAGTTCGACCAGCGCATCCTGGAAGTGGCCAGGGAAACTGGAGTGCCGGCGCAACTGATGAAGAATCTGTTCGCCCAGGAAAGCCAGTTTTGGCCCGGCGTATTCCGTGTCCCGTTCGAGTTTGGGTTAGGCCAACTAACCGATAAAGGGGCCGATTCGGTTTTGTTGTGGAACCCCGATTTCTTTAGCCAGTTTTGCCCGTTGGTGCTCAGCGAAACGGCCTGTTCTGGCGGCTATCTGAGCTTGCGGCTCAAAGACCAGGCGATCCTGCGCGGCGCTTTGGCTTTGCAAGCCAAAGCCGATTGTCCGGATTGCCCGGCAGGCGTCAACCTGAGCAATGTGCATTTTACGGTGATGTTATTCGCCAACACATTGCAAGCCGGATGCGCCCAGATCAGCCGGACAATCTACACAGTTACCAATGGCCACATGCCGGGCACGGTCAGTAACTACGAGGATCTGTGGCGCTTCACAATTGCCAATTATCACGCCGGGCCAGGCTGCCTGTCGTATGCCATGCATGGGGCATGGGACAATCGTAGCGAGGACCGGCTGACCTGGCCAGAAGTTTCCAACTATTTTACAGATACTTGCAAAGGGGTGATCCCTTACGTGGACGAGATCACCCATTAGCGATGCGGCTGGTTTTGCTAAATCCCTAGCATTTTGACCAGCTTCAAGAATTCCTCCCAT
Organism: Chloroflexota bacterium; assembly: GCA_040752025.1. Lineage (GTDB taxonomy): Bacteria > Chloroflexota > Anaerolineae > Anaerolineales > UBA4823 > JBFMFR01. The sequence continues at coordinate 39,094 of JBFMFR010000020.1, read as the reverse complement.
TCTTCTTTGAAGAAGTGCAAAGTAACGTTGTTGAGTTCCAGGTGGAAGGTGGTTTCGCCATCGGGCTCTTCGGCCTGCCAGGCCAGGTAGTTATCGGTCTCAGCGATGACTTGCGTTTGGGGTTCGGGGGTTTCTTTTGCCATGAGTTTTCTCCGGGGTGAAGTTATCGGGCAGGCGGGCAACAGCACTAAAACGCCTGCGGGTTGATCAAGGGAGCACATACCAGGGGTTGATGAAGCCGCCCAGGTAGCGCACTTCGAAGTGCAGGTGTGTACCGGTTGAGTTGCCGGTACTGCCAGCGTAGCCAATTACCGCGCCCTGGCTGACGCTGCGCCCACAGCCGGTGGACACTTTGCTCAGGTGGCCGTACAGCGTCTGGTAGCCGTTGCCGTGGTCGATCATCACCGTATTGCCATAACCGCCATTCGACCATCCAGCAAAAACAACCACGCCGCTATCCGAAGCATAAACCTGCGCGCCTTCGGCGGCGCCGATATCTATGGCCAGATGCCCGGACCAGTAATCGTTGCCAGATAGCGTGTGCGTACTCACTGGCCAGATGAAGGAGCCGGTGCCGAGGGCGCCATCGTAGCTGCCTTCGCACGCGCCCGCACCATACACGGATTTAGAAACTCCGGCGCTGCCGCGCGGGATGGTGGGGATCAGCCACTGGCGGAATTCGCGGTGCCCGCCTGGCACCAGAATGAGCGTGCCGGGATCGATCGTTGGATTGGTTAGATCCAGATCGTTGCCTGGCCAGTTAAGGATGTCTTCGACCTGGGCTTCAAGTCTGGCGGCGACCGCCTCGAAAGTGTCGCCTTCTTGCCATTCGTACAGGACGCCATCCTGTGAGGGGATGTTGAGCGACATGCCAATCGAGATCAGATCGGGGTTGTCGTTTAGCTGGGCATAGTTGGCCCACAAAACACTCTCCGGCCTGAGGAAAAAGCGGGCGGCAATTTCAAAGATGGAGTCGCCTTGCTGCACCTGGTAATTGATGATCTCCTGGCGTGGGCGATTGGGAATGATGGTGTGCAGGGCTGTACGGCGGGAAACGAAGGGGGAGCTGCCTGCCCGGATTGGCTCAGGTAATGCAGACATGCCGACCAGGGAAGGAGACAGGCTATCTGGATCGGCTTCTATGGCCAACTGCTGCGTCGAGCCCGCTGGGCGAGAAGCGAGGGGGGCGAGAAAGGCACGCCAACTCAGCAGAAAGGCGAGCGCTACACATGCCAGAGCCGCCAGCCAGGCGCCGGTCGAAAGAAGGCGTTCTTTTTGATTCTGGGATGACAGTGGCAGCTCGGTCTCGCTCGAAGAAGCGCGCTTCACAAGCTAATCCTCGGTCAGCGTCTCCAGGAACTCCTGGTTATTCGAGGTGCGCGCCAGGCGCTGCAAGATCGCTTCTGTGGCCGTTGAAGGATCCAGCCCGGCACCATGCGGTGGCCCGGCTACCATCTGGTCGTACATGCGGCGCATCAACCACACGCGCGGGGTGATATCGGGGCCAAGCAGCAGTTCTTCACGGCGTGTGGAAGAGCGCTCAATGTCGATGGCGGGGAAGACGCGGCGCTCTTGCAGGCGGCGAGACAGATGCAGTTCCATGTTGCCAGTGCCCTTGAATTCTTCGTAAACCACATCATCCATGCGCGAGCCAGTATCAACCAGGCAGGTGGCGATAATGGTCAAAGAGCCACCCTCTTCGATGTTGCGCGCCGCGCCGAAAAAGCGTTTGGGCGGATACAGGGCAGAGGGATCGATACCACCGGAAAGCGTGCGACCGGAGGGTGTAACGACCAGGTTATAGGCGCGCGCCAGACGGGTGATCGAGTCCATCAAGATCACGACGTGGCGGCCGATTTCGACCAGGCGCTTGGCGCGCTCCAGGGCCATCTCGGCCACGCGCACGTGCGAGGTTACCGGCTCGTCGAAGGTTGATGAAATTACTTCAGCGTCCACCGAGCGGTCCATGTCGGTGACTTCCTCGGGACGCTCGCCAATTAGAGCCACCATCAAGTGCACTTCAGGATATTTAGTAGAGATGGCGTTGGCAATTTGTTTCAGGATGGTGGTTTTACCGGCTTTGGGCGGCGAGACGATCAGGCCGCGCTGGCCGCGCCCGATGGGGGTTACCAGGTTGATCAGGCGCGTAGCCAGAGTGTGACGGTCAAGCTCCAGGTCAAAGCGGGTATCGGGGAAGATGGGGGTTAATGTCTCGAAGACGGGCCTGAACTTAGACTCGTCTGGATCGACACCGTTGACGTTTTCTACTTTGAGCAGGCCATAGTGACGCTCGGATTCGCGCGGCGGGCGCACATTCCCGATCACCAGATCGCCATTGCGTAAGTTATAGCGCCGGATTTGTGATTGAGAAACGTAGACATCGTACGGGCCTGGCTGGTAATGCCCGGACCTTAGGAAACCGATGCCTTCGTTCATGATTTCCAATATACCGCCGCGCAGTTCAAGCCCTTGACGCTCAGCTTCTACCTGTTGGATGCGCAGGATCAGGTCTTCTTTCTTCATGCGCGTGGCATTGGCAACGTCAAGCTCCTTGGCCATTTGGCGTAACGTTGATAGGGACGCATTTTCAAGTTCGAGAACTTTCATCTTTTCCTATACTCTTTAGTTGAGGTTATGTCGGGCGGTTCAATCAAAGCAGGCGCCAATTACCGGATCTGACCGGAATAGTACAGGCACAGCAATGGCTGATGTGGGATAGGCACAAGTTGGACACCAAAGGGGGGGCTGCGAATGCGATAACCCTAATGCTCTGCTGTCATTATAGCATGCAAAGAACTGAACCGCAAGCGATTGGTAACAAACAACCGGGAATTTTTCAATACAATTAGTAGAATAATCGATTTGTACAGAATAATTATCCAGGCGTAAGCTGCAAGAGTTCCAGAAAAAACGGCAGGGGTCCCCTAACGATGAGGATTATACCATGACTTGATCCGGATTTTATTTTTCTGGACACGGCTCAGTGCAACCCAGCCCAACCAACCACCGGTCAGGTCGATACCCAGGTCGAAAACAGGTCCACCAAATGCCAGGAGTTGTAGCGAATAGCCGCTCTGGCTGATGAATTGAAGGGTTTCTTGCAGCACGCCGAAGAACAGAATCGCGGCGAGGGCGAATACGAGGGCACGGCGGTTGACCGGCAGCTTGAAGGCCAGGATCAGCAAAATGGCAAAACCGGCAAATAGCGCCAGGTGCATAAGGACATGCACCCATTCGAAGCCGAAGACGGCGTTGAAAACCTGCCGGTAGACGGCCGAATATTTCCCTAGCCAGGCGAGTGGGAAGAGCAGCCCCACCAGCCAAAGGATCAGAATCAGGCGTGCACGCGACACGGGGGTGATTATATCGCAAACCAGCGCCTGTGTAATCGAGCGCTGCTAGGCGCTGGTTCGTAATGCGTTCTGATGGGGGCTAATGGCTGGCGGCGCCGCGCTCCAAACCGGGGAGAGCAGTTTCTTCGCGGCCGGGCTTGACGGACTGCGTAGCCAGGATGAACAGGCCGCCAGGATAGCCCCGCCCAGCAGGAAGGGCGCTGGCGCTCCAAAGGCCTGGAAGATCAGCCCGCCGATGAGCGGGGCAATGGCATTCGCGCCGCTGAGCAAGGAGGATGAAATGCCCAACATACCACCGATTTCATCTCGGTTGACGCGCTTGGTGATCAGGCTGTTGATGCTGGGTTGTAAGACGCCGCTGCCGATGGAAGCGGGGATCATGGCGACTGGCGTACAGGGGCATGAGTGGGATAATCACGGTCAGCCCCAATAAATCGATCAACACGATCACGAAGATGGGCAGGACTTTCTTGAAATCGAGTTTTTCATCTGGTGAAGCAGAAGATGTAGCGGTGGATTGGCGAGCCATAATGGGGAGTTACTCCTGAGAAGTGGTTTCGAGTTGGGCGATGACCTGCTCCAGCCAGGTTTTTTGAGATGGGTGCAGGCAGCCAGGTCGCGATCGATCAAGGGTTTGAACGATTCGGAACCGGGTGGTGAGCGATGAGGATGGTAGGGGACTGTATCGCATAGATTCCGGTTAGAATGGGAAAATGGAGGCGCACGATGAAGCATACAAAACTGGATACCCACAAACGTGCAGTGCTGCAAGCGCTGTTCGTAACTTTCCTGTGGTCGACTTCTTGGGTGTTGATCAAGATCGGCTTGGCTGATATCCCGGCGTTGACCTTTGCTGGCCTGCGCTACAGCCTGGCGTTTATCTGCCTGTTAGCGGTAATGCTGCGCCCGGCAAACCGGGTAAGTCTGCGCCGCCTGACACGCCGACAGTGGGGGCTGTTGGTGCTGCTGGGGGTGATCTACTGCGCCATCGTGCAGGGGGCGCAGTTCGTGGGATTGGCTTACCTGCCTGCGGCTACAGCCAGCCTGCTGCTGAACTTCACCTCGATCGTGGTGGCGTTGATGGGCGTGATGTGGCTGGGAGAAAGCCCAGGGCTTTGGGGCTGGATGGGGACCGGCCTGTCGGCAGTTGGAGCGCTGATCTATTTCTACCCGCCACAGTTCCCGAGCGCCCAGGTTTTTGGATTGGCGGTAGTCTGCGTTGGCGTGATCGCCAACGCGGTTTCATCTGTTTTGGGACGTTACATCAACCATCACGAGAACATCCCGGCTTTGTTGGTGACGACTGCCAGTATGGGCACTGGCGGCTTGCTGCTGCTGGCCGCGGGAGGTTTGTGGCAGGGCGTCCCTGTGATAAAGCCCAGCGGTTGGGCGATCATTGCCTGGTTGGCATTGGTCAACACCGCCTGGGCTTTCTATTTGTGGAACCTGAGCCTGCGCAGCCTCTCGGCGGTCGAGTCAAGCGTGATCAACAACAGTATGCTGATCCAGATCGCCTTGCTGGCCTGGCTGATCCTGGGCGAAGAGCTGTCGTTGCAAAAATGGGGGGGTATGCTGCTGGCAGGATTGGGGGTGATGCTGGTGAATTTGCGCGGCGCCCCTGGGCGCAAGCGGGGGGATTGAAGTAAAATGAAAACGAAAATGCCGATTCCAGTGGAGCGATGAAAGGTGGATCCAAGATGCAGAAAAATTGGTTGGATCGTTTGATCAAACCCTCTACTCGGCGCTTCGTGCAGGCCGCGCGCCAGGAGCAGGATTATTCTTTCTTTGACTTATTGCACGGGCTGGTGTATGGCCTGTGGCCGTATCTGTACATCGGAATTGGCGTCGGTGAGCATCCCCTGGCAAAGAAGCTGTCGCCGTGGCTGGGCAGGCTGGAACGGCTGCGGCAGCGCTTGCCCGCCGGGGACGGGCAGACCAAATCGCCGGGAAATGGCATAGCCGATACGTATCACGGCAAGGTAATGCCGCTGGAATCAGCCAAGCGCCTGGTGCAGGTGCGTGAGCCCATCCGCGCACCGGACCTGGAGCAGGTAATCCCATATCCACGGGCGCGGGCGTTGATCTTGCAAAATCCGGAGCACATTGTGGCGTTGGAATGCCCCTGCCGGGCGGCGCGCCCGAACCCATGCCTGCCGCTGGATGTGTGCCTGATCGTAGGCGAACCATTCGCCAGCCTGTTGATCGAACACCACCCGCAGCGCTCGCGCTGGGTTTCGACCCAGGAAGCGGTTACTATCTTGGAAGCGGAAGACGAGCGTGGACACGTACATCACGCTTTTTTCAAGGATGCTATGCTGGGGCGTTTCTATGCGATCTGTAATTGCTGTTCCTGCTGCTGCGGGGCGATGCAGGCCCAGCGCAACGGCACGCCCATGCTGGCCTCCTCGGGCTACCTGGCCCAGGTGGACGCTGACCTGTGCATTGGCTGCGGCGAGTGCCAGGATTTTTGCGAATTTGGGGCGCTATCCTTGCCGGATGGTTTCGCCAGCGTGGATGCAGCCGCCTGTATGGGCTGTGGTGTGTGCGTGGGCAAGTGTGTCCAGGGGGCGCTGTCGCTGCGTTTGGAGGCGTCTAAGGGTGTACCATTGGAGGTCGATGCCCTATTGATGAGGTAATCATCGCTCAGTTGCATTTACAAAAACTGGGGAATTATATATAATGTATAATACATAATGTATAATCAGACAAGGAATCAGCCCAACGGAAAGGTTTGCCTGGTGTGATGGATACCCTGCTGGATCGAAATACGGATAACGAACTGGTGCTGCGCAGGTCTTTGAAAGAAGGGGTGTTCGAGTTTCTGCACCAACAGATCGTGGCGGGCAAGTACGCGCCGGGCGATTGGTTGCGGCAGGAGGATATCGCTTCGCAACTGGGCGTCAGCCAGACCCCGGTGCGCGAGGCCTTGGACCTGCTGGTTTCGGTAGGGCTGGCGGAGCGCATGCCCTATAAGGGAGTGCGAGTGCCCGAGCCGAAGCCCGAGGAGGTCGCGGATGCTTACGTGATGCGCCTGCTGCTGGAGGGCACAGCAGCCCGCCTGGCAGCACATAACCGCAGCGCAGAGCAACTGGCCGGATTGGAGGCGGTTTTGGAGCAGACGCGCCGCCTGGTCACGCTCGAAGATATGTCCACGCTGCGCCAGTTGAACAAGCGCTTTCACCTGGCGATCGCAGAAGCCAGCGGCAATTTCTTGATGGGCAAGCTGTACGAGATGACTTCTAACCTTTTTCCGGATTGGAGATTGTATGAATATATGTTCCGCCACCCGGAACTGCTGGACACCAGCCTTTCCAGGGAGTATGATGAACACCGGGTGATCCTGGAAGCGATAGCGGATACGGATGCGGAACTGGCTGCCAGGCGCAGTCTGGAACATATCCGCAACCTGGGGGAAGAATTGGTGAATTTTCTGGGCATTCCACCGGATTTACTGGCGGTGAAAGAAGCCCAGGTGCAGTTGTTGTTTGACAAATAACCTAATCTTTTGACGACAATTTTGAGATCAATACAGGAGGCTAATATGCACGAAGAACTTTTCAAGGCGATGGCGCAAAGCATCATCGATGGCGAAGCCGAAGAGGCAGAGCGCCTGGCGCTCCGGGCTGTCGAATTAGGCATCGACCCGTTGGAAGCGATCAACCAGGGCTTTGTGGTCGGCGTCAACCACGTGGGCAACGAGTTCAGTTGCGGCAATGCCTTTTTGCCAGAATTGGTAATGGCTGGCGAGGCGATGAAGAGCGCGGTCAGCACATTGGAGCCTGAAATGGCGCGGCGTGGCACGCAGCGCGAGATGTTGGGCAAGGTGGTGATCGGTACGATCCACGGGGATATCCATGATATTGGAAAGACCCTGGTGGCGACGATGCTGTCCGCAGCCGGCTTTCAGGTCTTCGACATGGGCGTGGATGTGCCTGTCACAACCTTCGTGGCGAAAGCGCGCGAAGTAGATGCAGACATCGTTGCGGTGAGCGCTTTGCTGACCACGACGATGGTGCGCCAGCGGGACGTGATCGAAGCGTTGGATGATGTTGGTCTGCGCCCCAAGGTTAAAGTGATGGTGGGCGGCGCCCCGGTTACTGCGGAGTGGGTCAAGGAGATCGGCGCGGATGGCTACAGCGAAGACGCCATCGGCGCTGTGCAGGCTGCTCGCCAGCTCATGGGCAAATGAGTGGAGCTGGTATGGTTGAAAAAATCAAAGCGATAACCGACCCGGGACTCAGCCTGGGTGTGCTCAGTCCTGAACAGGTGCAGCGCCTGCACGTAGCTACATTGGATATCATCGAAAATGTGGGCGTGCGTTTCCCATCTCCTAAGGCGTTGGAAATCTGGCAGGCGCATGGGGCCAGCGTTGACCGCGAGACTTCGATCGTCAAGGCGCCCGGCGAGCTGATCGAGAAGGCTCTGAAAAGCGCTCCGCCGGTTTACAGCCTGGCAGCCCGGCGCCCGGAGCAGGACCTGCCCCTGGATGGTAATCACGTTTTCGTAGGCACAGACGGCTGCGGCGTGGAAGTGCTGGATATTTACAACGGCCAACGACGGCGCTCGCGCTTGCAGGATGTGGCCGAGATCGCCCGCGTGGCCGATGCCCTGGAGGAGGTGGCATTCCATTGGGTGCCGGTCTCGGCCCAGGATTACCCGGCTGAGACGCGCGGTTTGCACGAACTGCGCGCCGTTTGGGAGAACTCGACCAAACACGTGCAGACGGAGAGCATCTACTCGGAGCACGAGGCGCGGGCGGCAGTAGAGATGGCGGCTGCGCTGGCCGGAGGGCGAGAGGCGCTGCGCCGACGCCCACTGCTGTCGGTGATGCAGTGTACTGCGCCTCCCCTGGGTCAGGATGGCGGCAGCCTGGAGGCGGCGCTGGTCGCGGCTGAGGCTGGCCTGCCGGTGGGCTTTATGACGATGAGTGCTGGCCTGACTACAGGGCCGGCTACCCTGGCGGGTACTCTAGTGGTGGGTAACGCTGAAGTCATCTCGGCCCTGGCTCTGATGCAACTGGCCTACCCGGGCGCCCCGGTGTATTACGCCGCAGCCCAAACTACCTCGGACCTGCGCAGCGGGGCATATACGGGCGGTGGGCCGGAAGATTTCCTGTTCGGGGCGGCCACCAACGTGCTGGCAGATTTCTACAATGTGCCGTTGTCGATGGGTTCGTTCGCCACTGGCGCGAAAGAACACAACTGGCAGGCGGGCATCGATAACAGCCTGTCTACCTTCATGGCCTGCGTGGTGATGTCGGATATGTTACTGGGTGTGGGATTGCTGCATGGCAGCCGCATCTGGTCTTATGCACAGATGCTGCTGGATTGCGAAATTTTCAACGTAGTGCACAAAATGATGCAAGGTATTGTAGTGGATGACGAAACGCTGGCGTTGGATGTGATCCGGGAGGTGGGGCCGGGCGGCAATTTCTTGACGCAGAAGCATACGCGCAAGCACATGCATGATCTGTTCCTGCCACAGTTCATGGACCGACGGCCTTATAATGCCTGGGAAGAAAAGGGCGATGGGCCCCCGGATTGGGCGTTAGAGAAGGCGCGGCAGATCCTTGAGACGCACCAGCCGGAAGCGCTGGAGCCGCAGCTTTCAAAAGAGCTTGAGCGAATTATCGCCCGCGTCGAGAAGGGATAACACAGGCCATGCAAGCGAAGATTTTCTTGCTCGACGAGGGGTTGATCCAACAGATCCTGGATGAGGCTTATCAGTTGATGCGGTCTCATGGGATCAAAGTACAATCGGCCGAAGCCCTGGCGCTGCTGGATGGGGCCGGGGCGCAGGTGGATGCGGCGGCCCAGGTGGCGCATATCCCCGCCTCTGTGGTAGAAAAGGCTCTGGAAAGCGTCCCCCGGCAGTTCTACGTGTATAACCGGACCGGGCAGCCCGTGGTGAACTACGGCGGCGATGCGGTGCACTTCGACCCCGGTTCTTCTGGCGTTCACATGTTGAACCCAGATACGCTCGAGCACCAGCCATCTTACACAGCGGACCTAGTGCGGTTGGTGAAAGTGGCTGAAATGCTGCCACAGTACGATGCCCAATCGACGGCGGTGGTGTGTAACGAAGTGCCTAAGGCGATCGGCGACCTATATCGCTTATACCTGGTGCTGCTGCATTCAGAAAAGCCGGTGATCACCGGGGCGTTTTCGGTGAGCACGCTGCAAACGATGATCGATATGCTGGCGATCCAGGCTGGAGGGCGCCAGGCGCTGGCTGAACAACCGCAAGCGGTGTTTGATGTGTGCCCTTCGCCGCCGCTGATCTGGAGTGAGTTTGGGGCGCAGAACCTGATCGAACTGGCGCGTGCCAGGGTGCCAGCCCAGATGGTCTCGATGCCGTTGGCAGGGGCGGCCGCGCCGGTGACGCTGCTTGGTTCGGTGGTGCAGCACGCCGCCGAATGCCTGAGCGGGATCGCCATTCACCAATTGGCCAACCCGGGCGCGCCGATCGTGTGGGGCGGTGCACCGGCAATCTTTGACATGCGCAAAGGCACCACGCCGATGGGCGCCATTGAGACGGCGATGATCGATGCCAGCTACGCCGAGGTGGGCAAATACCTGGGCCTGCCAACGCATACGTATCTGGGAGCCAGCGACGCCAAGCTGGTGGACGCCCAGGCCGGCCTGGAAAGCGGTATGACGGCGCTGGTGGCAGCCCTGGCTGGGATCAACATGATCTCTGGGGCGGGGATGCTGGACTTCCTGGCCTGCCAGAGCACCGAGAAGTTGGTGGTAGATGCTGAGGCGATTGCAATGGCCAAGCGCCTGTTGGAAGGGATGAAAGTTCACACCGAAACGCTGGCGCTGGCGATGTTCGAGGGCATCCAGTTCAAAGGCGAGTTCCTGAAGCAGAGGGCCACCCGCCAATTGTTCGCTAAAGAGCAGTACCTGCCTTCGGAGGTGATCGACCGCGATTCGATCCGCGGCTGGCAACAGGCCGGTGGGTTGGACACCTTCGCCCGTGCCAGGGAGCGCGTAAAAACTTTGCTGGAACAATATCGACCCCCGCAGATGAGCGTGGAGCACAGGCGAGAACTGCAAGACCTGGTGGTGCACCTGGCCCGAGAGGCTGGGATGGAGGCTCTGCCTGCCGTCGAGTGAGGAAGAAGATATGTGGCGATACAAAGTCGGAACCCGGAAAGCGGTCCTGGTTGTGGTGCTGTTAAGCCTGATCTTTTCTGGCTGCAATCTGGATGCTGTACCAACGCCAGAGAAGCCGCCGGCAACGGCTACGCCGGCTGCAGGGCTAAAAACACCACCTACTCAGGCAGCGGGGGGCACTCCGATGGAAGTGCCATTGCCTGTTACGGAAACTTCACCCACGTTGGCTCCTTTGAAAGCGATCACGATAGCCTTCGTGGGTGGGGATCCGGAATCCTTAAATCCTTTGTACGCCTATTCCTGGACGGCGGAGTGCGTTCTAGATCTTACCCTGGCAAGTTTGTGGAACATCGATGAAGCCGGCAACTACGTTATGGAGCTGGCGGAAGTGATGCCCTCCTTTGACAACGGTGGGCTTTCCGCGGATGGGAAAGTGATCACATACAGGCTCAAGCCGGAGGCGGTCTGGTCAGATGGTGTCGCCCTGACTGCATCCGATGCGGTCTTTACCTACGAGATGATCATGGATGAGCGCAATACGCCCTACAGCCGTGAACCCTGGGAAACCTATGTGCAAAGCGTGAGAGCGGTGAATGAGCATACCCTGCAGGTGAAGTTGAAGAAAGCTTATGCGGATTGGTCCACCAGTTTTTTCGTGGGTATGGAACGCATCCTTCCCAGGCACATTTTGGAGCCGGCCCTGGTTTCCGCAGGGACTTTGGATAATGCGGCCTGGAACAGCCTGCCTGAGGTGGGCAGCGGGCCGTTCGTGGTGGCAGAATACGTGCCCGCCAGCCACGTGACGCTCAAAGCCAATCCGCTTTATTGGCGAGGACGCCCGAAACTGGATGAGGTCCGTATTCGCCTGATGGAGGACAACACCAGCCAACTGGCAGCTTTGGCCTCGGGGGAGGTAGATGTTGGCGCTTATATCGACGGTTTTGATATTTTTGAGATCGAAAAACTCGAGAACCTGGCGATCTATACGGCTGAGAATGGCTATCAGGTGACGTTGTTCCTCAATCTGGACCCAAAGACCACCCATCCGGCCCTGACGGATGAGCGCGTGCGGCGGGCGATTGCTTTAGCGATCGACCGGCAGCGCCTGGTGCGGAATTTGTACGATGGCCTTTTCCCGATCCCGGTTACTTACTGGCATGGCAGCGTTTACGAAAATCCCGATCTCGAACCCTATCCCTTTGATCCCGAGCAGGCGCGCAGCTTGCTCGAAGAAGCGGGCTGGGTGGACAGCAACGACGATGGCGTGCGCGAGAAGGGCAAGCAAAGGCTGGTATTGCGCTACGCCCGTTTAAGCAACGAAAAGGTTAGCGAAAGTACGCTGGTCTTCATCCAGCAGATGCTATTTGCAGTGGGCATCGGGGTCAGGTTCATGCCAACCACTGCCGAGGCGCTGTGGGGTTCCTACAAGGATGGTGGGCTACTTGCCTGGGGCGAGTATGACCTGGTGTACTGGTCGGACGGTTTGTGGTCTTTCCCCAGCCCGGATACCAGCTATTTTCTGTGCACGCAAATTCCCTCAAGTACGAATCCCTGGGGCTACAACTGGTTCGGGATCTGCGACCCCACGCTGGATAAGCTTTTTACCCAGCAAGCGGTCGAAATAAACCCGCAAAAACGTATCGAGATTGTGCGCCAGATCGGCAAAATAATGTATGACCAAACGATGATCATCCCGCTATACGCCGACCCGGATATCTGGGCGGTGAATACGCGTCTGAGCAACGTGCGCTTTTCAGGGGTTGACCCGTTGATGTACGTTTTCGAGTGGGACCTCAAGTAAGGGCTGGCCTGCCTGCAAGGCTGGAGAGGAGGGTTGGTGGGGAGTTCGCATTACGATTTAGAAAAATTGTTGAAAGTTCCGTACGTTGACCCTTATGGGGGGTATTCGTTTTCGCCGGATGGCGGTTGGCTGTGTTTTTCCTGGAACTGGAGCGGGCAGTGGGAAATCTACCAGGTGAGGCTGGACGGTGAACATCACCCGGTGCAGGTGAGCGGCGGGCCGGGTGGTAAGTCCACGCCGCGCTATTCGCCGGATGGCAAGCGCCTGGCTTACGTGCTGGACGAAGATGGCAGCGAGGCTTTCGATATTTGCGTGTTGGAACTGGCGACCGGCGAGCACACCAACCTGACGCCGCATACGCCGGATGCGATCCAGCCGAACTACTGCTGGTCGCCGGATGGCAAGCAGTTAGCATTTATTTCGGACCGTACGGGCCGCTTCGAGGTCTATGTGATGCCGGTCGAGGGGAGGGCAGCGCGTCACGTGTTTGCAGGGGCGGGACCGGCCTGGGACTTGCGCTGGTCGCCGGAAGGTGGCTACCTGGCGGTGGTGTGCGAAGGCACAGGGCAGGATTATGCCACTTATCTCGTGCCGGCAGCCGGGGGTGAGGCTTTCCGGCTGGCAGAGGCCGGGCAGGGTCTCAACGCCTGCGAGCCCTGCTGGTCGCCTGACGGGCGGCGATTGGCGTTCTCCAGCGGCGCGCACGGTTTTAACGACATCGGCATTTTCGAGGTGGTCACCCATCAGGTAAGCTGGGTGACCCGCGGGGAAGGCGAGAAAACTTTCCCGGATTGGTCGCCGGATGGGCGGCGGTTGGTGTACATACTGGGCCGCGGGCCCGACACCTGGCTGGCTGTACATGAATTGGATGAAGCCGGGCCAATGTTTTACCAGGTCGAGCCGGGGGTGACGTACCTGCCGCGCTTTACGCCGGATGGGCAGCGGGTGGCGTTTGTGTTTGGCAATGCGCGCCAGCCGGAGGACATCTGGCTGCTCAGGCTGGCAGACGGGGTGCTGCAACAGGTCACACATTCCTTGCCAGACGATCTCTCACCCGAGGATTTCGTCATGCCCCGGGAAGTGATGTATCCCAGCCTGGACGGACGCAGTGTGCCGGCGCTGTTGTTTCAACCGACAGAAACTGGCCGCGTGCACTTGAGGCTGGATGGACAAGGCGATCTAACCACGGAGAGCACAGAGAAAAATTCGGAGTCTACGAAGAAGAACGTTTTTAGGGATGGGATGCGGCCGGCGGTGGTAGTCATTCATGGCGGGCCTAACTGGTTGTACCAGTACCTGTGGTATCCCCTGTTCCAGCACATGGTTGGGCGCGGCTGGGTGGTGCTGGCTCCTAATTATCGCGGCTCAACCGGCTACGGGCGCGAGTGGCAGCTTGCCAATCGTTTCGACCTGGGCGGGGGGGACGCGCAGGATGTGGTTGCCGGGGCGGATTTCCTGGTGCGGGAGAGCCTGGCGGACCCGAGACGCGTGGCGGTCACCGGGCGCAGCCACGGCGGATACCTGACGATGTGCTGCCTGACGCAGTACCCGCAGCGTTGGGCAGGGGGCTCGGCGGTGGTGCCTTTCTTAAACTGGTTCACCTCGCACGCCAACTCGCGCCAGGATTTGCAGCACTGGGATATCGAAAACATGGGCAACCCGCGGGAAAACCACGAACTGTGGCGCCAGCGCTCGCCGTTCTTCTACCTGGATCAGATCCAGGCTCCGGTGCAATTGATCTGTGGAGCCAACGACCCGCGCTGCCCGGCCAGCGAGTCGATTGCGGGGCGCGATGCCTTGCTGGCCCTGGGCAAGACGGTTGATTTTGTGCTGTACACGGATGAGGGCCATGCCTTTCTGAAAACCGAGAACGTTGTCGATGCCGAGGTTCGCCGTGTAGCTTTCCTGGCGAAAATCCTGGATGGAGCAGACTAAACAAACTTCAAGGGAAGAATCGATGCTTAAATTAACTGTTTTGGAACCCGAAGAGATCGAAGCCATGCACCAGGCAACGTTGCGCGTCCTGGCGGAGACGGGGATGGTGCTGACGCACGCAGAGGGGCGCGAGATGCTGGCAGCCAACGGCGGGCGTGTGCAAGGCGAACGCGTCTACCTGCCGGAGCCACTGGTGGAGGCCATGCTGGCGCGCTGCGTGGGGCAAGTGCGCCTGCGCGGGCGCAGCGGCCAGATAAAAACCCTGGGGGGCGGGGAACTGCACTGGCACAACCTGGGCGGGGCGCGGGATGTGTATGACCCCTCCAGCGGCAAGCGCCGCCAGGCCGTGTTGCAGGATGTACGCGACAGCACACGTTTGCTGGACGCGCTGGAGGGGGCTACGACCATCACGCCTTTTTTTACGCCCGTGGATGTTCCGGGGGCGCTGATGTCGCTGGCGATGTACCGGCACGCCCTGCCGAACACAACCAAACCCCTGCAAGGCCCAGGCGTGCAGACGGCCGAGGAAGTGCGCCTGGCTTTGCGCATGGCGGCGGTGATCGGTCCACCCCAGGAGGTGGTCTCGTTGAGTGTTTCGCCGGTCAGCCCGCTGACTTTCCCTGATGAAGCAGTCGGGGCGATCCTGGCGATTGCCAGGGCCGGGGTGGCCTTCGCCCCGCTGCCCTGCCCAACGGCGGGCACCACCGCGCCGCTCTCCCTGGCGGGATCGCTGGTACAGCAGAGCGCGGAAGTATTGGCCAGCCTGGTGCTGGCGCAGCTCGCCAAGCCGGGTCTGCCGATGATCTACTGCGGCCGGCTGGCGATGATGGAGCCGCGCACGGGCATCTCAGTGTGGGGCGGGGTGGAATTGGCGCTGGCTTCGGCTGCCACAGTGCAGCTTGGGCACCACTACGGGCTGCCGGTGAACGTATATGGATTTTCCACCAACGCCCATACCCTGGATGTGCAGAACGGGTTCGAGCGGGCGCTCAACGCGGCCATCCCGGCCCTGGCCGGGGCGGACGAGCTGTCTGGTATCGGTGAAATGGAAGCCGGGGTGATGGGTTCTTATGCCCAGATGGTGTGTGACAGCGAACTGGCAGCCAGCGTGCGGCGTTTGAAGCGCGGTTTTGGCGTGGATGAAGATGCGCTGGGGGTGGCAGTGATCGCGGCGGCGATGGACGGCACGCGCAATTTCCTGAGCCAGAAACACACACGCCAGTACCTGCGGGCGGGCGAGTTGCTGCTCACTGCGCTGGCGGAGCGGCATACCTGGGAAACCTGGGATCGAGAGGGGCGGCAGGGCATGGCGGAGCGCGCCCAGGCGCAGGCCGAGCACCTGCTGGCAGAACACGAAGTCCCGGATCTCAGCCCGGACCAGGAAACGGAGCTGGATGCCATTATGGAAGAAGCGGCCAGTTTGCTGGTGCGCAATTAACCCACAGAGATTAGTATTATGGAGGAGTAGATCATGTTAGCAAGGGCACGCGATATCGAAGCGCGAATGAGCGCCTGGCGGCGCGATTTTCACCAACACCCTGAACTTGGATTCCAAGAAACGCGCACGGCCGCCAGGGTGGCCGAAATGCTGCACAACCTGGGCTGCCGGGTGCGCACGGGCGTAGGGCGCAGCGGGGTGGTTGGAGAATTAGGCCAGGGAAAGCCAGTGATGGCGCTGCGCGCTGATATGGATGCTCTGCCGATCCAGGAAACCAATGAGGTGCCCTACGTTTCGCAAGTCCCTGGTGTGATGCACGCCTGCGGACACGATGCGCACACAGCCATCCTGTTGGGCGTGGCGGCTTTGTTGGCGCAGGAGGATTTCCTGGGCACCGTGCGCTTTTTGTTCCAGCCAGCCGAAGAAATTGCGGATGAAGAAAACATGAGCGGTGCGATGCGCATGATCCAGGATGGGGCCATGCAGGATGTGGATATGGTGCTGGCGCTGCACGTCGATGCGGGCACGCCGGTGGGCGATATCCGCATCGAGTCCGGGCCGTTCTCCGGCGGCGTGGATACGTTCTACGCCTCGATCATGGGGCTGGGCGGGCATGGAGCCCGGCCGCACGAGGCCGTCGATCCGATTTACCTGACCGGGCACGTGCTGCTGGCGCTGCATGGGATCGTCTCGCGCCGCCTGGACCCCTTTGCCCCAGCGGTGATCAGCATCGGTACAATCCACGGCGGGCAGGCGGATAACATCATCCCTGAACAGGTGGATCTGACCGGTACGATCCGCTTTACCGAGCCGGAAATCCAGCAGCAGATTCACGCTGAGATCGAACAGGCGCTGCAGGTGGCGCACACTTTGGGGGGCGATTACAGCCTGCGCTTCGAAATCGGCACACCGCCGATGATCAATCACCCCAGCGCGGTGGAATTGGTTATGGAGGTAGGGGCCGATCTGCTGGGGCAGGAGCACGTTTTACCGCGACGCACCGGGCTGGGGGCAGAAGATTTTGGCTGCCTGTCCGAACTTGCGCCAGGGGCGATGTTCAACCTGGGTTGTTTGATCGAGGATGACGAGCGCTCGCATCACAACCCGCGCTTTGACGTTGACGAGCGCTGCCTGCCGATCGGCGCGGCAGTCCTGACAGAGAGCACCCTACGCTATCTGCGCAACCACCGCGAAGAGTAGCGGCTCCAGCCGCGTGCATACGCCAGCAAACCTCCCGCAGGTATGGGCATCTGTGGGAGGTTCTTTTTAGCCCTTGACAAAGTGTATCTGATACACTATACTATATAGTGTAAATACAACACTATTAGAAGGAGACATTCTATGGACTGGCATCACCCCTCTGAATTGGATCAGGCACATTTCGACCCGGCCGAAGTGTTCGCCGCCGGGTTGGTGCTGCACCACATCGCCAATACCGCTTATCCGATTGGGCATATCACCACGATGCGATCTTACAAAGTCCCGCGCTCGCAGGTGCAGGCCGTAGCGGCGCAAGCCTGGGAGGAGGTGCCACGACTGGGGCTGTACGTGCACGTGCCTTTCTGCGAAGCGCGCTGCGGATTCTGCGAATATACGGTGCTCGACCCGCCGGCCAACGCCGAAAACGAAGCGGCCTACTTTGACCTGCTGCTGCGCGAGTTCGATCTGTGCAGCCAGGCGCTGGACACGCCAGCCAAAACATTGGTCGGATTCGACATCGGCGGCGGCACACCGGCTTTCCCGGCGACGCGGCAGATCGAGCGGGTGGTGCTGGCTGCCCGCCAGTACTTCAACCTGCCAGAGCAGGTGGCGATCAGCATCGAGACCACACCCAGGATCGCCGCCCGCCAGGCGGAGAAACTGCGCGCCTATTACGCGATGGGCATCCGGCGCATCAGCATGGGGGTGCAGACCATCAACCCGCGCCTGCTGGAGGCGGTGGGACGCAACGCCACTTCGCTGGCCTACAACCAGGCCGCCACGGAGAACATCCGCTCCGCCGGGTTCGAGCGCTTCAACATCGACGTGATGTACGGATTTGCCCACCAGCCGCTCGCCAGCGTAGAGGCCACGCTGCGGCACGTGATTGGTTTGGGGCCGGAGTACGTGACGCTGTACCGCATGCGTTATAAGGGCACGCGCCTGGCGGGGCATGCCGAGCAGGTCAGCCTGGGAGAAGTCAACGCCCAGGTCCAACTGGCCAAGCGCATGCTGCTGGCGGCTGGCTACCACGGCGCGCCGGGCAAGAATACCTTCAGTTTGCTGGCGGATGAGCCGGGAACCAGTGATTACTTGACCGAGCGCGTTGTGCAGGGCACGCCTTACCTGGGGCTGGGGCTGGGGGCGCAATCGCTGTCGCACAAAACGCTGGCCTATAACTCAGGGGCGGCTGATAAACGCCTGGGACACTACCAGCGCCAGGTAGAAGCCGGACTGCTGCCGATCCAGGACCTGTATCACCTTTCCACTGCGGCAGCTATGGGCAAGATGATCTCGGTCTCATTTTATTTTGGCGAGATCAACCTGGGCTATTTCCAGGACAAGTTTGGGGTATCTCTGGAGCAGGCTTTCCCGGATGAAGTCGATTTCGTGCTGCGCAATGGGCTAATGGAATACGGTGTTCCAGGCGAGGGGCAGGCCGCTAAAACCCTGCAGTTGACCCTGCTGGGGGAAGATCAGATCAATGGGGTGATGGCTTTGTTCTACGCCGGGGCGGTCAAGGCGCACCTGTTGAATATGGCAGCTGGGCTGCGCCTGCCGCTGAGGCTGGAGGCCGGCGCGCTGCAAGCGGTCTGAACGGAGGCCGAGATGGGCGCCCAGGCTTACGATTTCGCCAACCTGCTGTTTTCCGGGCCGTGCAACGCCCGCTGTTCGTTTTGCATCGGCCGGCAAATCGACCCGCGCCTGAACGTGAACAACCTGGATCGTTTCCCGCCTGCGAACCTGGAAGCTTTCCTGGAACAGATGCACACCCACCAGGTAGAGAAACTGGTGTTCAGCGGGACGAACACCGACCCGCAGCTTTACCGCCACGAAGCGCGCCTGCTGGCTTACCTGCGCCAGCGGCTACCCGAGGGCACCTGCTTCGCCCTGCATACCAACGGGCGGCTGGCCTTGCGCAAGCTGGCGCTGGTCAATCAATACGATCAGGTGTGCATTTCTTTCCCATCTTTCAACCCGCCCACTTACCGGGCAGTGATGGGCGTGGCGCACCCGCCCGACCTGGCGCAGATCGTGGCGCGGGCGCAGGTGCCGGTCAAGGTTTCGTGCGTGGTGGTTGAGGCGAACCGCCGTGAGATGGGTGAATTTCTAGGGCGCTGCCGGGAGGTTGGGGTGCCGCGGGTGGTGCTGCGCAAGCTGTTCGGCGAGGAGCGCACCTGGGCGGAGTTGCTCGATCCAGCATCGCTAGGGTTGCTGGTGCGCCAGGGTATCTATCGTAATAACCCCGTGTATGACTATCAGGGGATGCAGGTCACACTGTGGGATTTCGGGCGCTGCGCAAGCACTTCGATCAACCTGTTCAGCAGCGGGGCGATCAGCAGCCAGTATTTGCTGGCAGGGAAGACGCTGCCGCTCCCGGCGCTTGCTGCGCCGGGAGCGGCTTAGAGGAGTGGTCTACGCTCCGGGATGGGCCAGGTGAACCTGGGGGTCAGGCCTCAGGCGCTTCGTCCGCTTCGTCCGCTTCGTCCGTGGGCTCTGGCAGTTCGGCGACCGGCTCGGGCTGCAGGCTTTCCAGGGCCAGCAGTTCGCGATAGGTCAGGGTCCAGGTGCTGGATTTGAAGACTTCAGTCAGGCCGCTCAGGAACAGGAGCGGGGCTGCCAGGATCAGGATGTAGAGCGGTACACCGATGGCAGCGGCGATGATCCAGGGAGTGTAGCCCTGCGTGAACAGGCTGGCAATGCCACCGATCAACAGAGCGGGTAACCCGGCAATCACGAACCCGGCCAGCGCCAGCAAGATGAACACCGGGACCATGGCGATGGCCCACAGCAGGCCCAGGGCGAACATCAGGATGCCCATGACCAGTACATCGCCGACGCGCTGGCGTACCAGGGCGAAGCCGCGCTTGAAGCCATCCATGATGCCCAGGCCTTCAAGAACGTAAGCCCGGCGCACGAAGAGCAGCAGCAGCGACATGGCGATGGCATAAACGATGGCGACGAAGACCAGCAACATCACCATGCCGATGGCCATCACTGCGCCAAGCGCCCTGGCGGCGTCACTGCCAGTGATCCATAGCAGCAGGGGGGTCAGAGCGACCAGCAGCAGGATGAAGAAGACGATGAAACTGGCCAGGCCGACGATCAGGTCGATCAGGAAGAGGCGCAGCGCAGAACGCGACCAGCCCAGGCGGAACCCCTGGCGGATGCTGACTTTTTCGCCACTGTCTTCGTACTCATTGACCATGCGGATCAGAGCCGTCTCTGCCACGTAGCGCAGGATGGTGAAGACGACCATGAGCAGGAAGATGAAGCAGACCAGGCCGATGATGATCGGGATGGCGGCGCTCAGTGTTTCCAGCACATCGCCGGGCACCTGGAAGCCTTCTGTGGGGAAGGGGGGCCGGCCGCCGGGCCAGGGGAACTCGCCATTGCCGCCGCTGCCATTGCCGCTGCCACCGCCGTTGCCGCCCCCACCCCCGCCGGTGGTCAGCGCCAGGATGATGCCGAAGATCCACAGCACGCGGTAGTTCCAGGTGATTTGAAAAGCACGTTTCAAGATTTTCAGGTGGTCCATTTCTAAGCTCCTTTTGATAACGGCGACCAATGCCGTTGACTCTTGTCTTTATGTGAACATCAGGGCGCGATGACCTGATGTTCGATTGTTTGCAATTCTCGCCGGCGCAGGGTCCACCAGCTTGCCAGCCAGGCCCACAGGCCAATGGCAGCCAGCAGGGTGATGCCCAGTTCCAATCCGAGCAGGCCGAGCAGCGGCTCGCCCAGCTCGAGCCAGGGAGCGCCCTGCCGGATAAGTTCCCACAGGCTCGAACCCAGCATCCCCAACGCTCCGGATGTTCCAGTCCAGGCACTGTATCCCGGACCAGGAGCGGCCAGGACCTGCGCCAGGCCCAGGCTTTGCAGCAGGCCAACTGTGAACAGGGCGGCTTGCAGAAAGGCCCAGGTGGCGATGATCCCCACAGGGGCCGCTTGCCAGGCCCGCCGGGTGGTGCGCTGCCAGGCAGATTGCTCCGGGGTGCGCGGCAGGCGCAGCCCGATCTGAGCGGCAAAGCGCTCGGGGGCGGCGTGTGGCGCCGGGCGTGGCACGGATTGCAGCAGGACAGACAGTTCCCGCAAGCTGGCTGCTTCTTGCTGGCAGTCGGCGCAACCGCGCAGGTGCGCTTCGATTTCTCGCAGCCGCTGGCCGTGCAACTCGCCATCCAGGTAAGCCTGGATCCATTGGGTTACGTGCTGGCTCATCTTGCCTCCACATAGGCCGCCAGGGATTGGCGCAACTGGTTGCGGGCATAGTTCAGACGAGACATGACTGTGCCGATGGGAATCTCCAGCATGGCGGCGATTTCTTTATATGAAAGGTCCTCATATTCTCGCAACACCAGTACGGCCCGGGTGTGAGCGGGCAGCTTCCTAAGGGCCTTGCGCACCTGCTCAGCGCGCTCGCGCTCTTCGAAAACTTTCTCCGGCTCACCGTTGCTGGCGTGCAGGGGCAGGTCATCCAGATCAACCTGCTGCGGCTGGCGGCGCAGCGCGTCCAGGGCGGCGTTGATGGCGATGCGATAGACCCAGTTGCGGAAGGGGAACCTGGGATTGTAGCGCCCCAGGCTCTGCCAGGCACGTAGAAAAGCTTCTTGAGCGGCCTCTTCGGCCAGGTCGGGATCGCCGCACATGCGATAAACTACATTGATGGTGCCATCGCAGTGACGGCGAACCAGCTCGCCATAGGCTTGCCTGTCGCCGCGCCGGGCAGCATCGATCAGGTCGTTCTCTGCCGGGAGCGGGCCGGCGGCGGTGTTGGTCACGAGTTCGTCCTTTCTACTTATTTATACGGAATTCACATGGATTTTATTCGGTCGAATTTCGATGATTCCAACGATAGTATACCCTCCTGGGAGGCTGATCGCAGCCGAATCGCTGATTCCGGGGCGCTCTTCTTGCGCCTTGTGGTATGATTGCGGCGTATGGGCAAAGGCAAAGGCGAGCAACCTGATCCATTGGATGTCTTGATGGCCGAGCTGCACGGCGGACCGAGAGGGAAACGTATTCCAAGCCGTGGCGACTGGGAGTACCAGTCGCGTTTTTACCTGGGACCACGCCGCCAGATCCATGAGCGCCCGACCTGGTTCGTGGTGCTTTCGATAGCGGTCTTCTTTGGGCTGATGTTTGGTTTCCTGGCGTTTTTCACCTGGCACCGGCCCGAGTTTCCCATGATGCTGGTAATTATGATCGCCGTCCTGGTGATGCTGATCGCTGCAGCACTGTCGATTTCTGCGCCGGAGTAGGTCACATGCCGGAGAACACCGTGGTTTTCTTCATCGCTTTCGCTCTGGCGTGTTTCCTGACCGGTGTTTCCAAGGGTGGGCTGGGGGGCATGCTGGGGGCGCTGATCACACCCATGCTCTCGCTGGTGATGCCTCCCAACCTGGTGGTAGGGCTGATGCTGCCGGTGCTAATGCTGGCGGACATGTTCGCTGTTGCCGCTCACTGGCGGCGCTGGGAAGCGCGGCTGATCTGGATGTTGCTGCTGGGGGCAGTGGTAGGCGTGACCCTGGCAACCCGCCTGATTACAGGCCTGACGGTGGAAACCCTGCGCCGCATCCTGGGGGTCCTGGCGCTGTTGTTTGTCGTCTATCGCCTGTCCGAGGCGCGCATCCGTAGCAGCCTGCGCTATGCGCCGCGCAACTGGCACGGTGCGCTGGCGGGAAGCATCGCCGGCTTCGTGTCCACACTGGCGCACGCTGGCGGCCCTCCGGTGAGCATCTACCTGCTGATGCAAGGGCTGAGCCCGCGCGCTTTCGTGGCCACCGCGGCGCTGTTCATCGCCGTGCTCAACTGGATCAAGGTGCCCTACTACTACTATGCCGGGTTGTTCAACTTCGAGCAGCAAGTGCGCCTGATCTGGCTGGCGCCGCTGGTGCCGCTGGGTGTGTGGGTCGGCAAACGCCTGGTGCAGCAGGTGAACCGTGTATGGTTTGAGCGGGTGATGATCGTGCTGCTGTCGATCACGGGCGTGCTGCTGTTGGTGCGCTGAGGGCAATGATTGGGGGGATTGAAACGGCCCGCTATCTCAGGTAGAATCGAGTCGGAGCAGCGCTTCGCGCTCCGAAAGGATGTGGGCGATGAAGAAAGCCATCTATTGGTTGGTGACCCTGGCCCTGGTGGGAGTTGCGCTGGCCTGTGCTTTCTCGAACTCGGGAGAGGGGGAAACCGAGCTGGTACCGCTACCCCCCACGACTACTGTACTATCGGGCACACCCGTAACGATCTTGCCAACCGGGCTTTTGCCAACGAAGGCCTGGCTGCCAGTGAACGTGGTTTGCCAGTTTACTTCCCAGGCCGGGCCGATTGCAGGATGGTATTGGCTGAAGGATGATGATTACCAGGCCTATGTACAGTGGGAATGCCGCGGGCTGCCCGCAGGTGAAAGCCTGCCCCTCGTTTTGGTGGCGTTGGTGACCAACCAGGATGATGGCGGCTCAGGTTACAGCACGCCAGTGAAGGTGACTTATACTAACCCAAGCAGTGGGGAGAGCCAGGCCGTGCAGGTCTACCTGCAAAACCCGCTGCCAGCCGCCGATCCAGCCAACAGCCGCGGGCAGGGCTACCTGGCCAGCGGCTATGTGAGCATCCCGGCCAGGTACATCGACGCACAGCAGCGCATGACCATCCGCTTGGAACGTTCCCGGCCCAATCCTTACCATATTGCTGCTAACGCAGCCACGCTGCGCATCGTACCATTAGCCTCTGCGGCCGATTTCGTACCAGAGGGGAACTCGGTCGATGGCTGGTACTGGATCCGCGCTGTGCCGGAGGGCGAATTCGCCCGCTGGATTTTCCACGGGTTGGATGCCAACGCGGACCTGTCGGTGTTGGTCTTCGATGTGCTGGTGACGCAGGGCGAGAACAAAGGTTCCGGGTACAGCATGCCGCTCAAAGTCACGCTGACCAACCCTGCCAGCGAAGAGCGCCTGTCGTTAGAGACCGTCATCGCCCAAAATTTGCTGTTCACGCAGGATCCGGTCGGCTCGCAGGGGGCCGGGTATCAGACATACGCCTCCTTGATTGTCGATAAGGGCTATATTGATGCCAACGGCGACCTGATCGTGCGAGTGGAACGCCCAACGGGGAGCGCCTATCACCTGGCGGCCAGGCGGACATCCGCACAGGTGGCGCAGTTCGGTGGGACAGCGGCAAGCCAATCCGGGGTGGAGATGGGC
The DNA here is from genome assembly GCA_040752025.1 of Chloroflexota bacterium. GTDB lineage: Bacteria > Chloroflexota > Anaerolineae > Anaerolineales > UBA4823 > JBFMFR01. The sequence goes on along the minus strand of JBFMFR010000020.1, from coordinate 15,056 downwards.
ACGGCGATTCCGGCCGTGATCACCGACCAGGCCAGTTGCGAAGCCCTGGGCGGCAAATGGGGGACGGTCGGCCCCAGCCCGTATGAAGTCTGCAACCTGCCGACCTCCGATGCTGGCAAGCTGTGTACGGACTCGGATGCCTGCGAGAGCGGCTGCGTGGCCGACCTGACCCAGGAGCAGTTCGATCAGGTCTTCCGCCAGGGGGCGGTGATCCGCACGAATGGCCAGTGCGCCGCGTGGCATATCCTGGTGGGCTGCATCCCCTTCGTTGAGGATGGGGTGGTACAGATTATTTGCATGGATTGAGTGCGAGGATTGCTCACTCATTTAGGAGTAGTAGGATGACAGTTTATGATCTGGTGCTTGTGAACGGGCGCATCCTGGACGGGTGCGGGAACCCCTGGTTCAGGGGCGACCTGGCGGTGCAGCAGGGGCGCGTGGCTGAAATCGGGCCGCCGGGCAGCCTGCGCGGCCGGCGCAGGTTAGATATCGGGGATCGCTTCCTCGCCCCGGGGTTCGTGGACATCCACACGCATTCCGACCTTTCCATCCTGGTCAACCGCCAGGCGGAGAGCGCTGTGCGCCAGGGGGTGACCACGCAGGTGATCGGCAACTGCGGTATGTCGCCTGCCCCGCTGGACGAGGCGCACCTGGACGAGATGCGCCATTACTGGGGACCGATCTCGGAGCAGCCGCAGGTGACCTGGGAGTGGCGCACCTTCGGGCAGTACCTGGATGCCTTGCAAAGCGGCGGGCTGGCGATCAACCTGGCCTCATTAGCCGGGCACGCCGCCCTGCGCATGGCGGTGATGGGGCTGGAGGAGCGCTCTCCGACGGCGCCTGAACTGGCGCGCATGCAGGCGCGGCTGGGCGAGGCGCTGCGGGCCGGGGCTTTTGGGCTGTCCACCGGCCTGGTCTACCCACCGGGCTGTTTCGCTGAGCGCCAGGAGATTGTTGCCCTGTGCCGGGTCGTGGCGGGCTACCACGGGCTGTACGCCTCGCACATCCGCGGCGAGCGCGAGACGATCCTGGAGGCGGTGGCGGAAGCGATCGACATCGGCCGCCAGGCGGGCGTGCCGGTGCAGATTTCGCACAATGCCCCCAAGTTCGGGGCGCCGTGCGACGCGTCTGCCAACCTGGGCCTGGTGGAAGCCGCCCGGACTCAGGGCCAGGATGTGACCGTGGACAACGATGTGCACACCGACCTGGCTCCACCGCTGATCGGCGGCCTGCCCCAGGCGCTCCAGGAGCGGCCGCAGGCCGAGATTGCAGCCCTGCTCCAGGACAAAGAGGGGCGCCGCCAGGTGCGGGAGGCGATCGTGCTCGACCGCCAGCCGGCCTTCGGCCCGGCCGGGTTGTTGAAGCACGGCCAGTGGCAGCGCATCACCCTGCTGCACGCCCCATCCACGCCCGAGGTGGTGGGCAAGACACTGGAAGCGATCGGGCGCCAGCGCGGCTGCGACCCGTTCGACGCCTACTTCGACCTGATCGTGGCCAACGGGCCGGCCGCCGAAGCGATCTTCGATTACATCGACGAGGCCGACATCCGCCGGCTGCTGCGCCACCCGGCGGTGATGATCAGCTCGGACGGCCAGGTGCTGGCACCTTACGGCTTCCTGAACGAGCCGCCGCCGTATTCGCCGTGCAGCTATGGCGAGTTCCCTGGCGTGCTGGAGCGCTACGTGCGGGAAACGGGCGTGCTCAGCCTGGAGGCAGCCGTGCGTAAGATGACTTCCTTCCCGGCCCAGCGCCTGGGCCTGATGGACCGCGGCGTGCTGCGGCCGGGGGCCTGGGCTGACGTGGTGGTCTTCGACCTCGAGCGCCTGCACGACCGGGCGACCAACCTGTACCCGCACAGCTATCCTTTCGAGAATTACCCGCACCAATATCCGGAGGGGATCGATTGCGTGTTGGTGAATGGGGTCCTGGTAGTCGAGGGTGAGGCGCACAGCGGAGCGCTGGCGGGGGAGGTGCTGCGGCGAGGGGGAAGTCAACGGATTATTGGAACGGATTGAACGGATTGGGTATTGCATGGGGAGTCGTGCGCGAGCGGCCAGGAATGCAATTCCCGGCCTGCCACTCAAAACGCGCTAAAAGCGCGTTGGGGAAAACGGCCCGGGGGAGTGGCTCGCGCGCAACGAGCGGGGCGCCGGCGGCACCCCCGCGCTGGGATGGGGTTGCGCCTGGGGGCAAAATGTTGTATAGTAAATCCAGAGTTTCATGCCCAGCCGCCTGATTTTGCAACAGAGTCGCCCATGCCGCTTACACCCGGACAAACGCTGAAGGACCGCTATCGCATCGATGCGCTGCTCGGGCGAGGCGGGTTCGGGGCGGTTTACCGCGCCTGGGACGAGAACCTGGAGACGCCTCGGGCGATCAAGGAGAACCTGGATACTTCGCTGCAGGCGCAGCGCCAGTTCAAGCGCGAAGCGCAGATCCTCGACCGGCTGTCGCACCCCAACCTGCCCAAGGTGATCGACCATTTCGTCATCCCGGAACAAGGGCAGTACCTGGTGATGGAGTTCGTCGAGGGGCAGGATTTGCAGGAGCGCCTGGCGCAGGCCGGCGGGCGGCTGCCCGAGGCGCAGGTGCTGGAGTGGACCGCGCAGGTGTGCGCTGCGTTGGAGTATCTGCACGCCCAGAATCCGCCGGTGATCCATCGCGACATCAAGCCGGCCAATATCAAGATCACCCCGGAGGGCAGGGTCATGCTGGTGGATTTCGGTATCGCCAAGCTCTACGATCCGGGCCTGGCGACCACTGCCGGGGCGCGGGCGGTGACCCCGGGCTATTCGCCCCAGGAGCAGTACGGCAGCGGCGCGACCGACGCTCGCACGGACGTGTACGCCCTGGGGGCCACGCTCTACCACTTGCTGACCGGTGAACAGCCTCCGGAGAGCATCCAGCGCAACCTGGGGGCCTTTATGGAGCGACCCAGGCGGCTCAACCCGGGGCTGAGCGTCGAGACGGAAAAGGCTGTGCTCAAGGCGCTGGAGATGCTGCCGGAGGCGCGCTTCCAGCGCGTGGCGGATTTGCGCCGGGCGCTGGCGAGTAATTCTGCGCCGGGCGAGGGGCAGACACCCGCGCCGCGCCGGATGGCGCGGGAGGCGGCTGCCGATGGCGATGGCCTACCCCCAGTGGCGCGCACGGTGCGGGTTGGCGCCAGGCCGGGCTGGCAGCGTTGGGCTGGCGCAGTGTCGGGGTTAGCGCTGGTGGCCCTGCTGGCGCTGTGGCTTTATTCGGGTGGCTGGAGCGCCGCACTGCCGGCGCCGACCAGCACGCCGGGCAGCACGCCAACGCCAACGAATAACACGGCGCTTTCGATAACGAGCGGCCCGCTTCCCGCTTTGCCCTTGCCCACTTCCCCGCGGCCGAGTGATACGCCCACGCCACAAGCTACGGTGGCGCCGAGCGCGACACCCGCGCCCAATTCGACGCTGCCCGGGCCCTCGCCCACGCTCCCACCACCGACCGCCTTGCCGACGCAAATTGTGGACGTGGACGGCGCGCCGATGGCGCTGGCGCCGGCCGGGGCCTTCCAGATGGGCAGCCAGGGCGGCGACAAGGATGAGCAGCCGCGCCACGAGGTGTATCTGCTGGCTTTCTACATCGACCTGTACGAAGTGACCAACGCCCGCTACGCGGTGTGCGTGAAGGCTGGGGTGTGCGAAGCTCCAGCAATCCCCGCATTTTACAGCCTGTACCCATATTTCGGGGATTCGGCCTACGATAATCACCCGGTGGTTTATGTTTCGTGGAACATGGCGCAGGCCTACTGCCAGTGGCGCGGGGCGCGCCTGCCTACTGAGGCCGAGTGGGAGAAGGCCGGGCGCGGTGGCCTGGACGGCAATCTCTACCCGTGGGGCGACGAAGCGCCCGCCTGCCAGCCCGGAGCGCCGAACGGGGCGGCTTTCGAGGACTGCGGGGCGGGCTATCCTCAGGCAGTGGGCGCTTATACCCCCAACGGCTACGGGTTGTTCGACATGGCTGGCAACGTCTGGGAATGGGCCAGCAGCCTGAGCATGCCCTACCCGTACCAGGTCGACGATGGGCGCGAGAGCCTGAGCACAAGCGGGCCGCGCCTGCTGCGGGGCGGCTCGTGGGCCAGCCCGGTGGGCTCGCTGCGCGTGGCGCTGCGCTTCTTCAAGAACCCCGAGTACGTTTCAGGGGAGGCTGGCTTTCGCTGTGCGCGGTGAGAAGGGTATGTTACGAGTGAAACCGGAAAGACCTGACAGGTTTCCGCAAACGCCCTTGCCGGCCAGTAGCCGCTCCTTGCGAGCCGTTCTGGTGGATAATCGCCTGGTAAAACCTGTCAGGTCTGGTGCCGGGAGGGCAGCTATATGAATGCCAATGAGGATTTGCGCCAAGAAAGCCTTGATCCACCCAATCACATCATCGAAGACCTGTACCTGGAAATTAACAACATTGCCCAGGGCGTCACTATGGGCATTTTCGTTTTGGTGCAGGGGATCAGCATCAGCCTGGTGGGCTCCCCGGTAGCCTGGCTGGTTTCTACCGGGCTGTTTTTGTTTTTCGGCAGCGGTTTTTACGTGTTGAATTTGCAGGAAATCACTCGCAAGCAGCAAGCCGGCCTGATCGCAGCCTGGCCCAACTTTGTGGCCTGGCAGCGCCGGCGCGGCCAGGAGTTGTTCTGCCTCTCGCTGGCGGCTTTCGGCGGGGCAGGGTTGGTTTCTTGGGCGCCGGTCGCTACGCTCCCGGCGGCGCTGCTGTGCCTGGGTTTTGCGATCTGGCAACTGGCGTTGACCAATGATTATCGCCGGTTGAGGTTCATCCGTACGGGTGTTTAGTCATTTTTTGTTTTATTTAGAGGAGGAGTGGCGCGATGCAGTTAGAGAATTTGCCCTTACACGAGATTATCGAACACATCCACGAAGCGGTGCTGATTGTGACGGGCGGGGCGCAGGCGCGGGTGGTTTTCGCCAACCCGGCCAGCGCCGCGCTGCTGGGCTGCACGCTGGCTGAGCTGTTGAGCCAACAGTACGATCTGCTGCAAGCCCCGTCGCTCGGCGCCGAAACCCGGGATGCGCTGCGCGCCGCTCTGAGCGGGGAGGCAGCCGCGCAGGCTGTGATCCAGGAGCGGGCCGGGCAGGCGAGCGAGACCTGGCTGGAAGTGCAGGCGCAGCCGGTCAAGGAGCGGGAAGGGGCTGAGGTCTACTGGGCGGTGATCCTGCGCGACATCACCGAGCTCAAGCTGCAAGAGAGCCAGATCGCCCTGGTGGCGCAGGACGACCCGCTGACCGGGCTGCTCAACCGGCGCACTTTCCTGGAGCGGGTGGAGCACGAATGGCAGCGGGCCAGGCGGCACGCCAGGCTGTATTCACTGGTGGCGGTCGACATCGATTTCTTCAAATTGATCAACGATACCTATGGCCGCCAGGTAGGGGATATGGTGCTGCGCCTGGTGTCCAACCACCTGCACAGCCTGGTGCGCTCCCAGGATATCGCCGGGCGCACGGGCGGCGAAGAGTTCGCCATCCTGATGCCGGAGACCGACCTGGAAGGCGCTTACCTGGCAGCCGAGCGCCTGCGGGAGGCGGTAGCCGATTACGTCATGTCAACGGATAACTGGTCGATCAGCGTGACCTTGAGCCTGGGGGTAGCCCAGGTGTACGCCTCGGACGCCACGGCCGGCGTCATTGTGCAGCGGGCCGAGATGGCCATGAAGCAGGCTAAGAAAGACGGGCGCAACCGCACGGTGAAGGCCACCTGAGCAAGAGGTCTTTATGCCACTTTCACCCGGACAAATCCTCAACAATCGCTATCGCGTCGTCAAGCTGCTCGGGCAAGGCGGCTTTGGGGCCGTGTACCGCGCCTGGGACACCAACCTGGACGAGCCTATCGCCCTCAAAGAGAGCTTCGAAACTTCCCCGGCTGCCCAGAGACAGTTCCAACTGGAAGCCAAGCTGCTCTTCAAGCTGCACCACAACAACCTGCCGCGCGTGCACGATTTCTTCACTATCCCCGGGCAGGGCATGTACCTGGTGATGGATTACATCGAGGGGGAAGACCTGGAGACGATGCTGAAGAAAGCGGGCGGGCCTCTGCCGGAAGCGCAGGCGCTGCAATGGATCGGGCAGGTGTGCGAGGCGCTGGCTTATCTGCACAGCCAGACTCCGCCGATCATCCACCGCGATATCAAGCCGGCAAACATCAAGATCACGCCCCAGGGCAAGGCCATGCTGGTGGACTTTGGCATCGCCAAGGTCTACGACCCGAGCCTGAGCACCACGGCCGCGGCGCGGGCGGTGACGCCGGGCTATTCGCCGCAGGAGCAGTACGGCATGGGCACGACGGATGCGCGCACGGATGTGTATGCCTTGGGGGCAACCCTGTATCATTTGTTGACGGGGGTGCAGCCGCCGGAGAGCATTCAACGCAACATTGACCCCAACCTGATGCGCCCGCCGCGCAGCCTCAATCCGGCGCTTTCCCCACATATCGAGACTGCTGTTCAGACGGCTATGTCTGCGCATCCCAGCCAGCGCTACTCCAGCGCGGCGGCTTTTAAGAATGCCCTGACTGCGGCGCAGGCGCCCTCTACGGCGACGATATCGCCTGGAGTGAGCACCACGGTCTCGGTACCCTATCAGGCGCAGGTGAAGATGCCAGCGCAAGCATCTGCGATCCCCTGGCGTTGGCTTGTTGTGGGAATGGGGATGTTGTTCATCGTGGGGATGTTCGTGATTGCGATGGCGGTTTGGTCGCTGCTGCCCAAGGATGGCGAGGGGGATAGCGGCGGTGCGGTTCTGACTTCAGCGGCGCGCACCGCTGCATGGCGGACTGAACTGGCTGTGCGGGCGAGTGATACGCCGATGCCCGGGTCCAATATTCCAACCGAGACGCAGGCTAGGCCAAGGCCAACAGACACGGTGGTGATTCGCCCGACCAACACAATTCGCATCCTGGAACCAACCGATACGCCTTACGTAGCTCCCACGGCGACCTATACCCAACGAGCGCCTGAGCCGGATGAATTTATTCGTGAATATTATGGGGCGATCAACCAGCGCCAATACGAGCTGGCATGGTCGATGCTTACCGAGAATTTCAAGGATCGCTATAATGCTTCTGGGTTTGGCCCTTACGAGGATTGGTGGGATACTGTAGAGAGGATAGATGTCTTAGAAGAAAACATTCAAGAGCAAAGCTCGACCCGCTCGGTGATCGCCGTGAAGTTGCGCTTTACCTACAAGACGGGCAAAGTTGTGGATGACAACTCTGTTTACGAGCTGGTCAAGTACCCTTGGAGCTATGGTTGGAAAATCGAATCGTATTGGGGATGAGGTGATCCCACCCCTTGTGATCCATTTCCCTCGCTTTACACAGGAGAAAGCCTGCCACTTTCAGCCGGTCAAACGCTAAATGGTTGCTGTCGCATCGTCAACAACATCTGGAATTTGAGCGGCGCGGGCCGTATCAATTGCTCATGTTCTGCTGATAGAGGTAACCCAGCATGAAGATTTACAGTATCACTCACGAAAACAAATTCAAAGAGTATGCAGAAATTGGGTTTCAAGTTGAACATCAGGAAGCGATGCTGGAAACTTGGCTTGAGGACAACCCGGATAAGATCATTGAGAATGGCAGCCTCCAGATCGTTGGGCGACAGGTTAATACAAATCTCGGAAGCTTTATCGATTTACTTGCCATTGACAGGCAGGGTGACGCGGTGGTTATCGAGCTAAAGAGAAACCGCACACCTCGCGAGACCCTTGCCCAAGCGCTTGAATATGCATCTTTTGTAGAGAAGTTGGATATCGAACAGTTGGAAAGCATCTTCCGAGACTATTCGGGGGATGAAGTTGCCAATCTTGCTCAGTACCACCGCGAATATTTTGGTTTAGCTTCAGATGAGGCGGTTGTATTCAACAGTGATCAACGAATCGTTATCGTTGGGCAAAAAATCACCCCGGAAATCCTCCAAACTTCCACATTCCTGAGAAAAAAGGGCGTAAGGGTGACTTGTCTGGAGTTTACCTTTTTTCAAGCCGAGGGTGGATTGCGTTTGTTGTCGACAAATATTGTGGTAGGCAATGAGCCAATGATGATTTCGAAAGTCTCATCTGGATCATTACCACGAGTGTCCGAGAGCAGCTTCATAAACTCGTTAGATCAATATGGGAAAGCTGTATTTGGACGATTACTTGAGTTTGCCAAAGCCGGCTCTTTCCCAATTCATTGGGGCACAAAGGGCTTTTCGTTGAATGTAGATCTGGAGGGAACGCACGTGGCTTTTTGTTTTGGATACCCACCTGCTTCCGTTTATCAGCAATCGCTATACACTGCCCTTGTTGGACGCGGCGGGTTATTGAGCAAGGTGAATATTTCGGAGGAGACCATACAATCATTAGCTGTGGAAGCCCAAAACTCAGGCCTCTTTCAACCTGCCGGGCGTGAATATAAGTGCATCATCAATCGGGAATTATCCGATAGCGAAATAGAGTGGTTATTTTCCTGGCTTACGAAACTAACATTAGTTATACAAGAGCTTGGTTTGAAAGGGCATAATGAGGATGAACTCTAAAGGATGGTTATGGTATTCATTGAGCTAACCCGCTGCGCGTGAATCTGCCTCAAAAAGTGTTGCATCTCCAGGCAAAATCATGTATAGTAAATCAAGAGCTTCTCGCCAATAATCTCACCTCGTAATGGGGGTAGCCTTGCCACTACAGCCCGGACAAATACTCAACAATCGATATCGCATCGTCAAGCTGCTCGGACAGGGCGGGTTTGGAGCGGTGTATCGCGCCTGGGATACCAACATGGAATGCCCGCGGGCTGTCAAGGAGAATCTGGACACATCTCCAGAGGCGCAGCGGCAATTCAAGCGCGAGGCGCAGATCTTGGGACAGTTAGCACATCCAAACCTGCCCCATGTGGTTGACCACTTTGTCTTTCCGAACCAAGGGCAGTATCTGGTAATGGATTACGTAGAGGGGGAGGATTTGCAGGAGATGCTTCAGCAAGTGGGTGGCCCATTGCCCGAGGCACAGGTGCTGCAGTGGGTTGGGCAGGTGTGCGATGCACTGACCTATCTCCACAGTCAGAATCCACCGATAATTCATCGAGACATCAAGCCAGCGAATATCAAAATCAGTCCCAGCGGCAAGGCCATGCTGGTGGATTTCGGCATCGCCAAGGTGTACGATCCCAACCTGAGCACCACAGCAGGGGCTAGAGCCGTAACTCCAGGATATTCGCCGCAGGAGCAGTATGGTCAGGGAACAACGGATGCCCGCACAGATGTGTATGCCCTGGGTGCAACCCTTTATCATTTGTTGACTGGGCAGCAACCGGTGGAGAGTGTTCAACGAACTATGGGTATTGCCCTGGATGCACCAACCAATCTCAACCCGGCTATTTCACCCAAGGTTGGAGCAGCTATTGTAAAGGCGATGGAACCGCTGCCGGTCAATCGTTTTCAGGGCATGACGGGGTTCAAGCAGGCGCTCTTGGGCGGAACAGGAGTTGGTGGGCAGACAAGCACGGCGCGGGTATCGAGCAGTCCCGGAAGCACGCAGGTGGTACCATCGCAGCCTGTAGTTCAGAAACCTGCTGATGGCACACCTTCCATCGGGAAGCTACGAGACTTACCGTGGGGATGGATTGGGGCGATATTGCTTTTGGTTGTGGTATTGCTGTTAGGTTACTGGCTCGGTGGTAAGGGTGGAGAAGTCAAAGCGACTGCCACGAATACCGCCGTGGCGCAGTTGACACGCACGCCCACCTCTCGCCCACCAAGCAGCACACCTACTGCCACGCTCACATCAACGCTGACAAACATTCCAACGCCAACTTCAACAAATACCCCCACCCCCACACCGATCCTGGCAATTATCCAGGGAGATTCACAGGATGGAGGAATACGTTTCCGCTCTGCGCCCAGCGGAACAACCATCGGATTTCTATCTATCAATACCTTGGTAACCGTATTGCCGGATACGGTTGAAAACGATGGAGTTGTTTGGGCACACATTATCGCCCCGGACGGCGCTGAAGGCTGGATCGTGCAGACATTTCTTATGTTGGTCACTGCAACGCCATCACGTACGCCCTGACTTCGAAAGTTCATCATCTCAACAAGGTGCAGACCAAATAGTATCTTTCCTGCTTCCTGCTCATTATCCAAAACCGGAAACTCGTAATGCCCTTCTCCGTATCTATATCCTCTACCCCCTCTATCGCATCTACGCCGAGATCGTCTCGAGTTTCCAGCCGGATCGCCCCATCCCGCCAGTGCCATGTCAATACTGCGGCAAACCAGGGCACACAGAACGCTTCTGCCCGAAAGCGAAGGAGCTGGGATTTTTGAAATGATCGCCCTCTACACCTTCATCCCCCTCTACTGCCCATCCTGTGGCACCCCAACTCGACTCGACCGGGCTGATAATGCCCTGACATGAAAGTACAAAGCTGGCCAGGCACTATCTTGCCCCATTTGCGGCGTGATGTTCCAGCTGGCGACGAAGAAGGATGTGCTCAGGGCGGCGACGGCGAGTGGAGGGGATTTGGTTGAGTATTTTATTGAGGATGACGATGTTGGAGAAGTTGGTAAGCTCAATTGATAGGCGGGGCTGGCAGCCCTATAATCTATCTTGACAAGTGGAGCACAGAAAATGCAATTCATCAAAGATTTCATCAGAAACCTTATCCTTCTTGCGATTATTGGTATTGTCTTATTTGTGCTCTTTCCCGACATAATGCGCCAGATGTTTGAGTTATACAGTGCACTACTCGGGCCAATTGCCATACTTGTGGTTGTGGTGTTTGCTTTACCGCGAAGGAAGCGGCGGTGATGGCAATTCCCAGTGAAACAATCGTGATTTTAGGATAGGCGGTGATTTCTATGAAAGCACCATCCCGGAAAATCATCCTAACAGCTATCTCGATTCTGGCATTTATCTTTTCTGTTATCTGGGTGATTGCTCAACCTGGATTTGAGCCGCTGATTGGATTCTTAACTAGCCTTGCGGCGTTGTTAGCATCCTTTAGGGCAGGCGATGAGCCGATTACCCAGTTATCATCTATATCCATAACGCCAGAACAAAAGCAGCGCAACCGTCAGAACATGCTCCAGTTGGTTTGGAACACCTGGATTGAAGGCGTGTTAGAGCAATCGCTGTATAACGAAGTGCTGATCAGCCTGGGTATGCAGACACAACCCGATGCGGTTGAGCATCCCTGGAGCATGAAACTGCAAATGCCAGAACAACCCGACCGCATGCTCCCACCCAATGCGAAAATGCTGGATATCTTCACTGAAACCAGCGGAGCGTTGCTTATCTTGGGTGAGCCTGGCTCTGGCAAGACAACCATGTTATTAGAATTAGCTCGCCAGGCGATTGAGAAGGCAGAGAAAGACCCAAAGCGGCCCATCCCGGTGGTGTTCAACCTGTCATCCTGGAAACCAAACAAAACCATTGAAACCTGGCTGCTGGAGGAATTCCGAACGGCCTATCAAGTGCCCACAAAATATGCCCGAACCTGGATCGAGAACGATGAACTGATGCTCTTGCTGGATGGGCTGGATGAGGTCAAAGCCGAACACCGGGAAGATTGTGTAAAGGTGATAAATGCTTATCGCGAAGAGCGAGGCTTGATGCCAGTGGCGGTATGTTGTCGAGCGGCAGATTATCAGGCTCTAAACACGCGCCTCAGATTGCATGGTGCGGTACTTTTACAGCCTCTGAGCGATCAACAGATAGATGATTATTTCAAGAGAGGTGGACGCCAACTCACAACTGTGCACCAGGCCTTACAGGAAGATGCCGAGCTACAGGAATTAGCTCACACACCGTTGATGTTGAGCATCATTACCTTGGCTTGCCAGGAAACATCGGCCAAATCGCTGGACGAACCCAATTCAACCCAGACTCTTCGTGAGCGTCTATTTGATGCCTACATCCAGAGTATGTTCACCAGATCAACTCGTAAGAAAGACGAGCGTTATACTCAAGAGGATACCTTGCGTTGGCTAAGCTGGTTGGCACAAAAGCTAATCGAGCAAGGGGAATCAACTTTTGTGATCGAAAAGATGGGGCTAGCTTGGTTACCCACAGATGCCCACAGGTGTTTGAACAACGTACTGGGTGGCTTGCTAGGAGGGCTGCTAGGTGGACTGCTGTTTGGGCTGCTGGGTGGACTGCTGTTTGGGCTGCTGGGTGGGCTATTGTCTGGGTTGCTAGGTGGGATGCTGTTTGGCCAGATGGATGGGAGAAGAGACCTCAAACCAACAGATAAACTAATTTGGTCATGGGAGAAGTTCCTGGAGGGCTTGTGGGGTAATCTATGGTTTGGGCTGCTGTTTGGGCTGCTGGGTGGTTTGCTGGGTGGTTTGCTGGGCGGGCTGCTGCTTGGGCTGCTAGTTGGGCTACTGTCTGGGCTGCTGGGTGGGCTGCTGTTTGGGCTACCGTTTGGGCTGGGTGGTGCCGAAGTTGAAACCCGCGCCAGGCCCGGTCAGGGTCTGCGATCTTCTGTCAAGAACACCTTGCTGGGTGGGCTACTGAATGGGCTGCTGGTTGGGCTGCTGTTTGGGCTACTGTCTGGGCTGCTGTTTGGGCTACTGTCTGGGCTGCTGTTTGGGCTGCTGGTTGGGCTGCTGTCTGGGCTATTGTTTGGGCTATCGGAAAGAGGTGATTTCTTAATTTTTCACTATTCTCTACGCTTGCAACTCTTCCGAATCGATTACATCCCATGGCATTACTTGGAGTTTCTGGACTATGCCGTCGAACGAATCTTTCTGCGCCGTGTTGGTGGCGGTTACATTTTCGTGCATCGGTTGCTGATGGAACACTTCTCTGGCTTAGCGCCTGAGGTAGCGCAACCCGGAGCACTTGAAAAGCTAGTTGATCGATTACCACAGCTTGATAAGATCTCCTTTCGAATTCCTCGCTGGTGGCGAGTAACCCCGCCAATAATTTTTATTATTGCTTGTGCGTTGGTGGTGGCTTTCTTTCCCAGAGTTAACCGTGCAGCTTTAGCTTCCATTTATTCTTTGGACAGTCACTTTGCAGTCGCCACTGGAAATATGGAATTAGCTCTGCAAAGAGCCTCCAAAGCCGCCAAAATGGAGCCAGACAACGCATTTTATCTCAACAGTGTTTGCTGGTATGGTAGCCTGGCAGGGCATGCTCAAGAGGTGTTGGCATCATGCGAGCAGGCTGTCCAGCTTAGGCCGGAGTATGGAGAACTTCGAGATAGTAGGGGCCTGGCTCGCGCTCTAGCAGGTGATTATCAAGGAGCAATCGAAGATTTTCAATATTATGTAGAATGGGGGAGTGAAGGAACCCGCTATATACTCTATGCCTCGAGCAGGAAAAAACGTGAAGCCTGGATCATTGAGTTGAAGGCAGGGCGAAATCCTTTTGACGCAGAGACTCTGAAAGCATTGATTATAGAGTAGAACGCATTGGCCGAAGTCATCTGAAAAACAAGCGCCACGGCAGAGGAGATATCCAAATGCCAAATACATGGGGAGGTCGAAGCCAGTTTGAATATTCCGGCTCGGTCGAGACGGGTACTGATATTGTCTATGGTAAAGGCTGGAATGTTCGGGTGGATGCTGAAGATTATGTTGCCTTACGGCATCACTTCCTGAACCGCATCGTTCCGGTTGGCACATCACGCACGGACCCGCCTGCAGACAGCCTCGGTGCATGGCTCATAGCCAATGTGACAATTACGGCGATTGCATCCTACGTAGCCCCAATCTTGGTTCTTGAGGGTTACGCAAAGCGTGTGGACAAGCACGATATCTGTGTCATCAGGTAATTCCCTGATAAGCCCTGACAGAACCACCCGGAGTAAGCCGCTTAGAATAGGCGATTCCGATTGCCTCATGAGGGGAGCATATCCTTATCTCACGGCAGGAATCTTGATTCAGAAACATCATACGTATGATATTCCCAAAATGGCCTATTGGCGTGTATTTCGGGCAACCCTACACCATTTACACAACCCGTCAGCACGCTCCGTGCTCCTAGATAACAATGTGATGGTAATTGACGCAAAGAAAAGTAATGCTAATCCGCCGATTTTTAGCTATAATCAAGATAGGCAATTGGATCGTAGCCAGTGAAGCTGCTGTGGTTTGAGGACGGCTGGAAGGCAATGAACAAGAAATGAATTCTGATACGAAACGCCTCAAAGAAATTGCTGGTTACCGCTTGAAGATGCAAAGAAACTATGAGCCAAAATTACGTGCACTCGTTGATATCCGTAGTAAGCAACTCAAACTTAGTGATATTGAAAGAAATCGAGCACTCAAATCAATCGATGCGCTCGTATGGAAACTAACTGCCTCTGGCATTCATTTGGAACGTCTATGGGAAAATAAAGAATCGTTTGCCATGCAAGAACTGACAAAGAATATTCTCGCAGGAAAACGAGATCCTAAACGATTCACAGACAGGGAAGCTGCTTTTCTGACGGCAGAATTTGAAGCATTCCTGTTTCAAGCCCGAGCATTCATTAGCGTAGCACAAGTTCATACTCTAGACGCTTGCCGGGTATCATTTGGTGGAATGCTAACGAATGAAAAATACGAAGATGCAATCAAAAATGCCCCACATGAGGCAAAGGAGCGATTAGAAAGGGCCAAGCAATACTTTTCAAACGAAGTATTTGCTCCTGGCAAATGGGGTGATTTCCTAAAACAATTGCGAGACCGAGTGGCGCACTTCGATAGAATAAGGCCATCACTAGCAATCCTCGAAGACGGATCCGAAGAACTCAAAGTAGCAAGGTTCAGTCTTGAGAGGCTCGCTCAAGATTTCGAGAACGGGACATACGACTTGCTAGTGAACGTAATTGCTCCAATTTGGGAACGCAAGTGGCAAGCAGGCCCTTATCAGCCAGGAATGTGGGAGTAAAATCAAAATACCAGCATGCTGTTGACCCAGACAAATATTACTAGTACATCTTGGCATAAATAGCTATGCAGAAAGGGCTCTGCCCTGGTAGGTCCATTTGAACGGTTTAGCCATGGTACGGTTGTAATACTCGATGAAGGCCAGAACCTTGCGTTTCAGATCGTC
>JBFMFR010000002.1:0-285097 GCA_040752025.1 Chloroflexota bacterium | reverse complement strand
CTCTCGGCCGATCCCCGTCACGATCCCAAGGTGATCTATTCGTTGTGTTTCATAAGTCGTTTCGTCGCTCATGCCCCAAGCTTAACCGATATTCCCCAAATCCGCTAGAATCAGGTGCGGAATGTGGATTATACATGCTTTCGGCACAAAAAGAGCCTCCCGGAGCTTGCTTGTCTCCGGGAGGCGAATAGAAAAAACTGAATCTGCGGATTGAGTTTTTACGATGCTTTGACGTTGATCTTGCGCGTGCGCGCCTCGGTGGATTTCGGCAGGTACACCCGCAAGACGCCCTCGCGGATCGTAGCTTCGATGCGCTCGCTGTCGATCTCGTCCGACAGCTTGAAGCTGCGCTGGTAATCGCCAACCTCGTACTCGGCATAGGTCAGCGCATAACCGGGCTTCTCGTCCACCTCGACATAAGCGTTGATCGTCAGGATGTTCTTCTCCAGCGTAATGTCAACGCTGTTCTCGTTCGCCCCGGGCACATCTGCCACGATCACGATCTGGTCGTCCACCTCGTAGACGTCTGCGCGTGGCACAAAACAGGCGCACTCTCGCGTCCGCTCCGTGCCTTCCGGAGTAGTAACTTCTTCCTTCTGAACTTCCATGGTTTGGTTCTTGTCCATGATTACACCTCTCTTGAGTTCGCCTTTCGCTTACAGGCTTTTCACGGCGATTTTCTTGGGCTTATCCTGCTCGGCCCGCGGCAGATTGACGTTCAAAATGCCATTGCGGAAAGTCGCCTCGACCTTGTTGACGTCGACCGGGAAGGGCAGTTGGATCGAGCGCGTGAAGCGTCCGTAGCCGCGTTCCTGGCGATGATAGCGCGCCCCTTCTTTCAGCTCGTCCGGCACGCGCTCACCGGTCAGTGTCAAAGTTTCGCCAACCACGTTGATTTCGATGTCGTCCGAGCGCACCCCGGGCACTTCCGCCGTCAGGGATAGGCCGTCCTCGTTAGCCCAGATGTTCATCGCCGGGTAACCCGCTGCTGTGCGCATGCGCGTCGGGGTATACGTGTCGAACAGCCGGTTCATCTCGCGTTGCAGGCGGTCCATCTCCCGCCACGCAGGTCGAATAGAATATCTTCGGTACATAGGTTCAACCTCCTAATTCTGGTAAACAGTTTTTCTGAAATCATCTTCAATCTGCCCATATCTTACGCCGTCCATATAAGAAAAGCACAAACGAGTTGTAAGAGAAATATAAAATCCCCAAAAGATTTCGTGGCCTCCGTGTATTCTCCGTGTTGAAAATCAGGTTTCTAAGATGAAATTAACAAACATCCGATACAATTCTAAATAAATCGTAGTACCCTGGTTTCAACGGCCTTGCGCCTGCAAGAGCGTCTGGTTCGTGCATGGTGTGATCCTATGGAATATAAAGATTATTATCAAACCCTGGGCGTAAACAAAAGCGCCAGTAAAGATGAAATCAAAAAAGCCTACCGTAAGCTGGCGCGCCAGTATCATCCCGATGTCAACCCGGATGATAAAGCTGCTGAGGAAAAGTTCAAAGAGGTCAACGAGGCCTACGAAGTCCTCTCCGACCCGGACAAGCGTGAGAAGTACGATCGCTTTGGGCAGCAGTGGCAGCAGTACGCCCGCGGCGGCGGCCGGCCCGAGGATTTCGATTGGTCGCAGTGGGGCTCGGCTCCCGGCGGCCGCACCTACACGCGCACCGTCACCCCCGAAGAATTGCAGCAAATCCTGGGCAGGGATTTCGGCGGCGGGTTTGGAGGCGGCCTGGGCGGCTTTTCCGATTTCTTCGAGACGCTCTTCGGCAACCTGGGCCAGCGCAGTGGCGGCTTCGGCAAGCGCGAGCGCGCCCGTCGCGGCCAGGATAACGAACAGACCGTGCAGATCTCCTTGGAAGACGCCTTCAAGGGCACCACGGTCAGCTTGCAGTGGGAAAACGGGCGGCGCATCGAAGCTAAAATCCCCCCGGGCGTCGATACCGGTTCGCGCGTGCGCCTGAGCGGGCAGGGCGAATCAGGCTCGGGTGGGGGCCAGGCTGGCGATCTTTACCTGAAGATCGAAGTTCGTCCGCACCCGCTCTTCCAGCGCGACAAAGATGACCTCAAAATCAACCTGCCCGTGGACCTGTACACTGCCGTCTTGGGTGGCAAGGTCAGCGTATCTACCCTGGACCGCAGCGTAGAGCTTTCCATCCCACCTGAGACCGCCAACGGCAGAGTCTTGCGCCTGCGCGGCCTGGGCATGCCCAATCTGCGCAAGCCAGGGCAGCGCGGCAACCTGTACGTCAACGTCCAGGTGCAGCTCCCCCAAAATCTGAGCGATGCCGAACGCCACCTGTTCCAGGAACTGTGTTCCTTGCGCCACAAATCCTAAAACGGCACCAGCCGCACTACCAGCAGGTAGACCCCTGCCGCCAGCAGCGCCGTTGCCGGGATGGTCACCAGCCAGGCGACGGCAATCTCGCCCGCTACTCCCCAGCGCACCTTGTTCAGCCGCTCGGCTGACCCAACCCCCATGATCGCCGAACTCACCACCTGCGTGGTGCTGACCGGCCCGCCCATCAGCGAGGCCCCCAAGATCACCAGCGCCGAGGTCACCTGCGAGCTGAAGCCGTGCACCGGCTTGATCTTGTAGAACCTGGCGCCCAGCGTCTTGATCAGCCGCCAGCCGCCCGTGGCCGTGCCCAGTGCGATCGCCCCGGCGCTGGCGGCCACCACCCAGGTCGGCACCTGGAAAGTGTCCAGGTATCCGGCTGTGACCAGTCCCAGTGTAATCACCCCCATGGTCTTCTGGGCGTCGTTGGTACCGTGGCTGAAAGCCAGGGCAATGGCAGTCACGATCTGGGAGCGCTTGAAGAACCAATTGATGCGCGGCGTGGCATTGCGCGCTAACAAAAAGACCAGCCGGGTGAACAGGTAGCCCCCCAACAGCCCCACCACCGGAGAAATAAACAGCGCCAGCAGCACCTTCTCCAGTCCTCCCAGGTGGATCGCTTCCAGGCCGGCCCCCACGGCTACCGCCCCGATGATGCCCCCGATCAAGGCGTGCGAGGAACTGCTGGGGATGCCCAGGAACCAGGTGAGCACGTTCCACAGGATCGAGCTGACCAGCGCCGAGAGAATCACCGCCATGCTGACCGTGCCGGGGGTGACGATATCCTCGCCGATGGTCTTCGCCACTGCCACGCCGAAGATGAATGGCCCCAGGAAATGCGCCACCGCAGTCACGCTCAACGCCAGGCGTGGGCTAAAAGCCCGCGACGAGATCATCGTCGCTACGATATTGCTGGAATCGTGGATGCCGTTCAAGAAGTCGAACAGCAAAGCCAGGGCGACCAGTGCTATCAAGACAGGCAGCATCACATCGGTCCTTGGGTACGTTTAGGTGATCTTAACCACGATGTCCGCGATGATGTTGGCCGCCTCATCGCCCCGGTCGGCTGCATTGCTCAGGTGGCGGTACACCTCGCGCTTCTTGAGCATCTTGACGATGTGCTGCACATCCTCCGGCCCGCTGAACAGCTCGGCCAGCGCCTCCCGGTAGACCGCCTCTACCCGGTTCTCCAGCGCCTTGGCGCGCTGCGCGTGTTCGGCCGCCACGCCGGGGTGCTCTTGCAGGCGCAGCGTGGCCATGTGAATTTCGAAAGCCGCGTCTCGCAGTAGTGAAGCGATCCGCGCCATGTGGTTGGTTGGCCGCACCTTGAGCACTTCCATTTCGTCCACCGTGGAATAAGCGTAATCGATCATATCGTCGATGGCGCGCGACAGGGCGAAGATATCCTCGCGGTCGATGGGCGTGATGAAAGTGCGGTTCAGTTCGTCGATCAGGATGCGGCGCCTCTCGTCGGCTGCTTTCTCGGTATCGGTCAGTTGCTGCGCTGCCTCCGGACTGGCCTTGTTCATGTATTCTTTCAGCAGGTCCAATCCTTTCAAAGTCAGGGATGCCTGTTCCTGGAGCAGTGCGATGAATCGATCCTGGCGTTTTCGGAAAATTTTTAGCATAGAAAACCTCGTTCGTATTTGACCCCACCAATGTGCAGCGGGCCTCCTATGATACCAGAAAAACGCCAGGTTGTTAACAAACGTTAATATCTCGAGTGTAGCGCAAAAGTGTCGAGGACTTCAGTTGGGGGACTGAAGCAGGGCAAACCGAGTAAGGAAAAAGCGGCGACTATGAAACTCACTCAAGGCAGCCAACATAGCTTGAGCGTTTTGCCGGCTCCAACCGCGGCCCTGACGTTTCATACGATGATGAACGACAGTATTGATGCCACTTTCAGCCGTACCGCTGCCAATGGGATAGCCTTGTTGGCGGAAATAATCGTGTTGCATTTTGGCTTGACGGGTATCGAAGTAACCTGGAGATTGGGGATGTCTTCAGGGCAAGTAATTTGAGACCAGTCGAGGGCATTCAAAGCATATACAACTTCCGAGGTACGGCCAAGCCACAATTGGTCGATGCGTTCTTCAGCCCATAATTTTGCTTGTGGAGTGTTCTCTCCGAAAGCAGCTTTGGCAACTTTCCACAGGCGTTCGTCCGAATGTCGCCAATCGATAATCTGGATCGCTTGCGGGAAATTGGATGCATTAACCCGATCGATCCATACAGCCCCATCATTGACCTGCGAAAACACGCACATTTTCACTTCTTTCCACCCTTCCTGACGCAATAGGATCATCCCTCCATCGCTTGACAGGTTGGCTTGTCGCTGGATTGGCTCATGGACGGTCACTACCTGCTCAACAGGCTGGGGTACCTCTGCTTCATACATCTGTTTTGCTTCCGCTTCGCGCTTCTCTTCCACTTTTTGCCCCCATCCTTCTGTTATGCGCCGTAGGCTATCTCGCGATATGCCCCCTCCCACTGCATCTTCATACGCTTCGGTTGCCAGGCTAAACGATTTCGCTTGTAACCCCAACCGTGTCGCTACCCGCGCCGCTCCCTCGCTCCAATGATCTTCTCTCAAGCACAGTTTCCTATCCAAGGGGAAAAATCGTCTCCCCCTCACATTCAGGGCAAACGTAGTACGCTCGCTCCAAGACACTATCCCCTACTAATCCATGTATCTCCCATTACCGATAGCCTTCAAATCCCATCTCTCTTCCACACTGCTTACATTTCGGTCGCTCCACTTGATTCCCTGTATCTCGCCCATTGACCAATATCTCCAGTGTCTCCCCCATGAGCTTCCGCCTTTGCCTTCGTGCCTCTGCCTCGATTTTTCCAAAGCTCTCCTCGGGGTGCTCCTCGTACCAACTTTCCAATCGATCATATGTCTACCCGGCTCTCTTTTGAAACATCGCTCGCCGCCGTTCTTGTGATTGTGTACGTGTCATTTTTCTCCTCCGTCCCTCTGGATCTTCTCCCTCTTAGTTTACCGTATTTCATCCCCTTTTACCGACACTTTTGCGCTACACTCCTGCCACGCCTTCCACCTGTTCCAGCGGGGTAAATTCCAGGCCATCCGGGCCACGCTCGACGCGCAGCACCTGGCCCTCGTGGAATTCGCCGGAGAGGATGCGCAGGGCCAGCGGGTCTTGCAATTCGCGCTGGATGGCGCGCTTGAGCGGGCGAGCACCAAAATCGGGATCGTAGCCGGCCTCCGCCAGATACTCGCGGGCGGCCTGGCTGACCTCCAGGGTGTAGCCGCGTTCAGCCAGGCGGCTGGCAACGTGGCGCAACTGGATGTCAACGATCTCGGCCAGGTGCTCCCGGCTGAGGGCGTGGAAGACAACAATCTCGTCGATGCGGTTCAGGAACTCGGGGCGGAAGTGCGCCTGCAAGATGCGGTTCACGGTATCACGCGTGACGCCTTCCCGGCCGCCCATCCACAGCTCGTTGCCCAGGTTGGAGGTCATGATCACGACCGTGTTGCGGAAGTCCACAGTGCGGCCGTGCCCATCGGTCAGGCGGCCGTCATCGAGCAGTTGCAACAGCACGTTGAAGACCTCGCTGTGGGCTTTTTCGATCTCATCGAAGAGCACCACACTGTAAGGGCGGCGGCGCACGGCCTCGGTGAGCTGGCCGCCTTCTTCATAACCCACGTAACCGGGCGGAGCGCCAACCAGGCGCGAGACCGTGTGCTTTTCCTGGTATTCGCTCATATCGATGCGCAGCATGGCGCGCTCATCATCGAAAAGGAACTCAGCCAGGGCACGCGCCAGTTCGGTCTTGCCTACCCCGGTCGGCCCGAGTAAAATGAACGAGCCGATGGGGCGATTGGGGTCTTGCAGGCCAGCACGTGAGCGGCGCACCGCGTTGGCAACGGCGCGCAGGGCATCATCCTGCCCGACCACGCGCTGGTGCAGGTGCTCTTCCATGTGCACCAGTTTGTCCATTTCGCCTTCCATCAGACGCGAGACCGGGATGCCGGTCCAGCGCGCCACGATCTGGGCGATTTCTTCGGCGTTGACTTCTTCCTTGAGCAGTGCGCCTGCACCTTGCAGTTCCTTCAGGCGCTGTTCGCCTTGGGCTAGGCGCTGCTCCAGGTCGCGCAGGGTGCCGTAGCGCAGGCGCGCCACGGTTTCGAGCTGGTTCTGGCGCTCGGCGCGTTCTATTTCGGTGCGGGCCTGTTCGATCTGCTCCTTGATGGCCTGCAAGTTATCGATGGCATCTTTCTCGGTCTGCCAGCGGGCGCGCAACTGGCTGGACTGCTCGTTAAGATCGGCCAGTTCCCTCTCCAGGCGCGCCAGGCGCTCTTTGGAAGCCTTATCTTTTTCCTTCTGCAAGGCCTGGCGCTCGATCTCGAGCTGCAAAACCTGGCGATCGACTTCATCCAGAGCCTGGGGCTTGGAATCGATCTCGGTGCGCAGGCGGGCAGCGGCCTCGTCGATCAGGTCGATGGCCTTGTCCGGCAGGTGACGGTCGGTGATGTAGCGCTTGGAGAGCGTGGCGGCGGCGATGACCGCCGGGTCAGTGATGCGCACGCCGTGATGGACTTCGTAGCGCTCCTTCAGGCCGCGCAGGATGCTGATAGTCTCCTCGACCGTGGGTTCGTCAACGTACACCGGCTGGAAGCGGCGCTCCAGAGCCGGGTCTTTTTCGATGTGCTTGCTGTACTCATCCAGGGTGGTGGCGCCAATCATGTGCAGCTCGCCGCGCGCCAGCATGGGCTTGAGCATGCTACCGGCGTCCATCGCCCCTTGGGCGGCGCCAGCGCCGACTACGGTGTGCATCTCATCCACGAACAAGACCACTTCACCAGCCGCATAGCTGATCTCTTTGAGCACGGCTTTCAGGCGTTCTTCGAATTCGCCGCGATACTTAGCCCCAGCCACCAGGGCACCCATGTCCAACTGCACCAGGCGCTTGTGCTTCAGGCCTTCGGGCACATCGCCGTTGACCATGCGCTGAGCCAGGCCCTCGATGATGGCGGTCTTGCCCACGCCGGGCTCGCCGGTCAGGGCCGGGTTGTTCTTAGTACGCCGCGATAGGATTTGAATCACGCGGCGGATCTCTTCGTCGCGACCGATAACCGGGTCGAGTTTGCCCTGGCGCGCTAAAGCGGTCAGGTCGCGGCCGTATTTCTCCAACGCCTGGTAGGTGCTTTCGGGGTTCTGCGAGCTGACGCGCTGCGAGCCGCGCACGTTGACCAGCGCTTTGAGGATGGTATCTTTGTTCAACCCATACTGGCTGAGGCGCTTGCCTTCAGAACTCTCGGTCAACGCCAGCAAGATATGTTCGGTGGAAACGTACTCATCCTGCATACCCTTGGCATAGCGCTCGGCTGCCGCCAGGGTTTCGGAGGCCGGGCGCGACAGGCCAACCTGTACGTTGCCGCCGTGGATCTTGGGGCGCTTCTCCAGGTCGGATTGCACCTCATCGCGCAGGGCCAGCGCACTGCCTGCTACCTGAGTCACCAGGGCGGGCACGACGCCCTGCTCCTGGCGCAGCAAGGCCAGCAACAGGTGGGCCGGCTCAATCTCCTGGTGATTCATTTCTTGCGCCAGACGCTGGGCATCCAGGAGCGCCTCCTGCGACTTTTGTGTATATTTATCCAGATTCATCTTGGTCTTCCTCCACAACCATAAATACCGACAAATCTCTTCTTTGTTTATAAAATCCGGGCTTCCTGATCACACGGTCGCCCAATCACCTGTCCTCAAGCTCAACCGCCAGGAATACGTGTTCGGTCTTATTGAAAACTGACATCAAGTCGAATATGCGCTTCTGCAAACCGTACTTGCGGTTGAGCAGATTTTTGGCCGTTTTGGCCTCTTGAGGGTCATGCACCAGGCGCGCCCTAGCCGCCACCCACTCGCCTTTCAAGCCGCCGCTGGCATTGCAAGGCGCAACGCTCACCTGGGCGTTGTTGCGAATGCGCTTGACTTTGCCGGAACTTTTTACCGTGGTGATGTAGAAAACACCTTCTCCAGCAGCAAACCAAACCGGGGTGGGCACACCCTGGCCATTTTTGCGGTAAGTCTCCAGACTCAGAAAGGACTGCTTATCGAATTGGGCGAGATCAGGATTGGTCATGTAATTGCCTCATGTGTTCATACAAAGCTCACGCTCCTGGCATACGAGCGCGCCAATCAATGTGATTACAGGCCCTAAGGGCCCGTATCCAAGTATATGCTGCGTATGTTGGAAGAATGTAAACAACACATAAGATGAATATTTGAGAATAGGGTTCGTATTGAAACCGAAGGCTCCTGGAGATCTCGATCTCCAGGAGCCTGACGGAGGGTTGGATGATTCACAGCTTATTGCGTCGCCAGGTCACGCGCCGGGGGACGGCGCAGCAGACTCCAGGCCAGCAAGACCACTCCAGCCAGGATGAGCACGCTGGGCCCGACCATGCTGAAGAGCCGCCAGCTTCCGAACAGGATCACCAACATGCCTGCGAAAGCAAAGCCCGCAAAACCCGAGAGCATGGCGCCGGCCAGGGACAGGCCGCCTGAGCGGCGCAGGATGCCGATGCCCAGCAGCGCCAGGCCTAGTGCCAGGGGCTCCACGGTCCACAGGGCGGCCCAGGCCTCCCACCAGCCGGTCAGGGCGCAGAACTGCAGCACCACGGCGGTCAGGCCGATGATCGAGGCGGGGATCGCCAGCCAGACCACCCGCAGCCAGAAAGCCGCCAGCATGAAGCCAGTCGCCAGGGCCAGCACTTCCAGGGGCCAGAAAAGCCCCCAGATATCCCACCAGTTGAAGGTATTAGCAACCAGCAGGAGGCCGCCAGTGGTCAGGATGGGCATGCCGGGGATAAACAGGCCGCCCAGGCCACGCCGCTCGTGCCAGAGCAGCGGTGGGATGACAAAGGCCAGGCCCACGCCGATCACGACCATCGGCCAGGACAGGCTGAAAGCCCATCCCAATCCCCAGCCGATCAACGGTCCGAACAGGTTAGCTGCCAGGGCCAGGCCCCCACACAGCACCAAACCAATCCCCAAGAGAAGTGATAATCGTTTTTCCATTTTAGCCTCCAAAAAGTAACCTATGCAGCCAGAGAACCATGAATGACATCATCAACACAAACAAGGCAGTTACGGCGGCGGCGCGTGCCAGCCGGTAGCCCAGGCGGCGGATTGTTTCCGGACTTGCACGGCGCCCCCTGACAGTGGCCAGAGTGTAATACACCAACACGCCAACCAGGATCGGTTCCAGCGGCCACAGGTACTCCCAGTGGCTCCACCAACCGGTCAGGGAGTAATAAGTCATAATAATCCCGTTGCCCAGGATGATCCCGGCCGGGATCAACAACCAAATCCTCTCCAGGGCGGCCATCAGCAAGCACAGGAACAGCCCCGATAGGAAGATCTCGATCGGCCAGGCGTAATCGAATACGCCGATCTGGCCGGTTGGCCCGGCGAACATCACCAGCAACAGATTCGCGCCAACCAACAAACCTACGCCAAGGCCAACGGCCTGCAGCACGCTGATCTTCTGCTGGTCGCTGCCAGCAAAGCCCAGCAGCCGGTTCACCAGGGTATGAGGCGGCGCCGATGGCGGCGCAGATTGTTGGGCGGCCAGGCGCTCGCCCAGGGTGGCATCGGTTTCTTCCCCGGCGAACTGCTGGTCGACGATCTGCTGGCGGGCCGAACCGGAGTAAACTTTGACCGAGTCCGAAGCGTTGTCGGTCGTGGAGACCGGCTGCGGCAGGTCGACGCGCTCAGGCAGTTCGATCCCGGCCTGTTGGGCGGCGTCGGACAGCGCCTGGGCCATCTCGGATGCGCTCTGGAACCGGTCCTCAGGCTGTTTGGACAGGGCTTTGAGCAAGACGCGCTCGAGCGGCTCGGGGATGGTCGGGTCGAATTTGTTGGGCAGGGGCAGCGGGTCGTTCAGGTGCTTCATCAGGATCGCCAGGGGCGTATCGGCATCGAACGGGGTGCGCCCGGTGAGCATTTCGTAGAAGACGATGCCCAGCGAGTAGATATCGCTGCGGCTGTCGCCGTGACCCTTGAGGCCCTGCTCAGGCGCCATGTAGTTCAGGGTGCCGATCAAAGCACCAGAGACAGTGTACTGCGTGCCGCCCACGATGTGGGCGATGCCGAAATCGGTGACCACGGCCTGGCCGCGGCGGGTGAGCATGATGTTGGCGGGCTTGATGTCGCGGTGGGTGATGCCCTCGCTGTGGGCGTACTCCAATCCGGCCAGCACATCCAGCAGGATGCGCACGGCCTCGGCCCAGGGCAGGCGCTCGCCGCGCCCACGGTAATCGTTCAGGTAGGCTTTGAGCGTGTTGCCCTCCAGCAGTTCCATTACCATGTAATACAGGTCATCCTGCACATCGAAGTCGAAGACCTGCACGATGTGCGGGTGGCGCAGAGCGGCCACCGACTGCGCTTCGCGCCGGAAGCGCGCCAGGAACTCTTCGTTCTCCACCAGGTCGGAGCGCAGCACTTTGACAGCTACGTAGCGGTCGAGTTGTGGGTGATAGGCCCGGTAGACCTGGGCCATGCCGCCGCGCCCCAGTGGTTCCAGGATGCGGTACTTGCCGAGCGTTTGTCCTTCGAGAGATGCAGGTGTCATTGGAGTGTTCTTTCTTTGCCAGTTGTGCAAATGTATGCCGTTCGAATGTGATTATAGAACAGGAGCGGATTTTCAACCTATCCATTCGCTAACAATGCGCTATTCGGTTGCTACAGGTTTGTAAACATGTGAGGTTCTGGGGCGACTGAATATTCTGCCCTCAAGCTGCCTGTACCAGGAGTTTATAGCCCAGTCCACGCACAGTGACCAGCATCTGCGGGTTGGCCGGGTCACTTTCGATCTTGGTGCGCAGGCGGCGCACCAGGTTTTCGATCTGGTAGTCGTAGATGCCGGCCTGGTATTCGGACCAAACCGCCTGCCCAATGTCATCTTTGGAGCACACGCTGCCGCGCTGCTCGTACAGGTAAACCAGCAGGCCAAACTCCTTCGGCGAAAGGTCGACAACCCGGCGGTTGAGGCGCACCACGCCGGCAGCAACGTTGACTTCCAGGTCGGGGAAAGGATTTTCGCGCGTGGTAGTATCTGGATCGTGATAGATGAACTGCATCTCACCGATCATCAGGCGGTCGCCGTCGCGCAGTTCGACTGGGGCCAGCAGACGCTCATCGTTCAAATAGGTACCGTTGGTACTGCCCAGGTCTTCCAGGATCGTGCGCCGTCCTTCCCGGCGCAGGCAGGCATGCTCGCGCGAGACGCGTTTGCTGGTGATGACAATGCTGTTTTCGATGGCGCGGCCGATGGTAATGCTGGGCCCTTCCAGGCTGTGTTCTTGCCCGTTGGCATCGGTTATAAAAGGGACTGGCGCATCATTCATACTTAAAACTCGCAAGATTGTGTTTGCAGACAGCGGTCCGGTTATGGGATAGTATAGCACGGGTAGAGAAACTTGCATGATATACTTGCAGGCGTGAACTCTCCAGAATGTGTCGTTCACCGCCTGGGGCTGGTGCCCTACCAGCAAGCCTGGGAGCTGCAGGAGGCGCTCGCCCAGGAGATCGCCCTCGGCCAGCGCCCGGCAACGCTGCTTTTGCTCGAGCACCCACACACTTATACCTTTGGGCGGCGCGGCCAGCCCGAAAATTTGCTGTGGGACCCGGCGGAACGCGCCTGCCGGGGTGTAGAGGTGCTGTGGGTCGACCGCGGGGGGGATGTGACTTACCACGGACCGGGCCAACTGGTTGGCTATCCTTTGCTGCCTCTGGCGGCGATACAATATGATCCCGATCCAAACCAAGACCACAGCCGGCTGCCGCAGGCCGATTACATTGGTTACCTGCGCAAGCTGGAATCGACCTTGATCCTGGCCTTAATGCACCTGGGCGTAGCCAGCGGGCAGGTGCAGGGATTGACGGGCGTGTGGGTGCAGCCAGAGGCGCTCTCGAGCTGCCGCAACTGCCGGCCAGAAATGCGCCAGCGCCCGGCCAAGCTCGCGGCGATCGGCGTGAAAGTGGACGCCAGGGGAGTCTCGCGGCACGGCTTCGCCCTCAACGTTGACCCGGATATGGATTACTGGGAGGGCATCACCGGCTGTGGGCTTCAAGATTACCCGAATGTCAGCCTGGCAGACCTGCTGCCCGCGATCCCCAGCCAGGAGCAGGTCGCAGATGCGATCGTAGCGGCCTTTGGCGAAGTTTTTAGTTACCAGATGGTGGAAAAGACCTTCAACCGAGGTAAAAATGAAAATCAACAATAACAAACACTTACTAACCTGGCGCGTGCTGGCAGCCATGTGCTGCCTGTTTGCCTGGGCGTTCTCGACGGGCGGCGGCGTGCCAGCACTGGCAGACGACCCGGCTACGGCCCTGGTGGGCATCGAGCTGCCGGATGAGGCCGCGCTTGGCGACCTGGCCAGCCTGGGCCTGAATTACTACACCCGCCTGTACACCCAGGATGGCGGCTTGCTGCTGGTGGCCGAGGCGGACCCGGCGCAGCAGGAAACACTGATCAAGCAAGGATATGCGGTGCACGTTCTGGATGCGAACAGTGACCAGGCTGAATATTACCTGCTCTATGCTCGCCCAGGAGTACTGGACCAGACTGCCGCACAAGCCGATATCCTGTATGTGAGCGGGCGGCAAGCCATCCTCCGGGCAACGCCACAGCAGGCCGGGCGATTAGCTGCATCCAGAATGCGGCTCTTGCCGCTACACCTGCGCGCCCTAGGTGCGCCGGTGGTACAGCCACAAGCGGTACTCGCGGCCCCGGCAGCGATCAGCCCGTACCCGTTGATCGACACGATGATCGATCAGGTGAACACGGCGACGCTTTACCAGTACGTGGGCGATCTGAGCGGGGAGTGGGCAACGACTATCGAGGGAAGCCTATTCACCCTGACGACGCGCTGGTCTTATGCCAGCACTTACGTCGCCAAAGCGACCACTTACGCCTACGAGCACTTCCAGGCCCTGGGGCTGCCGGTGAGCTACCACAACTATTCGATGTGGGGCACGCCGCTGCGCAACGTTATCGCCGAGCAGACCGGGGTAAACCATCCCGAGAACATCGTGCTGATCACGGCCCACATCGATTCCACATCCTATGGCACGCCATCCACAATTGCCCCGGGCGCGGACGATAACGCCAGCGGTACGGCGGGGGTGATGATGGCCGCCGATATCCTCAGCCAGTACGATTTCGACTGCACACTGCGCTACGCGCTCTTCACCGGAGAGGAACAAGGTTTATATGGCAGCGAGGCTTACGCGGCATACATAAAATCCCAGGGGGCACAGGTGGCAGGCGTGCTGAACCTGGATATGATTGCTTATAACTCGACTGCTCATCCGGCCCCAGTGATGGAAATGCACACCCGTTTGAATAACAGCGGCGACCTGGCGATCGCTAATACTTTCGTGGATGTGATCTCGGCTTATGGCCTGGGGCTTACCCCGAACATCTACCAGGATGGCGTAACGTACAGCGACCACTCTTCCTTTTGGGGCGAGGGCTACCCGGCCATCATCGCCATCGAAGATGATGGCGATTTCAACCCATATTACCACTCGCCAAATGACAAGCTCTCGGCAATCGACATGAACTATTTTACGGAGTTCGTCAAGGCCTCGCTGGCGACCTTCGCCCACATGGGCTGCTTGATGGAAGGTACCCTCTCCGGCGTGGTGCGCGACGCCAGCACGAACGCGCCCCTGGCTGGGACGGTCGTGCAAGCCACGCTGGGAGACCACCAGAGCTGGCAGGCAGTCAGCGGCGCAGACGGCAGTTATTCGATGACGCTGCAGCCCGGTACGCTGCAAGTCTACGCCACGGCAGCACAGCACATCCCCGCGCTGCAGACGGGCATTACCGTGCAGTACGCCCAAACCAGGCAGTTGGATCTGTTCTTGCAACAAGGGTATGTTTATGTACTGCCGCTGGTTTCCAACGAGGCTCCATGAGCCGACTTCGGAATCGCCGTTCTGGATAGCAAATTGTGAAATTCGCGTTTGACAGCTAGAGCAAAACTCATTACACTTATATCTAGCTGAGTAGCTAAAGGAGGCAGATATGGCGTCACAGACGTTTCAATTAGTGATGCGCACCGGTCCTAACCCAGGCAAAGCCTATGACCTCACCCAGGATGAGATCACCATCGGGCGCGACATCACCAATGGCATTGTAGTAAATGACCCCGAGGTGTCTCGCCGGCACACTCGTCTCCGCGCCCAGGCAGGAGGGTACGTGGTCGAAGATATGGGATCGACCAATGGCACCTTCGTCAACGGACAGCGCCTGATGGGCCCACATGTGCTGCGCCCCGGCGAGCAGGTTATGCTGGGCGAGCACGTGGCTTTCGTCTACGAGGCGATGGCCTACGATCCCAACGCCACCCTGGTTTCTGGCGGGCAGGCCCCCAGCGCGTATGAAACCTATCGCGTGCCGCAAACGCCTCCGACAGCCCAGGCTCCGGCGCCGATGGATTACGAGCCAGCCTACAGCGGGCAGGTTCCCATGGGCCCGCCAGATGCCTACGCCCAACCCAGCGCCGGGCCCTACGATGTCTACGAAGAAGAACCGCCAGAACGCTCCAACCGCATCTGGCTGTACGTCATCATCGGGCTGGCAGTGATCCTGGTGTGTGTATGCGTGGTGGGCTTCGTGGCAGTGGATACGCTCAAGCTGTACTGCACCGGGCCGCTGCGCTTCATCTCGGAGATGCTGGGCTTCGACTGCGTCAACTACGTGCGATAAGACCGCCGATCGCGATTATTCTTTTCAACAGCCCACTGTGCATCGTAGATCCGCCTCGGACATTGTGGGCTGTTTTTGATTCGTGGGGATCAATGTTATTCCGCAAGGGCCCAGGTTTGTTGATCGCGAACCAGCGCTAAGACGGTCAACTCCACCCCAGACTTGCTGACCCAGGCCCGAGCCTGATCCCCATGCAGTTCGATGCGCTGCGGCTGGTAGCCCTGCGAAAGCAGAGCCTGCACCAGGGCCCAATAATCGACTGCCAGGGGATGCACGCTGAAAGGCTGCGCCTGGTTGGCTTCGATGACGGACAAGACGGCGTTTACGGCTTGCAGAGTCCGGTCCAATTCTAAAAGGTTCCCATCCTGGAGATCCGCCCCGGCAGTGACCAGCATCGTCTCCAGCGCCAGGTTCTGGGGTTGCACAGGCCGGCGCAGCAAGTCGGCGACGATGCCGCGCTCCTGCATTTCCTCGCTGTCCGGCAGCCAGGCGTACAGAAAATACGCGGATGGATCGAGAACCTGCTGGTAGCGGCGCATGCTGTCGTAGTAAGCGACTGTCAGGCGCACATCTTCAGCCAGCTCGGGGGTCAACGTTTCAGCCTGCAGGGCCTTCAAGAAGCGCTTCTCGAATTGATCCAAGGGCAGGCCAAAATTTTCTAACAGGGCGGCGCTGACCTCCCGCTCGGCAGGATTTTCGAACTGATCCTCATCCGATTCTGGCAGAGCGTGGATATTGCGATAGAACTCAGAAAAGGCCTGCCAACCCCAGGTTTTGACCATGTATTCGATCAGGGCGCCGGCCTCTAAATAACCGATTTCATGTTGGGAGAAGTAAAAGTTGTCCAGCAGGGTGGGGATGGGGATGTAATGGTCCAGGCCGCAGGTTGGCGCGCTGGCAGCCGAGTTTGGCTCTGCCAATTGCTGCGATGCGGGGATGCAGCCGGGCGCAGGCGGTAGCAAGGCAGCGGCGCGCGGCATCAACGGCTCGATCTTGAAATGTCCACCGGTCAGGTAAACGGCGAAGCCTTCGGTGAACATACTGTAGCGCATATCGGCCCCCAGGCGGAAATCCAACTCGTGAACCATTTCGTGGTGCAGCACAACCCCGAGGCTACCACCCGCATAGTTACGGTCCAGATAGGAAACTGAGATACCGTTACCAGCGAAGCCGCCGTGCCCCAAGACGCGCGGCAGGAAGGTGATCTGCAAAGGCTCTTCCAAGCTGGTTTCCAGGCGCTGGCTGACATCCTCAGCCTGGGCATCCAGTAAATCCAGCAGCGCAGGCAGATCACGCTCGGCTGGTGTGCCGGTGATGTAATACACCAGGCAGCAGTCACTTTCGGCTTTTGCCCAGTGCGCCTGCGGCTCGGGGAAAGGCACAGCCGCCTGAGGCAGCAACTGGACGGTTTCGCTCCAGGTATCGCCGTCCGGCTGGAGCGAGAAGGTCAGCGTGTGTTCGCCAGCCGGCAATCCGGCGGTATCCCAGGCCCACTCCAAAGTGGCCTGCGGGCGGCTGCCGATGCCGTAATAACCAAAATCCGACTGCTCGGTTCGCAAACCTTCTGCGCTGGGGATTTGCACGCGGATGCCGCGGTTATCCCAATCGACGCCGGGGTCGGGGATCACCTCCAGACTGACCAGGTCTCCCACGTACAGGGGGCCATCCGGGTGCAAACGCACCTGGAATTGCGATGGCGAAGGCGGCGTACCCGTAGGCGCAGATTCAGGCAAGGCCGGCAACGGCGTAGAGGGGGCCGTGCTGTACTCCCGGGGGGCAAAGACGGTGGGAGTTTGCTCGAAAGGTTTGATCTGGGAGGACGTTTCGGTCGCCAGCAGCGCCGGTGAAACCGGCGGCGTTGGCTGCGCCAGCGTGGTCGGGCTGGCGGCTTTACAAGCAATCAGCAGTAACAGTAATAAACTCGTCAGGCGGCGCACGGATACAGGTCACTCCATAAAATTGGGGATTAACACCGGTAATTATAGCAGTCCGCAAGAGCAATTTCGTAAAGCCTAAGCTGGCTTTCATGTACAGGATAGGGCTGCTGGTACAATAGAACCGTTTCGGCTTCCCCGAAACGATTAGCTGGTGCTCTTGGAGGTGCTGTATGCCATCGCGGATGTTTGTGCCTGGTCCTGTGGATGTCGATCCACAGGTGTTGGCTGCCCAAACGCAGCCGATGCTGCCTCACCGCAGCCAGGAATTCGAGACGATCTTCCAACGGGTTGTGGAACGGGCGCGCGGCCTGTTCTTCACCAAATACCGCGTTTTGATCGCCACCTCTTCGGGCACAGGCCTGCAAGAAGCGGCTGTGCGCAATTTCGCCCGGCAGGATATCCTCGCGTGCGTAAATGGGGCCTTTGCCAGCCGCTGGCACGAGGTGGCCCTGTCGAATGGCAAGTCGGTCGATAAATTGGAAACGCCCTGGAACCAGCCGATCACTGCCGAGCTTGTGCGAAAGGCGCTGCAACAAAAGCACTACGAAATGGTCACCATCGTGCACAACGAAACTTCTACCGGTTTGCAGAACCCGGTCCAGGAAGTGGCCGCCGCGGTGCATGAGATCAGCCCCAGCACGCTGATCTGCGTGGATGCGGTCTCTTCGCTGGGCGGAGTCAAGATCGAGATGGACGCCTGGGGCCTGGACATGCTGCTGACCTCTTCGCAGAAATGCCTGGCGCTGCCGCCCGGCCTGGCCCTGGCGGCGGTTTCCGACCGGGCGCTGGCCTACGCCGCCCAGGTCCCCGACCGGGGCTGGTACTTCGACCTGCTGCGCATGGAGAAGCACCGCCTGAAGGACTCCACCCCGGCCACGCCGGCCCTGTCGTTGATCTACGCCCTGGACTTGCAGTTGGAGCGCATCCTGGCCGAAGGGCCGGAGGCGCGCTTTGCCCGGCACAGCAGCATGGCGCAGCGAGTGCAGTCCTGGGCCGAGGGGCGCGGCCTGAGTTTATACGCGCCGCAGGGCTACCGCTCGCAGACCGTCACCACGGTGGAAAGCGCCGGGATAGACCTGGCGGCGCTCAACCAGTTCCTGCGGCAGCGCCAGATGCGCATCGCCGGCGGTTACGGCGAATTGAAAGGCAAAACCATGCGCATCGCCCACATGGGAGAAACCCAGATCGAGGATATCGAAGCGCTGCTGGGAGTAATGGATCAGTTTTTCGAAGGGGCGAAATGACAGACGAGTATATTGTTTCGCTCGAAACGCTGGTGTATGGCGGTGAGGCGCTGGGCCGCCTGCCAGATGGGCGCGCCGTGTTCGTGCCGTTCGGCCTGCCGGGTGAGCAGGTGCGCCTGCGCCTGGTGGAGGAGAAGCGCGGCCATGCCCGCGCCGAGTTATTGGAGGTGCTATCAGCTTCCCCACAGCGCCAGGCCCCTTTCTGCAGCCATTTTGGCACCTGCGGCGGCTGTCATTACCAGCACATGCCCTACACGGCCCAACTGGAAACCAAGCGTCAGATCCTGCGCCAACAATTAGAACGCATCGGCAAGCTCGCCAACCCGCCCGTTGCAGAAACTGTCCCTGCACCGCAAGTCACAGGCTACCGCAACCACGTGCAGTTCCACCTTACCCCGGATGGCAAGCTGGGGTACCACCAGGCGCGCTCGGAGCAGGTCTTTCCCATTCGAGAGTGCCGCCTGCCGGAGGCGGCTTTGAACGCGCTGTGGCCGCAACTGGATTTCGAAGCCATCCCCGACCTGGAGCGCATCGGCCTGCGACAGGGCGTTGATGAGGAACTCCAGTTGATCCTGGAAAGCCAGGACTTACAGCCGCCAGAATTGAGCGTCGAGGAATTGCCGGTTTCGGCAGTGCACCTCAGCCCGGCCGGGGCGCTGGTGCTGGCTGGCAGCCCGGCGCTGTTCATGGAAGTGCGGGGGAGCGCTTTCCGTGTTTCGGCAGGTTCGTTCTTCCAGGTCAATACGCGCATGGCGGCGGCAATGGTGGAGCATGTTTTGGCAGGCCTGGACCGGTACCAGGCTTTGAATCCACAAGCAACCGTGCTGGACGTTTACTGCGGGGTGGGGCTGTTCAGCGCCTTCCTGGCCGGGCGCGCCGGGCGGCTGATCGGGATCGAAGCGTCGCCCAGCGCGTGCGAAGATTTCGTCGCCAACCTGGACGAGTTCGATCACGTGGAGCTGTACGAGGCCCCTGCCGAGGCCGTGCTGCCGCACCTGGAGGTAAAGCCAGGCGTGGTCCTGGTAGACCCGCCGCGCGCTGGCCTAGAGCGCGCCGCCCTGGATGCCCTGCTGGCCCTGGGCGCGCCCTGGCTGGTGTACGTCTCCTGCGACCCGGCCACCCTGGGGCGCGACGCTCGCCGCCTGGCAGCCGGGGGATACCGCCTGGAGCAGGCGACACCCTTCGACTTATTCCCGCAGACCTATCACATCGAAAGCATCAGCTTTTGGAGGCGCGGCTAGCAGGGATCCTGCTCAAAGCACAGGCCTCAATGTGGAAGAAGTGCAGTAGCCTTACTTCCCAGTGTTTAGCGCGGCTGTGCGATGTCCCAACTGTAGTAGTCGTCGAGCCAGTTCAGCCACTCTGTAGGGGAAAACTCGCCAGTCTCTAAATCCAACTGGATGAATTGGCCCTGATCCTGTATGAAGTAATATTTCCCATCCGGCGACCAGAAAGCTGCGTGCGCTTCTCCAATAGCCACCTTGGTCCAGGCCAAGAAGCCATCTTCAATGCGCACTGCGCCCAGGTGATCGTAATCACCTTTGAGGACATTGCGGATCGAAAGCCAACGACCATCCGGCGAAAGCGAAAGCAGGCGAACGCGCACATCGAAGGTCAGGATCGAAGCCGGCTCAGCCCCATCGATGCGGGCCTGCATCAACACCGGCTTGCCACCCTGGATATCTGTGTAGTAGACCGCCTTGTTATCCGATGACCAAATGGGGTAGGTGGGCACGTCAAGCCATTCAGCTACAATGAGCCTTTTATACGTGGGCGCGCCGATGCGCCAGAGAAAAACGTTCATCTCGTAAATCGTGCCTCTGGCGTACCAATATTGGAAATCGTCCCAGATCACGGACCGGCTGTCCGGTGAAAACGTGATGTCGCCGCCTCCCCACATGCCTGTATTGATGACCTTGCCCGTACGCGGGTCCACCAGGCACAATTCACTTGAATCGCAAAAGATCCCCAGGTATTTGCCATCTGGCGACCAATCGGCATCCCAGCGAGTATAGTAGACTTTATGCAAGAAGATTGGATCGCCGACGCTCAAATCCTTCAGGTAGAATTCCCATTCCTTGACGGTACTTGGCGGGTGTAAATAAATCAGGAAGCGCTGGCTGTCTGGCGACCACATGATGAAGGGAGTCTGGCCAGCCAACTCGCACAGTAACCGCGGCTCACCTCCATCCAGGTTGATTTTCCAGAACTGATAAGGAGCAGGCTTGCCCCGGTCGATGATGAACACCAGCGTTTTTGCATCTGGGGATAAAGCGTAAAAAATCTTCTTCCCTTCGATTTCACCGGTTAAGTTTGCCAGCTCCTGGCCCTGGCTGTCGAACAAGAAAATATCCCCATCCTCTTCTTTGCGAATGATCACTCTTAGATCTTCCACGTACCCGCCAAAGGGTGTCGGCGATGGTGTGGGTGTGATCGTTGGTGTGGGCGTATCCGTAGGTAATGGCGTAGGCGTCAGGGTGGGGGTATCCGTGGGCAAGGGCGTGGCGCTGGGCGGCAGCGGGCTGGGTGAAACCGCGATTGTATTCGTAGGGACTACCGTCGATGCCAAGTCAGCTTCGGCAAACCTGGAAGCTGGTTTTCCACAAGCGCTTACCAATGCAATACTTACCAATAAGGCAAAGAACAACACTGACCTTTTCATATTTCTCCTCCCGAAATAGGATCGACTTT
The DNA here is from genome assembly GCA_040752025.1 of Chloroflexota bacterium. Lineage (GTDB taxonomy): Bacteria > Chloroflexota > Anaerolineae > Anaerolineales > UBA4823 > JBFMFR01. The sequence goes on along the minus strand of JBFMFR010000002.1, from coordinate 264,130 downwards.
GCCAACGGTAAAACAGATCGTCTCGCAAGCTTCTTTAGTTGTTTAGGGTCACACACTACCAGATCCATCGAATTTACCTCAGCAAACCCCGGTAAATTCAAATCCGATTCTAGCACAATTATCAATAAAGCGAAGTTGAAAAGTGAGGGGTGGGGATATTGACTCCTGAAGCAATATTGACTATAATTATCTTAGAACATAAGTTCTATTTCGGATAAAAGTGTGTTCTGTGACGAATGGCAGGTGGATCATGATGAGTTTGGATGAACGTTTTGTGATCGGATTGAAGATGCTGGAACGGCTGCGGCCCAGCCTGCGCGCCCGGCGCGCAAACCAGCCAACAACCGCACGCACCCATCTCCCGGCAGCAGACAACCTGGAGCTGGAGGAAGAGCCAGTAGAAGAACGCCGCCTGGAAGCACCTGTAACCGAGTGGAGGCCTGATGCTCAAACCGGGCTGCCCAGCATGGAAACGCTGCTGGAGCAGCTCGGCGAAACAGCCCCTTGCTCTGTGGTGCTGGGGGTGTGCGAGGATGGGCTGCCTTTCCTGCTCGACCTGACCAACCCGGCCCCAGGCGCATTACTGTTGGCAGGCGACCAGGCCAGCGGGAAAACACGCCTGCTGCGTTCTGTGCTGGCCTCGGCAGTGTATCTCAACGATCCGGACCAGGTCGCTTTTTACCTGGTAGCCCAACGCCCAGACGAGTTCATCGACCTGGCAGGGGCCGACCACTGCCAGCAGTTTAGCGCAGTGCAGGATAAGGGGCTGGACGAACTGGTGGCAGAACTGGCGAGTCTGGCGGAGGAACGCCGCCGGGGGCAGCAAGACGGGCCAGCGATCTTACTGGTCATCGACGATTTGACTTCTTGCCTGGAAGTCATCGATGAGCAAGCTTATAACCGGCTGTACTGGTTGATCCGGCACGGGCCGCGCTCGCGCGTTTGGACTCTGGCTAGTTTGTGTATGCAAAAGGCAAACAACATCGATCCACGCTTTCTATCGGCATTCCGCACGCGTTTGTTCGGGCACATCGCCGACCGCCGCCAATCCGGCGCCCTGGCAGGTGACAAGCGCCTGGATACACGCCGGTTAGAAAGCGGCTACGAGTTTTGTGTCCCTTATGGAGATGAATGGGTGCACTTCTGGATTTGCGATCCAGAAGGGGCAGAAGATGACTATCCTATTGAGGAGGAAGAAGAATGAACGTGGGCATGTTGTGGTTCGATAACGATCCCAAGAGTGGCCTGACGACCAAGGTGGCGCGCGCCGCGGCATATTATCGCAACAAGTATGGAAAGACCCCTACGCTATGCTTTGTGCATCCCAGCATGTTGACGAAGGGCTCTGCGGCGACAGCCGAACCGATCATAGAAGAAAAAAGCATGGTCACAGAAGGGATGGAGATTCGTTCCAACCCGTCTGTGCTGCCCAATCATTTTTGGATCGGCGTGAACGGCTTATCGGATGGCAAAGCTAAGTCGTCGTAAGCGCAGCCACGAGCGTATCCAAAGCGAGGTCGGCGGGAATCTCACCGGTCTTGATGGCTTCATCGAGGTCGAGCAAGCGATGATAGATCATTTCCAGAGTGTGCAGATCGAAGCGGCGCACCTGCCCCAACAGCTTATCGGCTACGAAGGGATGGATCTTAAGCTCGCGGATCACATCGGCCTTATTTCCGCCCCCATCCAAAACCTCACGCGCCAGCAGCAGCAGGCGGAATTGGCGCACAACCATGCCGAAGATCGAAATCGGGTCCTGCTGCTCTAACAGGCGGTGGTACATCCCCAGCGCTTTGCGCCCGTCCTGGTTGCCCAGCGCATCGACCATTGCAAAGATATCACCCTGACCGACATCTGCGGTCAGGGTTTCTACGTCATCGATATCCACGGCGCGCTGATAATTGACATAGGCTAACAGTTTCTGGATTTCCTGGTCGGCCAGGCGCGGGTCGCCACCCACCAGGCTTCCCAATAAATCGGCGGCCTGCGGGGTGAACTGTCCGCCTGCACGGCGAGCCTGTTCCTGGATCCATCGCCCCAGCAGGGCGCCTTTAGGCAGGGGAAAAGCTTTGACCAGCACGCGCTCACCTGCCCCTTCGGCCCACTTCTCCAACCAGTGGATCTTGCCCTGGCGGCGGTCGCGTTCGTCGGTCAACAGGCTGTATTCCACCAGCACCAGGGCGGTGGTGGGCGGGATTTTCTCCAATAATTCCAGGAATTTCTGGCGAGCCGGGGCGCTGTTCAGACGCGCCAGGGGATACGACAACACAACCACGCGGCGTTTCGCCAGGAAAGGCATAGCGCCGGCAACGGAAAGCAGTCCTTCGAGGTTGTAGGTACGGCCATCCAGGCGCGTCAGGTTCATCGCCACCGTAGCCGGATCGCCCAACCTGACCTCGAACTCAGCAAGGTACTGGGCGATGGCGAATTCATCATCCCCATGTAGCAGGTAAACTACCGGGGCCGAGTCTGGCATTTCAACCTGCGGTAACGATGCGGTGCGCCTTGAAACGCCCGCGCTGCGAAGGTGCGATTTCGATCACTTGCAGGGCCTCTGGATTTCCAGCGGTAGTTACCTGGCGCTGGACTAACAGGCCCAATGGTTGGGCAATGATAATCCCCAGGGTCGCCAGGCTGACGGCCAGGGGGATACGCTCCAGCCGGTCGCGCTTGTTTTGCCCGCCGAGCATCGCCAGAGAGGCCATACCACCCGCCAGGATGCCGGCTGTGGCGAAGTTCGTTCCGCAGTTGGGATGTACAGCCAGACTGTGCTCGCCGTTTTGCAGGCGGCCCAGCGCCTCACGCACCGCGGCAGTGATCTCTTCAGTGGTGATATCCCCGATGATCCAGAACCCGTTCAGGTCCGAATGGCCGGCCATAGTCCGCCGGGGATTGCGTTCGGCCAACACATGCAACGTGGCATGCTCCAACCCGTGGTTGCGCCGGATGCGCGAGACGGGCGAAAAATCCAGCAAAGAAAGGAACAAATCTGAAAGGCTGTCAGCCATGTTATCTCCGTAGAAACTGTAATCTACGGCTTATTCTACCACCATCCTCAACCAGCGGCTGCGGAGACGGTCTCTTTGTCGGTTGCGGGCCGGCTGACAGTGGCCTGCACGAAACCGGCGTACATGATCACCACGCCCAGGAACTCGCTCAGATACAGCCAATCGACAAACCCGGCCTTGAGCATGGAGCCGCCCAGAGCCGGCATCAGCGCGCCAGCGGCGATGAGGATGTTGCCGAGCATGCGGTTGGCCAGCACTTTCTTGCGCCAGAACAGGAAGGAAGAATAGAGGGCGCCGCCTACCAACGTGAGCGTACCATAGATGTTTAGCAAGATCGTCAGAAGGATCGTCAAGCCGCCGCGTTCCAGGATATCCTTATATTGTTCAGAAACAGGCCGTTGAACGTTAAAACTGGCGACCGAGGTGAGAGGAGCCAGGAACACCAACGCCAGGGCCACTAATGAAACGATCGAGAGGATCACCAACAAGGTATTAGCCACGCCGCGCCGGCGCACCAGCAGGTGGACAGTGCCCTGGCCCAGCCAGGCCGCTGTCAGCATGGCGCCGCTCAAATACCACAAACGCAGGAAGGTTCCGCTGAAGGCAAAGGACAGGACAACTTCCGAAAGCGTGCCGATCCCGTACAGCGCCAGGCCGATGCCCCACAACAGCAGGTGCATGGGCTTCTTATAGCGCCAGCGGGCAAAGACGGCTGCTGCAAAAATGAACGTGACGATCGTCGAAAGGATGGAGAGATGGTTCACAGAAAGCCTCCAAAAAGGGAAACAGGGTCAAAACCCAGGGGTCAGGCCCAGCATGGACAGGATGACAATGATCATGGAGGCCAGCAGGCCCAGAAATAATACTGCCAGCAAAACCGGCACCAGAAATTCGGTCCAGCGGTTGGGATTGAAGCGTTTACTCGGGCGGTTCACCGATTGGACCTGTGATAGGCTTCGTAAGTCTCGAGCAGCGTGATCAGGATTTGATCGGTGAAGTTGTTGATGCGGCGCATCATATTGCTCCAGGCGTGCGGGGAATGTACCGCGGCCGACTCGTACACGGTCAGCATGGATTCGATTAACATATTACGGAAGAAAAGGAAGGCGTGTGTGGCCTCGACGCTGTCCAGCTCGTAGCGGCGGCCGCGGGCGGCATATTCGTAGCCCAGAGTCTCCGCTTCGGCTGCCGCCTGTTCACCGTCTGAATTCATGAAATTGATCAGGCCTTGCAGCAGGGCGCGCCCGCTCATGCGGTATTGCTGGCGAGCATCATCGTCCAATTTGTTATACCAGGCTTCGCCTGCCAGACGTCCTTCGCTGATCTGGAAGCGCGTTTTGCGCAGGGCGTTTTGGATCACCATGCTGGCTTCGCCGGGGCCCTCGGCGCGCTGCGATTGCATCCAGATATCCAACTCAGTGCGCAGATAGCGGCGGTGCCCACCGTTGGTGCGGTGTACGGGCAATACACCCCGGTCCGACCAGTTACGCACTGTGCTGGGGTGCACCCCCAGGAGCTTGGCTACATCGCTGAGACTCAACCATTCCATAAGTATATAAACCTTCTTCCTCTGCTATCAGGCTTCACTGGCAATGGCAGCGCGCTCGACCAGGGAGGGCCCGGCGGCTCGCCGGCGGAAGGCGCTGACATCGACGCGGCGCAGCAGCCACAGCGAAGCGGCGATCAGGCCAGCTTCGATGGCGAAGACGATCACATAACCCAGTACAGCATCCTGGGTCATGCGAGTTGCCAGGTCGCGCACCACACCGCCCAGCACCGAGCCAAAAAGGCGCGAGATGGCGTTCGACATACCCCAGGCGCCGATGAACAGGCCGACTTTATCGGCCGTGGTCATATCCAGCATCAATGACAGGTTGGAGACCGTCGAGACGCCTGTGCCCAGGCCCAGCAAAACCACACCGGTGTAGAACAGGCTGCTGCTCAACGCCAACCCACTGGCAGCGATCAGCACGAAGCCAAACAAGGCTACCCAGGCTCCCCAGCGGACCATACGCCGCTTGGGAACACGGTTCTCCAACGCGCCGGTAATCAATAAGGCCACCAGCACGCAAACGCCCCACAGTGAAGTGATACGCGTGGTCTCCTGCACCGAAAGGCCAAAAGCTTCACCGCCAAAGGGCTCCAGGAGGATATCCTGGCCCAGGATGGCAGCCAACAAGATAGTCAGATACCAGAAAAAGATGGTTGCCTGGCGATTTTGCAAGATCACCCGGAACATCGCGCCCCAGGAATGTTCTTGCGAGGGGAGGCTGTCCTCCCTGGCGCGCGGCTCCAGGCGCACCAGGCCCAGCATCCCCAGGAAAAGCGCAGCCAGCCCTATCATCCAAAAAGCCCGCTCCAGGGCCTCGGGCGTATAGGGATCAACCATACGGCTGAGAGCAATGGCGGTGACGATGATACTACTGATCATCATGAACCACATCACCGCGATGGTGCGGCTGCGGCCCTTTTCGCCAGAGATCTCCGAGGCTAACGAGAGATAAGACACCGTGGCAAAATTGAAGCCCATGCCCCAGGCCCCAAAGGCCAGCACACCCAGCCCAACGCCAGCCCAGAAGTTCTCAGCGATCAAAAAGGCTGCCTGGGGCGCGATCACCACGCCCAAAACACAGGCCAGCAAACCCAATAGGATGTAAGGGGTACGGCGGAAGCCCAGCAGCGGGTGTCGATCAGAAAAGGAACCGATCGCTACCTGGATGGGAGCGAACAGGTACGGCAGAGAGGCCAGGATAGCGACCAGCGTAGCAGAGATCGCCAGCTCTTTGATCATCACCCGGTTCAAGGTACTGTTGATCGGCACCAGCGTCATCGCCACGGCGACATGGATCAGGCCCAGTTGTATACGTTTCCAAAACATGCTGAAACTCCTAAACGATTTCGATGTTGCCTGGTTCGTGGGGAGAGAAGACAAAAACGGGCGTGCCCGTTTTTCCCAGCCTCTCCCCAGCAGCCGTCCAGGGGCGTGGGGTAATAAGATAAACCATATGCAAATTTACCAGAATTTGCGCCCTGGTCAATGTAGATTTTAGTAGATTTTGTATAGAGGAAAATGAGTCAGGCGTTAAGGGAATCGAGGATTTCGACGAAATCTACAGGCTGCTCGGCGGTCAGCAAACGCTGCCTTTGCTCAACCGGCAGGCGATAAGGGCCCAGGTAGCGGCTGGCGTGTTTGCGGAATAAGAGCAAGCCGCGCTCCTGGCCGTAGAACGACAGCATGCGCTCCAGGTGTTTCAGCATGGTGGCCTGCACCTGCGCATAGGGCACCTGCTGGCGGTCCAGGCGGGAGAAGATCCACGGGTTGCCGATGGCAGCGCGGCCGATCATCACGCCGTCACAGTGAGTGAAGGCCTGCATGCGCTGGATATCGGCAACGCTGCGAACATCGCCGTTGCCGATCACGGGGATCGAAACAGCCTGCTTCACCTGGGCAATGGCCTCCCAGTCAACCTGGTGGTTGTAATTCTGGGCGCGCGTGCGCCCGTGCACGGCGATCAGGGCGCCACCGTTCTCCTCGATAATGCGGGCGATGAGCAAGTAGTTGCGCGAAGTATCATCCCAGCCCAGGCGGATCTTGGCTGTCAGGGGCACTACCAGAGCCTGGCTCAGGCGGCGGAAGATGCGCGCCACTTTGATGGGCGTGCGCAGCAGCCCGGCCCCCGCCCCTCGCCCGGATACCTGCCGCACCGAGCAGCCCATGTTGATATCGATGATATCCGGGCCGAGCTCTTGCAGGCGCAAGGCTGTTTCTAGCAGGCGAGCCGGGTCGCTGTCGTAGATCTGGAAGACGACCGGGCGCTCCTCGGGCAGAAAAGCCAGCTTAGGCGCTAGGCGCGCCGGGCGTTGCAGCACATCCAGGGCATTGATGAACTCAGTATAGCTCATCGCTGAGCCCAGCTCGCGGCACAGGGAGCGGAAGGGCATATCCGAAAATCCCTCCATTGGCGAGAGGATCAGGTCGCCATAAACCGGGACGGTTTTGACGGTGAAGGCAGGGACAGAGGTCGCGGTCACTCGCTGGTTTTGTCCGTCTCGAGCAAGGCGTGATCCAACGCCTGGCGCAGGGAGCGCGCCTCGATCACCTGGATATCGCTTGGCCAGGGCTCAGCGCGGCGCAGGCGGCGCGGCACAATGGCGGCGCGGAAGCCCAGCTTGGCGGCTTCGCGCAGGCGGGCAGGCATCTGCCCGACCAAGCGCAGTTCACCCGACAGGCCGACTTCGCCGATCAACACGGTGTCGGCGCGCACGGGCAGTCCGCGCAGCGAAGAAGCGATGGCTGTGGCTACAGCCAGGTCGGCAGCAGGTTCGCTAACCGACAGCCCGCCGACCACGTTGACGAACACATCTTGCTCGCCCAGGTGCAGTCCCACCCGGCGGGTGAGCACGGCGGCGGTGAGCAGCAGGCGGTTGAAATCGATACCGTTGGGAGTGCGGCGCGGGTTGCCGAAAGAGGTGGCGCTGGTCAGGCCCTGGATTTCAACCAACAGCGGGCGTGTACCTTCCATGGTGACCGCGATGGCCGAGCCGGGGGCATTGACCATGCGCTCGGCCAGGAAAGCCTCCGAGGGGTTGGTGATTTCTACCATGCCGCGCTCGCGCATCTCGAACACGCCGACTTCGGAAGTGGCGCCAAAGCGGTTCTTGACCGAGCGCAGCAGCCGATAAGATTGGAAACGGTCGCCTTCCAGGTACAGCACGGTGTCGACGATGTGCTCCAGGATGCGCGGCCCGGCGATAGCACCTTCCTTGGTGACGTGCCCGATCAGGAAAACAGCCACGCCGGAATTCTTGGCCAGCTCGCGCAGGCGCGAGGCGCTCTCGCGCACCTGGCTGACAGAGCCGGCCGAGGAGTCCAACTCGGGCAGGTAAGTGGTTTGCACCGAATCGACGATAAGGAGCTGCGGGCGCACCTCGCCTATGTGCTCCAAAATTACTTGCAAGTTGGTCTCGGTCACCAGGAAAAGATCGTGAGGGATGGCGCCGGCCTGGCCGTTTTCGCTCTCTGCGCCGCGCAGCAGGCGCTGGGCACGCATCTTGATCTGGCGTTCAGACTCCTCACCGGAGACGTACAGCACGCTGACGCGGTGGGCCATCTCCAGGGCGACTTGCAGCAGCAGGGTAGATTTGCCGATGCCGGGATCGCCGCCGATCAATACGACCGAGCCGGGCACTACGCCGCCGCCCAAAACGCGCGCGAACTCGCCAATCGACAGGGGAATGCGCTCTTCAGCGTCGCCGCTGATCTCCCCCAGGCGGCGCGGCGTCGAGCGCAAGCCCAGGCCGCGCCCGGCGTGGCTGGCAGCGGCCGGCGGCGCGGCAGCGATGACTTCTTCGACCATGCTGTTCCAGGCGCCGCACTGCGGGCAGCGCCCCAGCTCGCGGGCGCTGACGCGCCCGCACTGCTGGCAAACGTACTGGGTGTGTGTTCTGCTTTTTGCCATGCTGGCTGCGTCTCGAAAACTAAGGTATGCCCAGGACTTGCTTGACGCGCTGGTCCATCAGGCTGGCGATTTGCTGGACCGGCACCGGGATGGGTCTGTTCTGGCTGTACATGATGTAAACAAAAACGCCCGCTACACCACGGCGGAAGGCAATGGCATCGATGATGAAGGGGTTGGCCTGCTGGATATAGCGAGCGGTCCAGCCATATGAAACATCACCAATGCCCGCCAGGCCGGGGATAGTTGTATTCTGCCAGCCTTCCACCCTCTCCGCACCGACGGCTTGGAACATGAACTCCGGGTAGAGCAACAGGGCGTCAAAGGTGGCCTGCTCCACCGGGCTGGGCAAGCGGGCGATGAAGCCAAAGATCAATTCGTAATTACTCGAATTCAGGTAGGTGAAACTGGCCTCAATCGGCATGCTCTGGAATAAAAGCTGCTGCGCCAGGGCCTTTTCGGCCAGGTTTTCGCTGGAAGGAACCAGCACAAAACCGGCCGGCAAATCCTGCAAGGTGATGGCAGCCTGGGAGAGGCTGGGCACACCAGGAGTCACGGAAGGCAGAACCGAGAGGGCGGCGACTTCCGTTGGGTTGCGGGGCGTGGCGCTGGGGGTGGGCGGCACCGGCTCAGTGGGAACCGGCGTGGCGGTAGGTGGCAAGGGAGTGGGGGTCTGGCTGCCAACTGCCAGTTGGGCTGCCTGGGTGAAGGCGCTCACCGTCTGGGTCGTATAGATTTCAGCAGCCACCTGGGTGGCGTGCGCATCTAGCTGGGCTTGCGTTGGGCTGCAAGCGGCAAGCAGCAGGCCGGCCAGGATCAAAACACCGGCCAGGATTTGTTTGAGTTGAATTTTATTACGATGCATGTCTGCGTACCTTTCCTCATAAAACCAGGCTGTCAGCAGGTATTATAACCGCGTTTATCAGCGTGCATTTTGCGCCTGGCTGGTAACTATACCCACTTTCAGGCAGGCCAAATCCTGGTAAAATTCTTCCAACGATTCAAACCGGTTCCCTGCGAGGAAAAATGAAACCTGCTGCTCCGCTATCGATCATCGCGCTAGCCGATGATCTGCCCGAACAAAATATCACCACCCTGCTGTTGCAAGGTCTGGACTTCATCATGCCCGGCGAGTGGAATAACCCGCGCGGTTTTGATAACATGATTCAACAGTTCAGCGGCTTACACGACCCTGCCCAGGTGGCTGGCATCCGCCAGAAGGCGCTGGAACACTACAACGACCCCACCTGCGGCTACGCCAAGGCGATGAACGTTTATCGCCTGGTGGACAAGGCCGATATCGCTTTAGGGACCGCCGCCCTGGCCAATAAGGTTGGGCAGCGCATCAGCTTCCTGTCTTTCCTGCATCGTTTTACGCCCAAGGCCGATACCACCCAGGCGATCGACCTGGCGGTCAAGCTGGCGGCCGAGGCGATCGGCTTCGGCCTGCTCAAAGGCCTCAAGCACCAGGATCTGAACGCCTTCGCCGCGGCGCTGGCGGATTACGCCGGGGCCTCGAAGCTGCGCCTGGCGGCCCTGGTGTGCGTGGACGGCATCATCCCGCTCGGCCCGGATTTCGTACAGGCGGTCAGCGGCCTGCTCGGCCGCACCCGTCCCGCCGAGCTGCTCGACAACCCCGTCTTCAGCCGCCTTAGCTCGCTCATCCCAGGCCAGAACACCGGCGCCCAGTTGTCTTTCCTGCAAGGCACGCTCGACTCGGCTGGTAACTGGATCAATGGCTTTGTCAGGCAGCACGACCTGACGCGCGATAAAGTCGTGGGCAGCATTGGCCAATTCATCGAGCTTTCCGACGATGTGCTCGATTACCTGGGCGCTTTCCTGGATGCCAGCACCAATTACGTGGAACACACCGGCATCCAGACCATCAGCCAGGCGGTTATCGAGGCCTCGCTCTAGTACAGCGGCATGAGCGAAAAATCGATTATTATCATCGGGGCCGGGGTTGCCGGGCTGGCGGCGGGCTGCTACGGCCAGATGAACGGCTACCGAACCCGAATCTTCGAGCTGCACGATCTGCCCGGCGGGCTGTGTACCGCCTGGGAGCGCAAAGATTACGTTTTCGATGGCTGCATCCACTACCTGTTCGGCTCGGGTGAAGGCCAGCCTTTCCATAACGTTTGGGAAGAACTGGGGGCTGTGCAAGGCCGCGGCATGGTCAACCACGCAGAGTTCATGCGCATCGTGGGGCAAGGCGGGCGCACGCTGACCGTTTACTGCGATCCTGACCGCCTGGAGCAGCACATGCTGGAACTCTCCCCGGCAGACGCCCACCTGATCAAGGATTTCGCCCAGGGCATCCGCCAGTTCCAATCCTTCGACATGTCCATCTTGCAGGCCAAGCCGCGCGCCCTGATGACGCCCCTCGATTGGTTGGAGTTCAACCGCCTGATGCCCTTCGCCCTGCCCCTGGCCAAGTGGGGCACGCTCTCGGCCATAGAGTTCGCGGGGCGCTTCAAAGATCCTTTCCTGCGCCGGGCCATCGCCCAGATGTTCGCCTGGACGGACATCCCCGTGATGGTGGGGATGTCGCTCCTGGCATATATGCACAACGGCAACGCCGGTTTCCCGCTGGGCGCCTCGCTGGACTTCGCCCGCGCCATCGAGCGCCGCTACCAGCAACTGGGCGGCGAAATCCGTTACAAAGCGCAGGTCGAGAAAATCCTGGTCGAGCAGGGCCGGGCGGTTGGGGTGCGCCTGTACAATGACGAGATCCACCACGCTGATTACGTGATCTCGGCCGCCGACGGGCGCGGCACGATCTTCGATATGCTCGATGGAGAATTCGTTGACCGCAGTATCCGCGAGAACTATGATGGTCACCTGCCGCTGCACTCGCAAGTCCAGGTCTCGCTGGGCGTGAATCGCGACCTGTCCACCGAACCACACTGGGTTACCTACTTGCTGGACGAGCCCGTATTGATCGCCGGGGAGGAGCGCCACGAAATCAGCGTCAAGCACTACTGCTTCGATCCCAGCCTGGCCCCGCCGGGCAAGTCGGCGATCGTGGTCATGCTGCCCTCGAAGTACGGCTACTGGCAGCGCATTTACGGGCGACGGCTGTACGATACCGAACAGATTCAGGTGTGCGACATCATCACCGACTTCCTGGAGAAGCTCTACCCCGGAATCCGCCAGCAGATCGAGGTGACCGATGTGGCGACCCCTTTGAGCTACGAGCGCTACACCGGCAACTGGCTGGGCTCGACCTGCGGCTGGCTGCTGACCAAAGAAACCATGTTGATGATGATCCAGAGCATGGATAAAACCCTGCCCGGCCTGAAGAATTTTTACCTGGCGGGGCAGTGGGTAGAGCCGGGCGGCAGCGTGCCCCTGGCAGCGGTCTCGGGACGCAACGCCATCCAGCTCATCTGCCACCAGGACGAGCGCGACTTTACGACTTCTAAACCAGCAAATGAGGCATGACACATACAAAACGAGCTGGACATAAATCCAGCTCGTTTTTGGTGCCGAAGGTGGGAATCGAACCCACACTCCACAAGGGAACACGATTTTGAGTCGTGCGCGTCTGCCAGTTCCGCCACTCCGGCGTTGGGTCAATGCGCCTATAGTATATCGAAAGAAAGACATCCGGTCAAGGAATCAACAGGCCCATTCGTACGGAAATCACATTCAAAAAATCACAAATCGCGAATCTCAGATATAATAGGCGGCTATGCGCCTGGGAATTATTGGTTTACCTCAGTCTGGAAAGACGACGATTTTCAACGCACTGACGCGCGGCGACCAGCCAATCGCGGTCAGCGGCGGGCGGTTTGATGTACACACGGCAGTGGTGGATGTGCCCGACGAGCGCGTCGACCACTTGTCGAAGATGTTCCAACCTGGCAAGACCACCTATGCCAAAGTAACTTACGCCGATATCGCCGGCCTGGAAGGCAGCGCGGCGCGCAGCGGGCTGGCAGGGCCTTTGCTCAACCAACTGACCCAGATGGATGGCTTCGTCCACGTGGTGCGCTGCTTCGAGAATCTCAGTGTGCCGCACCCGTCTGGCAGTGTGGATCCACAGCGAGACATCGCGGCAATGGATGGCGAACTGCTGCTCAACGATTTGATCAGCGTGGAGCGCAAGTTGGAGCGCCTGGAGGAAGAACGCCACAAGGGCACCGGGCGCGACAAAGCCCAGATCGCGCGCGAAGTGGCCTTGTTCACCACGCTCCACCAGACCCTGTCGAACGACAGGCCCCTGCGCGAGCTGGAACTCTCGGCCGAGCAGGAGAAAACACTGGCTGGCTTCGGCTTCCTGACGCGCAAGCCGGTGGTGCTGGTGCTCAACCTGAGCGACGGTCAGACGCCGCCCGATCTGGATTACCCCTACGCGCGCAGCGCGGTAGCCCCTTTGCAGGGCAAGCTCGAAATGGAACTGGCCCAACTCACACCGGAAGATGCCGAGATGTTCATGTCTGAATACGACATCCAGGAATTAGGCCTGGCGCGGGTGATCAGCCTGTCTTACGAACTGCTGGGCCTGCAATCCTTCTTCACTGTCGGAAAAGACGAGGTGCGCGCCTGGACGGTGCGGCGCGGGGCCAGCGCAGTGGAAGCGGCCGGGGCAATCCACTCGGATTTGCAGAAAGGGTTCATCCGGGCCGAGGTGGTCAGCTACGAAGACCTGATCAGCCTGGGAGGCCTGGCAGAGGCGCGGGCGCGCGGCAAGCTGCGCCTGGAGGGCAAAGAATACATCGTTCAGGATGGGGAAATCGCCCACATCCGCTTCAATCTTTAACGCAGCAACCGGCGGTCCGCAGGCCGCCGGTCCTTGCTACGAGGAGAAGAAATTCAATCACCACCAAGCTCTGCAGGTTGGGCCGCCAGAGCAGGTTGTTTATCGCCAATTTCGGGAGCAGCCTGGGCCTGTCCGTGGTTCTCTTCGATGTGGATGATGGCCGGCACGAAGAAAGCGGCCAATCCGATCAGCGCCGTGGCCAGGCCAGCCAGCACATACCAGCTTTGCACGCCGATGGAATCGGCAATGGGACCAGCCGCCAGCAGGCTGAGCGGCATCATGGCAGAGGCGGCGCTGGAGATCAAGGTGAACACCCGCCCCTGCATATCTGGGGCCACCACGGCTTGCACCACCGCCAGCAGCGGGCCGTTAACGATCGGCAGGGAAAAGCCCACGAAGAACAGGATCCCAACCGCCACCCAGTAACCCGAGGCAGGCAGCAAACCGATGCAAGCCATCCCAGCGCCCAGTACCAGCAAGCCCGCCAACGAAGTGAGAATGCGCCGGCGAAAACCGCCCCAGGCGCTCAACGTCAGGCCGCCAGCTAACATGCCGATGCCCCAGGCGGTTTCCATCCAGGCCAACTGCATGGCCTGCCCGTTGAAATGCTTGGTAACCAGCAGGGGCTGCAAAGCGCTGGCCGGGGCCAACATGAAGTTGATCAGAGTCGCCATCAACACGATCAGCATCAGCCCGGGCCAGGCCCACACGTAGCGGAAGCCGGCCAGTAGATCGTGCCAGAGCGAGGCTTTCCCCGGCGCCGATTCTGCCGCGGCGCTGCGCTCGGGTTGGGGAATGGGGATGAAAAGCAGCGGGAAGACGGCAATGGAAGCCGTGATCACGTCAATTGCCAGGATGCCCTGCATGGGCAGCACCCCCAAGAGCACAGCTCCCAACGGCGCCGCGCCGATGTTCATGGCCCCGCTGAGCACCTGGTTCAGACCCTGGATGCGCGCCAGGTGTTCCTTAGGCACCATCAACGAGGTGGAGGCCTGCATGGCCGGCCAGTGGAAGCCGCCGCCCACGGCGCGGGCGAAGAGCAGCAGGTAGACGTGCCAAATTTGCACATCTCCCAGCCAGAACAACAGGGCCAGCCCAAATGTAGCCAGGGCAATGCTGGTGTCGGCCACGATCAACACCAGCCGCCGGTTCCAACGATCCACCAGCGCTCCGGTTATGGGACCCAGGAGGACCTGGGGCAGCAGAGCTACCAGGGAAGCTGTGGCCAGAACAGTCGCCGAGCCGGTCTTTTGTGTCAGCCACCAGACCAGGGCAAATTGCACCAACTGGCTGCCCAGCAGCGACACTGCCTGGCCGGTCCAGATGGTGAAAAAGGGTGACATCCAGCGCTTAGGGTTTTCTTCAGGAATTTGCTTCTGCATAATTCGCACCTCGACAAACGAAATACAACAATATTATAGCCAAATTTCAAAAAATGTCAATATTAAATATTGATATTATCAATCTTAATATTGATTTTTTGAATATGGTTTTACTGTGTTGCTCCAATGCAGTCGCGCTATAATAGGCAGCGCACGGCACCGTTCCGAGATCGAGAGGACAAACTTGGCAGACTCCACCTTCCCAGCGCCGGCTGGCAACTGGCAAAAAACGCTGTACATCCTGTTCGTCTCCCAGCTTTTCACAGCCGTGGGGTTTTCGAGCATCTTCCCCTTCTTGCCGTTCTACGTCGAAGAACTTGGGGCTACAACCGGCCTGAGCGTGGAAGTGTTGGCTGGCCTGGTCTTTTCAGCCCAGGCTTTCACCATGATGCTGGCCTCTCCCATCTGGGGTATGCTGGCAGATCGCTACGGGCGCAAATTGATGGTGGAACGCTCCATGTTCGGCGGAACAGTGATCCTGCTGTTGATGGCCTTTGCTCGCTCAGCGGAGGAACTGGTGGCGCTGCGCGCCATCCAGGGCCTGATCACGGGTACCGTCGCCGCAGCCAGCGCCCTGGCAGCAGCCAGCGTGCCGCGCGGGCGCGCAGGGTATGCCATGGGGCTGTTACAAGTTGGCCTGGGGAGTGGGGTCGCCCTGGGCCCTCTGATCGGCGGAGCAATCGCCGATGCATACGGATACTACGCTGCTTTTTATGTCACAGCAGCGCTGCTGTTCCTGTCGGGGGTATTGGTAGCGTGGGGCGTGCAAGAGCAGTTCGACAAAGCTAGCACTGCTGCAAACAGGCCATCAGGCGTAATCGCCGAATGGTGGCACATTCTATCAACTCCGGGAGTCTTGACCACATACGGCTTGCGTTTCATCAGCCAGTTGGGACGCATGGTTATGGTGCCAATCCTGCCATTATTCATCCAGACGCTCATGACCGATACCAGCCGCCTGAACACGTTCACCGGGCTGGTTGTAGGCGTTGGGTCAGCTACTACCACCTTGAGCTCGATCTACCTGGGGAGATTGGGCGATCGAGTTGGACACCGTCGCGTCGTGCTGATCAGCGCATTGGCGGCAGCGGGGCTGTATGGGATACAGAGCCGGGTTGAGGCTGGCTGGCAGTTGCTCATCCTACAAGCCCTGGTGGGAGTTGCCCTGGGAGGCATCATCCCAATTATCAGCG
Organism: Chloroflexota bacterium; assembly: GCA_040752025.1. Classification (GTDB taxonomy): domain Bacteria; phylum Chloroflexota; class Anaerolineae; order Anaerolineales; family UBA4823; genus JBFMFR01. The sequence continues at coordinate 248,326 of JBFMFR010000002.1, read as the reverse complement.
CGCTGCTGGCAACCTTCACCCAAGCGGATGAGGCCGGCGCGGTCTACGGGTTGGATAATTCAATTAACGCGGGCGGGCGCGCCCTGGCGCCACTGCTGGGCTCGGCTGTGGCGGTATGGTTCGATCTACGCGCCACCTTCATGGCCACCGCCCTGCTTTTCTTGATAACAGTGATCCTGGCACTACGCTTCTTGCCCAGCACAAAGGGGCACTACTCCCGAATAGAATAAGTTGGTACGCATCCTGCATCTTGATCCATAGCCAGTCTGATTACCGGGTCTGGCTCACAGCCGTCGTTCAAAAGCGGCTAACGGGCGTTTACATGCAGGAGGTACCGTATGTCTCAGATAGATCAGGCCAGGCAAGCCAAGCTGGTACACAAGGCAGCCATTCTTTCCCGGCCGAATGTGGTTGGATTGGGGGTGGGTTATAAACTGCGCCGCGGCGCGGCCACAGATGAACTGAGCGTGGTTGTGCTGGTGCGCCAGAAAGTTCCCCTGGCCGGCTTGACAGATGAGGCGGTCATCCCACAAGAGCTGGAAGGTGTGCGCACAGACGTGGTCGAGGTGGGCGACTTGCGGGCGTTGTACGATCGAACCGGCCGCTGGCGACCCGCCCCGGGCGGAGTCAGCCTGGGGCACTACAAGATCACCGCGGGGACATTGGGATGCATCGTACGCGACCAGGCAACGGGGGCGCGCCTGATCTTATCCAACAACCACGTGCTGGCCAATTGCAACGACGCCCGACCCGGCGATCCCATCCTGCAACCAGGACCCATCGACGGGGGCAGTCCGGAGCGCGACGCCATCGCCCGGCTGGAGCGCTTTTGCCCATTGCAATACAGCCAGGAGCCCGGGCAATGCGCCCTGGCAAAGGGATACGCCCGATTGGGCAACCTGATGGCGCATCTGTGGGGCTCCAGCCATCGCCTGCAAGTCGTGCGCGCCCGCCCAATGTCCGCCAACCAGGTGGATGCGGCAGTTGCCAGACCTTTGGACGAAGTGGACGCCCTGGATCAAATTATGGATGTCGGGGTAGTTACGGGAGTGACGCCGGCCAGGCTAGGCATGGCTGTACGCAAATCCGGTCGCACGACTGCGTTCACTTCCGGGGAGATCGTGGTATTGGAGGCAACTGTGACTGTGGGATATGGGGACGAGCGTACTGTCACATTCGAAGATCAGATTATCACCGGCCCGATGTCGCGCGGCGGCGACTCCGGCTCTCTGCTCGTGGATAGCGAGTCGCCCAACGCAGTCGGGTTACTCTTCGCTGGCTCTGACCTGGCGACCATCTACAACCCCATCCAGACCGTGCTAACGACTCTCAAAGTGGATATCCTCAACACAGTGAGCGAGGCGATCAAAATTACTCGCCAGGCGGCGGTCCGCCGCGCCCAGGCAGTGAAACAAGCCTACCAGGACAGCTTGCTAAACAAATCTAATGTAGTTGGGGTAGGAGTAGGGCTGCGCCACATTGCCGGGAAGCCCACCCAGGATATCGGCCTGGTTGTAATGGTTAACAAAAAAGTCGCCGTAGACCTTCTGCAGCCAGAAGACGTCCTCCCTGCAGAGATCGAGGGGGTGCCTGTGGATGTCAAAGAGGTAGGCCGCATCAAAGCGGGCTGATCGAGCTGGCTTCGCAAAGCAGCAAAGGAACCAGGGCCAAGCCGCCGCCAGATTTGGGATACAATTGGATGGCCGGTGCAACGTTTAACCCACACCCGCCATGATTCGCCAGGTTGTAAGCTATGCTGGAAATCAACCTTTTTGGCCCCGTCACCCGTTTCGATCTGGCCCGGCGCCTGCCGGGCCGCTGGCCCTACTGGACCACGGCCTACCTGGTCGATGGCATGCTGGTCGACAGCGGCTGCGCGCACGCTGCTTCTGAACTGCTGGCTTCCCTGGCGGACACCCCTTTAGAAACGATTGTAAATACCCATACACACGAGGATCACATCGGGGCGAACGGACCTTTGCAGCAGCAGCGCAAGCGCCTCACGATCCTGGCCCACCCGGATGCCCTGGCCGTGCTGGCTGACCCGCGCCACCAGCAGCCCCTGCACCCATACCGGCGCCTTTTTTGGGGATGGCCTGAACCTTCCGAAGCAAGGCCAATTGCTGACGGCGCAGTGATCCAGACCGAGCGCTATTCCTTTCGGGTGATCTATACCCCTGGCCATAGCCTGGATCACCTGTGCCTGTACGAACCTGACCAGGGCTGGTTGTTCAGTGGTGATCTGTTCGTCGGCGGGCGGGATCGCGCCTTGCGCGCCGGGACAGACATTTGGGGCGTGATCGCTTCTCTCAAACGCGTTGCGGCGCTGCCGATCGCCTGGCTTTTCCCAGGCAGCGCGCGCGTGCGCCAGTCGCCCGCCCAAGAGTTGAGCGACAAAATCGCTTTCTACGAAGCCCTGGGAGAACAAATCCTGGATTATCGCCAACGCGGCTGGAGCGTGGCGCAGATTACGCGCAAGGTATGCGGCGCCCCTATGCAGGTCGAATGGGTCACCTTAGGGCACTTCGCCCGCCGCCACCTGGTACGCGCCTATCTGCAAATGGGCTGAAAGCAAACATCCTCCCGGGGGCATCAGAGCCCCCGGGAGGATAACAAACTACCAACGATCAAAGCGCCTGAACGCCAGGCCTCCGGCGCCTTCCGGCCCCCCATACAACTCCAACCAGGGCCAGCGCTCCCAAGGCCATAGAACCGGGACATAACCTCCCGCCCCCTCCGCTGGCAGGCTCTTCCGTGGGTGCAGCCGCGGTGGGCTCAACGGCTGTCTGGCTCGTGGCGGTAGGCTCAGGCGGCAAGGCAGGCGCTTCCGTGGGCGCCACGACGGGGGCTTCAGACCCCATCAGGCTGACATCGTCCACCCAGATCTCCCCTTCATTCGGCGCGTCCGGGAAGGTGCCAAAACCAAAGGCCATACCCACAACCTGGTTGGGAACATAGGGTGCGCCCGGGCTTTCCTCCCAATCGGCGCGCCGCAACATATCCCAGGGCAGTTCCAGCTTCACCCAGCCATCAACCATTTCTTGCGTGGTTTCCACTTCGAAGAGATAAGTTTCTTTACTATCGATCGGCCCACGATAGGCGTCTACACTAAAAACCATAGCCGGCTGGCTGGCATGCACGTAGAGCGAAAGCCCGCGGCTGGACTCCCAACTGTGGTGCTCATTGTAGAGCAAGGCGCATGTTCCCCAACTGTTCGCTTCGATAGCAAAGCGAATATGCATGGCGGCATTGCCTGCGTAAGCCGCCCCACTTTCGGCCGAGCAAGAGATGGCGGATCTGGTAGCCTCATCCCGGTAAGCCATCCAACCTTCACTCCCCTCGGGTATGCCTCCCTCAAAATCATCAATCAAATTGCTGGTGTAAGTCCCCGCGCCGCCAGGCGCGGCTGTTGGGGGCGGCGCAATGGGCAGCGCAGTTTCTTCAGGCGGCGGCACGGCTGCACCACCAGCGCGCCAACGATTATAAAAAACGTTCAAGAGGGGTACAAACTCATCGGTGGCCTTGCGGCTGCCAGCCACACTGGGATGATCGTCATCCCCGCTGGAAGGGTAGGCGGAAGTGCCCCTGCCATTGCTGTTGATCCACTCGATGTCGCCGTTGATAAAACGATGGTGGTTATTCGGATCAGAAAGCACATTGTAGAAATCGAATACGGCCACGTTGTTGAGCGGGTAGTTGTTCTCCTGCAGCCAGTCCTGCATCAGCCAGTTGTTGAAAGCACGGGCGTTAGCCGCATAGCTGGGATCCTGCACCGGAGGCGCCGTGATCACTACAAACAGCTTGTCGGGACGGGTGACGAAGTAGTTGAGCAGATCATTGTAGACATATTTGGCGTTGCTCACCGTAAGCCCATCGCCAGGCGCGGGCGGATCGTCCGGGTTGCCCTCCAGGTTGGAATTTGGGAAACACGACTTGAACATAATGATCTGGTTTTCGCCGCCCGGATCGGGCAGCGTGCGCGTATACCCCGAATTCTGGCCGCTCTCGTTGTACAGAGCTTCGAGATAGCGAGGGCCTTCGGGTCCACGGAACCATTCCGGCCAGTTATAGATGTCCGTGCGGTCGCCGATGGCATCGGGGCCCCAGCCATAATTGGTGTCGCTGACGAAGTAATTATTTTGTCCCAGAGTGACCCCCAGGTCGCCGTAGCCATCTGTCAACCAATTTTCGCCAGTCGAATGGTGGATAAAAATCAGCTTAACAATTTCGGCCGGCGGGGTAGGATCATTTAATTGAGCGATGGCCAGAGCATTCAATGTTCCCGCGCTGGACCAAAACAGGACCGCTGCAAGCAAAATAAAACTTGCGGCGAAACGAAAGTGAATAGACTTCATCATGCACCTCATTCTCAGAAACGTTCTACGATTTATTGACCCTCCCCGTCGATGTTGGCAGCAGTGTTAGCAGGGCGGGTGTTCTCAATTCCAGAACTGGGGGAGAACATCCTCAGTAAGCGCTTTATTTAGTTATACCCAATTCTCCCAGGCTGTCAATAACCATGGGCCTGCTCGAGAGCACCTGATTGAAACAGATTGGCTAGAGGATTTCTTCGATGCCAGGCAATCTGGCGGGCCAGCGATTTTGCGCTTGAAGATCGTGGATCTCGGCGCGCAAGAAACGCAACAAGTGTTGGGTGGAGAGCATTTCTTTGTGAGGGAATGCCTCATACTGACCGCGCAACACCTCGAGGCAAGTGGTGTAAAGCTCAAACGGATCCAGGTTTGCCAGACGTTTTTCGAATTCCTGATCCTTGCCTGCCCAGGCGGCCCTGCGCCTGGCAAGGAGGATTTCCACTTCCTCAGCCAACGTGATCGACATATCCTTATCGGCGATCAGATCCAGGATCGGGGCAGGCGACTCCAGCGCACAAACTGTGCAATCCTCTTCAACTAAAATATTTAACGCGCCACCAAAGGTGAACGCTTTGAAGACTTTGCCACGGTGATCCCACACGTCTACCGGGCCGACGCATACCCGGTAGGTGTTTCTCAATCTCCACGGATGTTGAATCTCCAGGGTCTCGATTTCGCCCGTAAGGTTTTCTCCGAGAGATGAAATAGCCCGTAATTTCACAGACTCCGGTTCGAAATAGACGCCTGTGGACTTTCCGGCGAGCAAGATATCCAGGCGTGGATACCCGGGAGCATGAGAATGGTTTTTAGGATGTAGATAGTAACCACAAGTGCGCAAATCGTCTAAAAAGCTGAAAGTCATCGCTTTTATCCAATCGAATTAGGGTTCAACAATCCTGTAAACATCTCCCTGGGAGGCTGGCGGCAACCCGTTTACTCCCTGCTTCTCTGGCAACGTATGCTCCTGAAACTCTTGAACATGGCGAGCGAGATGCTCGGCCAGGATCCCGAACTGGTGAGCGAGTTCCCCATCCGGCTGGATCTGGGATAATGGATGTGCTTGGGCAGCAGCCAGGCGGGCCTGATGCGGCGCACCGCTGAACTCCACGGTTATGCCGCGCCCCAGAATCTGTTCGGCTTGGCTGGCTGACAGATAGGCTTCAATCTTACGATGCCGGCTGGCTACCAGAGTCAGTGCCTTCTGGCTTCCAAATCCCAGCGCCTCAAGCTCAGAAACCAATATCCGGGAACGTTTCATCTCCACCGGTTGCGGTTCAGTAACTAGGATGATTTCATCGCAAGCCTGGAGAAGCTCATCATACATTGGATGAAAATTCGAGCCGATATCCAGCACAACCAACGGAGCTCTGCAAAGCAGGTGCCTGATAATCATCTGGAACTGGCTCAGGCGCGTCGCGTAAGCGACATCTGCCGAGGCTGTGGATGCCAGCAATAACTGGACGCCATACATCGTTCTGCGTAAATGCCTGGCGACCATCTCGCCGGTGATTTGCTCGGGTTCGAGCCGCAGTAAATCCTGCAGCCCAGCGGCATCTTTTATGTCCAGTTCCAGCGCCCAGGAACCCTGTCCGGGTTTCATCTCAGCAGCGATCACATCCACCTGTTGGCTGTTGTGATATGCAATCGCCAGGTTCAATGCTATCGTCGATACGCCCTGCCCGCCTTTGGCTGCAGTCACTCCGACCAGATAGCCCGGTCCATCCGGATTGGCTGGCTCGCTGGGCCGGCTGGCCAGCAACCTGGCCACGTAAGTCCTCAATATCAGCGGTTGAACGGGTTTCGTTAGATACAGCGTTGCCCCGGCCTCGTACCCGGTAGCCCGATCCTGAGGTTGTGATTTGGCGGTGAACATTAGAATAGGCAGGCAGGCATTCCCTGGAACACCGCGCAACCGGCGCGCCACTTCGAAGCCATCCATCCCAGGCATCATTACGTCCAGGATGACCAGGTCGGGCTGCTCTCGTGCAGCTTTTTCCAGGGCTTGCTTACCATCAAGCGCTTGAAAAACCTGGTGCCCCATGCGAACCAGGAGCAAATCCAGCAGGTTCAGGGTATCCGAATCGTCATCTACGATCAAGATTTTTGTCATCATGAAATCTCCCTGACAGCCAGTACCGACGGTCTGGCCGCTTCTGCTTCGATTATATCACCGTGCGTTGCCTGCCAGGCAGCTACACAAATCACCAAACCGATTTACGTTGGCAGCACAGTGGAGCCCAATTTCAGCGTCGTTCCACCTCAACCCATAACCCCCGCCCATCCGTGCTCAGTTCGATCCATCCGTTTCGATCTGTGCGCAGTAACGTATAGCCCGCCAGCGAATCGAGCACTTCGGGATCTGGGAGGCCGTGGGCATCGCCTGCCGAGACGCTGAGCAGCACCACTTGCGGCTGCCAGCGGGCGATCCATTCGGGCGGGTTGAGCGGGGCGTAGCCGCTGTCGGTCAGCAGCAAGGCCGTGACCGCAGGCGGATCCGGGTCATTTAGCAGGCTTTGCATACTTTCGAAGTTCAAACCCACGGGCAGGAGCGCCGAGAAATACCCCCATTCCAATAGCAAGACCGAGCCATCCCGCCCGGCGGTCAGCACACGCAGCCGGGCGCCTTCGCCCAGGTCGAATACCTGGCCTGCCTGGGCCTTGGAGACCGGGATTTGCGCCTGGGCCAGATATTCTTGCAAGGAGCGCGCCTCGAAGGTGCCCAGCGGGGCGCCCGACCAGAGCACGTTCGAGGCCGGGAAGCGCTCCAGCACACCAGGCAGCGCATCCAATTGGCCTGGCTCGACTGAGGCCACGATCAGGTAATCGAGGCTGCGCCGCGTGAGCGGCAGGCGGCGGCCCAGCGAATCGGACAGGCGGCTGGGGCTGGGACCGCCATCGACCAACAGGGTGCGCCCGAGCGGCGTCTGGATCAGCAGGGCGTCTCCAGAGCGCGCATCGCCGCTGACGTCCAGCACGCTCAGATGCAGGCGCCCATCGGGCGCAGACAGAACCACCTGCCAGACCACGATAGTCGCCACGCCCAGCCCCAACAACAGGACCCACGCCAGGCGAGGCACAGAGTCCCCTGCCTGGCGGGCCCAGGAAGCCTGGAGGCGAGTCTGAACGAACGGCCAGGCGAACAGCACGAAGTAGAATGCCAGTACCAGCGGCAGGCTGACTGCCCCCAACGCAACCGAACCGGTGAAGTGCTGGGCGACAAACTCAACCATGCGGATGGTATAGCCGATGAACGGCCAGGTCAGGTACGCCAGCGCCTGGCCCAGCGGTGCAATCCACAACCCAACCAAAACGGCTAACCCGCCCAGGATCATGACGGGCGGCTGGACCGGCAGAATCAACGGGTTCGCCAGCAGCGAGCTGAGCGACAGGCGCTGGAAGTGATAGATCGTTACGGGGAGGGTGGTGACCTGCGCCGCCATCGTAAACAGGAAATACTCGCCCACCGGGCCCGCCAGGCGGCGGGCAGCATCCGCCGGCAAACGCCGCCCGGCAAAGCGTGTGAAAGCCTGCGAAAGAGGGTCGGTGTACAGCACCAGGCCCAGGGTCGCCATAAAAGAAAGCTGAAAGCCCACATCCCAGGGCACGTAGGGGTCGAACAGGGCCATGACGGCTGCCACGAAGAGCAGGGTGTTCACCCCGTTCTGGCGGCGGCCCATCTGCTTGCCGAACTGGGAGATCACCCCCATGATGGCGGCACGGATCACCGCCGCTCCGGCGCCAGCCAGCATGGCGTACACAGCAATGCCCACAAAGGCCGCTAGCATACCTCGCCAGCGCCCGAAGAGGCGCCCGAACAGATAGGTAAACATAACGGCGATGATCGAAAAATTGAAACCGCTGATAGCGATGATGTGCGAAGTGCCGGTCTCTTTGAAAGCTGTCTGAACGCTTTCCGGGATGCCGCTTTCAATGCCCAGCAAGATGCCAGCCATCAGGGAGGCCTCGGGATCCGGGAAGAATCGATAGATCACTGACATGGCGCGCTGGCGTAAATCATAAATCATGCCGCGCAAGAGGTCAGGCGGGTTGCGGCCCAGGCGCAGGGCGCAATCGTTTTCCCCGGCGCAGGTCAAGACGGCGTGAATTCCCTGGCGAGCCAGATATTCCTGATAGGAAAACGCCTCGTTACTGAATGGCGTGCGCAGCTCGCCTTCCAGGCGAATGAGATCGCCGTAACGCCATTCGCCATAGGGAGGCACCTTAGCCAGCAAAGCCCCTCCAACAGGCGTAAAGAGCAGTTCGCCCACCGGGTGTAATCGCTCAACGCGCACGCGCAGGTAGGTGTACGTGTCACGTTCATCCGGCGGCCCGTCAACCACCCCCTCGACAACCAAGGATATCTCTTGATCATTGTACCAGGCGATGAAGTCCGGCCCAAAATGAGGTTGAGAAACCTGGTAGCGCGCCGCGCCCAACCCCAGGAAAAGCAGCAAAGTCCAAATGGAGAGCGGTGCTGGGACAGATAGAAAAGCAATCCTGCTCAGAAAACGAGCCGCAGCGTTTGAGATCTGAGCAGTCAGGCGTTTGGCGAACGGCAGGAACCGGAGAAACTCCAACCCCAGGGCCAGGCCCGACAGCCACAGCCAGGCCAATACCGGCCAGGCCAGCCATTCACCCAGCAAGATACCACACAGGAAAGCCAGTGAGAGCCAGAGCAGAGGCACGTTTGCACATCCCTTGATAGCGCAATTATACATTGGTAATGCGCGCCCGCTGGCCAATCCGCTGCATTTTTCGCACTCTACCCGACTCAGTGTCAAGCTTTTCAGGTATAATTTCTCGTGAAGATTAATACATCCGAAACCTGGTCAAATTAAAGAGGCAGACCATGCAGAATTACGAATTGGAGGTGAGCTTTGTCTCTCATCCTGCTCGTCGATGATGAAACCTTGATAACCGACTCACTATCTTACAGCCTGAAACGCGAAGGGTTCGATGTCGCCACCGCGGCAGATGGGCTCTCGGCGCTGGAAGCTGTCGAGAAACTCAATCCCGACTTGATCGTGTTGGATCTGATGCTTCCTGACATCAGCGGGTTCGAAGTTTGCCGGCGACTGCGCGCCCACACCACCACTCCGGTCATCATGCTGACTGCCCGCGGCGAAGAAATCGACCGCGTGCTGGGATTGGAAGTGGGCGCTGACGACTACCTGGCCAAGCCGTTCTCCTTCCGCGAACTGCTGGCGCGCATCCAGGCGATGATGCGCCGGGTGGCCCTGGACCGGCAAATCTCCCAACCGCAACAGCAAACGATCAGCATGGGCCGGCTCAGCCTGGACCCAGCCGCCCGTCGCGCCTTCAAAGGAGATCAGGAATTACAGTTGTCTACGCGCGAGTTCGACTTACTCACGCTATTGATGAAGAACGCCGGGCGAGCGATGAGCCGCGAAGAATTGATCAGCCAGATCTGGGGCGAGGATTGGTCGGGCGATTCACGCACATTGGATGTGCATGTGCGCTGGCTACGTATGAAGGTTGAAGAAGACCCGGCCAGCCCAGAATACATCCAGACGGTGCGCGGCTTTGGTTACCGCTTTGCTGGAGCGGAAGAGATTTCTTGAAACTGCCTTCTCTATTAAGAAGCGCTCTGTCTTCACTAAACACGCGCCTGGTGCTTTCACACCTGGCAGTCTCATTAGCCAGCATCATCTTGATGGCGGTCTTCGCGGCTCGCTCGATCTCACAAGCCGCAATCGCAGAAGCCGAACATAATTTACAGGGCCTGGCCGTGGCAGTTGGCAACGCCATGGAACTGCCAATCCAGGAGATGCAATCCGGGCGAGCGACGCCGAAGTATCTGCACGATTTGCTCGGCAGCGTCTTTGCAGACAGCCCGGTGACCAGCTTCACACTATATGAATGGGATGGCACCCCACTGGTGGACAGCTCGGACAGCTTGCCGCCGCGCGCCAGCTTCAGCAACTCGCCTGAGGTGATCCTGGCCCTGGAAAGCGATCTGGACCGGGGTGTAGATATTCGCCGGGACGCCTCGGGCGAGGAAATTATGAACATGGCCGTGCTGATCCAGAGCGAGGCGGAGGTGATTGCGATTTTGCGAGTGGGCATGCCCATGCGGGCGGCGCGAGAAGCGGCCAACCGTTCACTGCTGATCCTGGTAGCAGCCGCGCTGGCAATTGCGATGGGAGTCAGCCTGGTCGGCTGGCTGCTGGCCAACAACCTGGCCCGGCCGATCCAGGTGCTCACGCAGGCAACCGGGCGCATGGAACAGGGCGACCTGGGCGTGCGCGTCAAGCCCTCCGGCCCGAAAGAACTGCGCCAGTTGACCGATGCATTCAACAGCATGGCGAGCCGTTTGCAATCCAATGTCAACGAACTGCGCGCCTTCGTGGCCAACGCCAGTCACGAGTTACGCACGCCGCTCACGGTGGTCAAACTGCGCACCGAGGCCTTGCGCGAGGGCGCTTTAGAAGATACCGAGGTGGCTGTGCGCTTCTTAACCGAGATCGAGACCGAGGTAGACCGGCTGGTACGCATGGTCAACGATCTGTTGGATTTGTCACGCATGGAAGCTGGCCTGGCCCCGGGTAAGCGCGTACGCATCAATCTAGAGGCCATCGCCCGCGAAGTGAAAGATACTTTCAGCATACGCGCCAACCGCGCGGAGGTCAACCTGAGGCTGGATGTGGAAGCCAACCTGCCCCGGATCTCGGGCAACGAAGACCAAATCCGCCGGGTATTCTACAATTTAGTAGAAAACGCGATCAAATACACGCCTGTTGGCGGCCAGGTTGAAATGCTGCTGCGCCCCGGCCCCAAAGAGGACAAGCTGCGTTTCCTGGTGCGCGACACTGGTCCTGGCATTTCCCCGGAACACCTTTCACACGTGTTCGAGCGCTTCTACCGGGCCGAGACTTCCTCGCCACGACCGGGTGTGACGCGCGGCAGCGGCCTGGGATTGGCGATTGCGAAATCCATCGTTGAGAGCCATGGCGGTGAGATCGGGGTGAGCAGCCAGATCGGCAACGGAACGACTTTCTGGGTAGATTTTCCAATACCTGAGCCCGAAGCCGAGCACACCTGAGACCAGGCAGTTATGGAACCGTCCGGGGCGCGTTCCTGACCACCCGGATGCGCGTTGCCTGGCAGCGCTGGCAGCTTGCTCTCTCACACAGCAACGCCAGGGGATCTTCAGCGATGCAGGCGCGCACAATTTCAACCAGGTCTACCAGTGGAACAGCCTGGATGTGCGCCTGGCCAATTTGCGCTCTATGGGTCACCCCAACCAGGCGCGGCGCAATGGCTTCGAAGCCATCCGAGCAACCCGGCCAATTTGGACATTCGACCACGCCTCTTGGGGTAAGCGCCCAACGGATGAACTGCTTGCGCCCCGCCAGCCGCTCGGCGTAATGAATGCTGGTATTGCAAGTGTGATCGACGCCCAGCAACAGCACCCAGCCGCCTTGAGCAGCCAGCGACCCAACCGGAGCCAGCGGCTGGGCTAAAGTCTGGCTTTCCAGAATCGTATCCGCATTTACCCCGGCGAAGGATAAAATCGGGTGCGTCGAGCGCTGCGCCTCAGGGTGGCAGCGCAGCGCCTCTGCGACCACGCCCATCATCCGATCGGCCGGCATCTCTGGGCGAAAGAAATCTGCCATGCGGTTGGCACCTTTGGCGCTGCCGTATGTAATGGCATTATCTACCGGGCCCACCTCTGGCACAAGCATGGCTTTGTACGTAAAAACCGGCATCACCAGCGTAACGAAAGCGTCCAGCAGGGCCTCGACAACGGTTGCGGCTCCCCCCTGCACCCGCCCGAAGGCCGAGAGCGAGGCGTGCGCCAGAACCGGGGCAGCCGGTGGGATATCCAACGCCTGCAAGCCAGCCGCCAATTCCTTTGATGAAACCTGATTTGGAGTCGCTGGCATACCGCTGGCGTTTATTGCCCTTTCCACTCTGGTTTACGCTTCTCTATAAAAGCAGCCATGCCCTCTTTTTGATCAGCACTGGCAAACAGAAAATAGAAAGCCCTGCGTTCGGCCGCCAACCCATCTGAGAGAAGGGCATCGAAGGCATTGTCTATGGCCTCTTTGGCCAGGCGCACCGCCAGAGGCGCCCGGCTGGCAATCTCAGCGGCCAGGTCCAGGGCTTCATCTAGGTACGTTTCGACTGGCGACACCCGGTTGACCAGGCCAAAATGCAGCGCCTCTTGGGCGGTCAGCGTACGGTTGTTCAGGATCATCTCCATGGCAACGGCCTTGCCCACTGCCCTGGTCAGACGCTGAGTGCCCCCCGCCCCAGGAATAACGCCGATCGTCACTTCGGGTTGTCCGAAACGGGCGGTCTCTGAAGCCACGATCATATCGCACGACATTGCCAGTTCGCAGCCGCCTCCCAGGCACCAACCGGAGACTGCCGCGATGACGGGCTTCTTGATCTGGCGGATATGCTCGAAGCGGGCGACATGATCGCGCGCCAGCATCTCGATGGCGGTTGCATCTGCCATCTCTTTGATGTCCGCGCCAGCCGCAAAAGCCTTATCGCTGCCGGTGACCAGCATAGCGCCGATCTGATCATCCTGGTCGAAAGTTGCCAGGGCGAGCATCAATTCTTCCAGCAAAGTATTGTTCAGGGCGTTCAACGCCTGAGGGCGGTTCAGCCGCGCCAGGCCCACACGCCCGCGAACTTCAGTCAGGATGGTTTCGTAAGTAGACATGGATTCCTCCATAAACAACCGTTTGAAAACAATGCATAGAGTTAGCCGCCAGGGATGTGGATGATCTGTCCGGTGGTGTCGACGGCAGATTGACTGCAAAGGGAGACAGCCGCCTGGGCTGCCTCCTGATAAAGATAAGCTTGTTCATCGGTGAGGGCACTGGTCAGCGGAGTTGGCCCCAAAGCAGGCAAACAAACGGTGTTGACGCGGATTTTGTGGTCCGCCAACTCCTGGGCCGCGGCGCGTGTTAACGCCATCAGGCCGCTCTGGCTGGCAAGATAAGCAGCCTGACCAGGCAAGACCTGATCCTGCCCAGATGTGGCGATGATGTTCACAATCGACCCGCCGCCTTGCTGGCGCATCACTCGCCCAACAACTTGCATACAGAAAAAGGGGCCAGCCAGGTTGACATCCATGGTGCGATGCCAATCCCATTCATCCATGTTCAAGACGGTAGCCTGCGGCTGTACGCTGGCGCAGGTGACCAGGAAATCAATGCGTTCCCAATCACGTAAGACTGCCTCCACCAGGGCCTGGATAGGCATTTTCTTCGCTACATCGAAAATGTAATCCCGGGCGCGCCCCCCTTGAGATTGGATACTTTCGAGGGTTTCATCCAGGTTGATGGGGGTCAGGTCGTTGGCAGCCACCACGGCGCCACGCGCGGCGAAAGCCTGGGCGACTGCCCTTCCGGACCCTTTCCCGGCCCCAGTTACCAGAGCGACCTTCCCAGCAAATTCATTCAATTCAGTCACCCGCGCTCGATTCCGGACAGATTGGGATTGCATCCGGATTCGATTTGGCGTTCAACGCCAATCCCAGGTAAGGGGATGGATCCAAGGTGTTGGCAAATTCCATCTCGTTGCGGAAACTGCCCTGACCATCATCCAACACAATCGAAAAATGCAGGTGCACGCCCGTCGGGTTGCCCGGCGTGCCCGAATAGTTGCCCTGGTAACCCAACAAAGTGCCAGCTTCCACATATATTTCGTGGGTATCCGGCGGAAATTCCGAGACGATGTAGGATTCGCCACTCGGGCTGGCCATATGCGTGTAATACGTCCAAATCTGTCGGCCAGGCTGCAGCGGATCGTCCGGGACACGCACGATAACGGTGGATTTCCAATCCGCCAGGCGCGTCAGGTAGCCAGGGTAAGCGACGACCACCGGGGTTTCGTTCACCTGTCCACCGCCGAAGATGTCAATGCCCTGGTGGCGATGGCCAATGCGAAAGGAATCATCCCACAGGAAACCAATAAAACCATCCGTGGGCATGATGAAGGGCGCTTCGCCGCAGCGCTGCCCGTTATGCACCGCCCATTCTGGATGAGCAGCCGGATCGTCCAGCCAGGCCCACACTCGCCGTGAACGAGGGGAACTGTAGCCCAGGCTGCGATAGGCCAGATAGCCCAAACCCAGAGCCAGGCCAAGTGCTACCGCTACCAACAGGCCACAACCAAACGACAGGTTCATCCTGTTTCTAGTTGGCAGCTTCATCCTGCTGCCTGTATTTGAGGATGTTGGCTATCTCGTCTTCCTTGTGTTCAGCAAAGAACAAAGCCATGCGCCCACCCGTCATTTGCTGCAGCAACTGGCCGGCCTGGCGACCCTGGGGCGAGGACATGGCTTGCTGTGCATCGACCAACGTATCGAAAAAGAGTTCGTGTACCTGCACGATAGCCTGATCGCCAAAGAGATGCTGCTCGACACGGCTGATCGCTTCACGGCGCAGATTTGGCATGCTTTCTGCCAGTCGCAGAAATTCGGGCCAATGCTGCTCCTGGGCCTCCCAGGCGGCGGAGGGATAAATCAGGATCATTAATTTATGCATAGAATATTCTCCAGGCCCCCATTATACTAAAACCAGGGCATGAACTTTGAGGGTTTCGTGGTATGATTCCGCCCGCGGAGAAACTAACATGGAAGAAAAGATCACGATTATCGAGGGTCCGCCCCCCACTTTTGAATCGGTCAACGACGGCTGGGCACTAGGACTGAACGAAGGCCCTTATCTGGCCGAGATTGCCCTGACGCGCCTGCGCACGTACAATGGCCCGGCGCTGGTCGAACGCTGCCATCGCGCCTGGCGCAACCAGCAAGATATTCACCTGGAATTTCGCAGCCCGGAGGGCCTGGAGGCCCAGGCGCCCATCGTGGCTGCCCGGACAATGGATGTTGATGAAGGCCAGGTGTTATTGCTGTGGGTTCGCCTTCAAAACGAAGAAGTAGAACTGGAAATGGGTTACGATGACATCGATGACGACATCGACGATGATCTCTTCGATGGCCCAGAATTCCCTGAACCGTGATACTTCTGGGGAAGACCCCCAAACTGTTTCGAATACGAAAGGGCCCGGCAATCCCGGGTCCTTTTGTTAGCCAGGAAACATTAACCGGTATAAAATTGTCAGCAGAGCCAGCAGGCCGAACAACCCGCCGGTAACAACGCCAGCGCGCAGCACGCCTGCGCGAGTGCGCTGGTTGACCAGCCGCAAATCCGGGAAAACGCCCTCAGGCTGCAATATTGGGCCAGCCAACCAGGCGAAGAGTGTGCCGCCAGCCAATCCACCAACGTGGCCCCAGTTGTCGATCATTGGGGCCATGCCAATTACCAGGTTGATTAGAGCGATCACGATCACGTTGGTCAACGTACTGCGGGCCTGTTTGCCGAAAATGCGCCGGTTTTGATAAGCAAACACCCCGTAAGCCCCCAACAGGCCAAAGATAGCAGTGGAAGAACCCAATGAGGGCTGCGGGCTAAAGATAAACGAAACCACATTGCCAGCGAAACCAGCCAGTACGTACAGCGCCAGGAAGCGCCGGTGCCCGTAGTGAGCTTCCAGACTGGGGCCCAGCGAATAGAGCGCGTACATGTTGAAGAGGATATGCAAGACGCTGCCGTGCAGCAGCATGGGCGTAAACAATCGCCATAACTCTCCAGCCAGGATGCCGGCGTTATCCTTCACACCCAGGCCTGCGGGAATATCATAGCCGAGCAAGTAATCACTGGCTGATTGCAGCACGAAAATCAACACGGTCAGACCGATCAGCGTGAACGTGACGTTTGGTTTCACACCCTGAAAGCGGACCAAAACCGAACGCGGTTGGGTAGGAGTCGAGATCGAATCGGCCGGTGGCGCAGGGATGTTATTTTGAGGAGAATAATCGCCGTTCATAGGGTTACCTTGCGCGGCTTGGTGCGGTGGTGCTCGGCCTGGATGATGGCCATGATGGTATCTACGGCCTGATCGAGCTGGTTCTCGCGGTTGACCACCACGTAATCGAACTCTGGCAAGCGTTTGAGTTCCTGGCGCGCCGTGGCGATGCGCAATTTCAAGCCTTCGGGCGTTTCGCTCTTGCGGATTTTCAAGCGCTGGATCATTTCTTCTTCATCCTGCGTGGTCAAGAATACCAACAAGGCATCCGGGCAAAGCTGTCGGATGGTAGCTGCCCCCTGAACATCCAGGCGCATGACCACATCTTTACCAGTTTCCAGGGCCTGGCGCACTTGCTGCTTCGGAATGCCCTTATAATCGTTATAAACGATCGCATATTCTAATAGTTCGCCCTTTTCGATCATCTCAGCGAACTCATCGTGTGAGATAAAGAAATAATCCACCCCATGCCGCTCATCGGGGCGCGGCGGGCGTGTAGTAGCAGTAATCACAAAGTGAAAAGGCAACCCGCGTTGCTTCATGCGGTCAATCACCGTATCTTTACCGACCCCTGATGGGCCAGAGATCACGACCAACAAGGGTTGAACCTGGTGGTTATATGGATTTTGTATATCTTCCACGATCGCCTCTTTACAGATGGGATGCCTTGATTATAATTTGCCTGGCCCATTTCAGGGCCGGAAAAGACAATTTTCTACCTTATTGGAGACAGATTATGCCCAATTACCAATATCGTTGCTTAGAATGCCGCAAACGCTTCGAAATTTTTATGACTTACGATGAATATGGCACACGCCCGGTGGCCTGCCCGCACTGCCAGAGCAGCAACGTACAGCGACGCATCGGCCGCATCCGCATCGCCAAATCTGAAGACAGCCGCCTGGACGACTTCGCCGATGCGGGCGATCTGGATGGCCTGGAAGAAGATCCGCGCGCCCTGGGCAAGATGATGCGCAAGATGAGCCGCGAAATGGGCGAGGATATGGGGCCAGAGTTCGATGAAGTCATCGGCCGCCTGGAATCCGGACAGAGCCCAGAGGACATCGAGGCAGCCCTGCCCGATCTTGGCGGCGAGGGCGGCAGTGATTTTGCCCCTGGCGGCTTCGACTCTGGGGACGATTTTTGACCGGTCATCCTGGGCCGCCGCTCTCCGGCGACCAGGATAGTTGCAACCTTTGGGTTACAACCTGGCGCAGCGCCTGCTGCACATCTTCCAGGGATTGCCCGGCGTCGATGATTTCCCAGCGTTGCGGCTCGGCTCGAGCCATCTCCAGGTACCCCTGGCGCACGCGCCGGTGAAAATCCAACTCGAGCGCATCCAGGCGATTGACTCCACCACCCTGCATACGCCGTTGCAAGCCGGTTTCCACATCCACATCCAACAACAAGGTTAGGTCTGGTTTCAACCCTCCGGTAGCGAAATCTACCAGCCGTTTGAGCTCGGCCAGGTGAAATTTCTGGTAGCCATAACCCTGATAAGCCAGTGTCGAGTCGGCGTAGCGGTCGCACAAGACCAGGTCGCCTTGCGCCAGGCGCGGGCGGATAACCTGTTCAACCAGTTGAGCACGCGATGCCTGGAAGAGCAAGATCTCGGTACGAGTGCACATCTCCTGGTTCTTCATACTCAGCAACACGGCGCGCACCTGGTCGCCGATCGTTGTACCACCCGGCTCGCGCAGCAGCACGACAGAGCGGCCTTGCTGGCGCAGGAACTCGCCTAACAATGCGATCTGGCTGGTTTTTCCGCAGCCTTCTGGGCCTTCCAGCGTGATGAACATATGGGCCTTTAGGATCTCATCACGTTTCGCGGAAGATGCGCACTCGCCGGTTGGGCTCTTTACCGTAAGAGTGCGAGATCAGGTTGGATTCGCGCGCCATTTGATGCTGCAAGCGGCGGATTGCCGAAGAGGCTGGCTCCAATTCCACCCAGCGCTCTCCGTTCATCACTGCTTTGATCGCCGATTGGGTATCTTGCAGCACCGAGTCCAGCCCGGCTTCACCGCCCACATCAGCGTACAAATTGAACAAATCGCTCAGGAACTGCTGCATCTGGTTAACCGTGTTGGCTCGCAGCACATAGATAGGCACGTTGCGATGTTCGGCTTCCACAATCGTACGCTGGCGTTTGCGGTAATAGGCGCGCAGGGTAACCAACACATCCGCATCGCCCGCCTCATTAACGATCAAAGCCGGCACCCCAAGGCGCTTGGCAGCCTGCAACAACCGGTTACGCGCCACGCCATAGGGGTAGATCCGCACGGTTTGCAGGTTGGGGCGTTCGCGCCCAGAAGGGGTTTCGTAACCACCCAACGGGACCATACTCGTGGCAGTGCGCCCGTACGGGCTACTGCCTGACTGGTTAGGGCGGTCCTGCTGGGCGCCATTGCCCTGGCGGCGAAAACCCTGCTGGCCCACCCCGGGCGTGCGCGTAGGAAGCGGGGCACGCTCGATGCGAATTTCATCGTTGATGCGCGAGCGAATCTCCGGTGGGAGAGGGTAACCACGCAGCAAACTGTCGACCGCAGCCGCCACATCCAAGTGGATCGCCAGGCGGTCGCGGGTCTGGATTTCGATGAGAACATCGAAGGTAGGCGGCGAACGCCGTTCCAGCACGGTCTTCTGAGTGCCGCGCCGCCGCGCCTCTTCATCGGACAGCGTAACCGACTCGATCCCACCTACCAGGTCAGATAGAGTCGGGTTGAGCAGAAGGTTCTCGAGGGTATTGCCATGCGCCGTGCCAATCAGTTGCACACCGCGCTCGGCAATGGTGCGGGCAGCGGCGGCTTCCAGCTCGCGCCCGATCTCATCGATCACGATCGCCTCTGGGTTGTGATTCTCCACAGCTTCGATCATGACTTCGTGCTGCAGCGAGGGCGTGGCAACCTGCATGCGCCGGGCGCGCCCCACGGCCGGGTGCGGCACATCACCATCTCCACCGATCTCGTTGGAAGTGTCCACGATCACCACGCGCTTGCTCTCAGCCAGAATTCGGGCGGCTTCACGCAGCATGGTCGTTTTACCCACACCTGGGCGTCCCAGGATGAGCAGGCTCTTGCCACTCTCGATCAGATCCTTGATAATATCGGTGGTGCCATATACGGCGCGCCCCAACCGGCAGGTCAGGCCAACGATGTGCCCGCGCCGGTTGCGGATGGCCGAGATGCGATGCAAGGTGCGCTCCATACCGGCCCGATTATCTGTATCAAACTCGCCGATACGCTCGACAACGTAATCGATTTGATCACGCAATACCTCAACCTGGCTGAGCACAACCTCGCGCATCACGAAACGCGCCGTGGGCAAACGGCCCAGGTCCAGGATCACCTCCAGTAAGTTATCGCTGTCGTCGGCCTGTGTGACTGCCTCCGCGATCGGAGGCGGCAACACCGCCAGCAGAGCGTGCAAATCGTCTGTGATTTTCTGTTGTTCCATTTCTTTTATTTACTCTCCGAACGTGCGATCGGTGCGGAAATTTCCGGTTGACCGCCTTCCAGGGCGGGCAAGGTCAGCGGGCGTAGCGCTTTATGCTGCACGGTCAAAGTCCTGACCATGACAGCCTGGCGGGGACCCGCTTCCGCACCTAATTCCTCAATCGCCGGCTCCAGCCAGGCCTGGTAAGAACGCACGCAGAAATACAGCGGGCGGGCAAAACGATCGGGAATTATCTGATAAAGATCAGCCAGCCGGGCGGGGACATCTTCCACCTCGGGGTGGAAGAAAGGTTGAGCCCAAATGCCACAGCGACCGTAACGCAGATCCACATAGGCCTGTAGTTCGCCATCTTGATAATACATCAGGCCGCGCGGGTGCTGAGATTCGAAAGGTTCTACTTGCTGCACCAAGCCTGGCACCAGGTTATTGTACAGCAGCCGGATTGCCAATGCATCCTGGCCATTCGCCACCCGCCAGGGGTTGTTGTGGATCACTGCGCCTGGCTGCGGCGACAGTTGCCAGATACGCTGCCGGGCAAAGATGGCGAAGCTGGTTTGACGCAGCGCCTCGAACGCCTGGCTGTGCTCATCCACATCTGCCAGCAGGCGCAGCGCTCCCCGTTCACCGGCCGACTGTGACAGATATTCGAGTAAACGCGTGACTGCCAGCGATTCCAGCCCTTGCTCGGGGGCCAGGAAAGTCAGGTGGGCGAACTGCGACCCGGAAGGGTGGATGTACTGTCCGATCAGCGTCTCGCTACCCGAGTCGCTCTCATTCGCCACGCAGGTGACCACACCCATAGCAGGCGCCAGATACGAGAGCAGGGCCCCGGGTACCAGCAAAGCGCCGCGCGTCAGCACCAGAGCGCTATCCAGAAAGACACCACTCTGGCGATAGCGGAGCAAGGCCGCCAGATCACGCCAGTCGAAGGTCCGCACAGTCATACCGGTTCGCACCTGCTATCCAGAGTTGCCTGCGAGCGCCACGAAATAGCGATGGAAACGATCATCCAGGGTTAGCTCCGGATGAAAGGAAGTAGCCAACAAGCGTCCTTGCTGGGCCGCCACGATCCTGCCATCTTCCAGTTGCGCCAGGGCCTGGGCATCACCCGAGACCGACTCGATCAGCGGGGCACGGATGAAAATGGCGTGGTACAGGCCGCCATCCGGCTGGACCTGCTTCAAGGCAGGCACATCCAGGTCTGCCTCGAAACTGGCCACCTGCCGGCCAAAGGCATTGCGTTCCACGTGGATATCCATCAATCCCAACAGCGGCTGCGGGCGGTGAGCTTCCTTGGCCAGGAAGATCGCCCCAGCGCAAGTGCCCCAGATGGCCTTGCGCTGCCCGAAACGCTGGAGCGGCTCCAACAAGTTATAGGCCACCGCCAGCTTACCGATGGTAGTCGATTCGCCGCCCGGGATGATCAAACCATCCAGGTTTTCCAGGTGCTCGGGCAGGCGCACTTCGCTGGGTTGGGCGCCGATGCGCAGCAGTGCAGCAACATGTTCGGCAAAATCTCCTTGAAGCGCCAGTACACCGATCTTCATGCTATAACTATTACCATCCACGCCCGGCGATAAGTTCAGACTCGGGGATCGAAGTCACCTGACGGCCAACCATCGGCTCACCCAGGTTGCGGCTGACCTCTGCCAGGATATAGGCATCGTTGAAGTGCGTGACTGCCTTGACGATGGCCGCAGCGCGGCGCGCCGGGTCGCCAGACTTGAAGATGCCCGAACCGACAAAGACGCCATCCACACCCAACTGCATCATCAAGGCTGCATCGGCGGGAGTCGCCACGCCGCCCGCGGCAAAGTTGACCACCGGCATGCGACCCAGGCGGCGCGTTTCCATCACCATCTCGTAAGGCGCGCCAATTTCCTTGGCGAAGGCCATCACTTCCTCTTCAGGCATATTCTCCAGGCGGCGGATTTCACCCAGCACACTGCGCGCGTGGCGCACAGCTTCTATCACGTCACCTGTGCCGGCTTCGCCCTTGGTGCGGATCATCGCCGCCCCCTCGCCTACGCGTCGCAGCGCCTCGCCCAGATTGCGGCAGCCGCACACGAAGGGCACTTTGAAGATGTGCTTGTTGATGTGGTGGCTCTCATCCGCCGGGGTCAGAACCTCGGACTCGTCGATATAGTCTACGCCAATCGCTTCCAGGATTTGCGCCTCCACGAAATGCCCAATGCGGCACTTAGCCATCACCGGGATCGACACGGCATCCATGATCTGCAGGATGAGCTCAGGGTCGCTCATGCGCGCCACGCCCCCGTGGGCGCGGATATCGGCCGGGACGCGCTCTAACGCCATCACCGCCACCGCGCCCGCATCCTCGGCAATGCGGGCATGCTCGGCAGTGACTACATCCATGATCACCCCACCCTTAAGCATCTGAGCCAGGCCCTTCTTTACAGTAAAAGTTCCAACTTCTTGCTCCATTTTGTCTTCCTCCACGGTCTTTCCAGACCAGATTTTCACCTCGCAAGGCAAAGAAATGCCCGCCCGCTTGGTTGGGCGGCAAAAGCATTTCTATTAATCATTCTACCATGCGCCAGGGTGCATGACAATCCGGGTTGTGGTCATTTATGTTATAATCCTTTTCACTCAATAGCCAACTGTTATCAAACAGGCAGGGAACTATGCAAATCGTTATTGTATTAATCTTGTCGGTGCTTCAATTATCCGCTGGTTTGCGCCTGATCCAGGTAGCCCGGCGCGATCGCATGGACAACCTGGGGTGGTTGGCGGCTGCCTTCAGTATTGCTGCCGTTTTCTATATCTTGGCTTGGGTGGTCATCGGGCAAATGCCTGGCCTGCGAGGCTGGAATGTGTTCATCGCCATCATTGGAGAGACTCTTTCAGCGATCTGTATCTTGTTTTTCACGCACGCCACTTTTTATCAGGGTCGTTCTAGCCCGCGTTGGATTTATGCTACCCTTACCATACTGGCAGCAGTCGGGGTGGTATGGTTTAACTTGCAAAATCTCAACCCTACTAACGATGCAGACCAACGAACCTTCTTCCAACTAGGCATGACGATGATGGTGGGGGTGGCCAAGTTTTTCCCCTGGAGTTGGCACCTGTGGGCTGGATGGCAAAGTTATGCCCAAGTTTCTGTCTCACAGGACATTGAGAATTGGATCAAGGGACGCTACCGGCTGGTGATTGGCTACAGCATCGCCATGGTCACTGGCAGTTTGATTTTGTTGGCTGCACCCCTATTGGGTTTCAACGTTGCCAACAGCCTGACTGGTCTTACCTTGATCTTCGCAATTGTGCCGCAGTTCCTGGCCTGGGTGATGCCAGAACCATACCGCAAATGGCTCAATCGTGCTCCACGGGTTGTACCGAAAGCCCAGCCCCAGCAGCGCCCGCAACTCATGATCACCGCGTTGAGCACTGCTATGATACAAGATTCCCCGGTAACTTCAATGGCCTGCCATTTTGCTATTCGCCAGACCATCAGCCAAATAATTGGTAGCGAGGATGCCAAAGCGATCGATCAGTATTTGCAAACAATGGGCTATAATGAATGGGAGAGCCTGCTACGCGATACCGGCCTGCGCCAGTTGCTGATCAACAGCGGTGCAACGGATGTGAACCTGATGCTTCAGAGAGCCAGGAATATCCTGATTGAAAAGCAATCCTTGCTGACCATGACGGTTCAGTAGTATTTATTTGCTCCTCTGACTGTAAGCTCCGATAACCCTTCAACAGTGCGTTTGTTGTAGATATTTCACATACCGTAAAGCCGGGATTTATGGTTTCGGCGATAAAATTGAAAAGCCTTGCCCGCTGACCAGGGGCGGGGCGGTGCCTCAGCGTCGGCGAGACGCCACGGCAGTTTCATCGCATTCATCACGCACCCGGTCTTGCCGAAAACATGTTCTGCGGGAACAGTCCCCGGAGCGAGTTCGGATGGGGCCGGGTGTTTCCCTTTTTCTTCAGGTTTTCTTCAGGTTCAGAAAGGAGAGATGTATGCGAAAGGTTTACGTGGTTTCAGGCGGCGTGTCCAAATTTGCCAAGGCCCGCCCCGACAAAACGTTCCAGGCCATCGTCAAAGAGGCGTACGATTACGCCATCCGTGACCTGGACCTGACTTTCCCTCAATTCACCGAGATGGTGGATGGCTCGGTGGCCTCATATTTCTCTGACCACTTCCAACGCCAGTTGATGAGCGGGATTATGGCGCAGGATTACCTGGGCTTGTGCCCCAAACCCTCACACCGCGTGGAGGGCGGTGGCGCAACCGGAGGATTATGTTTCCAGGAAGCCTGGAAAAACATCGCCAGCGGGCATATGGATATTTGCGTGGCCTATGGCTTCGAAACCATGAGCCACGTCAATACCTGGAAGGGCAACGAGTTCATCGCCCTGGCTTCGGACGTCAGCTTCGATTACCCGGTGGGCGGTTTCTATTCGGGCTATTATGCCATGATGGTCACGCGCCACATGAAAGAATTTGGCACGACGGTCGAACAATTGGCACATGTGTCCGTAAAGAACCATATCAACGCCTACTACAACCCTTACGCACAAAAGCGCAATCGCTATACTATTCAAGATGTGCGCAACGCACCCATGGTGGCCTGGCCGCTGACACGCCTGGATATCTGCGTGATGAGCGATGGCGCCGCGGCGGTAATTCTGTGCTCCGAGGAAGGACTGGAAAAGATCGAAAAGGCCAGCGGTAAACGCCTGCCAGGCGTGATCGTGGAGGGCATCGGGTGCGGCACGGACGCCATGCGCATGGCCGACCGCCCACACCAATCCTATCAGGCCTTTATGGAGAAGAATGCCTTGCCGAATGAGCGCGACAACGATAACACACGCCACTACTATAAAGAGCTGTGGGATCACGGCTTCCGCTACCCAGGGGTGCACTCCTTCCGCGCCGGGCGTATGGCCAGCCGACAGGCGTACGCCAACGCCGGCATCCACGATCCCCTGCGCGAATTGGATTTCGTCGAATTGCATGATGCCTACACATCTTCCGAGATCCAAACCTACGAAGATATGGGGCTGTGCCGCTACGGGGAGGGCGGGGCATTTGCTGCCAGCGGCAAGGCTTTTGTGCCAGGCATCGATTACGGCCTGGCTCTACCGGAGCAGCCAATTTGCCCGGTCAATCCTTCGGGCGGGCTGATCGCTTGCGGACACCCAGTGGGGGCTACGGGGTTGATGCAAGCGGTTTTTGCTCTATGGCAGTTGCAAGGCACGATTGGCAAGCATTTCAACGATGATCGACTGCAAATCAAGCCTCCGCCTGGACGCCCGATGCGCGGCTCGATCCACAGCCACGCTGGCACTGGCACATACGTGACCGTTTCAATTCTGGGAAAGGAGCAATAAGCCATGTCTGACACCGCCGACAAATTGTCTCGCAAAATGGAAGAAAGCGACGATGGGCAAATCCTGTTCAACGTACCTTTCCCCAAGTCACTCACCCCTGAGGCGCTAAAGGCGCTCAAGGAAATGAGCCCGATCATCGTCAAACAACCCTATCAAATCAACTACATTCACTCCTATGGGCAAGAGTCGCCTTTCTTTGCCGGCCTGGCGAACCGAGCGCTCCTGGGGCGGCGCGACGTGCAGACAGGCTATACCTACGCCACGCCGCGCGGCCACGATATGTACACCGGCGATGAGACCGACTGGGTGCAGATGCCAGACGAGGGCGTTGTGCATGCCTTCACTGTTTGCCATTTCGGATCCGAGGAATTCCTGCCTCAGACGCCTTTCGTGCTTATCCTGGTCGAATTCGAAGGAACCAATACGCTGTTCCTGAGCCGTCTGATGGGCGTGGACCCGCAACAGGCTTCACTGGACTGGATCGGCATGAAAGTCAAGTCTCAATACCTGCGCAACAGCAAATTCAAGCCCACAGATGTGTATTTCGTTCCGATACAGGAGAAATAAGTAATGGATTTTTCCTTGTCCGAAGAACAACGCCTGTTTCAACAGGCGGTGCGCTCCTTTTGCGAACGAGAACTCAAGCCGTATGCCGCAGAAGTCGATGAAACCGGGCAACTGCGCATGGCTGCACTGGCCCGCATGCCAGAGATGGGCTTATTGGGTCTGCAAGTGCCAGAGCAATACGGCGGAGCGGACTTCGACAGCATTTGTGTGGCCATCGCCATGGAGGAGATGGGGCGGGCGTGCGGCTCAACCGGCCTGAGCGTGGAGGCGCACAACGAGTTGTGCTGCATGCCAATCGTACGCTGGGGGTCTGAAGCGCAAAAAGCACGCTTCTTGCCGCAGTTAACCAATGGGGCAGTCTTGGGCAGCCTGGCCCTGACCGAACCGGATGCCGGCTCGGACTTGATGAGCACTCAAACCCATGCAGAGCGGGAAGGAAATGAATGGGTGATCAACGGCAGCAAAGCCTGGATCACCAACGCCAGCCTGGCGCCAGTCATCGTTACGTTGGTCAAAACTGACCGCCAGGCCGGCTCGCACGGCTTCAGCCTGCTGCTAGTTGAAACCGATCGCCCCGGGCTGCAAATCGCCCCGCCGGAGAGGAAGATGGGCACACACGGCTCACCAGCGCACATCCTGTCGTTCAACGCCGTGCGCGTGCCACTCGACAATCTGCTGGGCGAGGCGGGACAGGGGTTGTACTACACTTTACAGACCCTGGATAGCGGGCGCATCGCGGTAGGGGCGCTGGCAGTAGGACTGGCACAAGCCGCTTTCGAAGAAGCGCTGGCTTACGTAAAAGTACGCCGCACCTTCGGTAAGCCCCTGGCGGAACACCAGGCCATCCGATTCAAGCTGGCAGATGCGGCTACCCAGATCGAGGCGGCGCGGCTGCTGGTCTACCAGGCAGCCTGGGCCAAAGAACGCGGCAAGGCTTATACTCGCCTGGCTTCGATGGCCAAGTTATTTGCTTCGCAAGTTTCAGAGCACGTGGCTTATGAAGCTTTGCAAATCCACGGCGGATATGGCTACAGCAGCGAGTTCCCGCTGGAACGCATCTACCGTGACCAGCGCATGATGAGCATCGGCGAAGGCACCAGCGAGATCAACCGCATGGTGATCGCCCGACGAATCCTGGAGGAGTAGTCTATGAATGTACTGGACGAAGGGATTGGGGAATTGATCCAACCCCCGGATATCGAAGCATTCCGCCAGTGGAACCGCACACAGAAGAAGCGCGAGATGGTGGATAAGCTGATGAGCGAGCAGGAGGCCGTCGCCCGCTTCGTTACCGATGGATGCTATATCGGCACCGAATTGTACGGTTCGGTACGAGCGCCGATGTCGCTGGCGCGCGAGGTGGTGCGCCAAAGGCCCAAGAATCTGCGCGTTTCAGGCCAGGGGGTGCTGGAGCTGGACCTATGGCTGGCCGCCGGACTGGTGGATGCACTGGATCTGACTTACATAGGCCTGGAAGTACACGGGGTGAGCAATGTCCTGCGTCGTGAAGTAGAGAGCGGGCGCATAAAGCGCGTGACGGAATGGAGCAACTCAGCGCTGACCTGGCGGCTGAAAGCCACGTCGATGGGTGTGCCTTTCCTGCCGGCGCGCACCATGTTGGGCACGGATACGTATCGCTACAGCGCTGCCAAGGTGGTGCAGGACCCGTTCACGGGCCTAAAAGTATGCCTGCTACCGGCGTTGATCCTGGATGTGGCCCTGATCCACGTGCACCGCGCCGATCGCTTTGGAAATGCCCAAATCGATGGCATCAGCGGGTTTGCCGCAGAGACAGCCCGGGCGGCCAAGCGCCTGATCCTGAGCACCGAGGAGATCATCGATACGGAGGAAATCCGGCAGCATCCAGATCGCACAATTATCCCCTACTTCCTGGTGGACGCGGTGGTGCATGCACCATTCGGCTCTCATCCGGGAGAGATGGTGTATTGCTATGGACGCGACGAAGAAGAGACGCTCACCTGGGTGAAGGCTTCGGAAAGCGAAGAGAGCACAGCCCAGTATCTGGATCAGTACATCTACAACCTGCCAGATCACCAGGCTTACCTGGATCTGATTGGCCGGGAACGTTTAGAAGCGCTGCGGCGGAAAGCGGAGAAGCATCGATGAACGCGACGACTTCCACGTACTCTGCCAACGAGATGATGATTTGCATAGCTGCCAGGCTGATGAAGGACGGCACGACGGCTTTCATCGGAACGGGGCTGCCGATGCTGGCAGCGGGCCTGGCCCAACGCCTGTATACGCCCAACTTGATCACGGTGTTCGAGTTTGGCGGTGTGGGCGCCCAACTCGAAGAACTGGCGGTAGCAGTTGGAGAATCACGCACGTTCCACCGCGGCATCGCGGCTTACGGCATCTGTGAGATCATGGAAACAGCGCAACGCGGCTTCATTGACTACGGCTTTATCGGTGGAGCGCAGATCGATATGTATGGCAACCTGAACAGTACGGTCATCGGCGACTTCCGCGCGCCCAAGGTACGCCTGCCGGGCAGCGGCGGGGGCAACGATGTGGGCTCGTTGTGCTGGACGACGATTGCCATCATGCGCCACGACCGGCGGCGCTTCGTGAACCAATGCGACTTTATCACCACGCCAGGTTATCTCAGCGGACGCGGAGCGCGCCAGGAAGCCGGGCTGCCAGCCGGCACGGGCCCGTCCAACGTAGTCAGCACCCTGGGATTATTAGGCTTCGACCGGGAGGATACCTGCCGCATGACTTTGGAGGCAGTCCATCCCGGCGTCAATGTCCAGCAAGTGATCGACAATACCAGCTTCGAGCTGCTGATCCCCGGCGATATACCCACGCTGGACCCGCCCAGCGCCGAGGAACTGCGCCTGCTGCGCCAGGAAATCGACCCAGGGCATTTGTATATTTAGAGGGACTGTCCAAAAAGTAGGGCGAAGCGTGTCTATGGCGCTACAGGTGGCGTTGAGTGGACTGCTTCGCCCCTACTTTTTGCGGTTGCCTGTCTTGAAATAACCTTTTTTGGACACCCCCTACATCTGCCATAAAATCACACCTGATTCTGCTCCAGCCCAATACCCCTGGATGGCAGCGCGCATCGAATCCAGGTCGGGCCAGAACGTACTAATCTGCGACTGGTGAGCCGCGACGGCTTCCTGCCAGGCGCGCAGGCCATCTGGCGAAACCGGGAAACGAACCGGCTGCCAACCCTGCTGGCGAAGCTCCTCTAACTGCGAGGACTGCTGGCTGGCATAGGGGTAATCAGCGTAATACCAGAGCGGGCGGTTCAGGCGCTCGGCCGCGACGCGGGTGAGCTGGTGATCCACGTGGTTCCCCAGGGTCAGCGGGCAGACAAGCTGCGCGCCTGTAGGCACACTTTGAGCCAGCTCGTTGGCCAGGTCCTGAACCAGGGGCTCTTCAGCAGGATGTAGCGAACCAAACAGAGCTTCTTCGCTGGCGTAAAGGAAATCCACCTGCCCGGGAGGGCCAGCGCGGCGATAAATACAATCGGGTATATCGAAATGATGACAAGAAGCCAACAACCGCTGGCAAGCGGCGATATCCTCAAGGCGGCGACGGGCAGTGGCAGCCGGACCAGTCTCCCAGCGAGCGTGAAGCGATTGGGCAAAGGGCGAAAGTGGGCCGGGAGGGGCGTCGCCGGCACACAGGGTCCAGATGCCCACCTGCCTGCCTGCCCGGGTTTGCTCCCAAATCAGCCCACCACACGATAAAACCACATCATCCAGGTGCGGGGAAAGGTAAATGTAATCCATGCACTATCCTGTTTTGGTCTTGAAATGATCTTGCCTGTCTATGCAGTCGTTTTCGTCACTAATTCTACCCCACCTGACTTATCAATTTTGTCTTGCCATTCCTAACTTTCTAGTGTTATCATCAACGAATGCAACGGATACCTGCCATGACCCCAGCTTTGCGAGCACGAGTGCGCTTCATCCTGATCGCAATCATCCTGGCAACCTTGCCATGCTACTGTACAGGTTACCTGATGGTGCGTTTGGCGCGCTCCCTGGAAGAACAGGCGAAACCAGGGAGCATGCTATCACCAGGGCAAATGTTGGCGCTAGGCGAGAGGCATTCTGAGATGGAGATCGACCAGGGCAAAGACCGGGTCTGTCTCTATGAAAGACCACAAAGCGCACGTATAGAGAATATTTCTAACTGGACTATAATTACACTATGCCCCCTGAACAGTCTGAACATCGAGAAGATTTGGAGTTTTTGAAATCCTTGATCACCGCGCCGGGCCTCTCAGGTCACGAAGGACCGGTGCGCGGCCTGATCGAGGCCGCATGGCAGCCGCTGGTGGATGAATTGAGCGTCAGCCGTATGGGCAGCCTGCACGGACTAAGACGCGGCAGCCTACCCGAACCGCGCCCCGGCTTGCTGCTGGCGGCGCACATGGATGCCATTGGTTTGATGGTCGCGGGTATTGTGGATGGTTTTCTACGCCTGGCGGAGGTTGGAGGAATTGACCCGCGCGTTCTGCCAGGCCAACTGGTAACCGTCCATGCCCGGGAAGACCTGCCCGGCATAGTCGTCCAACCACCTGCACACCTGCTGCCCAAGGAACTGAGCGATAAGCCAGCGCCCCTGGATTACCTGCTGGTAGATGTCGGATTGACGCCGCGCCAGGTGCAAGCGCGCGTGCGTATTGGCGACCTGGTTTCCTTCGCCCAGCAGCCATTGGAATTGAGCGAGGAATACCTGGTCGGTCATTCCCTGGATAACCGCGCCTCCGTGGCAGCGTTGACGCAGTGCTTGAGCGCCTTGCAGAACCGCCAACTTGCCTGGGATGTCTGGGCAGTGGCAACATCGCAGGAGGAGGAATCGTTTGGCGGTGCGTTCACTTCGGCTTTTCACCTGCGCCCGGCGCTGGCTGTGGCGATCGATGTAACTTTTGCTGCCGGTCCCGGCAGTCCTGCACACCAGACCTATCCGATGGGCAAGTGCATCACCCTGGGGTGGGGGCCGACTGTGCACCCCGGACTGTACCGGATTTTTGCGGAACTGGCTGACCGGCTGGAGATTCCCTGGAAAATCGAGGTGATGCCACGCCGCTCAGGCACCGATGTGGATGCCATGCAGATAACGATGGAAGGCATCCACACAATGGTGCTTGGCATCCCGCTGCGTTACATGCACACACCTGTGGAAATGGTTTCACGAAAAGATATCGCCCGCGCTGGGCGGCTGTTGGCCGAGTTCGCTGCCCAGTTGGATGAACAATTCATGGATAGGCTAGCCTGGGATGAATAAAGATTACCACCAACCCTATCAAGCGCCGCGCCTGGGTGCGGCCCAAATCCGCCTGTTAGAACGCCTGTGCAACGTTTGCGCCGTTTCCGGTGAAGAGGCAGCCGTGCGCAAAATTGTGCTGGAACAGGTCCGCCCATATGCGAGCGAGGTTAAAGTCGACGCGTTGGGCAATGTTCTGGCGCTGCGCCCCGGGCAAGGCTCAGAGCCGCGCCTGCGGGTGATGGTTGCCGCTCACATGGACGAAGTTGGCTTTATGCTGACCGCTGACGATGAGAACGGCCTGTTCCGGTTTGCCGCTGTGGGCGGCATTTCCGCCAGCGAACTGGCAGGCAAACCCGTTTGGGTAGGAAGCGAATGCCTGCCAGGCGTGATCGGGGCAACACCGATCCACCTGGCTCCCCCGGACGAGCGCGAGCAGTTGTTGTCGATGAACGCTTTGCGCGTCGATGTCGGTCCGGACAACGCCAAGAAGGTGAAAGTGGGCGACCGGGCAACTTTCGCCACGCGCTTTGCCCGCCTGGGCCCCAGCCTGCTGGCCAAAGCCCTGGACGACCGCCTGGGTGTTGCCAGCCTGATCGAACTGCTACGACAGTCTGCAACTCTGACAAACATCGATTTACTGGCAGCTTTTACCGTTCAGGAGGAGGTGGGGTTGCGCGGCGCGCACGTAGCTGCCTACACCCTTGACCCCGATGTGGCTTTCGTGTTGGATTGTACGCCAGCGCGTGATTTGCCGCCTGCGGATGGCGAACAAGGCGCGGAAAACACACGCTACAACACACGCCTTGGCGCAGGGCCGGCGATTTATATCGCTGACAGCGCCACACTTTCAGATCCACGCCTGGTGCAACACCTGGTGAGAACCGCGGAGAGACTGGACATTCCCTACCAGTTCCGCCAACCAGGGGGCGGAGGAACCGATGCTGGCGCGATTCACAAGCAGCGGGGGGGCATTCCCAGTGTTTCTATCTCCGTGCCGGGGCGCTACCTGCATACAGCTGCTGGCATGGTACGCTTGCAAGATTGGAAAAACACCCTGGCACTTGTGCACGCCGCTTTGGCGCACTTGAGCCCGGATGTTCTCACCAACCAGGGCATTGATCAGTAGAAATGCATAAACGCCAAAAGGCATCACGCCTTACGCAGAAGGAGCATGGATGAAATCCCTCATTCAAAAACTTGTAGAACTTGATGGCCCGCCGGGCTATGAAAGTGCGGTGCGCCAGGCCGTGCGCACAGAGATCGAGCCGCTGGTAGACCAGGTGAGCGCGGACAATCTAGGCAACCTGATTGCTCGCAAAGGCCAGAAAAGTAACACCGGATTGCGCATCATGATGTCCGCCCACCTGGATGAAATTGGTGTGATCGCCACGCACGTGGAAGAAGCCGGCTTTGTGCGTTTTTTGCCAATGGGCAGCGTGCGCGCCTCGACCTGCCCGGGTGGACGGGTACGTTTCCTGAAGGGCGCCCGCGGGGTGATTGGCAGTGAGCGCTTGAGCGATTTGAGCCGCGTGCCTGCTTTCGAGCAGATGTACATCGACGTAGGAGCCACCAGCCGCCAGAACTGCCCGGTGCAGGTGGGCGACCTGGCCGTTTTTGAACGACCGTTCCTGGATTTGGGTGATCGTCTGGTATCCAAGGCGATGGACAACCGGATCAACGTGGCTATCCTAATCGAAGTGCTGCGCCAGATGAACGTACAATCCCTGCGCTCGCCTCACGAATTGTTTTTTGTCTTCAGCGCTCAGGAGGAGGTGGGTGAACGCGGCGCATTAACGGCTGCGTTCGCCATCGATCCCGACCTGGGGTTGGCGCTGGATGTAACCAGTTGCGGGGATACACCGAAAGGCTTGCGCATGGAAGTTAAGCTGGGCAAAGGTCCAGCCATCAAAGTGCGGGATCAGGGCAGTATTTCGGACCCGCGCGTGGTGCGCTGGATGGTGGAGACAGCCGAGGCACAGCGCCTGCCCTACCAAATGGAAATCTTGAAGCAGGGCCGAACAGATGCGGGCGCGATCCAAACCACGCGCCGGGGCGTGCCTGCTGGCTGCCTCTCGATCCCCTGTCGCTACGTGCACACGCCTTCGGAGATGATCGACTACAACGATGTGCAAAACGCAGTTAAGTTGTTGATCGCCCTGCTGCGTGACCCGATCAACGAATGGATCGACAAATGAGAGCTTGCTATACAGTGCTGGCACTGCTGGCGCTTTGCCTGGCGAGCTGCACAGGGGTCCCGCTTTCGCAGAACACGCCTGCCCTGGGAAGCACTCCCCAGCAAACGGCCACCATTCCGGCCACAGCGGCAGAACTGGGCACCCCAACAACGACACCGATTACCTCCGGCCCTGTGACGCTGCGGCTGTGGGTACCTCCGCAGTTTGATCCTGCAGCCGGTACACCGGCAGGCAACCTGCTGCAAGCACGCCTGAACGAATTCTCACAACGCCGTCCAGGCGTCTACGTCGAGGTGCGCGTAAAGGCGGTCAGCGGCCCGGGCGGGCTGCTCGATTCACTGAGCACCACCAGTACGGCTGCTCCGCTGGTGATGCCCGATGTCGTTGCCCTGCCGCGCAATTTGCTGGAGGCAGCCGCGCTGAAAGGCTTGCTGCATCCTTACGATGGCCTGACGAATGTATTGGACAGCGCCGACTGGTATGGGTATGCCAGCAATCTGGGTCGTTTGCAGAACAGTGTTTTCGGGCTGCCCTTCGCCGGCGACGCCCTGACACTGGTTTACCGGGCTCAAGTTGTAGAAACACCGCCGGTGGATTGGTTGTCAGTGGCAACTCTCAAACACCCGCTGGTTTTCCCGGCTGCCGATCCACAGGCCCTGGTTACGCTGGCGTTTTACCAGGCCAACGCTGGAGAGATCCAGGACGAGCAATTTCGTCCTTACCTGGATGCGACCGCGCTCAACGATGTGATGGATCTATTTATGCAGTGCGAACAGAGCGGGGTGATGCCCTATTGGTTGACCCAGTATCTGGAGGATGGGCAGGTTTGGGAGGCCTACACAGAGGGGCGCGCTGACCTGGTGATCACCTGGACCTCGCGCTATTTGCAGGAATTGCCTGAAGAAACTTTGCTGGCTCCACTGCCAGTGCCAGATGTAGAGCTATCCGAGCCGTTCACCCTGGCAACAGGTTGGGTGTGGGCGTTGGCTTCGCCACGCGAAGAGCGCCGAGGGCTCAGTGTGGAACTGGCAGAATTTCTCAGCCAGCCCAGCTTTTTGGCGGTATGGAGTGAAGCGGGTGGGTACCTGCCAGTGCGGCCAAGCGCCCTGGGGATGTGGACGAACACCGACCTGAGAACAGCGATCAGCCCGGTTGTGCTCTCCGCGCACCTGCTCCCCCCGAACGAAATCCTGCCAGTTTTGGGCGAGGCCCTGGAACAAGCGACCGTTCAAGTGCTGAAAGCGCAGAGCGAACCCATCGAAGCCGCGCGCACAGCGGTGCAAAGTGTCAATGCACCTTAATTTGACGAAATACTCGCCTGGTGTTATGATGCGCGTCAGGTAATCCTCATGACAGAAAACTTTTCGCAGGATAAATCACAGCGCGAGAACCACCTGGCAGGCGCGTGGGAGATGCTCTCACAGGCTGGCCTGGCAGAGTTTGTATTGCGCCTGGGAACCCATACGCTGCTGCTGGCTTTCATCGTACTGTTAGCCTGGGGCTTGCGCGAATTCTACCTGGTGGCGCAATTACAGTTTATCCCGAGCCATCAGGCAGTTCAGGACGCAGTTGTTCCCCAGGAAGTACTCGACCAGATCGCAGGGTTGCCAGCATTTGCATTGCCCGCCGGCAAGATTTCTGGCGTGGCGCGCCAGGCCAGTTTGCACACAGACGTGCCCTCGCGCCCACGCCTGGAGGTGGTACAGTACACGGTACAGGCTGGCGACACGTTGTTTGGAATCGCTGACAAGTTCGGCCTGCATCCAGAAACAATCCTGTGGGCCAACCAGCCGGTGCTGGGCGATGATCCCCACAACCTGCGCCCCGGGCAACAGCTCAATATCCTGCCGGTGGATGGCACGTATTACCGTTGGTCGGCCGGAGACAGCCTGAACGGCGTATCCCAATTCTTCGGCGTGCAGCCACAAGCAATTATTAACTTCTCTGGCAACCACCTGGACCCGGCATTATCGAACGACTGGTCGAGCCCGGAAATCGCGCCAGGCGCCTGGCTGGTCGTGCCCGGCGGGCGGCGCGAGTTCGTCAGTTGGAGCGTACCCGAAATCCCGCGTGACGATCCAGCGGCGGCCAAGATCCTGGGAGCAGGAGCCTGTGGGGCCATCCTGGAAGGCGCCGTGGGCAGCGGGACATTCATCTGGCCGGCGAATAACCATTTCATCTCCGGTTTCGACTACAACCCAAGCGCCAATCACCCAGGCATCGACATTGACGGCAATGAAGGCGACCCAGTGTATGCTGCGGACAGCGGAGTGGTCGTGTATGCCGGATGGAACGATTGGGGATACGGGAACGTTGTTGTAATCGACCACGGCAATGGCTGGCAAACGCTTTACGCCCACCTGAGTGCGATCTATGCAAGCTGTGGGCAAAGCTTGTGGCAAGGCAACATCCTGGGGGCGTTCGGAGCCACAGGTAACGCCACGGGGGCACACCTGCATTTCGAGATGATGTTCAACGGGGCAAAAGTCAACCCCCACGATTACATCAAGTAACTTTTCAGAGGCGCGCCGCCAGGAGAGGCACCAGCATCTCTTCGGGGTGCAGGCCGCCGTGCCGCCCGAGCAGGTGATTGTCTTTGTCCGCCCACCACAGGTAAGCATTGCCGCGCCAGGCAACAACCAGATCGCCCAGGCGGTCGAGCAGCGCCGGGTGAGGGTCGCCGGGCCCGAAAAGCCCCTGATCCATAGCGTAAGCGGAGTCTAACACGGTAAGCTGGTTGGGCCAGGTGCGCTCCAGGTATTCGCGCACGGCTTCCATCTGCCCGGAACGCACGTACAGGAACATCAGGCGATTCTCGCCGGTAGGGTTGATGTGCAGCCTACGGGACAAGGAGGGATGGCTTTGCAGCAGGTAATGCGGGTCTTGCGGCGTGTTGATCTGCCCGTGATCAGCCGTAAGGAGCAGCAAGGTGCCGCGGCGCAATTCCGGGCTGAGACGCTCCAGGAACAAGCGCTGCATGGCCTGGCTGAAATTGGCGAACTCGGCAGCGGTGCGCTCATCATCGGGACCGTATAAATGGCCAAAGTGATCCACCTCGCCCCAGTACACCCAGGTGTACATGCGCTCGTGTTGTTTCGCCTCCACCAGGTGGCGCAGGTTGATCCACAGGTCAGCGGCAGTGCTAAAAACGCGCACCTCCGTGTCTTTCATGAGCATACGTGACAGGCCAGAGTGAGCGATGCTGACGTGCTGCATAGCATAGGAATGCACACCTTGGGCCGCCAGGTGTGTTCCCATCACAGGGAAAGGCAGGTATTCCTCGGGCTTGAAGCCGGCGCGCTCCAGGCTGCCGATGCTGTCGTTGCGGAAGGTGATCGGCGTGTGCAAGATA
Organism: Chloroflexota bacterium; assembly: GCA_040752025.1. Classification (GTDB taxonomy): domain Bacteria; phylum Chloroflexota; class Anaerolineae; order Anaerolineales; family UBA4823; genus JBFMFR01. The sequence continues at coordinate 211,931 of JBFMFR010000002.1, read as the reverse complement.
GTATTGGCAACCACACCGTATTCTTTCATCCACATCTCGTAACCAGTGATGCCGTGTTCGGCAGCGCTGCGCCCGCTCCACAGCGCAGTTATAGCGGCCGAGGTGGTGCTGGGCGTGATGGAAGTAAGCGGCGCGAGTATCCCATCTTGGGCAAGCTCCTGCCAGACAGGTGCGCTGCCATCCGCCATCCAACGCTGCAAACGATGGAAAGCCAGGGCATCCATCAACACCAGGATCACCCGTTGGATGCTTCCTGAGATCGCTTCGAGCAGGTCGGGAGCCAGCGATTGGGCCCCGATCCCAGGCACCCCCAGCAACTGGCAGACACTGGCAGGGATGTTGAGGATCGAACGCCCATTGTAAGCCGGGTAAATGAAGTCGTCTCCCAGGTCAAGCCCTGGCAGGCGGTGTTGGCGTAATTGGGTCAGCGCTTCTGAAATGGGAACAGCCATAGAAAAGTGCCTTTATGACCATGTGCGACGCACACATCCTGCGTCGCACATGGTTCGTAAAAATATCGGGTTGCTACACGATACGCTCGCGCATGTACGAGCTCAAATAATCCATCAACGCCACCACGACGGCAATGGCGACCATCTGCGCACTAGCGGCCCGATAGTTGAGCAGGTTGATATTCTGGATCAGCAAGAAGCCAATGCCGCCGCCGCCGGCGAAGCCGATGATGGTGGACATGCGCACGTTGATATCCCAGCGATACATGGTGAAAGAGATATATAGCGGGATGATTTGCGGGATCACGCTGTAAACTACCACTTGCAGGCGGGTTGCGCCTGTGGCTTTGATGGCTTCCAATGGGCCTGGCATGATGCTTTCGACCTGCTCAGAATATAGCTTTGACAAAGCAGCGATGGTGTGCAGCGCCAGGGCCAGCACACCGGCAAATGGGCCGATGCCGACCCACACTACGAAAACGATCACCCAGATCAGGGCTTCGATGGCGCGCAACGCGTTCAGGATTGTGCGCGTGATGGTATAGATGGCCATGCCGATGGGCAAAGCATCCTGTTGGCGAGTCGTGAACGCGGTGAGGATGCCCAGGGCTGCGCCCACACCGACCGGCCACCAGAACGTGGTGGTGGCGCTGCCGATCTGGTAGATCCAATCCAGGCCTGCGCCGAGCAGACCGGCTAACATCGCCCCGGCCAGCGCTCCCAGGATCACATTGACTCCCAATCGGGATATTGCGGGCAAGGGCCGCACAAATGTTTTACCCAGGCGCGAGAGGAAGCTGCTGAGCACACCACCTCCGGCAACGCCAGCGATGACGGCGATGAGCAAGTTCAGGATTTCGCCCAGGTTGAAAATGAAACTCCCCAACATGCCGGCGAACCCGGCTTTTTCGGCCAGGACCGCGCCGCCTAGATGGGCCAGGGAAGCTACCAGGTACAGAATCAGGATGCTCGCCAGGGCAACAACCGACAGAACCAACAAGCGCGCCAGCCGCAGCCCCAGTCCCGGTTTAAGCTCTTCATCCTGAGGCAGGGCGAAGCGCGCCCCCAGCCAGACGACCAGAATGCCAACGAGCAAGCCGGCCAGGCTGAATAAGGCGCTATCTGCCAGCAACGCGCTCTGATCGATGACCCAGCGCGCCACGATTGCACCCAACCAGATGCCGACCGGCCAGCCCAAGATGGACAGCGACAGGCTGCTCATTGGCGCAGTGATATCTCTCATCAGGTTACGGGCGGCAAAGAAACTGATCGGAACAGCGAAAATGATGCCAAAAGTAGTCGCCAAAAGCGCCAGGAAAATAGTTTCTATGATTTTATCCCAGGTGTCTTTGGCCGATTGCGAGATGGAGGGTTTCCCTACCTTCTTGCTGGTGACGGTGCGTACGTACTGCATTTCTTCACTAGGGCGCGGCGGGATTTTAGCAGTAATCTTGAAATGCCCTTCGCCATCTGCCTCGAAAGTACCCAGGCCTAGCGACACTTCGCTAGGCGGGATAAAATATACCTGCCCCTTGACGAAAGGCTCGAAATTGAATCCTTCGATTTGAACCTCACTGCGCGGTTCCGTGCAGGGAGGCGTGATCTCCATATAGGCTCCGCTCTTATCGGGTTCAGGCAGAACCGCACCGCTTGTTGAGCAGGGCACGTACATGGGGGTATTGATCGGCGTTTGAACGGTCTCGTACTTCAAGAGATCGGGATGGAACAACGCCCGGATGACGCGGGTCAAGCTTTCCTGACGGGTGGGAGAGTAGATTTCTTTAAAATTGACCTGGGTGACCTGGAAACCATAAGCAAAAACCACCAGAACGATCAGGGTAATTAGGCCGGTGCTAAGGGATTTAAGTAATCTGTTTGATGTTTTCATGGCAACCTGCCTTATCCAACGCGTTCAGCGTCTTTACCGTAAATCTCTTTGAAACGGGCATCGTCGATGCCCTCCGGTAAGCCATCATACACCAGTTTACCCTCGTTCAGGGCGACTACACGGTTGGCATAACGATGAACCAGGTCCAAGAAGTGCAGGCTGCACAATACGGTCACGCCATCTTCTTTGTTGATCAGTTCCAGGTATTGCATGATGCTGTGGGCCAGCACCGGATCCAGGCTGGCGACGGGCTCATCGGCCAGGATCATTTCGGGATCCTGCATCAGAGCGCGGGCGATGCCGACGCGCTGCTGCTGACCGCCGCTCAGCTCATCGGCGCGGCTGTGAGCTTTATCAGCGATGCCGACGCGTTCCAACTGGCGCATGGCCTTCTCGGTATCCTCTTTCGAGAAGCGATTGACCAGGCTCCAGGCAGGATTGATGTAACCAAGCCGTCCGGCCAGAACGTTGGTTATCACGCTGGAGCGGTGCACCAGGTTGAAGTGTTGGAAAACCATGCCAATCTTGCGCCGTATGCCGCGCAGGTCTTCCTCGCTAGCAGCGGTCACATCCTGGCCATTCCAGATGATCTTTCCAGCAGTCGGATCGATCAGGCGATTGACACAGCGCAATAAAGTCGATTTGCCTGAACCACTCAGGCCGATGACAGCCACGAATTGACCCTTGGGAACTTCGAAACTGACTTTATCCAGGGCGAGCACGCCCCCTTCATAGATTTTAACCAGGTCGATAATTTGCAACATGGATCATGCCTATAGAATGTACGCCCCGGACGGGTGTTCCCCTGGTTGGGGAGGCCCCGTCCGGGGCGTGTAAGAGCGGGTAACCTGGTTACTTACCCAGGGATTCCAGAGTGAGGCCGATCATTTCCACGAGCTTGCGGACGATATCGTACTCTGCGTCTTCAGCCGGGTCCAGACCGGTCCAGCCGTAGAAGTCCTCCGAGCCGATCGACTGGCCCCAGGCTTCGCTCTTGGCGAAGTCCGTCAGAGCCTGTTCGATCTGGGCGCGCAGCTCAGCGGGGAACTCTGGGCCGAAGGACAGGGTGTCGTTCGGGATGGCATCCGTCAGGGCCAGGATGCGCACCTTCTGCACCACGTCCGGAGCCTCTTCTCGGATGTTAGCACGGGCGTCCAACACTCGCCAGTCTCCGCACATCAACTTGGACTTGTCCTCGTTGGGAGCGCAGGAGGGGATCAGGTCAGCGGGGATGTCAGGATCGTCGCCAACCTGCCAGGCGGGTTCGCCCTCGGGCTTGGCCGGAGCGCTGAAGAAGACCGTGGCGAAATCGGCTTCGCCGTTGTAGACGGCGCGCACGGCCTGCGGGTGACCGCCGGCTTCCAGAGTCTCACCCGGGGTGATGCCAGCGTCCTTGAAAGCTACCTGCGGGAAGAGGTAGCCCGAGGTGGAGCCAGCGTCAGGGTAGGCCCACTTCTTGCCATCCAGGTCCGCCAGGGTCTGGTAAGGGCTGTCGCGCTGGACGATGAACATGGTCCAGTACACACCCCAGCCACGGCGGTTAGCCTTGAAGGCCACGTCCACGCCGCACAACTGGTTGGCGAGTACGTAACCCTGGGCAGGGATGAAGGCCATGGTGTCCATGGGCGAAGCGCACATCTCTTCGATGGTGGCTGCGTAGGAGGTCGGGATGCTGACGACGAACTCCAGGCCGGTGGCCTCTTTCAGAGCGTTGGCCATGATCTCACCACCCGTGGTAATCACATTGGCGTCCACCGAAGGCACGAACAGAACCTTGATGGGGTGATCGGTGGTGCCGATCGGGACAGGGGTCGCGGTGGGCTCAGGAGTCGGGGTGGGCGGCAGCGGCGTGGGCAGCGGGGAAGTCATCTGCTCAGACAGCATAACGTTGGCTTCCTCGTTGAGGGCCTTGAGCGTGGAGGCCACATCGGCGCCGTCGGCGATGGCGGCCATGGCCTCGCCCACTTTCTCGCGTACGAAGTCGTAGCCCGGCACAGGCGGCTCGAACTTGGTGTACTTGAGCATGTCGAAGGCCGTCTTGTAGGCGGGCTGCTCAGCAAAGTAATCTCCCATTTCTGCAGCGACGCTGGCGCGCACCGGGAAGTACTGGCTGACCGTGGCCCATTCGGCCTGCACTGGAGCGCTGGTGTAGTACTTGAGGAACAACCAGGCAGCCAGTTCACCTTCGGGGGTGGTCTTGGGGATGCTGACACTGGCACCGTAGACGTTCATGGCCGGCTCAGAGCCGGTGTACGGAATGGCCGCCACGTTCCAGGCAAATTTAGCACCCTGGTCGATCGCAGATTGATAGAAGGGCAAGCCAGAGCTGGAGCCAACCGTGAAGAGCAGCCTGCCGGTGCCAAAGTCGGTCTGGTCACCATAGCGCTCGGTAACGATCGAAGCGCAGCCACTCTTGAAGAGATCCTGCAGGAATTCCCAGGCCTTGACGGCAGCTTCGCTGTCGTAGGTGTATTTGCTGGTGTTGTAGTCGAAGACATCACCACCGAAGGCGAAGGTGAAGCTGGCAAAGCGCGACGCGTCGATGCTCAGTTCGTAGCCGATGGGGCCCTCTGCAACAGCCTTGCTGAAGGGGTTATCCTTGGCAGCGCAGGCGGCGGCCTTGAACTGCTCGGGATTGGCCGGCGGGCCATCGAAATCGATCTTGCCAGCCGCTTTCAACTCAGCCAGCCACTCTTCGTTGTAGTACATCACTTCCATGGAGCGGTTGGGAGGGAAGCCCAGGCGAGCGTTGCCGTAAGTGGGGAAGACATCTTGCGCCCAGAAGCCAGGGAAGAAGTCCTTCTGCTCGGCCTCGGGAAGGCCCCACTTGGGGCTGTTGACCATGGGGGTCATATCGACCAGGCCCTCGCCCAACTGGTAGGTGGCAGCCTGGTTCTGGTAAGCAACCACCAGGTTGGGAGCGTCGGAGGTGTTGAGCACCGCCAACATCTTGTTGAAGATGTCATTGTAGCCACCCTGGTACTCGGCCTCTACAGTGATGCCCCACTCATTGCTGGTGTTGAAGTCTTCAACGATTTTTTGCAGGGCTTCATCACGCTCACGAGTGTGCTGGTGCCAGAAAATAACCGTCTGGCCCGAGGGGTCGATATTGGCCACCGGGTCGCTCGGCGCGGCCGGTTCAGTCGCCTTGGGCGGTTCAGTCGCCTTGGGCGGTTCGGTGGCGGTGGCTTTTGGGGCGCAGGACGCCAGAATCATCGAGGCGACCATCAAAATCGCCAGCAAGTTGAACCAATAGTTTTTACGCATGGTAATCTTTCTCCTCCAAAAGATAGGATAGTTTTGAAATTGTGGAAGCTTTTATGCAAGATTGGGTTTTGTTCGCTACCAACCTCCTTTCTGGTTATGCTCTATATATTACCCCTTCAGCCCAGTTGTAGCAATCCCTTCTGTGAACTGCTTCTGGGTCAGGAAGTATAACACGAGAATGGGGATGATGGTGATCACGGCCCCAGCCATCAGCAGGTTCGTTTCCGGTCCTGCCTCTGAAACGAACGTCCACAGCCCGACCATCAGCGGACGCCAGGTATCCTTGGTGGTGACCAGCAAAGGCCAGAGGAAGGCGTTCCACGAGCCAATGAAAGAAAAGATCATCACCGTCATGACCGGCGCCTTGCTAAGCGGCAAGACAATCTGGATCAGAAAGCGCAGATGGCCGGCGCCATCCATGCGGGCTGCATCCCAAAGGTCGTTGGGGATGGTTTTGAAGAACTGCCTGAGCAGGAAAATACTGAAGGCATTGGCCATGAAGGGCACCGTCAGGGCAGGCAGCTTGTTCAGCCAGGAGCCGCCCGGCAAAGGCAAAACGTCGCCGCGGATCATCAAGAAATTGGGGATCATGGTGACCGATTCAGGAATCATCATGGTGGCCAGGAGCAGGGTAAAGATGGCCTCTCGCCCGAAGAAGTTGATGCGGGCGAAGGCGTAGCCAGCCAGGATGGAAGTGGTCAGCAAGCCCGCCAGGGTGGTGGCAGTGATGATCACGCTGTTGAGGGAATACTTGGCGAATTTCGCTTCTTCCCAGGCAATCCGGTAGTTCTTGAATTGGAGTGAGGCAGGCAGCCACTGGCGATTGATGGTTTCGCCCAAGGACATAAAGGAGGTTGAGACCATCCAGAAAAAGGGTAGAATGGCAATGACTGCTCCTAGAATCAGAACCAAATACAGGATCAGCCGGCCGGGACTGAAAGCGAAGCCAACGGACGAACGGGAGGCGTTATCGACAGACGGGTTGGTTTGTGCCAGGTTAGCCATAGAACACCTTCTCGCCAAAAACTTTGTTCTGTACGAATGTCAGCCCCAGAATGATCACGAAGAGGACGATCGCCTGGGCGGCGGCATAGCCATATTGATTGGCCTTGTAGAATGTATCGAAGATGGTTACACTGGCAACATCAGCCGTGCCCTGAGCGGAAGGCACGCGCATCACATAGATATGGTTGAAGGCTTTGAAAGTTCCGATGAAGGCGATCAACGCCAGGTAGAAAGTCACTGGCGAGAGCAGCGGCAAAGTGATGTTGCGAAAAACCGCCAACTTGCCGGCGCCGTCGATCTCGGCAGCTTCGTATAACTCGTGGGGGATAGAACCCAGACCAGCCAGGAAGATCACGGTGTTGTAGCCCACGTAGGTCCACACACCGAACAGCGCAATCGAGACCAGGGCCAGGCTTGGGCCTGCCAGGAAGCCGCTCAACGAATTATCCTGCAAGCCGAACAAAATCTGGTTTACCGGGCGAGATTCGAACAGCCATTTTTGCACCGGCAAGCCGAAGAAATCCAGGAACTGGTTGGCCAGAGCGGTCTCGCGTGAGCTAAAAATGGTGCGGAAGACGACCGCTGCGGCCACCACAGGGGTGATGTAAGGCAGGAAATACAACATGCGGAAAAATTCCTGGCCGCGAATCTTTTGAAACAAAACGTAGGCTAAGATCATCGCCAGGAATAATTCGGCTGGCACGGTCGAGATGGCGTAGAAAACCGTAATCGGCAAGGAATCCAGGAAATTCTTGTCGCCGGCGGCCAGCATGCGCTCCCATCCAAGCGGGATGGCAAACCAGGCCGCAATCAACAGCAGGGCTGTCCCCAGACGCAACAGCATAGCCCGGTCGGACCTGGCCTTGAAAGCGCTGTCCCAGGCCAAATAGGCCAGGTACAGGATGACAAATCCTGCGGCAAAGATCAATACGCCTCCCCAATCGCCAATAGCCTTGACGTAATTGTCCGCGCCAACGAACGGGCCTTTTTTGACCCGCCAGTTGAGCGTGCTCATATAGATTGCATAGCCAATCGGGAAGAATCCAAAGATCGTGATGATCGTGACAGCCGGAAGGATGAAGAGATAACCCGTCAGTTGCTCTTTGACATCAATCCAACGGATGCGCCTGCGTTGAGGCATTCCAGAAGGGGCTTGAGACCAGGGGGTGGCTGCCAATGTGCTCCTCCTTCCTCACAGGTCCATCTGGATCTGGACGCTGTGTATGAAACCGGTCGGAATCCGGTTCGCCTTTGTGGATGGGGTAAGTCCGCTTAAATATACCATCTTTCGGTTGTGCTTAGATTATAAAGCATAATTGGGCTGCGGCAAATATGCCGTGTGTCACTTTTGGCTGATTACATAAGAGGTGCATAACATAACAGATCAAGAATAGCACAACAGGCGCCAATCGTATGTAAACAGTCAGTTAAGGATTTTTGCAGGGAGCGGAATCTGGCAAGTGATGATAAACTAGGCCTTGATGAATTCAATGAAAAATCTGCTCGGATTTATTATATCGCGATATCGCCCACTGATCCTTTTGAGCCTGGTGCTGATAGCGCTATTATCCGGCTGTAAACCGGGCTCGGACCCGACGACTGGAATGCCGCCAACCACCCCGCAGGCCTCTCCTTCCATAACCGGGTTCCCCAAAACCCGCACACCCACCGTGGCAGGCACACCCTCTCCGACCTCAACGCCCGAAAAGCGCCTGGGGTTGAAAGACGCTGATTTGCGCGGCGTGGTGGTTCGTTACTGGTACACCTGGTCAGGGGCCGGTGACGCCACGATGAAGGCTCTAGTGGATGAATTCAACCTGTCGAACCAATGGAAGATCGTGATTGTGCCTGTCTCGCAGGGCAGCCCGGACGAAATGTCCAACAGCATGAACGCAGCCCTGGCAACTGATAATACGCCTGACCTGGTGGTAGGCTACCTGCACCAGGCGCTGACCTGGCAGGCACGCAAACCGCTGGTGGATTTGAACGACTACGTCAATGATCTCGATTGGGGACTAAGCGCTGAACAACAAGATGATTTTTACCCGGCCTTCTGGGAACAAGATCTCGCCAATGGCCAGCGGCTGGGAGTGCCAGCCTGGCGGACCGGGCAAATGTTGTTCTACAACCGCACCTGGGCGCAGATGTTGGGATACGTACTACCGCCAGAAACCCCTGAGCAGTTCCGGCTGCAAACCTGCGCTGCCGGACGCGATAACCTGCGGGACGCAGATGCGCAGAATGACGGCACAGGCGGCTGGTTGATCGCTACCAACTACGCCGCCACGCTGGGTTGGTTGTACGCTTACGGCGGTCAGGTGAGCCTGTCGCCCGAACCTGGAATTCAGGCAAGCCCCTACCAGTTCTCTAGCGGGCCTTCAGTGCAGGCTTTTACTTTCTTGCGCAGCCTGTTCGACCAGGGCTGCGCCTGGCTGGCGGACACAACGTACCCGGACGAAGCCTTCGCGGCGCGACAGGCGCTGTTCCTGAGCGCCAGCCTGTTGGATATCCCCTACCAGGCAGAGGCATTTCGACTGGCGGGGAAAACGGATGAATGGACGGTGCTGCCTTTCCCTTCCCCAAACGGTAAAGCGGCTTTCAACGCTTATGGTCCTTCTTTCGAAATCCTGCCCAGCTCACCGCAGCGACAGTTGGCCGCCTGGGTGTTTGTGCGCTGGCTGCTGCAAGCGCAGAACCAGGCGCGCCTGATCGAAGCCAGCGGCACATTCCCGCTGAACGCTTCTACGCTGGCGCAATTGGAAACCTACCAGCGGCGCAACCCGCAGTGGGCCGCCGCAGTGCAATCCTTGCCGCTGGCGCACTCCGAGCCCCCTTACCAATCCTGGAGCGCGGTGCGCTGGGCTTTGAGCGATGCCTCTACGCAGTTATTCCGTTCTTACTTCACCATCAACCAGGTGCCACAATTGCTGCAATACCTGGATGAAGTGGCAGCAGATTTGCACATAGGAGCAGACCTGGAACAGGTTTTCGCCACACTGACCGAAACACCCACTGCCACTGCCACCGACACACGCACTCCCGTGCCATCTCAGACGCCAAAGCCAACCCGCACGCCCTGGCCAAGCGCCACACCGGCAGCCACAACCCCGAGCCCGTGAGTGGTTGGGGGATAAGAGAAGGCGCGCTCTTAGGCTTCCTCGGGGCTGATTGGCGCTTCACCTAAGCTTGTGTCATCGGAACCTGTTTCGCCTGGAACATCGATCTCTACGGATTCCTCCATGCGGATCTGGCCTCTCAGAAAAGCCCCCTCTTCGGTGGCAAAGGCTGCCGTGACCACATCTCCCCAAACCCGTCCAGTCGAGCGAATTTCCACCTTCTCGGCGGTGATGTCGCCGCGCACAGCTCCGGCGATGATGACAACATTGGCGCGCAGGTGCGGGCAGGTAACCCGCCCGGTAGCGCCAACCACCAGCAGGCCACGCAGGGCAATTTCACCCTCGAACGATCCTTCAATGCGCACGCCGCCGCTGCCGTTCAAGTTGCCTTTCCAGATAATGCCAGGGCCGAGCACAGAAGTCACCCGCTCGGCAGGGGCCACCTGGGTGGGGGGAAGTGTGTCATCCTCTCGCTTGCGAAACATACGATTTTGGTATAGCTCCTTCGGGCTTGACTAAATTTTATTCGACTGTTTCGGGGATACCCAGGATATTGTACCCCGAATCCACGTAGAGCACCTGACCAGTGGTCTTGGCCGCCAGTTCGGAACACAGGAAAACGGCCGCATTGCCAACATCCTCGACTTCGATGTTCTGGTGCAGTGGAGCAATCTCGGCGAACTTTTTGTACATCAGCCGGAAGCCCGAGACTCCCATAGCCGCCAGGGTACGAATCGGACCGGCAGAGATAGCGTTGACGCGTACGCCTTGAGAGCCAAAGTCATAGGCCAGGTAACGCACCGAAGCTTCCAGGGCAGCTTTGGCCACACCCATCACGTTGTAATGCGGTGAAACTTTCTCGGCCCCATAGTAAGTCATCGTCACCAAAGCGCCGCCGGGCCGCAGGATGGGCTGGAAGGCGCGCGCCAGGGCTGTGAAAGAGTACACACTGATATCCATCGCCAGGTGAAAACCAGCCCGGCTGGTGTTGTAATACGGTCCGGTCAGCTCATCACGATTGGCGAAGGCGATGGAATGTACCAGGATATCGATCTGCCCAAAGGCCTGGGCAGCCTTCTCGGCAACGGCCTGGATGTCTTCGTCCCGAGCAACGTCACAAGGCTCGACGAAGCCAACGCCCAACGATTCGGCCAGAGGGCGCACGCGCCGCTCGAGGGCCTCGCCAGCGTAACTGAAGCCTAGCGTGGCCCCCTGGGCGTGAAAAGCCTGGGCCACGCCCCAGGCGATGGAACGGTCATTGGCCAGGCCAAAGATCAACGCCGTTTTTCCCTGTAATAAACTCATCGCAATCAACCTCCGCTTTGCAGGATTTCGTCGTACGGATAATTATAAAACCCGCAGACGAGCAAATCGTCACGCTTTAACCTGGACTGAGTTGGTAATTAGGCGCTTCTTTCGTAATAATTACATCGTGAGGATGGCTTTCGATCAGGCCAGCGTTGGTGATGCGCACCAGGCGGGTACGCTGGCGCAGGTCTTCCAGGCTGGCAGCCCCGGCATAGCCCATGCCCGAACGCAGACCGCCGACCAGTTGGAAGACGTAATCGTGCAAATTGCCCTTGTAGGGCACGCGCCCCTCGATGCCTTCTGGCACTAACTTGCCGCTACCGGCCTGCCCGCTGGCGTAGCGGTCGCGCCCGTAGCCCTGCATGGCGCCGAGGCTGCCCATGCCCCGGTATTCCTTGAAGCGCCGGCCTTCATACAAAACCACTTCACCAGGCGATTCTTCCAGGCCAGCCAGCAGGCTGCCTAGCATGATCACGTCGGCTCCAGCCACAATGGCTTTGACGATATCGCCGGAATACTTGACACCGCCATCGGCGATGACCGGTATGCCCCGGGCGTGAGCAACCCGGGCGCAGGCGTAGATGGCGCTGACCTGCGGCATGCCCGCGCCGGAGATGACCCGCGTGGTGCAGATCGAACCGGCACCCACTCCCACTTTGACGGCGCTGGCCCCGGCATCGATCAAAGCCTGTACACCTTCTTGCGTGACCACGTTGCCAGCGATGACCGGCAGTTCCGGCCAGTTCTGGCGGATGCGCTGCAAGGCGCGCAGAACGCCGGCTGAGTGCCCGTGAGCCGTGTCGATAACGATGATGTCTACATCTTCATCCACCAGGGCCTGGAGGCGCACCTCCAGGTCGGCGCCCACACCCACTGCCGCCCCCACCCGCAAGCGGCCGCGGCTATCCAGGGAGGCGTTTGGAAAATCGCGCGCTTTCTGGATGTCTTTGACAGTCAGCAGCCCTTTGAGTATCCCGGCCTCATCGACCAGGGGCAGCTTTTCGATGCGGTGTTTTTGCAGGATATGCTTGGCTGCTTCCAGGCCAATCCCCACCGGGGCCGTCACCAGCGGCTGCGAGGTCATGAACTGGCTGACGGGCAGATCGTAGTCGCTGGCTTCCAGGAAGCGCACGTCGCGGTTGGTCAGGATACCCAACAGGCGCCCGTCTGGGTCGGTGATGGGCACACCGCTGATGTGATAGGTAGACATGATGCCCTCCGCCTGGCGCACCACGGCCTGCGGCGGCAGCGTGATGGGCTCAACGATCATGCCAGATTGCGAGCGTTTAACCTTGTCAACCTCGGCAGCCTGGGCTTCGGGCGACAGATTGCGGTGGATGATGCCGAGCCCGCCTTCACGCGCCAGGGCGATGGCCATGCGCGCTTCCGTGACCGTGTCCATCGCCGCGGAAAGGATCGGAATCGACAGGCGGATGCCAGCAGTGAGTTGAGCGCTCACATCCACCTGAGCGGGCAGCACCTCGGAATAGCCGGGTACGATCAAAACGTCATCGAAGGTCAGGGCCTCCTCTTGGTTGAACAGTTCCTCGTTCATGCTCACTCCCATTCTAATGTCTGAAATGCCTGACGCCGGTGAAGACCATGGCCATTCCCTGGGCATCGGCGACAGCGATCGACTCAGTATCGCGTACCGAGCCGCCAGGGGCTATAACGGCGGTGATGCCGGCCCTGGCAGCCACTTCTACCGAGTCGGGGAAGGGGAAGAAGGCGTCCGAGGCCATCACCGCCCCGCGAGACTTCTCACCAGCGCGCTGGACGGCGATGCGCACACAGTCAACGCGGTTGGGCTGCCCCCCGCCGATGCCCACAGTGGCCTCGCCCCGAACAAAAACGATGGCGTTGGACTTGATATGCTGGCAGGCCTTCCAGGCAAAGCGCAGCGCCTGCCACTCCGCTGAATCGGGCTGGCGCTGGCTGACAACCTTCCATTGCGCATCCTGGGGATCGCCCAAATCGACGGTCTGGCGCAGAACACCCTGGTTGACCGAGCGCAGTTCGAAGAGCGGCCGGACTCGCGTATCGGGCATGCTCACCAGGCGCAGATTCTTGCGCTTCGACAGAATTTCCAGGGCTTCGGCGCTGAAGCCTGGGGCGGCGATACACTCGACGAACAGCTCACCCAGGGCCTGGGCTACCCTGGCATCAAAGGGTTGGTTGGTGGCGATCACGCCGCCAAAGGCTGAAACCGGATCGCAGGCCAGGGCATCCAGGAAAGCCTGCCGCAGGTCGCCAGCGCTGGCAAGGCCGCAGGGCGAGAGGTGCTTGACGATGCACACCGTGGGCCGCTCGAAAGAAACCGCGCCACGCCAGGCAGCGTCCAGGTCGAGCAGGTTGTTGTAGGAGAGCGCCTTGCCTTGCAGCACGCTGCCCCCCAGCGCGCCCTGATCCGGGCTGTAGCCATAGAGCGTGGCTTCCTGGTGCGGGTTTTCGCCGTAGCGCAGCCGGTTGAGCGGGTAGAGAGTCAGTTCCAGGGGCGCATCTTTACTTTCACCTGTTTCCAAATTGTGCAGATAGCGCTGGATAGCGGCGTCGTAGTGAGCAGTGAGGGTGAAACCCTTCAGCGCCAACCGGCGACGCGTCGCAGGGCCCATTTGCCCGGTTTGCAATTCGGCCAGGGTCTGGGGGTAATCTACCGGGTCGCACAACAGCGTCACACGGTCATGGTTCTTGGCTGCGGCGCGGATCAGCGTCACGCCGCCAATGTCGATGTTCTCGATGGCTTCTTCCAGGGTGGCTCCCGGGCGGGCGACAGTCTCTTCGAAGGGGTACAGGTTGACGGCCACCAGGTCGATGTAATCCCAGCCCAGTTCGATTAACTGCTGGTGGTCTGCCGGGGTGGGGCGGGCCAGCAGGCCGCCGTGGATGGCAGGGTGCAGGGTTTTCACCCTGCCGCCCAGGATTTCGGGTGAGCCGGTGTACTCAGCGACTTCGCTGACCGGCAGACCGTTCTGGCGCAGCAGCCCGGCAGTTCCGCCGGAGGCCAGCAGTCGCCAGCCCAGGGCGTGCAGCCCGCCGGCAAATTCGACCAGACCGGTCTTATCGTGAACGGATAGAATGGCAAGGGGCATATTTCGTTCCTTTCGTCACATAAGTTTGTCTTGGAGGATGATTTTCCTGAGTGTGCTGACGAGCAGGGCATGCTCAACGCGGTGAATACGTTCTTCCAGGACTCCCAGGCTATCCTGTGGATAAATTGGGATGTCTTCCTGCGCCAGCACCGGACCGGAGTCGATGCCCTCGTCAGGCACCAGGTGCACCATCACCCCGGTGTGATCGATCTCGCCGCGCAGGAAAGCTTCGTAGGCGCGTTGGATGGCGTGTGTGCCTGGAAAAGCGCCGGGCAAGGCCGGGTGCAGGTTGACCACCCGGTTGGGAAAGCGCTCCAAAAAACTGTTGGTGAGCACGAGCATCCAACCGGCCAAAACCACCCAATCGGGCAGGTAGACAGCCACCTGGGCAGCCAACTCGCCATCGTAGTCGCGGCGCGGCTGTTCTTTGGCTTTGGGCTTATAGATGGCAGGCACGCCAGCCTGGCGAGCGCGTTCCAACCCGAAAGCCTGGCGCTTGTTCGAGATGACGGCAACTACCTGGGCAGGCAGTTCCCCACTGGCGCAAGCGTCCAGGATAGCCTGCAAGTTGGAGCCGTAACCGGAGACCAGCACAACCAGCCGGGCAGGCTCTTCGAAACGGGCATTGTTCACAGAACGGCCTTTCATGCCAGCGCCACTTTTTCCCCGCCGGGGACAAGTTCACCGATGGGATAAAGCGTCTCGGGGATAACGGCTTGCAGCGCTTCCACATCTTGCGGGCTGGCTGCGACCAGCATACCAATACCCATGTTGAAAACGCGATACATTTCTCCGGCATCCACCTGGCCGCGGTTCTGGATCAGGGCAAAGATGGGTGGGATGGGCCAGCGCTCGCGCCAGATCACCGCGCCCAACCCCTCGGGCAGAACGCGCGGCAGGTTCTCGACCAACCCGCCGCCGGTGATGTGCGCCAGGGCCTTGACCTTGCCGGGCAAGCGCTCCAGCACAGGCTCGAGCACAGCCAGGTACGAGCGGTGGGGGGCCAGGAGCACTTCGCCCAGGGACGCTTCCAGTTCCGGGAAGCGGGTTTCCAGGGGAACACCCGCAAAAATTTTACGCACCAGGGAGAAGCCGTTGGTATGCAATCCCGAGGAGCGCAGGCCAAGCAGCATGTCGCCAGCCTGCAAGTCAGGGCGAGGCAGCAAGTGGCTGCGCTCGACCACGCCGACGATGGCGCCAGCTATATCGAATTCTCCCGGGGCGTACACGCCTGGCATCTCAGCCGTCTCGCCGCCCAACAAGGCGCAGCCAGCCTGCTGGCAGGCAGCGGCCATGCCGCCAACAATTTCGGCCACAATCTCGGGCTGCAGGCGGGCGCTGGCAAAATAATCCAGGAAGAACAACGGGCGCGCCCCCTGAACCAGGATATCGTTGATGCAGTGGTTGACGATATCATGCCCCAGCGAAGCGTAGCGCCGCGCCTGGGCAGCCAGCTTGACTTTGGTACCGACACCATCGATGGAGGTCACCAGCACCGGAGCGTGCATATCCTTCAGCCGGGCCGCGTCGAACTGCCCACCAAAAGCGCCTACGCCGGCCAGTACCTCAGGCCCGTAGGTGGCGCGCACGGCGGCGCGCAGCATATCCACGGCCCGGTTGCCGATGTCGATGTCCACGCCGGCCTGGGAATAGGCAGAGCTGCGAGAGGCGGGGACTTGCGCCCGCCAGCCGATATCCTGGCGATACTGCATGCCCTCAAAGTGAAGCTTCTGAACGGCTGAATAAGCGTTGGAAAGCGCGCCCGCCAGGTCTTCTGCCCAACCGGTCACACCCAGGACTCGCCCGCCGGCCGTGACCACCTGCTGGTCTTGCTGGCGCGTGCCGGCCTGGAATACGATGGCGTTGGAAAAGCGCTGCTCCAAACCATGGATTGGCCGGCCCAGTGGGGATTTATCCGGATAGCCCTGCGAAGCCAGCACTACACAGGCGGCTGCGCCGGGCTTCCAACGCAGCGTCAGTTCGCCCAGGCGGCCCTTCACACAGGCTTGCATGATCTCGAGCAAATCGCTCTCCAGCAGAGGCAGGATGGCCTGGGTCTCGGGGTCGCCAAAACGGCAGTTGAACTCGAGCACCTGCAGCCCCCGCGGGGTGAGTATCAGTCCGGTGTAGAGCACCCCCACGAAAGGCATGCCCTCGGCGCGCAGCCCATCGACGGCGGGCTGCAAGATGCTGCGCAGGATGTGCTGGCTGAGATCAGGCGGGCAAACGGGAGCCGGAGCGTAGGCGCCCATGCCGCCGGTATTGGGGCCGCGGTCGCCCGCCATCAGACGCTTGTGATCCTGCGCAGGCGGCATGGCAATCGCGGTCTTCCCATCGCAGAAGGCCAGCAAGGAAACCTCTTCACCCTGCAAGCGTTCTTCGATGATGGCCTGCGCCCCGGCTGCGCCGAAAGCGCCTTCGAGCAGCAAAGCGCGCAGCCCGGCCTCGGCCTCCGCTAAAGATTCAGGCAGCAGCACCCCTTTGCCAGCGGCCAGCCCGGAGGCCTTGAGCACGATAGGATAATCCACCTGGCGCAGGTGGTTCAGCGCCTGTTCGAAATCTTCGAAAACCGCGAATCTCGCACTGGGGATACCGTGGCGCTGCATAAATGCCTTGGCGAAAGCCTTCGACGCCTCGATCTGGGCCGCTGCCTGGCTGGGGCCAAAGGCCGGGATACCGGCCGCACTGAGCACATCCACCAGCCCGGCTGCCAGCGGCGATTCCGGCCCGACAACCACCAAGTCGATGGCGTGCTGCTGGCAGAACGCCGCCATCTCCTGAGCCTGCTCGCCAGCCAAGGGCAGGTTTTCGCCCAATTTGGCCGTGCCGGGGTTGCCTGGAGCACAGTACAACTGATCCAGGCACGGTGATTGGGCGATCTTCCAGGCCAGGGCGTGCTCCCGCCCGCCTGAGCCAACCAGTAGAACGTTCATCGGGCCTCCTTCATATGCTCATGGCCTTTTCGAAGCCGGTCTTGGTGTATTCCTGGTCGATCTGAATGGGGTAGTCGCCAGTGAAACAAGCGTTGCAGTAACCCTCAGAACGCCCCAGGGCGCGCAGCATGCCGGGCAGGGACAGGTAGTGAAGCGAATCGCAGCCGATGTGCTGCCGGATCTGCTCGACGGTCATCTGGTGAGCGATCAATTCTTCGTAAGTACCCATATCCACCCCCATGTAGCATGGATGGCTGATGGGCGGGCAGGTGATGCGCAGGTGTACCTCACTGGCTCCCGCCTGGCGCAGCATACGCAGCAGTGGGCCAGAAGTATTGCCGCGCACGATGCTATCGTCGATAACCACCAGGCGCTTGTCGCGCACATTTTCCTCGATCACGTTGAATTTCAGCGCCACACCCTGTTTGCGCAGCGAATCGGTGGGCTGAATGAAAGTACGCCCGATGTAACGGTTCTTGATGAAACCGTCGTTGTAGGGCAACTGAGCGGCGCGGGCATAACCGATAGCTGCCGGGATGGAAGAATCGGGCACGGGGATGACCACGTCGGCCAGGGTGGGGTTTTCACGCGCCAACTCTTCACCCAGGCGCTGGCGCACGTGATGCACGTTCATGCCATCCCATATGCTGTCCGGGCGCGAGAAGTAAATTTGCTCGAAGGTGCACAGCGCCAGTTCTGGGGCGGGCGGTACAGCCTGGTAGACGCACAGGGCCGAATCGCACAGACGCACGATCTCGCCGGGCCTGACCTCGCGGATAGCTTCGCAGCCGAGAGTCTTGAGCGCCCC
Source organism: Chloroflexota bacterium (assembly GCA_040752025.1). Lineage (GTDB taxonomy): Bacteria > Chloroflexota > Anaerolineae > Anaerolineales > UBA4823 > JBFMFR01. Next base: position 194,065 of record JBFMFR010000002.1, on the reverse strand, counting down.
GGATTCGGAGGCCACGGCGTGCCCGCCGCCGGGCAGCATGCCCACACTAAGCGGGCGAAAGCCCCACGGGTCGCGCACGGCGAAAACGCACTCAGCGGTCAACAGCACCAGCGAATAAGCGCCGCGCCAGCGCGGCATGGTGTGACGCACACGTTCGGACCAGTTGTCGCCGGGCGCGCCAGCCAGCATCATCAGGATCACTTCCGAGTCAGAGGTAGAAGACAGGCCCACCCCGCGCTGCAGCAAATCCTGGCGAAGTTCAGCGGTGTTAACCAGGTTGCCGTTGTGTGCCACAGCCAGCGGGCCATGCTGCGTCTCGATCAGGAAAGGCTGAGCGTTACGCTCTGAAGACGAGCCGGTAGTCGAATAGCGGGTGTGGCCGATGGCAAAACAGCCCTGCAGCGGGTTCAGGTTCTGGGGGTTGAAGATTTGCGAGACCAGGCCAACGTCTTTGTGCAGGCGCACTCTGGCGCCGTCCGAGACGGCGATGCCGGCTGCCTCCTGGCCGCGATGCTGTAAGGCATACAAACCGAAAAAGGCCATGCGCGCCACATCTTCGCTGGGGGCGCAAATGCCAATAATACCGCAGGCTTCGCGCCGGCGATCTTCATCAGGGGAGGATGTGCTGGATGTCCTGGTCATCGTGCAATATTTTTCCCTGCTGTTCTTCCTGGAAAGCGACCACTCGCTGGCGCACCTGGGGATCGACCAGCCCAATGATCTTGGCCGCTAACAGGGCAGCGTTGGCTGGTTCAAGCACTACCGCCGGTGCGATCGCTGAAGGCATGCGCAGCGACGAGAAGATGTCAGCTCCGCCGAAAGCTTCGCCAGGCGGCGGGCAGGCAATCACTGGAGCGCTGACAGAACCATCAGTGAGACCCGACAAGGCGTTGCTACGACCGGCAACGGTGATATACACTTTGGGCCGCGGGTCGGCTTCGTATTGGCGCAGCAGGCCCAGGGTATGGGCGGGCGTCTTATGGGCAGAGCCAATACGCTGCACCACCTCCAGGCCAAAGGCCTGGGCAGCCTGGGCAATCTTCTGGCAGTGGGCCTGGTCAGCCCGTGAACCCATCAGGATCACGATCAAAGCGTTGGTCATAACCATCCAGCCTTTCTCAAATTTTCGACCAGGCGCGACTCGACCGGATAAGCGCCTGGAGTGAAGATCTGCCCGGTCAGCATTTCATAGATCGCAATGTAGCGCTGGCTGGCGGCAACCCACAAATCGGCGGGCACCTCCGGCGGTTCGCCATCGCCGCGGTAGCCGCGCTCGGCATAGGCCATGCGCACGAACTCTTTGTCGAAGTTCTCTGGCTCCTGGCCGAGTTCGAAGCGCTCGGGGTAGCTCTCGGCTTTCCAAAAGCGGGAGGAGTCGGGGGTGTGCGCTTCATCGATCAGCATAACCTTACCGTCCGGGGAACGACCGAATTCATACTTAGTATCGACCAGGATCAGTCCGGCGCGCCGCGCCACTTCCTGGCCACGGCTAAAAATCGCCAGGGCTGCGCTTTGCACCTGCGCCCAGGTAGCGGCGTCCAGGAAACCGCCATCCACCACCTCGGCGCAGGTCAAGCGCTCGTCGTGCCCGCTGGGGCCGCCCTTGGTGGTGGGAGTGATGATCGCCTCGGGCAGCTTTTCGTTTTTGCGCAAACCCTCGGGGAAGACATAGCCGTAGATGTGACGCTCACCCAGGCTGTAACGATACCACAAGGCCGTAGTAGTCACCCCGGTAATGTAGCCGCGCACGATCACCTCGACCCTGAAGGGTTCGGCTTCCTGCACCAGGGCGGCATTGGGGTCAGGCAGCGCCAGCAGGTGGTTGGCGATGACGTCGCCGGTTTGTTCGAACCACCAGGCCGATAACTGGTTGAGCACCTGGCCTTTGTAGGGCACGCGCCCCAGGATGCGGTCGAAGGCCGAGAGCCGGTCTGTGGTAACCAGCAGGCGCTGCCCCCCTGGCCGCGGGTAGCTGTCGCGCACTTTGCCGCTGGTTTTCCCATCCAGCGGCAGGCTGGTCTGGTCCAGAGCTAGAGGCAGAAGCAGCAAAATTTCCTGTGGTGAAAGCATATGTTATCCTCCAAAGGAACTGGATGCAAATTAGGCCCCAAACTGGGCCGCGAAAGATACGCCGTTCTTGAAAAGCGGCAGGCCCGACCCGCCGTCCTCGCCACGCAACCAACGCGGGTGCTGGTGTGGGAAGATGTGATCCTCGGGGTGGGGCATCAGGCCTAATACGTTGCCTTGCGGGTTGCATACCCCAGCAATGTCCAGCAGTGAGCCATTGGGGTTCTCGGGATAAATGCCCTGGGCTGGAGTACCGTCCGAACGGGCATAAACCAGGGGGATCTGGCCGCCAGCGCACAGCTTGTGACTCAGGGATGGCTCGGGCAGGGTGAATTTGCCCTCGCCATGCGCCACCGGGCAGTAGATGGGGGTTTGCAGGCCGCTCGTCCAAATGCATGCCTGCGACTGCGGCTGCAACCAGACCCAGCGGCACTCGAAATGGCCGGAGTCGTTGAAGGTCAGGGTGGCATGCTGGTTACCGTTGCCGGGTTCCGGCAGGACGCCAGCCTTGACCAGGGCCTGAAATCCGTTGCAGATGCCGATCACCGGCCTGCCGCTGGCGACAAAGGCGCTGACCTGTTCGGCGAAATACGTTTTGAGATCCAAGGCCAGCAGTCGCCCCGCGCCGAGCGCGTCGGCGTAGGAAAATCCGCCGGGCAATACCATGATGTGGTAATCCTGCCAGCGCCGCTCGCCGCGGCGTAGCTGGTTCAGGTGCACAATCTCGACCTGTGCGCCAGCCAGTTCGAAGGCCTGAGCAGCTTCGTGGTCGCGGTTGGTGCCATTAGAGTGGAGGATCAGGGTTTTGGGGAGCATAGAAGATAAGAGTTAGGAGTTGCAGGTTAGAAGCTAAGAGAGAGGCAGCCAGGCGTTGAGAAGGTGTGCGAGGGAGACGGAGAGCAGGGGGGCCTGGGAGGTGGATATTTGCAGGTGAGGAATATGGGTGGTCTGGCCGAGGCACTGGATGGGCAAACCGGCGAACAGGGCGGTAAAAGCGTCCTGTTCTGCCGGGCGGACTTCGGCCAGCAAGCAGCCGTTGCTCTCGCCGAAGAGCAGCCGCAGCGGATCGATATCTGGGATGCGCAGTTCCAGCCCCAACCGCCCGCCGATGCACATCTCGGCCGCAGCAACCGCCAGCCCGCCCTCGCTCAGGTCGTGGCAGGCGCGCACCAGTCTGGCTTGCACCGCCTGGTGCAGGGCCTGGTAGACGCGGCGCGTCTCCTGCGCCAAGCCGGGGATGGGTTGATCTTCCCCGCTGGCGTAGCCCAACATAGCCAAGTGGCTGCCACCCAGTTCGGGCCGGTGGGCGCCGACCAGGTAGAGCAGGTTACCGGGGGCCTTCAGATCCATACTGACAGCCTGACGCACATCCGACATCACGCTGATGGCGGAGATCAGCAGGGTGGGTGGGATGGCGTGACGCTGCCCATCCACGCCGCTGTACTCGTTGTTGAACGAGTCCTTGCCAGAGATGAAGGGCGCACCGAAATATACCGCGGCATCATAACAGCCGCGGGCAGCCTGCACCAGCGAACCCAGCGTCTCGGGGCGTAGCGGGTCGCCCCAGCAAAAATTGTCCAGCAAGGCGATGCGCCCAGGGTCGGCCCCCACCGCCACGGCGTTGCGCACAGCCTCATCGATCACACTGAGCGCCATGCGGTAGGAATCGACTTTGCCAAATTGCGGGTTGATGCCGTTGGACAACACCAGACCGCGCCAGCCAGTGGTCCCCAGGGGCTTGAGCACACAGGCGTCCGCAGGCCCATCGTTGGCCGCTCCGGTAAGCGGTTTGATCAGTGTACCACCCTGCACCTCGTGGTCGTAGAGATACACCGCGCTGGCCTTGCTGGCAATATCCGGATGTGCAAGCAGTTCGAACAGAATAGTCTCGACGCAGGTGGTGGACAAAGGAACGGTGGAGAGGGAATCTGCCTTGGGTACGGGCAGCACCGCCGTCAAGCGGCGCTGCGGCAGTCCGTGGTGCAGGAACTGGTTATCCAGATCGAGCACCACCCGGCCAGCATAACGTACCACCAGCCGCCTGTTGGCGCTGAACGCACCGATGTCAGTCAACTCCACATCGAAAATTTCGCAGATCGCCTGCAAGCGCTCCAACACCTGGGATGGCACCGCCAGCACCATGCGCTCCTGGGCTTCCGACAGCCAGATCTCCCAAGGAGCCAGGCCGGGGTATTTCAGGCGCACATGCTGCAAATCCACGTCTGCCCCGCAGGCGCTGGACATCTCGCCCACCGCCGAGGACAGCCCACCCGCGCCGCAGTCGGTGATGGCGTGGTACAGTCCCAGATCGCGCCCGCGGCGCACCACCTCCAGCACACCCTTCTCGGTGATCGGGTCACCGATCTGCACCGAAGCACCGGAGACCTCCCCGGTTTGCCCGTCCATGGTCATTGAGGAGAAGGTGGCGCCGCGCAGCCCGTCGCGCCCGGTGCGCCCGCCGATCACGATCACCCGGTCGCCGGGCTGCGGAGTGCGCGGGTGGCTGCCTGTGGGCGCCAGGCCGACGCAGCCGCAGAAGACCAGCGGGTTGGCGGTGAAGCCCGGATCGTACAGGATAGCCCCGTTGACAGTGGGGATGCCCATTTTATTGCCGTAATCCTGCACGCCCGCCACCACCCCCGAGCGGATGCGCCGCGGGTGCAGCACACCCTGCGGCAGGCTCCCCAGGGCCTGGTCGGGCGGGCCAAAGCACAGCACATCCGTGGCGGCGATGGGCTGCGCAGAAACGCCCAGCACGTCACGGATCACACCGCCCACTCCAGTGTTGGCCCCGCCGAAAGGTTCGATGGCTGAAGGGTGGTTGTGCGTCTCCACCTTGAAAGAGACCTCGAATTGATCGTCAAAATCGATGATACCGGCATTGTCCACGAAGGCCGAGCGCACCCAGGGAGCGTCGATTTGTTCGGTCGCCGCCCGGATGTATGTTTTTAGCAAGTTGTCAACTTCAACCTGTCCATCTGGGCCCCGCACTTCGATCCTGGCCCGGAAAGTCTTGTGCACACAGTGCTCGCTCCAGGTCTGGGCAATGGTCTCGAATTCCACATCCGTAGGCTCGCGCCCCTCAGCCCGGTAATAAGCCTGGATGGCCTGCATCTCGGCCAGATCCAGAGCGGCCCGGCGCTGGTTGGAAAGCTGCAGCAGACCAGCCTGATCCAGGTCGCGCAGCGGCAAGTCCTCTACGTGACCGCTGGCCTGGGCATCATGCGGGAAGACTGGCTCGATCTGCCCCAGGGCGAAGCGCTGGATAACGTTGTTGACCAGCAAGCGGCGCGCCAGCACAACCAGGTCATCCTCGGTAAGGCCAGCGCCCTGGATGAGGTATTGCATGCCGGTGCCGGCGCGCTGTACTCCTGCCAGGCCCAGCAGGTGAGCACCGCGCACGATCTGCGCAGCCACCGGGTCGGTGACGCCTGGGCGCAGGGCCACTTCCACCAGGTGCTCCTCAGCTACAGGCGAGGCTGGATGATCCGCCTGATCGTCAAAAAAGACACGACCCCATTCGACAGTTTGTGAAATGGGGTCGCTGAGTAATTCATCGGCCAGGCGCTGCAATTCGCCCAGGCGCAGCGTGCCTTCGATAAAGTAAAGATCATTACAAACCAACTGCTCGATTCCAGATAGACCCAGGGCGCGGGCGTCTGCCAGCAGGCCGGCTGAGCGCGGATCGTTGGGCTGGCGCGGGCGAACCATAAAACGATAGATGGGAGCTTCGGCGCTCATGGGGTCATCTGGGGTGGTCATCCAAGTGAATTCTCGCTCATAAAAATCTCCCGCAAGGTGCGGGCTCCAGGCTCACATGCGGGAGGGGGGTGCAGGTCGAGAAAGTGCGTGTCAATAGTGATAAACCTTGCTGCTGGGAATTATCCGCCGATTGTATCACAAGCCTAGAGAGTTGACTAGTCAACTTGTCACTGATTTTCACCATTTGGATGATTGCTTATGCATAATAAATATGCTAAACTGATTTTGGTGTATTGGTCCTCCAGCTTCTTCAGGATTTGAGACTTACTCACAAGAATCTTTTTTTCGAATCGAGGTATCGATGCCTCTAGATTACGAAACCTACCTTTCCCCTTTCACCTGGCGCTACGGCAGCGCCGAGATGCGCGCCATGTGGAGCGAGGTGCACAAGCGCCGCCTGTGGCGGCAGTTGTGGCTGGCCCTGGCTCAGGTGCAAAGCGAGTTTGGGCTGGTGCAGCCCGAGCAAGTCGCAGATCTGCGCGCCCACGTGGACGAGGTGGATGTGCAGCGCGCTCTGGAGATCGAAGCCGAGATCCACCACGACCTGATGGCCGAGCTGCGCACATACGCCGAGCAGTGCCCGCTGGGCGGGGGTATTTTGCACCTGGGGGCGACTTCGATGGATATCGAGGACAACGCCGAAGCGCTGCGCCTGCGCCAGTCGCTAGACCTGTTACTGGCTTCGCTGGGCGAACTGCTGCAACTGTTCGCCGGGCAGATCGAAACCTGGGCAGAGACGCCGCTGATGGCCTTCACCCACTTGCAGCCGGCTGAGCCTTCCACGCTGGGCTACCGCCTGGCGCAGTACGCCCAGGATTTACTGGAGGATTGGCAGAACTTGAGAGAGCAGCGCTCCAGGCTGCGCGGTAAGGGCTTCAAGGGCGCGGTGGGCACGGGGGCAGCTTACGCTGAACTGTTGGGAGCCGAGAAGCTGGGCGATTTCGAGGCGCGCCTTGCGCAAACCCTGGAGCTGCCCTTCTACCCGGTAGCCACCCAGGTCTACCCGCGCAAGCAGGATTACCAGATAATCAGCGCCCTGGCCGGGCTGGGGGCCTCGCTGTATAAATTTGCTTTCGACTTGCGCCTGCTGCAATCGCCGCCGTTGGGCGAATTGAGCGAGCCATTCGGCAAGAAGCAGGTTGGCTCGTCAGCCATGCCCTTCAAGCGCAACCCGATCAATGCAGAGAAGATCGACTCGCTGGGGCGCGCCCTGGCGCAGATGCCGCGCCTGGCGTGGGACAACGCCGCCCATTCGCTCCTGGAGCGCACTCTGGACGATTCGGCCAACCGGCGCACGCTGCTGCCGGAAGCATGTTTGATCACGGATGAACTGCTGATCACCGCCCGGCGCATTTTGAAGGATCTGCAGGTCAACCCGCAGGCGCTGGCCCGCAACCTGGCAATCTACGCTCCGTTCGCGGCCAGCGAGCGCGTCTTGATGGCCCTGGTGCGGGCGGGCGCCGACCGCCAGGAGATGCACGAACTTCTGCGCCAGCAGTCCATGCAAGCCTGGAGCGAGGTGCAAGCCGGGCAGCCGAACCCTCTGGCGCAGCGCCTGGCTGCCGACCCACAGCTACAGCGCTACCTGCCGCCGGACAAACTGCTGGCCCTGATGGACGCCAGCGCTCACCTGGGCGACGCCCCGCAGCGGGCGCGCCAACTGGCGCAGCAGGTGCGCCGCGCCCTGGGTTGATGCGCTTCCCTCGCAGGCAGCGGGTTACATCCAGATGGTCTCGTCGCGCCCGGGGCCGACCGAGACCCATTTAACCGGCACGCCCACCAGTTCTTCCAGCTTGCGCACGTAGGCCTGAGCCTGGGGCGGCAACTGCTCGAAGCTGCGCGCCAACCTGGTAGGCTGCTGCCAGCCGGGCATCTCGATGTACTCGGGCTGGCAGTGCTCCAGCCAGGCAGCATCGCCCTCCCAGTAGTGCCACAGGCGGTCTGCCTCCGCGCCGAAGCGATAGCCCACACCGATCTTGAGGGTAGGCAGGCTGTCGAGCACATCCAGCTTGGTCAAGGCCAGCTCGGTGACGCCGTTCAAGTGGGCAGTAAAGCGCACCAGGTCGGCGTCGAACCAGCCGCAGCGCCGCGGCCGCCCGGTGACGGTGCCGTATTCCTGGCCCTCCTTTTGGATTGTCTCGCCAGTGGCATCGAACAGCTCGGTGGGCATCGGCCCGCCGCCCACGCGGGTGGTGTAGGCCTTGGCCACACCGACCACGCGCTGGATGCGCTGCGGGGGCAAGCCCAGTCCTGCGGCGGCGCCACCCGCCAGGGTGATGGAGGCGGTGCAGAAAGGATAGGTGCCCCAGTTGTTATCTAATAGCGCTCCTTGAGCACCCTCCAGCAGGATATGCTTATCCTGAGCGAGCAACTCCTGCACCAGTCCAAAGGGTTCGCGCACGTAGCGGCGCAGTTGGGCGAACTGAGCCAGTTTCTCCTGGAAGACAGCCTCGAAATCCAGCGGCTGCATGCCAAAAGCGGCGAAGATCGGGTTCTTGATGGCCAGTTGGACGCGCAACTTCTCAGCGAAGCTGGCCTCGTCCATCAGATCGTACAGGCGGATGCCGTTGTAACTGACCTTGTCGGCATACACCGGCCCCATGCCGCGACCAGTGGTGCCAGTGCGGGCCTGGCCCTTGGCCTGTTCGAAGATGGCTTCCATCATGGGATGATATGGCATGACTACGTGGCAGCGCGGCGAGAGCCACAGGCGTTCTTCAAACACCAGGCCGGCCTGCTTGAAAAAGGCCACTTCCTTGATCAAGGTTTCCAGGTTGATCACTACGCCCGGCCCGACCACGGCATAAGAGTGGGGGTTGAAAAGACCGTTGGGCAGCAAGCGCAACTTGACCGTGCCGAACGGATTGACCACGGTGTGGCCGGCATTGTCGCCGCCGTTGAAACGAGCGACCAGGTCAGCCGATTCGCACAGCAGGTCGACGAATTTACCCTTGGCTTCGTCTCCCCATTGACTGCCTACAACTGCAGTTACACTCATGGAAATCCCTCCCGAAAAATTAGGGCGAACCCCTTTCGTGGATGTTCGCCCGTTACTTATTGGCTGGCAGGACGGGCGCTCAGATCGCGCCGGAAGCGCGGATCGCGCTCCAGAGTCAAACGCAGCCCTTCTTGCAAAGAGAAATACGGCTGGTAGCCCAGCCGCTCGCGCCCCAGGCTCAAGTCTGCACACATACGCGAGACGCCTGGATCAGTGCGCGGGTTGGAGATGATTTCGACTTTGACCCCGCTGACTTCCATGATCATGCGCACCAGGTCGCGTACGCTGGTCTCCACTCCGCTGCCGATGTTGATCACCTGTTGGTTGATGCCAGGAGCCGTAGCGGCAGAGATCATGGCATTGACCACATCGTCTACGTAAACATAGTCGCGCGTCTGGGCGCCTTCACCATGAATCACCAGGCTGCTGCCGCGCATGGCCTGGCGCAGGAAGTTGGGGATCACCGGGGCATGCGAGGCGGGCAAGTGCTGGCCCGGCCCGTAGGCATTGAACACCCGCAGGCTGACGGTTTCGATGCCCCACAGATCGCCAATGGTGCGCACGTAATACTCGGCAGCCAGCTTGGAAACGGCGTAAGGAGAGCGCGGATTAGGCGAGGCGCTCTCTTTGAGCGGCTGCTCGCCCTGATCGCCATAGACCGCCCCGGAGGAAATGAAAACCACCCGGCGCACGCCTACATCGCGCATGGCTTCCATCAGGCTGACCGTGCCGCCCACGTTGACGGCGTTGTATTCGCGCGGATAGAGGACCGACTCGGGTACCAGGACGCGCGCCGCCAGGTGATAGACGCAATCCACTTCTTGCAGCAAGGTCCACAGCTTGGGCCGGTCGTTGACGTCACCGCGCGTGAAGAGCACATCGGGTGAAAGCACCTCGGGATCCCCTGCAGAGAGGTCATCCAGGCCGCGCACCTGGTGCCCCTCACGTACCAGATGATTGGCCAGGTGCGAACCCAGGAACCCGGCAACGCCAGTGATCAAGAAATTCATGCGCCAAACGCCCTTTCGAGTGGAATTATACCCGAAACTTGTTTCTCAAACTGTTGCACCCATTCTCACATGCGCTTAAGAGTGGCATGGTAAAATCTGCCCTCATGGATAGATGGTTGGCGGTGATGATGAGATTGCCTGGACGCTTCTTGCGCATCTGGGAGATAACCTGGCAGCCTCTGGCCGTACTGCTGGCGATCAGTTTACTGCTGGGGTCCAGCAGCCTGCCGCCAGGTGACCGCACGGAGCGCGTGCGGGCTTTCACTCGCCAAGTAGAGTTCGATTACGTGCAGTGGACCCTGGATGCTTTGCAGATCAAGTTTACTCAGGCAGCCCTGGGAGACAGCGATTACATCACAGAGGCGGCGCGCAAACAAATCGTACTGGATTACCTGGATCTGGTCGGCCAGACCCAACGCACGGAATGGGAGATCAGCCTGTTATTCACCGACCCAAATACCCCTAATCCACAGCAGGCGGCGCAGCCGCTGCGCCACAAGCTGGAGCAACTCCGATCGCAGCGCGACCAGATCGCTCCACTGGCAGAGAGCATCCTGCAAAGCCAGGTCAGTTACGTGACAAACCGTATGGGACTGACCCTGGGGGGGCAGCCCACGCCACCGGTGCTCTATCATTCCACGCCTTTGCCCCTGGCATTGATCGTCAGCCCACGAGAGGTGATTCGCCAGGATGAAAGCATTTCACTGCTACCCGACCTGACCACCGACCAGCGCGCCGAGATCGAGGAACGCGTCGACCACAGTTTGAATGTGTCTTCGCTCGTAGTCGATATCGGCGGTGTAGGCACCTATCCCACCATGGTGCAGCAGACCAGCAGCCTGGCGTGGTTGAGTGAGGTGGTCTCGCACGAATGGGTGCACAATTACCTGACTCTGCGCCCCCTGGGCATCAACTACCTGACCAGCCCGGCGCTACGGGTGATGAACGAAACCACGGCTTCTATCGCTGGAAAGGAAATTGGGCGCGCTGTGTTGGAACAGTTCTACCCGGAGTTGCTGCCGCCGCCATCACCGCAACCTGCTCCGGCACCGCCCAAGCTGCCTGAAGAGCCGCCGGCCTTCGATTTCCGTAAAGAGATGAATATTACCCGCGTGACGGTCGACCAGTTGTTAGCGGAGGGCAAAGTGGAAGAAGCCGAGGCTTACATGGAAGCGCGCCGCCAGATATTTTGGGAACAGGGTTATCACTCTTTACGCAAGCTGAACCAGGCTTACTTTGCTTTTTATGGGGCTTACGCCGATGAACCAGGCGGAGCCAGCGGGGCCAGTGAAGACCCGGTAGGTACGGCCGTGCGGGCCCTGCGCGCCCAAAGTCCTTCGCTGACGGCGTTCATCAACCGCATGTCCTGGTTTTACTCTTTCGAGCAGTTGCAGCAGGCTGTGAGCCAGGGAGATGTCGATCAAACTACACCGGGTAGCTAACTATGACTCGGGCCAGCAGCGGGTTTCGCTGGTAAAATTGTAAGAATCTGTTCACATGGAGAAAGTGTGTTCCTATGAAAAAACGCTTATTGGTTTTGATGGTCTGGCTGGGCGTGCTGCTTTCGGCTTGCGCGCCGCGCGCTGAAAGCGCCCTCCCTACCGCACAGACCGGCGGGGTGTCCCAACCGAACGCCCAGGCGACACAGGTTGGGAGGCAGCCCGACTGCACCGTGGTGCAACGCCAGCCGACACCCGGTCCTACACAAAATGCGATCATCCCCCCGCCCAACGAGAAAGATTGGGTGCAGGGGCCGCAAGACGCCTACATAACCGTGATCGAATATGGCGATTTCCAGTGACCGGGCTGCGCCAGCCTTGCATCCGTGTTGATGCAACTCGAGAAGAAATATCCCCAGGACTTGCGCGTTGTTTACCGGCACTTCCCATTGGAAATTCACGACAAAGCTACCTTCGCCGCCCAGGCTGCTGAGGCCGCCGGACTGCAAGGACAGTTTTGGGAGATGCATGATATGCTCTTCGAGCGACGCGATCAGTGGGTCAGTTTGTCATTGCAGGATTTCGAAAACTGGTTGAATGAACGGGCGGCGGAACTGGGACTGGACCCCAAGCGCTTCTCAACCGACTTGAAGAGCCAGGCACTGGTGGATCTGGCCAAGAACGCCTGGGAGCGCGGCGTGTCCGTGGGCATGCCCGGCACACCCTTTGTGCTGATCAATGGGCAACAGTACAGTGGACGCATGGATTACGCCAATCTGGATGCCGTGATCAGCGTACTCTTGCTAGAGCCACGCCAGTTCGCCAACTGCCCACCGATGACCATCGACGTACGCAAGCGCTATATCGCCACGCTGCAAACCGAAAAGGGCGACATCGTGATCGAGCTGTACGCCAATAAAGCCCCGCTGGCGGTGAACAACTTCGTTTTCCTGGCGCGCCAGGGATGGTACAACGGGGTGACTTTCCACCGCGTGATACCGGGTTTTGTGGCGCAGGCTGGCGATCCCAGCGGGACCGGCTTCGGCGGTCCTGGCTATGCCTTTGACAATGAAATCGTAACCGGTCTATCTTTCAATGCACCAGGAGTGGTTGGTATGGCAAACGCCGGATCTGGTTCGAACGGCAGCCAGTTCTTCATTATCTACAAGGCTGCCGCCCATCTGGACGGAGGCTATACCATTTTCGGGCGCGTGATCTCGGGTATGGATGTGGTCGAGCGCCTGACGCCACGCGACCCATCTCAAGCGATAGACCTGCCGCCGGGCGATAAGATTTTGCAGGTGACGATTGAAGAGAAATGATGTAGGAACTGGCCCAGCGGAACCTACGGTTGGCCCGGGTGGATCAGCGCCCACAAGCTTGCATGGGTATTCTATCTGGCAGTTGGCGCTGAGCGCCCTGGCGATTCTCGGTTTGTGGGCAGTCGCGTTGGCGACCGCCTTGCTGGCAGCCTTGAGCACCTTTTCATCTTTCAGCGGCTCACAGGGAGATCCATTAGCCATCCTGGTGGTTTCTAGCGTTTGCCTGGTAGCGAGCTTGCTATTGCTACCTGCGGTCCTTTACGCCCTGGAACGGTTATCGGGCAGATCCTGGGGAGCCTGGCTGGCGCCGCTGTATCGCCTACGCCCGACTGTATTGATCTTCCTGCTGCCTTTCGTTCTGGCAGTGGGCAGCGGCGTAAAGCAGGTGGCCCCGCTGGCTTGGATTGTGTTCCCCCCATTGCACATCCTGGCAATTGGTCTGCCGATCTTGTGGGTGCTATACCTGGCTGTGCACGGACTACCCCTGGGCTCGCGCCAGTGCATGTGGGGCGTGTTTGGCAGTGGACTGGTGATGGGCCCCACATTGATTATCATCGCTGAGGGCCTGGCTGCGCTGGTTGTGCTGGTGCTCGCCATCCTGGCGCTATCTGGCTCGCCCGAATTGGTGGATGAGCTGACAACGCTGGCAGAATGGGTCAGCCGTACATCGCCTTCCCAGCAAGAGCTTTTCGATGCACTAACACCCTACCTGGTCAACCCAGCGGTGATCGGGCTATCGTTTTTCTTCATGGCCCTGGTCATACCGTTGATCGAGGAATTCCTCAAGCCAGTGGGGGTCTGGCTGTTGATGGGCAGAAAAATGCGCCCGGCGGCTGGTTTTGCCGCAGGTGCGTTGAGCGGCGCAGGCTTTGCGCTGCTGGAGAGTTTATTTACCTACAGCGAGGAGAGCTGGGCGCTGATGGCGGTGGCGCGCACAGGCACAGCGATGGTGCACATCCTGACCAGCGGTTTGGTCGGCTGGGGGCTGGTGCAGGCCTGGGGCCAGAAAAAATATTTGCGCCTGGCGCTGGCTTATGCGGGCGCGGTAGCTGTGCACGGCTTATGGAACGGAATGAGCCTGCTGGCGGTCTTCAGCGCCCTGGCAGCCCAGGTGCAACTGGGGGACAGCCTGTCGAGCCTGTCTACAGGACTGCAGATCGTGGCAGCCTTGTGCCTGATGGCAATGGCAGTTGGAGCCTTCCTCAGCCTGACGTTGATCAATAAACGCCTGCGCGGCGCAGGTTTGCTGGCAGACGCCGGAAACCCGGAGACACCCCCTTCGCAAAATGCGAAGGATAGTGAACCAAATCTAAATGTGACTGATGTGGAGTAATTATGGAACTGATCCAATACTTGATTGACCTGTTTTTACACCTGGACGAGCATCTGAGTGTAGTGATCCAAACCTATGGCACCTGGACCTATGCACTGCTGTTCTTGATCATTTTTATGGAAACTGGTTTCGTGGTGACCCCTTTCCTGCCAGGCGACTCGCTGCTGTTTGCCGCCGGCACCTTCGCTTCACCCGCCCTGGGGTCGCCGCTCAACGTGGGCCTCTTATGGCTCTTGCTTTGCATCGCCGCTGTGGCTGGGGACACGATCAACTATTGGATCGGTCATTTCATCGGCCCGCGCGCCTTCAGCGGCGAGGTACGTTTCCTGAAGAAGGAATACCTGGATCGCACCCACGAGTTCTACGAGAGGCACGGCGGCAAGACGATTGTGCTGGCCCGGTTCGTGCCCATCATCCGCACCTTTGCCCCGTTCGTAGCCGGGGTTGGGGCAATGAGTTACGGGCATTTCATTACTTATAATGTGCTTGGCGGTATGCTATGGGTAACGCTGTTTACTTTCGGTGGGTATTTCTTCGGCAACCTGCCGTTTGTGAAAGACAATTTCACCTTCGTTGTCCTGGCGATTATCCTGATTTCGGTTATGCCAGCAGTGGTGGAAGTAGTGAAGGAACGCATGCGAGGCGCGCAGAAAGCCGAAGCTTGACCTTCCACCAGGTGGCAACTGTGCGATGCAGCGGTTGACCCGGTAATGTGCAAATCACATGGCTCTCTGAAAAAGCCACCAGCATGCAGTCGCCATTCACATTGGGGGGTTCTGTTGGATGTGCGCCTTATGCGAAATGTCTGCACGGCGAGCTAATTGGGGATGGGCATGAGGCGAGTATGAACCTGCTGATGTTGGAAAAATTGTTGGATGTCAGCCGCAAGATGGCAGAGACTCGCCTGTTGGACCCGCTGTTGGAATACGCGATGAGCGTGGCCCTGGATCTGTGCAATGGCGAAAAAGGCTACCTGGTGTTGATCGGGGAAAATGGAGAACTTGAATTTCGCGTGCGCCAGGATAAAGATGGAAACCGCCTGGCTGCACCGGAAGGGCAAATCAGCCGCACAATCTTCCGAGAGGTGATCGAGACGCGCCAACCGCGGGTCGTTGCAGATGCGGTCATCGACCCATCCTACCGGGATGCTGAAAGCGTGGTCTCACTACGATTACGATCCGTGATGTGCGCGCCTCTGATCGCTCGCGAGAGCGTTTTGGGGGCGTTATACATAGAAAATCGCGCCAATAAGTCGATCTTTGATCAGGATGACTTGCGCGCCATGGAGTATTTCGCGGCACAGACAGCGGTATCGATCGAGAATGCCTTGCTGAACGATGAATTGGAAGCGCGCGTGGCTCAACGCACAATCGAGTTGAAACAGGTTGTGGCGCAGTTAGAAATGCACAAGCAAGAGTTGATCGATGCCAACGTACGCCTGGCGGAAGAGATTTACGAGCGTGAGCGCACCCAGGAAGAATTGCAAAAATTGGCGACCACCGATTGGTTGACCGGGGTATTCAACCGCCGCCACTTTTTCGACCTGGGCGACCTGGCCTTCCATTGGGCGAAACGACAGCATCACATGCTGGCAGCATTGATGATCGATGTGGATCACTTCAAGCGAATCAACGATCAGCACGGGCACGCCGTGGGGGATCAGGTGTTGCAAGCGCTGGCGGTGCGCCTGCTGGGATGCACGCGCTCCGGAGATATCCTGGCCCGTTACGGCGGAGAGGAATTCGTCGTGCTGATGCCGCAAACCGATTTGGAAAAAGCGATGCAACTGGCAGAGCACATGCGACTGGAGGTGGTAGCCTTGCCAGTGGCGACTTCCAGCGGCGATCTTCCAGTGGCAATCAGTGTGGGCGTATCTACACTCATCGCAGAGCAGGATCACAAAATCGACGCGATGGTGGATCGAGCTGACCAGGCGTTATACCAGGCCAAGCAGGCAGGCCGCAACTGCGTGATGTGTTGGGAGAACCGCCAGCATTAAACCGGATACAGATGCCAGTTCATTCGCCCAAAGCGACTACTTGAGCAAGCGCGTGCGCCTGGGTATGGCTCAAACTGATCGACCAGAGGGTCAGGCCTTGCTCGGCTGCCAGCCTGGCAGCCGAACCGTGCAGGTGCAGGACCGGCTGGCGGGCTGGGCCGCGCAGCACCTCGACTTCCTGCCAACTGACAGGCCCAATGCCCGTCCCCAATGCTTTCGCCACGGCTTCTTTGGCAGCGAAGCGAGCCGCCAGCGAGGCCGGGTTAGCGCCCACTTCCGCCAATTCTGCAGGCGTGAAGACGCGCTGCAAAAAATGCTCTCCATGGCGAACAATGGCCGTTTGCATGCGCTCGATCTCCAACAGGTCGACTCCTGAAGCCAATTTCATGGCAGCCTCCCAGGATCAATCACAGCCAGGCAACCCTTCGCCAGCAACTGCGATACACAGCCGCTGAGAATCGAGGTAGTGGCGGGCTGCCTGCAAAACATCTTCAACCGTGATGGCATTGACCCTGTCTGGAAAGCGCCGGTAATAATCCAAGCCCAACTGGTAGCGCTCCAGATTCAATAATGCACTGGCGATGCCCTGGTTCGATTCGAATGAAAAAGGCAGGCGACCGATGAAATGCGCCTGGTTATCTGTAAGTTCTTCAGCGCTAATGGGCTCGCTTACAAAGCGGCCAATTTCCTCCAGGATTAAATCGATCACAGCAGGGACATCTTTGGGATCGACGCCTGCAGAAACGTCCCAGGGACCGGGACCCGGCCCGCCGCCCAGGTTGCTGGCAGCATAATAGGCCAACCCGGCTTTGTCGCGCACCGAGGCACCAATGCGGCCCATCAGACCGAACTGGCCCAAGACGCTGTTGCCCAGAGCCGCAGCCAGGTAATCTTCCGCGTTACGGCTGGGCCCGGCCGCCCCAATGACGAGATCGGCCTGGGATTTGCCCGGGATGGGCACGCATTTCCAGGTGTTTGCTTGCAGGGGTTGGACCTGTGGCAAAGCCGGCGGTTCAGGCTGGTCCGGGTTTTGCCAGTCGCCCAGAGCCTGGCTGACTTTTTCAACTGCCAGTTCGGGATCCACCGCGCCTGCGATAACGATGATCATGCCGCGCGGACCGAAATGCTGACGGTGAAAAGCAACCAGATCGTCGCGCCGGATCGCCTGGATCGTTTCGGGATAGCCATCTTCCGGGCGGCGGTATGGGTGACTGGCGTAAATCACCTGATCAAAGGCCAGGGAGGCCATCTCGGATGTATCCTGAGCGCGCAGCGCCAGGGAGGTGAGCAACTGCGCCCGCAGGCGCTCGATCTGTTCCTGAGGAAAAGCAGGCTGGCGCAGGGCTTCGGCCAGCAGGGTCATGAGCATATCCAGATCTTCTACCAGCGCCTTGCCGCCGAATCGGGTGGTATGTGTGCTGCCGCTGGCGCCAAGGCTGGCGCCCACCGATTCCAGGGACTCATAGATTTGCTGAAATGTACGCCGGGCTGTGCCGCGCAGCAGCGCGGAAGCAGCGAAGTCTGCCAGGCCAAGCTTATCATCGGGGTCAAACAGCCCGCCTGTAGCCAGGCTGCCTTTGATAACAACGGACGGGCTGTTGTAATTCGGGCGGCTGAGCACAACAATGCCATTCGGCAGTTGGACACGGGTGATATCTTCTGGCCCTGGCAAGGAATGACCCACACCGGAGGCAGGTTGGGAAGGGATAGAGAAATGAGGCATGGCCAATTCCTAATCGTCCGTTTCCTGGCCGGTAGGCCGGTAGACGCCTAGCACGCGATTTTTAGGACGCAGGTAACTTTGGGCTACCCGCTGAACATCCAGCGGGGTAACCGCCTCCAGGCTGGCTAGATAGTTGGAGAACCAGTTGTAGCTGGCAAACATCTCTGTAAGACCCAGCCAGTAGGCCTGGTTGGAGATACTCTCGCTGCTGTAGGCAAACAGGGCGCGCGCCTGTTTGACGGCCTGCGCCAGTTCAGCCGCAGGCGGGGGCGACTCTTGCAAGCGCGAGATCTCCGCATCCACAGCCGCAATAACCTGTTCTGGGCTGCGCTGCGGGTGGACGATCGCCGTAATCGAGTGCAAGAAAGGATCGATCGTGGCCTGCAAGCCACCGTAAACGCTGACGGCCAGTTCCTTTTCCACCAAAGCGCGGTAGAGGCGCGAAGTTTTATTGGAAATGCCCGCACCGAACAGGTTCAGGCTGCTGGGGCCAGTCAGCAGGCTGTCCAGCACCACCACAGGGAAGAAATCGGGATGACGCGCTTCGGGCGTGTGGTAAGTGAGCTGGGCGTAGGTAGTCTCTCCAGGGCCCTCTACGAAAATATGCCGTTCCCCGGGCTGAGCAGGTTCTAGGCGCATGCGGCGCATGGGTTGCTTGCCTGCCGGCAGGGGTTCATAAATCTGGCGCAGGCGATCCAACATCCCCTGTGTCTCGAAATCCCCGGCAATTGCCAGGACCGCATTGCTGGGGTTGTAATAAGCGCGATAATGGGCATAGAGATCATCGCGCTGCATCGTCTGCAAATCGGCCAGGTCACCGATGACTTCGTGATGATAAGCGTGCACCCGAAAAGCAGCCGCCTGCATTTCCTCACCCAGAAGGAAGAGCGGCTCGTTTTCATTGCCCTGGCGTTCGGAGATGATCACGGTGCGCTCGGCCTCGAACTCATCCGGCGTGAACAAACTGTTGAACATGCGATCAGCTTCTAACTCCAACGCCAAATCGATTTTGTCCGCCGGCAGGGTCTCGTAATAAGTGGTCCAGTCCAGGAAAGTGAAAGCGTTCCAGGCGCCTCCCAGGCGGGCAATGGCTTTGTCCAGGATACCGGATGGGAAGCGCGGCGTTCCCTTAAACTGCATGTGTTCCACCCAGTGAGATGCTCCTGTGCTGCCAGGCGTCTCGTCGCGCGAGCCGACCCGATACCAGATCCATTGACTGATCAGGGGCGCCGTATGGATCTCTTTGAGCAACACCAATAACCCGTTCGGCAGGGTCAGCCTGGTGATCGAGTTTTGACTCAGGCTCATTCAGCGCCCAACAGGATTGTACAGAACCAGCCTGTCAGACCCTGGCAAAACGGGACTTCCTTCCAGGAGCCAGGCAGGCCTTGCAGCAAGTTTTTGTAAGGGAACACCACACCCTGCAAACCAGTGAAGGGTTGATGCAAATCAGTTTTTTCCAAGGCGATATCCACGGGTACCGTGAGGTTTACCGGCACGGTCAAGTTGACTGGCACAGTCTGGCTGACCGGTACAACCAGGTCGAGGGCGATCCCCAAACGAGTTCCCTTGCGCAGCACCAGGTCCAGGGGTACAGGCTGGCCGTTCAGGTAGATAGTTGCACCCTTGACAGGCGTATCCCGAGTCAGCGTTACCTCAGTATTCTGTCGCAAAGGCAGATCGAACACTACCGGCATCGTGTCTTGCACCTGGATGGTGTTCCTCACCTGAATGGTTGTGACAATATGAGCCTGATCCATTTTGACAAAATTCGTATACAGACCATCAATCAACTGGTCAGAAACCAGGCTCTTGATCGCAAAAAGCTCGCGTCCCAGGATAATCAGGATGACGATCAAGATCACATTTACAATGAGCGAAAAAAAGCTGGCAATATTCCAAAAGGCCGGGCCGATCTGGCCACGCCACAAAATGCGATCGAGCCTGGCAGTCAGTGATGGGTTCTTGGGAGGCTGTTGTGGTAAACTCGGAGAGTTCACGGCTTTTTCCTTTCCTTACTGAGCACATATGGACGCCTGGAATGCCATAAATATAGCATAAACAGTCGAGATTGGATATGGGCTCTTTGGGTGCTAAACGCTGTGCAACATGTTTGTTTTCCTGAGCAATTTACGTGCCAATTTCCTGTTTTGAGCAATTTGGTACTTGTGTAATCAAGTTGCAATCGCTATAATTTTAAAGTCAAAGAGAGGCCATAGGAATTGATTCACACAATCGAGAGGAAACGATGACTGAGCAAAATCCATATCTTGTTGCAGTGATTGGGGCCGGACCAGCGGGTCTATACGCTGCCAGGCAGTTAGCCAATGCGGGGGCAACGGTCGCTCTGCTCAACCGGGATATCAAACCCGGGGGGCTGGCAGAGTACGGCATCTACTACGACAAAATCAAGATGAAAGAAGGCCTGCGCAAACAGTTCCGCCAGATTCTCGCAACGCCGGCAATCCATTACTACGGCAATGTCACCGTGGGCAAGAAAGGTGATCTGTGCCTGGATGAGATCGATGCAATGGGCTTCCAGGCGATCATGGTCACGGTGGGGGCGCAGGGCACCAAGTGGCTCGGGCTGCCGGGCGAAGACCTGCATGGCGTGTACCATGCCAAGGACATCGTCTACCACTACAACAAGCTACCACCCTACAGCACGCAAGAATTCAAGATCGGCAAACGCGTGGCGCTGATTGGGGTGGGCAACGTGATGATGGACATCGCACATTGGACAATCCGGGATTTGAAAGTGGATGAGGTGGTGGCAGTGGCCCGGCGCGGGCCAGCGGAGGTCAAGTTCACCAAGAAAGAGCTGGAGCTTACCTCGGCCAACCTGGATATAAACGCGCTGGATGCCGAATTGGAGCGTGTTACGCCGGTGATGCAGGGCGTAAACCAGGATGTTCAGGCGGCGCGTGAATTTATCCTGTCCGGGCTGCCCAAGGCCCTGGAAGCTGTGTCCGAAACGCGCTTCCGCTTCGATTTCCTGGCTTCGCCAACGCGCATCCTGGGCGATGAGCAAGGGAACGTGGTCGGGTTGGAAGTAGAAGACACCACCCTGGTGTCCAAGAATGGCGATACCAAAGCGCGCGGCCTGGGAACGCGGCGGGTATTGGCTGTAGACACTGTCGTGTTTTGCATCGGCGACCGAGTGGACGAGAACTTCGGCCTGCCAGTGAAATGGAATGAATTCGTCAAGAACCCCGAGCCCAGCTACCCGGTGGCTGACGTATCGTACGAAGCTTTCGACCCAGATGCCGGAGCGCCGGTCGCAGGGGTTTTCGTAGCCGGCTGGTCACGCGAAGCCAGCAGCGGGCTGGTAGGCATAGCCCGCAAAGATGGCGAATCTGGTGCGCAGGCGATGCAGGCCTATCTGCAAACCCTGGAGCCTGCGCCAGACCATGCAGCAGCGTTGGATAAGCTTGGCGAAGCTTTGCGCAAGAGCGGCAAGCGCGTGGTTTCTAAGGAAGATGTGCTCAAACTGGAAGCTTTCGAGCAGGCTGAAGCCCAACGGTTGGGATTGGAAGAATTCAAGCTGGGAGATAACAAGGAGATGCTCAACGTGATCGGCTAATAAGCCAGGGGGTTACATCGTTCGAAACACCGGGCTGACTTGAAGACACGGCTGTCTTTCAAGTCAGCCTTTTTTGAAAGAATTACTCCCGGGCGGGCCAGGGGATGAGCAAGAGCAGCCCTACGGCGATGATCACCTCCCCAAGCATAACGCCTAGCGCCTGCCAAGGGCCAAAATAAGGGATATTCGGGAACGGCTGGTTGCCGAGACCAAAGACATCTGCCATGCCCGAAGCCACGCTGATCACGTATCCAGTACTGACCATGCGGAAACCTACATCAGCAGCGATGGTCTTCTCGCTGCCGTTCCACAGCGTGTTGAGAGTCAGGTAGCCACCCAGGCAGATCATCGCCAGGCCAACCAGGAATACGGCGATCTGTACGAAGCCAACCACCGGGCTGCGATCCATACCGAACAGACCAGGATCCACGCCCAGGATGAAAATCACCAGCCCCAGGACGACAATCACCAGCCCCAGGCGGATGCGAAAATGGCGGTTATTTCTCCGCAAAGTTTTTTCACCCATGGTTGCCTATCCACGAGCCTCTGGCAGCGTCTTTCGCAAGAGATCGATCCAGTTACTTCCCAGGATGGCAGTGATGGCAGTGTCCGTGTAACCCTTCTCGGATAACAACGGCACCAGTTTTTGCAGATCGGCAACCGTATCAATCTCGTGCGGGACGGATTGCAGGCCAAAGCCGCCATCAAAATCGCTGCCGATGCCCACATGCCGGGCATCGCCCGCCATCTGGCAGATGTAATCGATCTGGTTGACAACCTGCTGCAAGGAGATCTCCAGACGCGACTGGCCCTTGACCCAACCAAATTTCAAGAAAGTGCCAAAGAAGTTAATACCAATGACCCCGTCGCGCTCCAGGATGCCCTGCAGCAAGCGGTCTGACAGGTGGCGGTTGCTGGTAGAGCCCTTGAGCAGCGCCAGGGCGTTGCTGTGCGAGGCAATGATTGCGCCAGGGTAGGCGTCCAGAGCTTGCAGGGCAGCCTTCTCATCCATATGGGCCAGGTCCAGGACAAAACCATACTGCGCCATGCCTTCCAGCAAAGCAAAACCATCGGCGGTCAGCGGCCCTGGCTGGCGCGTACCGCCGCCGTAGCGATTGCCCATCCAACTCGGGCCGATGATGCGCACCCCGCGCTGCCACCAGTTCTCCAGATCCTGGGGCTGGCGCACCGCTTCAGCCCCTTCCATAAGGATCACCAACCCGACTGCCGGCATCTGCACGGACCCTGGGGCGTTCTCCTGATCATGAGAAGGGGGCACAAAACTCTCCCAGGCAGAGAGTACCTGTGCAAGATCCTGATGAGTTTGAACCAGGCGGAATTTGTCAGGGTGTTCGTCTGCCAATCGCCAGTAGGCATCCAGTTGGGCCAGGTAGAGGCGTTCAGCCTGGATATCATCGGTATAGTATTGTAACTCCCATGGACCGGCCTGGTGCTGTGCCGGAGCGGCGAACAGGCTGGCAAAAACGAGCGCCACGCGACCACGCAGGTAATCAGGCCAGCCCAACAAAACGTCATCATTGACCTGGGGCGCTAAACTATCCTTTTCAGACTGGCGAGTTTGAGCAGCCGGACGGGTATAGTCACGCCCGAAAGTCAGCATGTTCCATGCCAGGTCTTCATGTGCATCGACAACTAGCGGCTGGAGAGCGTTCATGGAAGAACCTCGGTAAACACCGCCGGCGCGGCTGACTGTGACCTGGAGAGCAAATCCCTGGAGATCTGCCGGTCGATTTTGCCCATGGGGAAGGCAGATAGTTCGGAGGGGGGCACCCAGCGCAGGTCATGAGCCTGAATCGGCTGCGGCTGGCTCCCCTCCAGCAAGGTGCAGTGAAAAGCGTGCAATGTAACCCGAAAATGGGTGTAGGCATGCCGGTAAACACCCAGGCGATCGTGCACCTGGATCGATGCACCCAATTCTTCGCAGATCTCGCGTTGCAAACAGGCAACCAGATCCTCCCCAGGCTGCTGCTTACCTCCGGGGAATTCCCACAGGCCACCCAGCAACCCGTGGGGCGGGCGTTGGGCGATGAGCACCTGGTTTCCCCTGTCCGATGGATTGGACGCTTTACCGATAACGGCAGCCGTGACCGTGTAATGCGGGATGGCAGATTTGGCCAGGCTTACCGGGCGCTCCGCCTGCACGCCAGCGGCGCGCGCCTGGCATAACGATGCCAGCGGGCAGCGCTTGCAGGCCGGGGCACGCGGGGTGCAAATCCCTGCCCCCAGGTCCATTAAAGCCTGGTTGTACGCGCCAGCCCGACCAACAGGCAAATGGGCGCCAGCCAGTTCCCACAGTCGCTTCTCACCTGCCGGAGAACGCGCTGGCTCGCTGACATCGAAGAGACGCGCCAGGACGCGGCGGATGTTGCCATCCAGGGCGGGCTCATCCAACCCGAAGGCGATAGATGCAATCGCGCCGGCAGTATAGCGACCGATGCCCGGCAGGCGGCGCAAAGCCTGTACATCCACAGGTAACTGCCCCCCCCATTGCTGTACAACCTGCTGAGCAGCGCGGTGCAGGTTACGCGCCCGGCTGTAATAACCCAGGCCTTCCCAGGCTGCCAGCACATCCTGCTGAGAAGCTGCCGCCAGGCTGAGGAGACTGGGAAAGCGCTGCATCCAGCGCTGGTAATAAGGGATCACCGTCTCCACGCGGGTTTGCTGGAGCATGATCTCGGAAACCCACACGGCATAAGCATCCGGCGCGGCGCGCCAGGGCAGGTCACGAGCGTTTTGGGCATACCATTTGAGCAGAGGCGTTGCCAGGTCGATAGGCTTCACAATTGAAAACCACCGCGCGCCTGCACCACCTTATAATCCAGATTTTCAACGTAATCTAACAGCCGCTGGGTGAGGCCCTTCCATTCTTCGGAATTCAGCACGTTTTGTAGAGAGGCAATGCTCGGCATCTGCATGGCAGCCAGGATTTGGGGTTGGTTGCCGTACATGGTAAACCAGGCATCACTGGGTTCCATGCCCATGCTTTGCACGCCAGGGATGAAGTCGCGCACCACAAACTCGAAGTATTCTTGCTCGCGGCCGGGCAGAATATCCCAGGTCAACAAGAGTTTGATAGCCACTTTATGCTCCTAACCAGGTATTTCTACGAACGTTCGTGAGCCAGGAGGATCACACGCGTCGACTCCGGCTCGCTGCCTCGGCTGACTTTGAGGCTGGGCTGTGGCTCGATGCTGCCCAGGCCCATCTCTTTAAGAAAGCGGGTAACGGGGGAAAGCTTGAGTTTGATGCCCGGCGTGTGGTAATGCATGGGGATGACGATCCCGGGTTCCAAGAGGCTGATTACCTCAACGGCTTTGGTAGGAGACAGACCACCGCCTCCACCAACCGGCACCAATGCCACGCTCACGTTTCCCAAGGCCTCGATTTCCGTCTGGCTGGGAACACGCCTAAGGTCGCCCAGATGAGCGACGGTAACACCATCAAAATCAAAAACATACAAAGTGTTGCGCGGCTCATCCGCGGTGCGCTTGCTGTGCCCATTGGTTTGCACACCAGTAATAAACACACCGCCAATCTCGTATTCGCCAGGGCCGGTGAGGGTGTTGTTTCTCCCTTTTACGGCGCTGACGAAATTATGTCCAGGGGCGTCGTGGCTCACCGTCACGATATCGGCTTTCAACTTCAACGCTTCGTAACCCGTGGCGTTGTGATCATAGGGGTCGGTTACAATAGAGGCCATACCGCGCTCGGTCAACCGAAAACAGGAGAGTCCATACCAGGTGATTTCCATTCATACTCCTTGCAGGTACTTGAGCTGCCAGACATGCAAACAAAGCCGTGCAGGGTAAAACAGGGTTCGCGAGAGGCGCTTTACCAATTCCAGCGTGCCGGTCATTGCTCAGGGCGGCCCGGGTACGATTATACTTCATTGCGAGAGAGAAAGCCAACCGTGATAAGATTGAGTGCCAGAATGTGCTGGCTGGAGGCTTGCTATACTGGATGTACCCTTCGACTTGCGCACTAACCTGACCAGGGGAGCGCAGGTTTTACGCCAGGATGCACGCACTTGGCGGTTGGCGATCCCGGCCGGACCGGCCGGGCGCTACCGTCTGGCGCAGATGGATGATTATGGCCACCTGCGGCGTAGCGCGTTCCGCTGGCGCCCGCCCTTCAGCCTGGAGTTGCAAGGGCGCGCTTCGACCGCAGAGCTGCCGGGAACCTGGGGCTTTGGCGTATGGAACGATCCATTCGGGATGGGCCTGCTCACGGGTGGAGAGGCGCTGCGCCTGCCAACCCTGCCCAACGCGGCCTGGTTCTTCTTTGCTTCACCCCAAAATTACCTGTCTCTTCGCGATGATTTGCCCGCGCATGGAAACCTGGCGGCTGTCTTCCGCGCCCCGCGCTGGCCGCCGATCTGGCTGACCCCGGCATTATTAGGCCTGCCACTGCTGGCGCTGCCGCCAGGCGTGCGCCTGCTGCGCCGCCTGGGGCGCACCTGGGTGGGCGAAGCAGCCTGCGTTTTAGCGCTCGACCCGTCTCTCTGGCATTCTTACCGCCTGGATTGGCAACTCGAACAGGTATGCTTTCAAGTAGATGGCCAAACGGTTTTGTCCACTCAAGTTGCGCCTAACGGGCCATTGGGCCTGGTGCTGTGGGTGGACAACCAGTACGCAGCTATGCCCCCTTCGGGCCGCGTGCGCTACGGGATGCTGCAAAACCCCGAGGCAGCCTGGATCGAGTTGCGCGACCTGAAAATCGAAACCATTTGTTGACAATTGTGTTTCAAATGCTATAATGAATTACGTTTCCTATCGAGCCAGATAGTTCTTTGCGCTGAAAGGAGAGCCCCCATGATTTCACCCGAACTGCTGCGTCGCTACCCGTTCTTTGGCCAATTGAACGATGAGCAACTGCGCAACCTGGCCATGATCGCCGAGCAAATCTCTCTGGAAAATGACGCCGTCGTTCTCCAGGAAGGCCAACCAGCCCAGGCGCTGTACTTCCTGCTGGATGGCTGTGTCGATTTGTATTACACGGTCCAGGAGGCCTTCCAACAGGCCGACCGCAAACAGATTCCTGTGTCTCAGATCAATATTGGCGAGCCATTCGGCATCTCCGCGCTGATTGAACCGCACATCCTGACCTCCACCGCACGCAGTAGCGGCACCAGCCGGGCCATTCGCTTCGACGCCCAGGGATTGAAAGATCTGCTCGCCAGAGACCCGCAACTGGAAGCGGTCTTGCTGCGCCGCATGGCGCAGGCCGCCATCGAGCGCCTGCACGCCACGCGCGTCCAGCTAGCCGCCGCCTGGTCCTGAGTACCTCGCAAGCCTGCTGATTGCCTGTCCTGCTACAGGGGGAGTTATGTAGCTGGTTTTATTGTGAAAATTGACACGAACGTCGTATATCGAAAACTATTCTTCATAACCCACACACCTTTCAGGATTTTGGAACCCGAAAGGTGTGTTCTTTTCAGTTGCACAGTTTGAAAAGAGAGTTTTACACTATGGCTCCCAAAACAAGTGCAGCAGGGCAAACAAATAGGCCTTCCCATCTATATATTCTACGCCTACCAGCCAGGTGCGCCAGTCTAGGTCCACGCTGGGCGTACCAGGCTTGTGCAGCGCCTGGTAGTTGAGGTTGGTATATTCGACCGGCCAGGTATACAGGTAGGTCATGCCCCCTGGGCCGGGATCATTGCAGGTCTGGGTATAGTTTGCGGATAAAACCTCTACCAGGGTCGGCAGCACCTCGGCCCGGAACGTGCCCTGGATTTCCAACCCGCTGGCCGGGTGCGTACCCCAATTGGTGACGTAATCGCTGCTGAAGACCCAGCGCGCTTCCTCCCGGCTGTAATTGGCCGTGCGGCCGGTGCGCAGGTAGGTCACGCTCAAGCCGTGCGTAGGGCTGACCAGCGCGGACAGCACCTCGCCGTCCTGGTTGAGTATCACCGCCTTGAACTGCTCTATTAAATCAGGCACCTGTGCATCCGCGCAGAAAGCCTCCGAGAGCACGTATTCGCTCAGGTAATGGGCGTTCACCCAGCCCGTATCGCCTGCGGATCGACGAATTTCCACCCAAAGCTGGTCGCCTATTGCGGATTCGCGCCCGGTCAGCAAGATATCTTTGTCCACGGTGGTAAGTTGGCCCACAATGGGTTGATCTGTGCCAGCCGCCTGGCGCACGTTGAGGGTTTCGCCCTGCCCCAACAGAATCACGGCATACGGGCCTTTGAAGATCGGCGTGGCGGTTGCCGGCGGGGTGGTCAGGATCAACGGAATGCTTTTGGTAGGTGTGCTTGTCGGGCTGGGGGGCGGCTGCGTCGCGGCGGGAGTAGGCACGGCCGTTGGCAACGCCAGGGCAGTGGCGGTTGGCGTTAGGCGTGCAGGGGCATTGCAGGCGACCATTACCAATGAAAGGGACACTAAAACCCAAAAGGCTACTTTCTTGCCTGTAGGAACGCCCATAGGATTCTCCTTGTGAATACTTACACTGACGATCCGTTTCGCCAGTGTTTATTAAACTACAAAATGGCACATTCTGCAAAGGATATCTATCTTGCCCAGCATAAAACTCGTGATAAACTCCAGGCAATGTTCAAAAACGCTTTGCGCGTAACTCTGGCGCTCTTTGCAGGCCTGGCATTAGGTCTGGTGCTGCTTGAAACCAGCTTACATCTCAATCCCAGGCTGCTGCTGCGCGGCATGGCTGTACCCGCCCCGGTTTACACACCTGTGCAGGAACAAATCTATGATGTACATTACTCCGATGGGGATATCTTCTTCTGGCAGCCCGAGTTGGTTCAACCCATTCCCCTCACAGAGGATCGCCTGGAGGGAACCGTTCATTTCCAGACCGATGAATTTGGTTTTCCTAACCAAGCGCCGCTGCCGCCCCAGGTAGATATTATCGTCTTAGGGCGTTCGCATTCGCTGGGAGCACAAGCCAGCCAACCCTGGACACACCAACTGATGAAATCAAGCGGACTGAGTCTACTCAACCTGTCGCAGACCGGCGCAGGAACTTCTCTGAAGCGCGATTATCTAAAGAAATTCGGCCTGCCGCGCCAGCCGCGTTGGGCAGTAGTGGGAATTCTGCCCGCGCTGGATATTATTGGCTATAGCCCCAACCCAAATTGGCTGGTCCCCAACCTGGCTTACCCCGTCATTCAACACATTTATCGCCGCTTCAATAACGGAAGCCCGAAACAGGCGATTGCTAAACCGATCTATCCACTCCAGATCGACATCCCAGGCCAAACCGTGGAATTGACTTTCTACACCAATTACCTCTCTACCCTGACAATTGAACCTAGCGAAATGAGAGACAGCCAGCAATGGGCTTCAGCAAGCCAGGAACTGGTGGATTTGATTCAACTAGCCCGTAAGAACAAAGTGTGTGTCATCCTGCTCTATGTCCCCACCAAGCCAGATATCTACTTTCCTCTAGCAGAGGATGCGAGCCAACTTGAACTGGTGCTCGATACGCTGGCACCCTGGCGACTGGACAGCACCCATACCCTGGTACAGGATCCTTCATTCACTACGAGCATCCGACAAATGCAGTCCAATGCTGGCGCGGCCCGAGGCTTGCTCATCGAATTTGCCCGCCAACAGGGCGTCCTCCTGGCAGACCCGAGCCAGGCACTGACTCAGGCTGCCCTGCAAGGCGACGCGCCCTATATGCTCTACGACACACATTGGAGCGTAACTGGTCACCGCATCGTTGCCCAAACCATCCTAGAAATCATCCAAAACGCTTCCTGCCCGTAGATGCTACTGCAC
Source organism: Chloroflexota bacterium (assembly GCA_040752025.1). Taxonomy (GTDB): domain Bacteria; phylum Chloroflexota; class Anaerolineae; order Anaerolineales; family UBA4823; genus JBFMFR01. The sequence continues at coordinate 165,063 of JBFMFR010000002.1, read as the reverse complement.
ACACCTCTCTATCTTATTTTCCTGGCTGTAACAGTATTCGTATTCTGGCTGTTACCACGCCCAGCCTGGCGAAAAGCGTTCCTGCTGCTGGTCAGCTATGGTTTCTATGCCTTATTCGACTGGCGCTTCCTGTGCATCCTTTTTGGGCTTACCGTTTTAGTATATCTCATCGGACGAGCAATTCCTAACAACTCCCATCCTCAACGCCTGGCCGGGTTGAGTGTCCTAATCAACCTGGTCTTTCTGGGCTTATTCAAATACGCGGACTTCTTTCTGAGCGACCTGGGCGCTATCTTGCAAACCCTGGGGATCCATTCGCTTTCGCCTGGGCTGAAGCTGTTGCTACCGGTAGGAATTTCTTTCTATACCTTTCAAAGCATGGCCTACACCACCGAAGTGTACCGCCAGAAAATCCAGCCCATACATAGCTTCCTGGATTTCGCCCTCTACCTGGCTTTCTTCCCCAGACTGATCGCTGGCCCACTCGTTCGCCCGGCGGCTTTCATCAAGCAAATCGAACAAATTCAACCCAAGTTCGACCGAAATTCTCTTGGCCCTGCTTTAGGTCTATTGCTACTCGGTTTATTTAAAAAAATAGTGATCGCAGACAGCCTGGCATCTCAGGCAGATGTTGCATTTCGCGCCGCAGCACTGCCTGCCGGCGACCTGGTTTTTCCCACGCCGCTCTTCATCCAAGGGTTTTATTTATACGCATTCCAGATCTATGCGGATTTTTCCGGTTACACCGATATTGCGCGCGCTTCGGCGGCGTTGCTAGGATTCCAGCTCCCAGAGAACTTCCAACAGCCTTACCTGTCAACCACAATCACATCCTTCTGGAATCGCTGGCATATGTCGCTGACTCAGTGGTTCCGTGAATACCTGTTCTTTCCCACCAGCCGGTTCTTGCTGGCCAAGACACAGCGCCGCTGGCCGCGCCTGGTGCAAACCAGCGCTAACCTGATCACCATGACCCTGATCGGCCTGTGGCATGGCGCAGCCTGGACCTATGTAGCCTGGGGGCTCTGGCATGGCATGCTGATCTCAGGCGAACACCTGCTCAAATTGAAACCGGGCCGGCGCTGGGCATCGATCTTAAGCGGATTGATTGCTTTCCATCTGGTAGGTGTGGGATGGGTGTTATTCCGCAGCGCGTCGTTCGCGGCCGCGGGGCGGTTCCTGCAAGGCTTGCTGGTCTTCCAACAAATGCACTGGCTGCCCTACTACCTGCCCTCGATCCTGTTCACCGCCGCCCTGGTTTTCGGCATCGACCTGGCGAGCAGCCGCGCCCTGACCCTGCCCAGGCGCTGGGCGTTCGTCCGGCACGCACTGGTCATCGCGGCATTGGTTGTAATATTTAGCCTGCTGGTCATCGACTTCGCCCGCGGCTCAGAAATGCGGCCCTTTATCTACGGCCAGTTTTAGGTTCATTCGCCACGGACTCGCCGCCAACCAAATTTTCAACCAACTCGGCCAACCTTTGTGCCAATTCCTCCCGGTCGAAGTGTTCCTGCACGTGCTGGTGGGCATTTCTCCCCAGGCTAAGCCCCCATTCGCGCTCGTCCGCCAGCCTACGCACAGCTTGCGCCAGGGCCGCCGGGTCGCCAGGCGGCACGTAAATGCCACCTTCACACGCCTCGATCACCTGGCGGATCACCCCTTCCATGGCCAGGATCACCGGGCGGCCAGCCGCCATATAGTCGAACACTTTATTGGGATAAACGGTGGCGTACATGGGCACCGGCTTGAGGATGGCAATGCAGGCATCCGCGGCCGCCAGGGCTTCGCCCATGCCAGACTTAGGCACGGGCGGGACGAAGAACACGTTGTCCAGACCCCTTTCGTCCGCCTGGGCCACCAGGGCAGGTTTTTCTTTGCCGTCCCCCAGCAGCACGATGGCGATCTCCGGACGGTCGGACAGCATGTGCGCGGCCTGCAGCACCACTCCCAAATCGTTGGAAATACCATGCGCCCCGGCGTACAGCGCCACGTACTTGCCCTCCAGCCCGTGGGCCTGTCGAAAGGCGCGACCATCGGCGTACGGGTCGAACATGCGCGTATCCGTACCATTGGGCACCAGTTCCACGCGCCGGGCGCCACGCGCCTGCACGTGGGCGATGAAACCAGGCGAGTTGACCATCAAGCAATCGGAGCGGCGATACAGGAAGCGCTCCAGCCACTCGGAAGCGCGGATCAGGAGCGGATTGCGCAGCACCCCTACCTGGATAGCAAAAATCGGCCACAGATCACGCACCTCGAACAGGAAGGGGACACCTTTCAGGCGGGCCAAAGTCCAGGCAGTCACGCCCTGAAAAATGGGCGGAGAGGTACCCCACACCAGATCCACCTGGCGTACGCGCAAACCCGCCAGGAAAGAAGATGCCATAAAACTGAGGAAACTGAACACGCGATGCACGAAACTGCGGTGCAGCGCGGAATAAGTGTATGTCCGCAAAATCTTCACCCGCTCATCCAGATCGTCCTCCTGGCGGGGAGCGGCAGCCGCTTCAGCCTTACCGGTTAAATAGCTGACCGGGCTGGCGATGATCGTCACGCGATGGCCGCGCTGGGCCAGGTAACGCGCCAATTCGTGGTGGCGGGTGCCTCCCGGCTCGTCCAAGGCCACGAAAGCCTGGTGGATCAACAAAATGTGCATGTATGCTTCCTTGCTCGTTCGATGGAATCCTTTTACGAATCTGGTTTTTCGTAAAAGCGCGGCGCTTCTTCCGGCCAGCTTTCTATCCTGGAGCGCAGGACCATCTCGACCACGGAAAGCGGGTGAATAATCAGTTCTGGCAGTTGCTCGATCGGCATCCACACCGGCGTGAAACTACCGCTGGGCGATTGCGGCGAATTGCCCATCTCTGGCCCCTGGCCGGTGCCGAACTCGCCGCTCAGGCGCTCCACCAGGAAAAAGTACTGCGGCCTGCCCCTGAAAATCACCTCGGCGATCAGACGATTGACGCGCACAACCAGCCCCAATTCTTCTTCTACTTCACGAATCACTGTTTCTGTGGGCCACTCGCCATACTCAGTCCCCCCTCCAGGGAAAAGGTAATACAGTTTACCGGCGCGCCGGCGTTCGATCAGCGCAACTTTTCCGTCTTCGATCAATATGGCTGCCGCTCTTGCCAAGCCTCCGACCTCCGCTCCGAATTAGGCGCACTCATCTCGAGGATTCACTCTTCGCGAAAGTGAACTGGCTGGCCAGTTCTAAGGGGAGCGCGCCCTGAGCACAAATGCGCACCGAGAGTGCCGGGATTTTATCACCATATGTGGCAGAACTCCAGCCCCTGGTTGGATCTGGCTCACCTACCCCGTACAGCAATTCGCCAGCCCGCACCACCTGCACTGCCAGGCGATCCGACAGGCCTGCTTTGCCGGTCACATGCAGCTTCACCCAACCAAGCGGCGAAGATAATTCCAGTAGCACTTCTTGAGCGTTGACCTCTTCTAGATTCCAGGGCCAATCGGGGAAAAGCCAATGCAAAGCCGCCAGGCAGGGCTGTGGATGCGAACTCACATGCGCTAAAGGCAACAAACTGTCTTGAACCAGCCAATCGCCCACCGGGGTCAGGCTGACGGAGCGGCGGTGGAACAGCCCCAGGCGGCGGTAGCCATCATGCTGAGCGACCAGGGTATGCTCAGATTGAGACAGCACCTGGGCCTGGGCCCAGTCCAGGTAAAGGAATCGCCCGGCGCGCTGCATCTGGTCGCGCCCGGCTACAACCAATGTGTTGTGCGCCGCCGTCCCAGCCAGGGCATTGTCCCAGGGCGGTGGAGCGTTATACAGATAAGTCCCGGCATCCTGGGCCACGTTCAGGCCACGCCACCACAGGTCCAGGTGAAGCTGGTCGGCGTGACCGGGGCGCCCGGAAAAGCGGGCAGCGCGCAGGTAGGCCCAGGAGTCGCCCCCAGGGGAGCGCAAAACATGCGGCGTGCAAGAAGAAAGCTCAATCCGAGATGGGGCGATCCGTTCCTGGCCCTGTCCGCGCAATCCAAGCCACAGGCTGATCTCATCCCAGGGGCCAACTGCGAAGGCGGGCTGGCCCCAGAAAACCAGCGCGGCGGCCTGCAGCGCCGGGCGATAATCGGCGAACGGGCAAACTGTCAGCGGCAGGATGTAGGCGCCATCGTTGGGCCCCAGGTTCGGCGCGCCCCCGCTGGCGGGGTCCACCAGGGCCAGCAGCCAGCGCGTGGCGGCCTCCAGGCGTGCCTGCGTTGTGTCTGAGAGCACACGTCCTGCGCTGCGCCCCAGGCAGTCCACCCAGACCGCCAGTTGCAGCATCAGGCGATGGTAATTAGCGCTGTGCTGGATATAGGCTCCATCCTCAGCGATCTGCATCTGCAAGCCGCGCTCGAACCAGCGCCAACCCAACCTGCCCCAATAGTGCGCCTGGGGATGCCCGGGAAGCGCCAACGCGGCGGTATACAGGCCGGCGGCCTCGCTCAACAGGTGGTTATTATTCTGCGCCCGGGCGTAGAGCAGCGTAGGCGGGATGCGATCGGCGTGGGCCGCTACCGCCTGCGCCAGTTGCGCAGCGCGCGGCGGCGTGCTGTGCTGCGAATCTTTGAAAACCCCCCAGGCAAAGACCAGCGCTATCAAGCGCAGGGCCACCTCCTGCGCCGAGGTCCAGTGCGGTCCCAGGTAGGGTGGGTTAGCCTGCAAGAAAGCCTGCGTATGTTCCCAGAAGGCAGCAGCGTAACGTTCGTCTCCGCTCAAGCGATAGGCCCTGGCGAGCAGATAGGCCCAGCCAAAGCGGGCCGGCTCCCAGGTGAACTTAACATCGCTGCTCGTCGCATCACCAACCTCTCCCTGGCTCGAGGCGGTCCCAGCCTGCTGGCCGCCCGTTTCATACCTGGTCCAATGCACTAACGGTCCGGCTGGGGCCAGGCGCAGCGCGACCGCTTTCCCTGCGCCAAACAGGCGCACGTTGCCCCTTACCACTTCATCGGCCAGGGCCAACACCTGCGCCTGCCCGGGCTCACCTAACAGCGCCCGCAGCTCTTGCGCGTCTGGCAGTGGGAACAAGCCGGAGCGCAGGATGAGAGGTTCAGCACCACGCCAGTCACGAGCGGAGCGAGTCGCCCAGGCGAAATAACCACTGCGCAGGCCGAGCTGGTACAGGGCATACAGGCCCACCTGCCGCGGGCCCAATTCTTTCAATGCCTTGAACCCCAGGCCGAGACGCACCCTCGCCAGGCCGAGGCGGGCTCTACTGACCATCTACCAGCCCAAAGCGGACCGCGATCAAAGCTGCCTGGGTGCGGTCAACCACATCCAGCTTGGCCAGCACCGCGCTGACATAGTTACGCACCGTACCCGGCGTCAGGTACAACTTTTCGGCGATCTCGGCGTTGGTCAACCCCTGGGCCAGCAAACGCAGTACATCCAGTTCGCGTTCGCTCAAGTTTTCGGTAATGGCCGTATCCTCCGGCTCGTTGCGCTGAGCCACGTAGGCAAACAGCTTGCCTGCTACAGCCGGATCGATGTGCGTCTCTCCGGCAGCCGTGCCCTTGACCGCCTTGATCAACTCGGCGCGCGGGGTGCCCTTCAACAAATAGCCCACTGCCCCGCTGCGGATGGCGTCGAAGACCCATTGATCGTCGCCAAAAGTGGTCAATACCAGCACCCGAATGTCAGGATATTTCTGGCGAATCTGGCGTGTGGCCTGGATGCCATTCACACCCGGCATCTTGAGGTCCATGAGCACGACTTCCGGTTTGGTTCGCTCGATAATTTCCAGCGCTTCACCGCCGTCATAAGCTGTACCAACCACCTCGATCTCGGGGTCGGCATTCAAAATCATCTCCAACCCATCGCACACGACTGCCTGGTCATCGCAAACGAATACGCGAATCATGCAACTTTCTCCAACGTTAATTCGATGCGGGCGCCCGCTCCGGGCTGGCTATGGATCATCAGGTTGGCGCCGATCAAATCCGCCCGCTCGCCCATCACCTTCAAACCCAGGTTGCGCCCATCGGCCACATGCCGGGGGTCGAAACCGCAGCCGTCATCGGTGATCGACAACGCCAGGCGCTGGCCATCCTGCGAGAGACGCACATCGAGGTTTTTCGCCCTGGCGTGGCGCGAGGCATTCTCCAGCGCTTCCTGGGCCACCCGGTAAAAACACTGTTCAACGTCCGGGTCGAGGCCCTCCAGGTTGGGTGAAATATCCAGCGCTAACTTCCAGGTACTGCGCGCAGCCATATCTTCAGCCAGGGCGCGCAGCGCCAACTCCAATCCCAGTTCTTCGAGCGGAGCAGCGCGCAGCGCGCTGAGGGCGCGGCGGGTCTCGTCCAGGCCGGTGCGGTTGGTTTGCTGCATGCGCTCCAACATCTGGCGCGCCGGCTCGGGAACCGGATCCCAAACGGTTGCCAGAGCATCGAACTGGACCGCCAGGGCGCTCAGGGTGTGCGCCAGGGTGTCGTGCAGCTCGCGCGACAGGCGCAGCCGCTCCCGGCTGGTGGCCAGTTGTTCCAACGTAGCCGCGTGCCCAACCAGTTTTTGGTTGGCCCTGGCCAGGGCCTGGCGCTGCTCACGCTGGGCCGTGGAGAGCCTGGAAACCACATAGCCGAGCACCAGCAACGAGAACAGACGCGAAATCAACATTCCAAAAGTAATCACCCGTTCCAATAAGATCAGGTCCGCATTACCCTCAACTGCTGTGGCAGATAAAATAACCAATGCGGGATGCGCGACGGTCACAGGGGCAATCAGATAGGGAAGGGTCTCGAGAATCGTAACCGACAGGATATAGATCACGACCATGGATAAGCTGTACTGCCAGGCCACCAGGATCAGCAAGATGTAGAGGAAAGGATTCAGGCGCAGAAAACTTCCGCCCAGCGAAGACAGATTCGGCTCGATCAACAGCATGACTGTCGCCAGAGCCAGGCCCAGCGGCACATATAAGCGCCCCAGGCGCGCCTGTAAGCGAGGCCAATACAAATAAGCCAGCAGAAGCAGCACATCGAATAACGTGGCTACCAATTGTAAGGTGTAGTCGCTATGATTCTCTCGAAAAGGTTCCAAATTGGCTGCCACGGGCAGCAACAAGGCGAACGTAAGTCTGAGCCAGGCGTAACCCCGAAAAACTTGCAGCAATCCCGGTTCGAGCGAGGATGTCTTCATATTTCACATGATAGCACATTTCAAGGCTTTCGGTTACTCACAACCGTCATAAGCAGGGATGACTTCAGTCATACCCAGGCCAGGTGGGATATGACCCCGCTCACTACAAAGATTGCCAGGGAACTGTTATCTTATCCACACAATCGAACCCAATACGGAGTTGAAACCCATGAAGAAAATTGTTTGGCGCATCTTTTTATTGATCATCGCCCTGGCTGTAATCGGCGGGGGTTATTTCCTCTACACAAACTTCAGCCAGGCTCAAGCCGCCCGCGCGACAACGGACGGCCTGGAAACCCAGGCCATCGCCAAAGGCGAACTGGTGGTAACGATCGATGCAATCGGCCAAGTACGCCCACGCCAGACCGCGCAGCTCTACTGGAAAACCTCTGGCACTGTCGAAACGGTGGCTGTCCAGGCGGGCGATCAAGTAAAAGCCGGCGACAAGCTGGCTACTCTGGCCCAGACCTCTCTACCCCAGAGCGTGATCCTGGCGCAGGCGGATATCTTCAACGCCCAGCAGTCCCTGGATGACCTGTACACCAATGCCGACATGGCGCGCGTCAAGGCCATGCAGGATATCGTCACCTACGAACAGGCGGTTCGAGATGCACAGTACCAACTGGATAATTTCACCGTCCCCACCGACCAGGCTAACATGAACGCTGTTGAAGCGGTGAAGATAATGAAGGAGAAACTCGACCAGGCCCGGCTGGACTTCGAGCCGTATAAATTCAAGCCCTCCGGCGATGCTACCCGAGAACGGCTGAAAGAGGCCCTGGACGAAGCTCAGAGCGACTATGACACGGCGATCAAACGCCTGAAGTACGAATATAACCTGGAAGTGGCCGAGGCTAACCTGAAACAGGCGCAAGACGACTACGCCAAATGGGTGAACGGTCCTGATCCGGCTGAAGTAGAAGCGCTCAAGGCCAAAATCGCCGCGGCAGAAGCCACGCTCAGCCAGGCCTGGATCGAAGCGCCCTTCGATGGCACGGTCACGCAGGCCGAACCTCAACCCGGCGACCAGGTATCGAATAACAGCCTGGGCTTTCGCATCGACGACCTCTCGGCGCGCTACGTCGACCTGAGCGTTTCAGAGATCGATATCAACCACGTTGAAACCGGCCAACCGGTCAGCCTGACTCTGGATGCCATCCGCAACAAAGAATATCACGGAAAAGTCGTTGAAGTAGCTGCGGTCGGCAGCCAGGATAGCAATGTGGTCAACTTTACCGTGACAGTCGAATTGACCGATGCCGACGCAGATGTGCGCCCTGGAATGACTTCCGATGTAAAAATTGTCGTAGCGCAAAAGCAGGATGTGGTGTTAGTCCCCAACCAGGCCATCCGGCTTGAGAATGGCAAACAGGTGGTTTACGTTTTACAACCCGACCAGAGCACAATTGCTGTGCCGGTGACGATAGGGATGTCTTCCGACACCTTCAGTGAACTGCTGGCTGGCGACCTGCCGGTTGGCGCCCAGGTGGTGCTCAACCCAGCAAGCCAGACTACCACGACCGATGATCTCCCCAGGGGTCCATTCAGGATGATGACCGGAGGCGGCGGGGAACAACAGCCGGCTGGAGGCCAGCCATGAACGAATGGGTTGTTGAAACCAAAGACCTGACCAAAGTTTACCGGATGGGTGAGATCGATGTACATGCACTGCGCGGACTCTCCCTGGGCATCCAGCGTGGGGAGGTCGTTGCCATCATGGGCCCTTCGGGCTCGGGCAAATCTACGCTGATGAACATCCTGGGCTGCCTGGATGTGCCCACAACGGGCGAATACTACCTAGATGGAGAAAACGTAGCCGGGATGAACGACAACCAGCTCGCCAACATCCGCAACCGCAAGGTGGGCTTTGTCTTCCAAAGCTTCAACCTGCTGCCGCGGTCGACAGCCATAACCAACGTCGAGCTGCCTTTGCGCTACAGTCCTCCCAATGGCAGCAGCCGCCGCCAGAGGGCCATCGAAGCCCTGAAAGCGGTCGGCCTGGAAAACCGCCTGGGGCACCGCCCACAAGAGCTTTCCGGCGGGCAACAGCAGCGTGTGGCGATCGCCCGGGCGCTGGTCAACAACCCATCCATCGTCATGGCCGACGAACCCACCGGCAACCTGGACAGCCGCTCTGGCGATGAGATTATGGAACTGCTGCTCAACTTGAATAAAGAGCGCGGCACAACCCTGATCATCGTTACACACGACCCGGAAATCGCCGAGCACACGCAGCGCGTCATCCGCATTCGGGATGGACAAATGGAGGCAGAGGTATGAACCTGGGACAACTTCTCCTCGAGGCGCTGGAAAGCCTGAGCTCCAACAAGGTCCGCTCTGGCCTGACCATGCTGGGCATTATCATCGGCGTGGGCGCGGTGATCGCCATGATGGCGATCGGCGCTGGGGCCGAGTCAGCCATCACCGGGCAGATTAACAGCATCGGAGTCAACTTACTGTATGTGACCTCTGGCGGGGATGCCAAAAATCCCCAGCCGCTCACCCTGGAGGATGCCCAGGCGATCGCTAACACGAAGCTGGCCCCCTCCGTGGCCGAGATCGCCCCTGTGATCCAGGGTCAGGTGCAGGTCTCGGTGCCGGGTGAAACCACCTCAACCACCTTGAGTGGGGTCACACCCGAATATTTTGATGTACAAACGGCCGATCTATCCGAAGGGCAGAAAATCTCCCAGGCTAACGTGGAAAATTACGCGCCTGTGGTCCTGTTAGGCACAGATGTAGCCAAAGCGCTCTTCGACCGCACCACCAACCTGGTCGGTGAGAAGGTGCGCATCGCAGACCAAATCTTCACGGTGATCGGCGTGCTGAAAGAGCAAGGCGGCTCCGGCATGGTCAGCTCCGACAATCGCATCCTGGCGCCGCTATCTACCGCGCAACTGCGCTTATTGCGGCGCAGCACCCCAGACCGGGTAGATATGATCCTCGTCCAGGCAACCAGTTCGGATACGGTGAACGCCGCAATCGACGACGTTTCGCAAATCCTGCGCGCTCGCCACACCCAATCGCTCGGCGAGGACGATTTCAGCATCTTGAGCACGCAATCTTTTCTGGAGATCGCCTCGGCAATCACGGGCACCCTGACCGCCTTCCTGGGGGGCATCGCCGGCGTCTCGCTGCTGGTGGGCGGGATCGGCATTATGAACATCATGCTGGTGACCGTCTCCGAGCGCACGCGTGAGATCGGCCTGCGCAAGGCTGTGGGCGCTCGTAAGAATGACATTCGTATCCAGTTCCTGGTCGAATCATCCTTGCTCAGCCTGGGCGGCGGGCTGATCGGTGTACTGCTCGGCTGGTCCCTGGCAGGGGTAATCGGGCAGATCGCTTCGGCTGCCGGAAATTCGCTCACACCGCAAGTCACCATCAACGCGGTCTTGATGGCAACCCTGTTCTCGACGGCGGTGGGTCTGTTCTTCGGCATCTACCCCGCCAACCGGGCAGCCACGCTGGAGCCGGTTGAAGCGCTGCGCACCGAATAACCCTGTCCAACCATTGCAATCAGGAGATGGACAGGCAAGCTTTCGAACAAATCCTGTCCATCTCCCAAATATGCGCTAAAATACAGGGTATGGAGAAAAAAACAATGAAAAAGACTCCCATCATCATCCTTTTGTTACTCTCGATACTCTTAATCGGGGCCAAAGAAAAAGAACGAACCTACCGCCTGACGGTGATCAACAAATCCGATATGCCGATTGGCATCCGCCTGTACGGCACTAAAAACACCGATCACTTGTTTTACCTGACTGTGCAGGAAGGCAGCCGCAGTGTGCCGCAAACCGGCGAGTTCGATATCCCCACAGATATCTATCGCATGCAGCTCTACTACATTCAGACCTACGATCCTGTGTATGGTTGGGAGTGCAGCCAGCCTGTGCCCAATATGCTCGGCATGCTGCGCAACATCCGTGTGGTCGTACTGCCCTGCCACGAGGTCCCGCTCACGGTTGGCGAACCTTCGATGCGCAAGTACCTGCCCTACCCGGTCTTCAACCCATTCAGACCGCATCGCTACTGGATCTACCGCTATATATATTAGAGGTCTCTTGCGGCCGGATGAACTATTGCCCGAAATGCGGCAGCAAACTGATCACAGCGCAGATCGACGGCAGAGAACGCCGCCAGTGCTCTGCACAGTCGTGCAACTACACCTTCTGGGATAACCCGGTCCCGGTTGTAGCCGCGATCGTCGAATACGAGGGAGCCGTTATCCTGGTGCGGCAAAAGGGCTGGCCCGAGAAGTGGCGCGGCCTGGTAACTGGCTTCCTGGAACGAGGTGAGACACCCGAAGAAGCTGTTCTACGCGAGTTAGGCGAAGAACTGGGGCTGGATGGAGAGATCGTGAGCTTCATCGGCTATTACACCTTCATCCAGGCCAACCAGTTGATTCTGGCGTTCCATATTCAGGCCCACGGGGAAATCGTCCTGGGCGATGAACTGGAGTCTTACCAACCTGTTTCCCCCGAAAAGCTGCGCCCCTGGTCGCTCGGCACAGGCCCGGCACTGCGAGACTGGCTGGCGCGCCGGGGGAACGCTTCACCCAACTCCACAGATGTTTGAACCTAAAGCCGTCTCAGCGATCACGCGCGCTGAGCAAATCACACCCCAGTCGCTCACTGCTCTGCTGGTTGCACACAACTTGCTACAGGGTGGAAGTGTCAGCGCCGTGCACAAGCGCCCCGAAGGCTCGATCCCGGTCGCGTCCACGCGCATCGCCTACCTGGAGTTAGAGACCTCCCCAGGGGCGCGCCTGTCGATCCCGAAGCATCTCGTGTTCAAGTTCGCCGTGGGATCCAAAGAGCCCTTTTTCTACCGGGACATCGCCCCGGAAATGCCCGAGGCATCGTGGCCATGCTGCTATCTCAGCGATTATGATCCGGTAGCCAATATCTCCTGGTTACTGCTGGAAGACCTCAGCCAGACGCACTTCCAAACGCAGTGGCCGGTTCCGCCGGATTACCATCGCTGCGCGGCTGCGCTCGATGTGCTGGCCCGCCTGCACGCGGCGCGCTGGAACGACCCGCGCTTGGAAGAAGTTTACCGGCACCACCTGACCTGGGAACAGTCCTGGGCCGGGCGCATCAGCCTGGCAATTGAAAGCTTCCCCACCTTCATAGACTTCATGAGCGAAAGGCTTTCACCACAGCGCCGGGAGCAATACGAGCGTATCCTGGCATCATCCGAACACGATTGGTTTCCCACCTCTCTGGCAGGGTCAAAAACCTTGCTACATGGAGACGCCCATTTTTGGAACTTCTTATTCCCCAGGGAAACAGGCCAACGGTTATTCTTGATCGACTGGAACCCCTGGGATATCGGGCGCTCCGCCGATGACCTGGCTTACATGCTGGCTCTGCACTGGTATCCCGAACGCCGGGCGCGCTACGAACGCCCCTTGCTTGAACGTTACCACCGCGCCCTGCTGGCGAACGGCGTGCAATCTTATTCCTGGGAAGCGCTCTGGCAGGATTACCAACTGGGCGTAATCCGCAACCTGTTCATTCCAATCTGGCAGTGGCAGCGCGGCATCCATCCCAGCGTGTGGTGGTCGCACCTGGAGCGCGCCTTCCTGGCATATGAGGACCTGGGCGGTGAGGCAAGATCCTATGAATAACCAGGCGCTGAAACATCTCAGCCAGCGGTCTGGGATCTTTCTGCTGGCGCTTATACTGCTGGCCTGCACCCAACCCGGTACAGCGCTCCCCGCGCTGCCTCTAGCCTCACCCACAGCACAAGGCTCCACACAACCTGAACAGCCGCCCGCCTGCATGGAGATTGGCCAACAGTGGCTTTCGCCTGTGGACGGCGCGGCCTTGATGTGCGTACCGGCCGGCGAGTTCAGCATGGGCGCCGCCGAGGATGACCCTTTGGCAAGAGAGAGCGAAAAACCGCAGCATGGCGTTTACCTGGATGCGTATTGGATCGACCGCACCGAGGTGACCAACGCCAATTTCGCCAAATGCGTGGCGGCGGGCGGCTGCCACCCGCGCCTGTACACGCCTTACCGGGACGGCATAGCCTCCAAGACACGCCTGGATTACTACGAGAACCCGGCCTTTGCCGATTTCCCCGTGCTCATGTATGACTCCGGAGAAGCGGCTGCTTACTGCCACTGGGCGGGCAGGCGGCTGCCCAGCGAAGCTGAGTGGGAAAAGGCTGCCGGGGGCGCAGACGGGCGCACCTTCCCCTGGGGAGACACGCTGGATTGCCAAAAAGCGAGCTATTACGAGTGCAGCAAAGACACCTCCGCAGCCAACAGCTACCTGCCCGGCGCCAGCCCTTATGGCGCGCTGAACATGGCCGGGAACGTGTGGGAGTGGGTGGCGGACTGGTATGATCCCTGGTATTACGCTCAATCGCCGCAAGCAAACCCCACCGGCCCGGACCACGGTGATTTCAAGGTGCGGCGCGGCGGCGGCTGCACCAGCCTGAAGCGCGACCTGCGCCTGACTACCCGGGCCAGCGGCGCGCCCAAGCATTACTTCGATGGACAGATGGGCTTTCGCTGCGCGCTCAGCGCCGTAATCCCACCAACCCAACCCTGATTTTCTCTCAATAACGGGAAATACGCCATGACCAAACCAAAAGACCCCCTGGTAGAAGCTCTGGAAGAAGGCCGTTCTTATACGTTTACGATATCCGATGGCGGCAACCTGGCCTCCATGCGCGCCGCTTTGAAGCACGGCCAAACTATCACCATCTCACCTGTCATTGACTGGCATGCGATCAAAGCCGGTGATATCGTCTTCGTAAAGTGGCGAGGCGGGAATCACATTCTGCACCTGGTAGGCGAGGTGCAGGGCGATCAATTCCTGATCACCAACAGCCTGGGCAAGGTAAATGGCTGGGTGCATGGACAGGAAATCCTGGGCGTGGTCACAGAGATTGTTGAACCAGAGCCCAGGCCGGAAGTGCCGCAAATGCTAGACCAACTTCAAAGCGCCTACCAGGCACTCACAGCCCGCGCGGAATTTGACCAGGAAGATATCCTGCGGCTGCTTTCCATCAGCGAAGACCTGCGCTGGTATGCTGCCAGGCTGGGCCCTGAACGCTGGGAGCAACTGCCGCGCCTCAACCAATGGAGCTTCACCCAAAACCTGTGGCATCTGCTGCGCCAGGCCAAAGAAGCGGCTGTTTCTGAAGCACCGATCTCGATTGAGACTCTCATCCATCACGGCAAGCAACACGTAGGTTACGTGGCCGAGACGCTGATCCTGTTCGAACAAATGGATGCTACGCCTTGAATCATCCTCGAATCTGGTTGAGTCGCATTTTGATCGGCATCGTGCTGCTATGGAACGTGCAGTGCGCCCTGGCGTTCATCTGGAGTCCCGATGCTTTCGCCCCCAGCTTCGAACTGAGCGGCGCGCCGGGAGCGGGGATGGTGCGCGGCATGGGTGTGCTGTTCCTGATGTGGAACGTGCCCTACGCGGTCGCCCTGTTCGATCCCGTCCGGCGGCGGCTGTCGCTGTATGAGGCGATCGCCATGCAAACCATCGGTCTGCTGGGCGAAAGTCTGATCCTGTGGGGGCTGCCCGGTGAACACCTGGTTGTGCGCCAGAGTGTGCTGCGCTTTATTGCATTCGATGGCAGCGGCCTGGTGTTGCTGCTGCTGGCAGCCTGGTTTACGCGGGCACGGCAAAGATCTATTCAGGTCTGACTTTGTCGCCAGGCCATCTTGCGCTCCACCAGCCACAAAATCACCAAAGAAATGCCTGTGAGCACGGCCAAATCGAGCAGAATTCGCCCAGTGACCGGACCCAACAACACCTGCCGCAAGGCTGAGGCGGCGTAGGTCGCCGGGCTGAGGTAGCCTAAAGTCACCAGGAAGCGGGGCAGACTTTCCGGCGGGACCAACACCGGGCCTAAACCGAGCATCACGTAGGTCAATAACAAGCTCAGCGAGGCGGCTTCTTCGGGCGTACGCAGGCTGGCGCCGATCAGCGCACCCAGGCCAGCCAGGGGGATCGCCGCCAGCGGCAAAGCCACCACGACCAGGGGATGCACCTGCAAACTCAACTTCAGTATGATCACACCCAGTCCCAGAGTGGCGAATACCGAAGGCAGTGAGAGCAGGAAAAACGCCAGCACGGTGGCTAACACCAGGCTGGCGCCGCGTACTGGCAGGGTGGCGAAATAGCTCAACATGCCGTAGGCGCGCATGAAAGCAAAATTATTCGCCACACGCGTCAGGTTGTTGAACATCAGCGCCAGCACCAGGTTGCCGGTTAGAATAAAGGCAAAAGTCCGCCCTTCCTGGCCGCGCGTGAAAAAGGCCAGCGCCAGCGTACTGAGCACCGGGGCCAGCGTGCCCGTGGTGATCATACTGCGCCACGACCAGCGCCAGTTCGAAAGCTGGATCAGGATCAGATCAAACAGCTCAACCAGCAGGTTCTGAGGTTTCAGTGTGGTTGGCATAATACAGGTACAAATCTTCTAAAGTGGCCGAATACAGGCGAAAATCATCCACCTGATCCATATCGAGCGCATCGATCACTGCGGCGGCCTGACCACGCTCCAGGTAAACTACCCAGCGCCCGACGTCGATGCGCGCTGGCTGCAAACCAAAGGGCAAACCGGTCAGCCGGTCCTGCGGTGTGAAGAGCTCCAGGCGCAGTTTCTGGCCGATACGGGACTTGAGCTGGCTGGGCCTCCCCAGGGCGACCAAACGGCCCTCGCGCATGATGCCCACGCGCTGGATGATTTTCTCGGCTTCCAGCGCGTCGTGTGTAATAAATATGATCGTCGTTTTCTGAGCTTGGTTAAGCTGGCGCAAAACATCCCAGACCAGCTTGCGCCGCTGTGGGTCCAGGTCATTGGTCGGCTCGTCCAGGATCAACACCGGCGGCGAGCCGGCCAGGGCAATCGCCAGCATCATCAAACGGCGTTCGCCCCCGGAAAGATGCGGGCCGTATTTATCCCGCAGGCGTTGGATGTCCCATAGTTCCAGCAGGCGCTCACTTTCAGACTGGGCGGCTGCCCGGCCCAGGCCGCGCAGGTGCGCCGTGAAATACAACGCCTCCTTAACTGTGAGGTTATTGATCGCCTTGGGGTCCTGCGGCATATACCCTACAAGCAGGGGCACGTACAGCGGTTCTGCACTCAGAGGCCGGCCGAAAAGGTGGATGCTGCCCGAGGTGCTGCGCAGCAGGTTGGCCATCTGGCGCACCAATGTGCTTTTACCGGCCCCATTGTCGCCCAGCAAGCCAAATATCTCACCCTGCTCGATCTGCAAAGTGAGATGATCGTTGGCCGGCTGCACCTGGCCCGGGTAAACTTTGACAATATCCTGGATATCGTAAACGAGCATCGTTCAGATGGGCCTGACGAACAAGGAGCTTCGCCGGGCCCTTTCCTGCCACCGATTCTGATCTACTCGACCACCTTCACCAGGTGGTAATTCTTACGGCCCCTGCGCAGCACCAGGAAACGGCCCTGGATGGTATCCGCCAGGGCAACTGCCTGCTGCGTTTCGATGACGCGCAGATTGTTCAGGTAGACTCCACCTTCAGCGATCCAGCGCCGCGCCTCGCCTTTCGATTTAGCTACCTGGCTGGTCACCAGCAAATCCACGATGGTCAGGCCCTGGCCTTCCAGATTCGCCTTGGGGAGATCGCTGGAAGGCACATCGGCAAAGATATCTTCGATATCGGCCGCCGAAAGCCCGCTGATTTCGCCGCCAAAGAGCACCTGCGATGCCTGTTCGGCCCCTGCCAGCGCCGTTTCGCCGTGTACGATGCGCGTCATTTCAGTCGCCAGCCGGCGCTGCGCCTGGCGCTGCTCCGGGCGCTCGGCCACGGCTGACTCTAACTCGGCGATGGCGGCCTGATCCAGGAAAGTGAAGAATTTCAGGTAGCTGATCACGTCTCGATCATCGGCATTCAACCAGAACTGGTAGAAACGGTAAGGGGAAGTGCGCTCGGCAGACAACCATACCGTGCCGGTTTCCGTTTTTCCGAACTTCGTGCCATCGGCTTTGGTAATCAACGGGTAAACCATGCCGTAGGCCGCCGCGCCGCGCATGCGCCGGATCAGTTCCACGCCAGCAGTGATATTGCCCCACTGGTCGCTGCCGCCGGTCTGCAAAATACACCCGGCGTGATCGTGCAGGTGCAAGAAATCGTAAGACTGGAGCAGCATATAACTGAACTCGGTGAACGAAATGCCATCTTCGCGCTCCAGGCGGCTCTTGACCGAGTCTTTCGCCACCATATAATTCACAGTGAAGTGCTTGCCTACATCGCGTAAGAAAGTCACCAGGTCGAGCGACAGCAGCCAATCGGCATTGTTCATCACCCGCGCCGGGTTGATCTTGACCTCAAAATCCAGGAAATGCGCCAACTGGACCTTGATCGCCTCAACATTGGCCTGCACCTGCTGGAGCGTCAGCAGTTGGCGCTCGCTGGCCTTGCCGCTGGGATCGCCGATCATGCTCGTCCCGCCGCCCGCCAGGGCAATCGGGTGGTGCCCAAAGCGCTGCAAGCGCGCCAGGGCGATCAGCGGCACCATGTGCCCAACGTGCAGGCTGTCGGCGGTAGCGTCAAAACCGTTATAAATCGTCACCGGCGGGCGGGTTTTAGCCAGCATATCCTGCACGCCCTCGACGTGATCATAAATCAACCCGCGCCATTTCAGTTCCTCAAATGCGTTCGCCGCCATGCTTCTCTCCTTCGCAATAAAACCCAATTATACGGTAATTCTCGCCCCAGTGCGCAGCGCTTCCACGGCTGCCAGGGTGGCCCGCACCACGCCAAAGATGTGATCGTAGGGGATCGGCGGTTCGCCGCCAGATTGCAGCGCAGCGACAAGCGCCTGCCACTCGCCGCGGTGGCCCTTGTCCTGGCGCAAGCGCGAGCGCACTACCTGGCGCCTGCCATCCAGCACCAATTCCAGGGCACGATAATCCTCCAATACTGCCACGCGCCCGCCGCAGAAGATCTCCACGCGTTCTTTTGGAAAAGCCTTATCGCCGTTCGCCAGGTAGCTCACCGTGCCCAGTGAGCCATCCGGGAAACGTAAAGTCAGCACCAGGTTGTCCTCGCGGTAGCGCCCGCCATCCGGCAGCCCCTGCGCGCTGACTTCCACCGGCGGGTGGCCTACCAGGAATGTTATGAAGTCGATGAAATGACAGGCCTCGCCGATGATGCGCCCACCGCCCTGCTGGGGATCTTGCGTCCAGTGATTGAGCGGGATGTAACCGGCGTTCACCCGGTAATGCACTGCCAACGGTTCCTGGCGCTCCCCCAGGAAGGCCTTCAAACGCACTGCCAGGGGTGCAAAGCGGCGGTTGAAACCCACCATCAGGAGAGAATCCAGAACCGCAGAGTGAGTCCCAGCAGTTGTATCAGTTGAGGCATCTACTGCGATTCCACTCAATAGCGCCTCGATTTCGTCGAGTTCTTGATGTGAAAGCGCCAGAGGTTTTTCGCAAAAGACGTGTTTGCCGGCGGCCAGGGCGCGCAGCACCTGGCGGGCGTGCAGGTGGTGGCGAGTGAGGATAGCCACCGTATTTACATTTGCATCGTTCAGAATCTGTTCTTCATCACTGGCAGCGTAGTTGAACCCGAAGCGATTGGCAGCGTGTTGAGCGCTCATCCCGGAAGCCGACGCAATCCCTACCAATTCCACCCCGGCAGCGCTGCGCGCCGCTGGCAGCAGCACCGCTGTAGCAAAGTTGCCGGCCCCCAACACCCCCAGGCGCACCTTATCGACTTTCCGCAGCCTAGCCTGCGGAACTGCCAGCTCGTGGTCCCTCGCCTGCCGAGCTTCTTCAACTCCCTGTTTACCTTCTACCATATCCTGCATCCCATCCGAATAGGTCAGCAGCACCCCCAGGAACGGCTCTCTCAGCTTGCCCGTGATCAGTTCATACGCCTGGGGGGCCCCTTCGAGCGAGAAGCGATGGGTGATCAACGCGTTGGCGTCCAGCTTGCCGCTCGCCAGCAGGTCAACGATTGCCTGCAGGTTGCGCCCTTCCGTCCAGCGCACGTAACCGATGGGGTAATCCTGCCCGCCTTCTTCATAGGATGGATCGTAGCGGCCCGGGCCATAAGAGCGTGAATTCAAAAAGGTCAGCTCTTTCTCGTAATAAACTTTGCGCGGCAGGTGTAACCCCACTGCGCCCACAGCCACGACGCGCGCCCGGTCACGGGCGATGACGCCCGCCAGCTCCACCGGGTCATCGGAGGTCGCATCAGCGCAGATCAGGACGGCATCGAAACCGCGCCCGCGCGAGGCAGCCTGCGCGGCTTCGACGGCCGCCGGGCGCAGCACCGCCTCGGCGCCCAACTGGCGAGCCAGGGCCACCCGGCCCGCATCCAAATCTACACCAAACACCTGGCAGCCAGCCGCCCGGGCAATTTCCACTGCCAACAAACCCAACAACCCCAGACCGATGATCGCTACGCGCTCGCCCAATTGCACTTTCGCCAGGCGAAAACCATGCAAGGCGATAGCGCCCAGCGTGGTAAAAGCCGCCGATTCGAAATCCACCCCATCCGGCAGCGGAGTCACCAGGATGCGCGGCACGGCAGCATACTCAGCGTGCACGGCGTAATTCCCGCCCGCGCAGGCCACGCGCTGGCCAACGTGCAACCCCTCAACCCCCGGACCCAACGCCACGATCGTGCCCGCCGAGGAATAACCCAGGGGCATGGGCTGATCCAGGCGATTGAAAGCGGCCCCGATGGTTGTGAATAAGCCTTCTCGCCGAGCCTTATCCAACACCTGGCGCACCAAATCCGGTCGCGAGCGCGCCTTGCCCAACAGCGACTTCTCAGCAAACGACACCAGCATGCGCTCGGTGCCAGCCGATACCAGCGAGGCGGCCGTACGCACCAGGACTTCTCCGGCCTGTGGGGTAGGTACGGGCACCTCAGCCACCGTGGTTTTGCCGTCGCGTAAATTTTGCAATAGTTGTTTCATCTTCATGGGTAACTTTTTCCTTTTCCTGCCTGCCTGGCACCTGCCCTGGCGGGCACTGCCCGATTATAGCGCGGAAATCCCATTCGTGATATAATGAACTTGCTCAGGTTGTCAGACAACCCAGTTATCTACAAGGGAGAAAAGCTTGGCAGATCCACGCGTTGAAAAATTTGCACATATCCTGGTCGATTACTCCACCCGGATCAAAGCCGGGGAGCGTGTCGCTGTCTGGACCGCTATGCCAGCCGAACCACTGGCCCGAGTGTTATACGGGCTGATCCTGGAACGCGGCGCCTACCCCCACATCCTGATGGATTTCCCCGACCAGGATGAGCTTTTATTCGCTCATGCCAGCGATGAACTGCTGGATTTCGTGCCCATTTTCCACAAACTGGCTTTCTCAGAGTTCGACGTACTGCTGAAAGTGTATGCCAAAAGCAACACACGCGCCCTGACCAATGTGGACCCCGTGCGCCAGGCACGCCGCCAGAAGAGCGTGGCCACGCTCATCGCTACCCAAATGCAGCGCGGCGCCACTGGCGCATTACGTTGGATGAGCACTATCTTCCCGACGCACGCCTACGCCATGGAAGCTGAAATGGGCTTCGAAGAGTTCCAGGACTTCGCTTTTGCCGCATGTCACGCCGACGAAAACACCCCCGACCCGGTAGCCTATTGGGAAAGCGTGCAGGCCGATCAGCGCCGTTATATCGAGATGATCGAAGGACGCGACCGCGTCGAAGTGCGCGGCCCCGACGTAGATCTTACTCTTTCAATCAAAGGACGCAAGTTCGTCAACGCCTGCGGTACTCACAACCTGCCGGATGGCGAAATCTATACTGGACCGGTTGAAAACTCCGCCAATGGCTGGGTGCGCTTCTCGCTTCCGGCAGTGTACCAGGGCAATGTGGTCGAAGGAGTCGAGCTGACTTTCAAAGAGGGCAAAGTCGTCAAGGCTACAGCCGAAAAGAACGAAGCCTACCTGCTGCAAATGCTCGACAGCGACCCCGGAGCGCGCTACCTGGGTGAGTTCGCCATCGGCACCAACTACCAGATCAACCGCTTCACCCGGAACATCCTGTACGACGAGAAAACCGGCGGGAGTTTCCACCTTGCGCTCGGCGCTGGCTACCCCGAGACGGGCAATACCAATCGCAGCGCCATCCATTGGGATATGATCTGCGATTTACGTCACGACTCGGAGATCCTGGTGGATCACCAGTTGATTTACCGAAACGGGCAGTTCGTTTCATAGGCGTAAACTCATCGCTTCTCAACTTTCAAGCAATCTGTGGCGGCGCATTACCATGCATGCGCCGCCGTTTGTTTGGCGCGCAGCATAAAAAAATGGGCGAGCAGCCCCATTTCCCGCCATGAAATTCGAACGGTAGGCTTTCGATTTTCGTGGCATCATATTCATATGATCGTTCCACGCCCATCCGTTATGCACGCCATACACTCCGCTTTGCAGCGCAGCCGGGTTGTATCCTTAATAGGCCCGCGCCAGTGTGGCAAAACAACCCTGGCTCGACAATTCGTTCCCTTCGATTCGTTGAATTACTTTGATCTCGAAGATCCGACCAGCCTGGCACGCCTGGAACAACCCATGACGGCGTTGAGCGGATTGAAGGGCCTGGTCGTCATCGACGAGATACAACGCCTGCCAGAGCTATTCCCCATTTTGCGTGTGCTGGCCGACCGTTCGCCACTGCCAGCACATTTTTTGATCTTGGGCAGCGCTTCACCTGAACTGGTGCGCCAGTCATCTGAATCTTTGGCAGGACGCATCGAAACAATTGTCCTCAGCGGATTCAGCCTGGAGGAAGTGGGTACCGACACTTTGAGCGAGCATTGGCTCAGAGGTGGCTTTCCTCCTTCTTTTCTGGCAGACTCTGACCAGGATAGTTTGTCCTGGCGTAAAAACTTCGTCCAGACCTTCCTGGAACGCGATCTGCCTCAGTTGGGCATCCGCGTTCCGGCCGTTACACTTCTACGTTTCTGGAGCATGATCGCACATTATCATGGGCAGGTATGGAACGCGGCTGAACCATCACGTTCTTTGGGAGTCAGTGAGCCGACTGTGCGCCGTTACCTGGACTTGTTGGAAAACCTCTTCATGCTGCGCACACTGCCCCCCTGGCATGCGAATCTGAGTAAACGACAGGTAAAGTCGCCCAAACTATACTTCCGGGATACCGGCCTGTTGCATTATCTGCTCGGTATTCGCAGTCAGTTGGATCTACTGACCCATCCCAAGAGCGGCGCATCATGGGAAGGCTACGTGATCGAAGAAACTAAGTCAAGGTGTTTCACCTCGAAAACGTTTCAACACCCCCTCTACAAAAGCGCCTTTGCTCTCCGAGTATGTCGCCCGGTCGCGCCGGAATTTCCCGGCAAGCTCCGCTTTGATCTGCCGGTATTGTTCCACCAAGGCCGGATCAAAGCGTAAGGCATCGCGGAAGTCCAGGTGATCCCTGGCAGAGAGGCTGCCTTGCTCGACGATGTGCAGGTGGTGCGTGCGCGGCAATCCCTTACGGAAGAAACGCCGGTCGACGTTCTGTGGATAGTCGATGAAGGCATAGCCCAGCGTTTGCAGCGGCGCGATGCAGGCCCGGGCATCTTGCAACTGGCGCACTTCCACGAGGATATCGATGACTGGCTTAGCGTCCAGCCCTGGCGCCGCCGTGCTGCCGATATGATGTACGCCTAAGGCCAATGCGCCCAAAGCCGCCTCGATTTGCACCTTCTCGGACGCGAACATGGCCGGCCATTCAGGGTTGTAGGGCGCCAGCGCTACCTCCTCACAGATATTTTGCCAGATCGCCTCGGCTACCTGGGCAGCGCTCAGGTTAGTGGTATCCACCTCAAAACCCATGTCTCCGAGCCGGGAGGCCTGTTCCTGGATGGCGATCAACTCCCGAAAGCGCTGCAACTCCCAGGCTAACCCATAAGGGGCATCTGGCTGGCTGCGCCCGCGTTGGTGGATGCGCCGCTCCATTTCTGGCTCACCGCACGCCAGCCGGAAAGCGTAGATGACATCATCCAGGTCGGATAGCAAATGGCGCAGGCGCGCCAGCGACTCGGGCGTTTCGAAAACGTAGTTGATCACGAAATTGTGGTAATCGCCGCGCTCGATATGGAAGGCTACCAGGTGACGCAGCGTCTGGTACAGGTATTCAATGCGCTCATCATCATAGATCTCGAAAGGGCGCACGGCGCCAATGTAATCCCCATCCAACATCACGCCGCGCTCGAAATATTCCACCAGCTTCCACGAAACCTCTGTTTTGCCGATCCCCAGTGGTCCATTGATGAGAATGATCATGGGCGCTCCTCAACGCAATCAAAGTGGGTAACACCAGGCGGGTGCACTCCTATTCTACCAGCGTCTGGTGCTGCAAATCCCACATGCGCCGGTACAGACCACCCTTTTCCAACAATTCGGCATGGCGACCGCGTTCTACCACCTGGCCACGATCCAGAACCAGGATTTCATCCATGCGTTCCATACCCACCAGCCGGTGGGTGATCAGCAACGTGCTGCGCCCGTCCATCAAAGAGAAGATCGATTCCAGCACTTCCTGCTCAGTGAGCACATCCAGATTGGCGGTGGGCTCATCCAGGATCAACAAAGGTGCATCCTGGAGCAAGGCACGCCCGAGCGCCAGGCGCTGGCGCTGCCCGGCGCTCAGACCCAGGCCATGCTCGCCGATCCAGGTAGCGTAACCCTGCGGCAACGACTGCAAAAAGTCGTGGATGTGCGCTGCCTGCGCCGCTCGCTCGAGTTGCTCCTGTGAAGCCTGCGGGCAGGCGATGCGCAGGTTATCGCTGGCGCTGGCGCTGAACAAATAGGTGCGCTGTGGAACCACGCTGACCTTGCGCCGCAGTTCTTCCGGATCATAATGGCGCAGTTCGCCGCCATTCAGCAAAATCTGACCTTGCTCGTAATCCCAGAAGCGCAGCAGCAGGTTCACCAACGTGGATTTACCCGCTCCGCTCGGCCCCACGATCGCCAGGCGCTTGCCCGGCGGCAGGCTGAAATTGATCCCATCCAATATCCAGGCTTCGCCAGCTTCCCCTGGATGCGTCTCATAGCGGAAACGCAGATCTTTGATTTCCAGGGATAAGGGCGGCCGTATGGCTCGAGGCTCAGGCAGGTCTGGCGACTGCGGCTGGATATCTACAACCTCGAACAAGCGTCCGGCAGCCTGCAAATTACTCCCCAGGTATTGGGCCGCCAGGGGCAACGGCGCAGCAGCCTCGAAACTGGTCAGCGCCGCCAGCGCCAACGCCGCCAGGTATGTGCCATCGATCGTCCCCGAGCGCACTAACGGGATCGCCAGCCCCAATACCGACCACATCCCCAGGTTTGCCGATAGCCCGCCCAGGGCGCTTTGCAGCCCAGCCAGGCGCGCCATGCGTTGTTGAGCTTCGATCAACCCCTGACTGAAGGCCTGGAGGCGCTGCGCCTGGCGCTCTCCCTGGTTGAAAGCCAGCAAATCCGCCAGGCCCTGGACACCGTCCACCAGGGCAGCGCTCAAGGCCGCCCGCTGCTCGACAACCTGCTTCCCCGGTCCGCTACCCAGCCAGAGGAAAAGGGCCGGCAGACCTAGCCCTGCTGCCAGCCAAAACACCAGCAGCGCCCACCCCAACCTGGGATCAAAACTCCCAATAAAGGCGCACACGCTCAGACCTACCAGGAGCGCCACCAACGGCGGGGCTAACACGCGTACGTAGAAATTCTCCAGCAGCGCGATATCCCCCAGGATGCGCGCCAGCAGATCGCCGCTGCGATAACGCAGCAAGCGCGCCGGGGCCAGGGGTTCCAGGGCCTGGTAAAACCAGACCCGCAGGCGCGCCAGCAAGCGGAAAGTCACCTGGTGTGACCAGTAGCGCTCCAGGTAGCGGAATACCCCGCGGGCGATGCCAAAGAAGCGTACCCCAACGATCGCTATCTGAAGCTCAGCGATCGAGGGGCGCAAGGCCGCGGCCGAGATGATATAAGCCGAAGTGCTCATCAACCCTATACCACTGGCGACCGCGGCAAAACCCACCAGGGTCGCCAGCGCGATCCAGCCGCTATATGGGAGCGCCAGTTGCAACAGGCGCAAAAGCGCCTGGGGATGCCAGGCCGAGGCGACATCGGGAAAGATCGGGATTGGCTGGCGAGCATCAAAGCCCGCCACATCCTGCACAAACACCGGCGCCGGAGCCTGCCTGGCCTGGGGTGTGCCCCCAGCGGCAACCCCTTCAGGCCTGGCCGTCTCTTGTGCTACGCCCAGCATACGGGCATAATAACCCTGGCGCGCCAATAAGCCGGCATGCGTGCCTTGTTCAACAATCCGCCCATCTTCCAATACAATGATGCAATCCGCTCGTGCTACCGTATTCAGGCGGTGGGCGATGATCAAGACCGTACGCCCAGCCAGCAATCGCTCTAATGAGTCTTGCAGCAAGGCTTCATGCTGCGGATCCAGATTGGATGTGGGCTCATCCAGAATCACCAGCGGCGCATCCTTGAGAAAAGCGCGCGCCAGGGCAATGCGTTGAGCCTGCCCGCCGCTCAAACGCGCCCCGCGCTCCCCGACCATCGTTTCGTAGCCCTGCGGAAGCTCCTGGATGAAAGCATCGGCATGCGCCAATCTGGCAGCCTGGATGACCTGCTGCATGCTGGCCTCCGGGCGACCCAGGCGAATATTGGCCGCCAGCGTGTCATGGAACAGGTAAGGCTCCTGGGGCACCCAGGCCACCTGGTCTCGCCAGGCAGCGCTGGCGAAGGGGATAGTAGCGCTCGAAGGGCGCCCAGCCACCCGGATCACCCCTCGCTCGGGCTGGATAAAACCCAGCAGCAAGCTGGCGATGGTACTCTTTCCGGCGCCGCTGGCTCCCACCAGCGCCACCCGCTGCCCGGCTGGGATCTCCATAGAGATACCGCGCAGCGCCGGGCGGTCATCGCCTGGGCGATCGCCGCCATAGGAAAACCAGACATCTTCAAAAACCAGCCCAGCCTTTCCCGCTTCAAGCCAAACTTCTGCATCTGTAAGTCCTAGCTCCTCGTCCTTCACCTCCTGTGACCTGTCTGCGGTCTCCCGTCCCCCGCTTTCCAACACTTCGAAGATGCGCCGCGCCGCGGCCACCCCCGACATCCCGGCGTGGAAGCGCGTTCCGAGCAGGCGCAGGGGCAGGTAGAATTCCGGCGCCAACAACAACACGAAGAAGGCCTGCTCGAAGGATAACCAGCCATACAACAGGCGCAGGCCGATCTTCACCGCCACGACGGCTGTGCTCAAGGTTGCAACCATCTCCAGCACCAAAGCCGAAAGGAAGGTCACGCGCAGCACGCCCATCGTAACCTGGCGGAAGCGCTCGCTGACCTGCTCGATCACCTGGCCTTGCGCGCGGCTGCGCCCCAGCATCTTCAAAGTCTCCAGGCCTTGCAGCACGTCCAGAAAGTAGGCGCTCATGCGCCCCAGGGTCTGCCACTGCCGCCAGGTGAGCGCCTGCGCCACGTTTCCAATCAACATCATGAACAGGGGAATGAGCGGCGCAGTCAACAGCAGGACCAATCCCGAAAGCGCATCCAAGGGGAAAACGAAGGCCAGCAACGTGACCGGCACCAGGGCTGCCAGGGCCAGTTGCGGCAGGTACTGGCTGAAATAGGTTTCCAGCGCATCCACGCTTTCCACCATCACACTGCTCAACTCGCCAGTGCGTTCTTTGCGGGTGTAAGCGGGTCCCTGGGCCAGGATTTTCTCAAACAGTTGCCTGCGCAAACTGGCCATCACGCGCTGCGCAACCACGTTGGCAGAAACCTCGCTGCCCCAGGTGAGCGCGGCGCGCAGCAGGAACACCCCCAACAGGACACCCAGCAAAGAGCCCACCTGCTGCAGCGTTTGCCCGTTTAAAAAGACGCGCCCCACCACCCGGCTGAGCAAGGCTGCTTGCAATACCGTAACCAACCCACCGGCAAACCCTAACCCAATGGTCAGGGCCAAAGCCAACCGGCTGTTACGGGCCTGGTGGAAGAGGCGCTTATCGAGACGAACCGCGTCCAAATTTCTAGTAATGCAAATCCGAGTCCACTGTCAGCCGTTTACGGAACACCCAATAGCTCCACGCCTGGTAAGCCAGCACGATCGGCACAAAGGTTAGAGCCACAATCGTCATCACGCGCAAGGTATACGGGCTGGATGAAGCCGTATAAATCGTCAGGCTGTAACTGGGGTCCAGGCTGGAAATCATCACGCGCGGGAACATGATGATGAAAGCCGTGACCAGGGCAAAAGCGATGCTCACAGCGATCATCAAAAAAGCCCAACCCTCGCGCTGCTTGCGAATGAAATAGCCAGCTAACAGGGCCGCGACGATGCCCGTCAAAGGCACCACGCCCGGATCGAACCCCAGGCGCTCCAGGATATCGGTGGCGAAATAGGTCGCGACCAGAAAGACCAGCAAACCGACCACCGCCGGGATCCACATCTTCCAGGCCAGGGCGCGCGCCTTCAGGCGCAGCTCGCCGTCCGTCTTTAGACTCAGGAAGATGGCGCCGTACAAGGTCATGGTCAGCAGCGAGGCTACTCCTGCCAGAAGCGCATAGGGGTTGAGCAAGGTGAAGAAGGTGCCAGCGTAATTCATCTCAGCATCAATGGGAACGCCTCTCACCAGGTTGCCGAAGGCCACGCCCAACAACAAGGCCGGGATGGCGCTGCCCAGAAAGATGCACCAATCCCACAACTTGCGCCACCTGGGATTCTCATCCTTGCTGCGAAATTCGAAGGCGATGCCGCGCGCGATCAAAGCCAGGAGCAGCAGGAACAGCGCCAGGTAAAAGCCGCTGAAAAAGGTGGCGTACCAATTCGGAAAAGCTGCAAAGGTCGCGCCACCCGCTGTGAGCAGCCAGACCTCGTTGCCGTCCCAATGCGGGCCAATCGAATTGATGATCACCCTGCGCTTGCGATCTTGTGCTGCTGCATCCTTATCCAGGCTCAGGAAGGGCAGCAAGATGCCCACGCCAAAATCGAAGCCTTCCAGCACAAAGAAGCCGATGTACAGTACTGCAATCAAAACGAACCAGAGTGTGTTCAGGTCCATCGTTTACCTCCATCCAAATCAATCTTGAGCCCCAACCAGGGATGGCAGCGCCTCACCCGCGGTTTCTTCCACAGGTTCGTCATCTTGCGGCCCTGCCACGGCAAACTTACGCAACAGGTAGATATCCGCCACCATCAACGCCCCGTAGATCAGCGTGAAGCCCACCAACGTGATCAACACTTCCACGCTGCTAACCGTGGGTGAGATGGCGTCCTCGATTTTCATCAGGCCATATACTACCCAGGGAGCGCGCCCCAACTCGGTCAGCAGCCAGCCGCTGGTATTGGCAATGTAGGGCAGGGCGATCACCCACACAAACACGCCCAGGATGCGCGGCCGTAACTCGGCCATTTCGCCCATCACCATGAACAAAGCATACAGCGCCAGGGCAGCCAGGGCAAAACCTGCTCCGACCATAATTCGGAAGCTCCAGTAACTGATCGCCACCGGAGGAATGTAATTGCCGGCGCCATACTCTTGCTGGTATGCTTGCTGCAAATCGTAGATGCCCTGGATGGTGCAATCCAACCGGTCGTAAGCCAGCAGGCAGAGCGCACGTGGCACGCGGATGGAAAACACATCGCGCCTTTGCGTCAGGTCGCCGATGGTCAGAAGAGAAAACGAAGCCGGCTCTTCAGTGTTCCACAAGGCCTCGGTTGCCGCCATTTTCATGGGTTGGGTTTCAACCATGTGCTGCGCCTGGCTGTGACCATTCAAAATTACCAGCACGATCGAAAACATACCAACAATCGCGGCAATCTGAAAAGAGCGCTTGAAGAAATCGAGCTTATTTTTCTTGATCAGGTGGTAGGCGCTGATGCCCATCACGAAGAAAGCTGCCGTGGTAAATCCCGAGAAAACCGTGTGGGGGAACTGCACCAGCACGTTGGGATTGAGCAGAAGGTCGAAGAAATTGGTCATCTCGGCCCGCCCGTTGCGCAGCACGTAACCCACCGGCTCCTGCATGAACGAGTTTGCTATCAGGATCCACAAGGCTGAAACGTTCGAGCCAATCGCTACCAGCCAGATGGTGACTGCGTGCAACCCTTTCGAGAGCTTATCCCAACCGAAAATCCACACCCCCAAGAAAGTCGACTCGAGGAAAAAGGCCAACAAAGCCTCGATTGCCAGCGGAGCGCCGAAGATATCTCCGACAAAGCGAGAATACTCTGACCAGTTCATCCCGAACTGGAACTCCTGCACAATGCCGGTCACCACCCCCATAGCAAAATTGATCAGAAAAAGTTTCCCCCAAAACTTAGCCATTTGTTTGTAAACATCTTGACCGGTGCGAACATAGATGGTTTCCATGATCGCTACCAGCACTGAAAGCCCCAAGGTCAGAGGCACAAAGAAAAAGTGATACACGGTAGTAATGGCGAACTGCGATCGGGCAAGTAAGATCGAATCCATGATCTGACTCCTTGAATGAGATTATCTGACTCCCAAAATACTTTTTATCATAATTTCGCAAGCGTCTGGCAACTAAGTAGTCTGGTGGCTTTTTGCACCTCCTCGAGTTTTACTGGCCTACTGGCAAAGCATACAACTTTTGCGCGGCCACTTCACCCGGCAACGCAGCCAAGGCAAGTGCCTCTCGAGCCAATTCTGCCAGCGTAGCACCCTCTAGTTCTTGCTCCAGCATAGCCTGGATGCGCCGCCAGCGACAGTGCACCGGGCAGCCGCTATCCAATGGGCATTCCCCGGGTGACTTCAGGCAATCCGACACCAGTAAAGGGCCTTCCACCGCTTCCCAGATATGGCGTAAATTGATCTTCTCAGGCGAGTGCGCCAGTTCCAGCCCACCATTTGGTCCCGGATACGTATGCACCAACCCCGCTTTCGACAAATCGGCAATGATACGCTGTAAAAAAGGCCTGGGGATATGCATCTCCTGCTGAATCGTTTGCGTCGCCAGGCGCGTCCCAACAGAACGCTTTGCCAGGCACATCATGACGCGTATCGAATAATCCGTGCGACGATTGATCCGAAACACCACTACCTCCCAATCCTTTACCAAAACCATCAATGATTACTAATATCGTAAAGGATTCGGAGTTGCGAGTCAATTCACAATTGTCATATCTAGCTGTGACATTTGTCACAACCAGATCATCCCGCATAGTCCTATCGATGCCAGAAACCGCGCTGAACCGGGCGCACTGATTCGGCGGTGATGAAAGCTTCCGGGTCCAGTTCTTCCACGAGGTGCACCACCTGTTTCGTGTCCTTACGTAAAGTTATGCAAATCAACAGCGAGACTGCTCCATCTCGGCCGCGCGCCGGCACCTCGGTGGCAGCAAAGCCTGCCTGCCGCAGGTGCTCCGCCAGTTCAGCGCCACGTTGCGAACTGATAATGCGCAAGTGCGTGAAGCCAATCGCCAGGCGCGCTTCGATCAGCATCCCCAGAATCAAGCCGGTCGCAAAACCGGTGCAATATCCAAAGATTTTGCC
This sequence comes from Chloroflexota bacterium, assembly GCA_040752025.1. Taxonomy (GTDB): domain Bacteria; phylum Chloroflexota; class Anaerolineae; order Anaerolineales; family UBA4823; genus JBFMFR01. Next base: position 134,438 of record JBFMFR010000002.1, on the reverse strand, counting down.
CCAATCGCCGAGATCAGAGAGCACCGCCCGGATGGCATTCACAAAAACAAAAGCCTGACAGAAGGCAAACAACATTGCCAGGCCTTTGCGACCGCGCACCACCATAAAGATGCGCACCGTGTACAGTGAGATGTCAACCAGACGCAGCAAAAAAATAAACAGTGCAGACAGAAAAAATGACGCCATCTCGCCCATCGATCAGGCGCGCCACAACCCACGCCGCACCGGGCGAACATCCTCAGCAGTGATAAACGCCGAAACGTCAATTTGTTTTACGATATCGTGCACCCGGTCCACGTTCTTGCGCAGCACGCTACATGTCAGCAACGATACGGTACCGTCCCGGCCGCGCGCCGGGATTTCCGTGATAGCGTAACCCTCCTGGCGCATTCGCTCGGCGATGGCGGGACCGAAACGCGGGCTGACGATGCTCAACTGGGCGTGCCCAATCGCCAGGCGCTCTTCAATCAACATGCCTACCACATTCCCAGTGGCGAAACCGGCCGCATAACCCAACACATTCAGCAAGTTATCCAGGTCCTTCAGCACCGAGCTGATCGCCATCACAAAGATCGCCGCCTGGAAAAAACCGAGCACCCAGGCCGCGCCTTTTCGCCCGCGCATGACCACCAGCACGCGCATGGTGTCCAGAGACATATCACAAACGCGCAGGACAAAAATTATCCCCGCGGTTATCCAGGCTTGCGGAGAGAGAAAAACTTCCATAGATTTACCTTATTCCCCCGACTTGCTAGCAATGTTTTCTTCCGAAACTACCTGCGGTTGATCCATCGCCTGGATAGCCGGCAGATACATGCGCTCCGTATATTCCTTGACCATACGCCGGGCGCTGAACTGTGGCCCTATCGTACGGATCGACTCTTTCATGCGAGCGATCCATTCACCTGGCAAGCCATCCGAGGAACGCAGGCGATAATATAACGGGATGATTTCATCTTCCAACACATCGTACAGGCTGGCAGCATCCACTGCATCCTGTTCTTCTGAATTGGAATAATCCATATCCTTACCAATCGCCCAGCCGTTCTGTTCGTTATACCCTTCACGCCACCAGCCATCCAACACAGAGAAATTAAGCACGCCGTTCACGGCCGCCTTCTGCCCGGAAGTGCCTGAAGCCTCATTCGGGCGGCGCGGCGTATTCAGCCAGACGTCTACGCCCTGGACCAGGTAGCGCGCCAGGTTCATGTCATATTCTTCCAGGAAAACCAAGCGCCCGCCGCTTTCGGCGCGTTTGACCACGCGGTAGACATCCTGGATCAGCATCTTGCCGCCTTCATGATCGGGGTGCGATTTGCCTGCAAAGATGATCTGTACGGGCATTTCAGGATGATTGACCAGCTTCAACAACCGGTCTACATCCTGCAGAATCAGGTTGGCGCGCTTATATGGTGCAAAACGGCGGGCGAAACCAATCGTCAGCGCATACGGGTTCAACAGCACGCCGGATGAAACCACCTGCACGGGGTGCCAACCGCCGCGCATCCAGCGCTGGCGCGCCCGTTCACGTACATAAGCCACTAATTTGCGCTTCAAGTGCTGCCGCACAGCCCACAACTGCTCATCTGGAATATTGTTCACCAACTCCCATACATCCAGATCGTCGGCATCTTCCATCCAACCCGCGCCCAGGTAGCGATCCAACAACGCCCGCAGCCGCCGCGCCAGCCAGGTGCCTGTGTGCACACCGTTGGTAATATGCGTGATCGGCACCTCATCGTCGCGCCGCTCTGGCCACAGATACTGCCACATCTTGCGCGAAACCTGCCCGTGCAGCTCCGACACAGCGTTGCGCCCCTGCGAAAGATTCAACGCCAGGGCTGGCATGCTAAAAGCCTCGCCCCAACTCACCAGATGATAGGCAAGATTGATGAATTGATCGCGGGTCAGATTCAACTCCGTCCACAGGTTCGAGAAGTATTTATCCACCAGCCACAGGGCGAATTCATCATTGCCAGCCGGAACCGGGGTGTGCGTGGTGAAAACGTTTCTGGCTCGCACCTGCTCAACGGCTTGCTCGAAACTCAAACCGGTGTGGACAAGCTCACGAATGCGCTCCAAAGAAAGGAATGCCGAGTGTCCCTCGTTCATGTGCCAGACCGAAGGCTGGTAATCCATGGCCCGCAAAGCACGCACGCCCCCAACCCCCAGCAAGATCTCCTGGGAAATGCGCATGTCAAGGTCGCTGCTATACAGACGCGCGGTCAAGGCCCGATCAGCAGGTGCATTGAGTTCCACGTTGCTGTCCAGCAGATACAGCGGTACCCGCCCAACGTGCACTTCCCATATGCGGGCATATACCTGGCGCCCTGGCAGCTCTACCGAGATCATCAACGGCATTTCGTTTTCATCCAACAATGGCATCACCGGCAGATCGCCAAATGGATGAGCAGCGTACTCTGCCTCCTGCCAACCGTCCTCGGTGATACGCTGGGTGAAGTAACCCTCTGTATAGAAAAAACCGATTGCCACAAAGGGCAACCCGAGGTCGCTGGCTTCCTTAGTATGATCGCCGGAAAGCACACCCAGGCCACCAGCATAGATCGGCAAGGTTTCGTGCAATCCGAATTCCATCGAAAAATAAGCGATCAGGCGCTCACTCATCTCCGGGCATTTCTTGCTGAACCAGGTTTCCTGCGCCTGCATATATTGATCGAACTCTCGGAAAATCCGGTCATAAAATTCCAGGTAATAGCGATTATTGGTCGCAGCGTTCAGCCGGGAGCGCTCAACTTTGCGCAAAAACAGCACTGGATTATGGTAAACGCTTTCCCAAAGTACGGCATCGATGCGCGAGAACAGGCGCTGCGCCTCGGGATTCCAGGTCCACCACAGGTTATAAGCCAACTCGCCCAGCCGGTTGATACGGCGCGGCAGGCTGAAATGGTTGGGGATTTCTCCACGGAAAGTTTTCATTATAAAAATCCTGGCCTTTCAAAAAGCATAAAGATAATAACTTTGCGGCAAAGCCACCTTTCGCCAAGCTACAATATTACCACAGGCAAGGCCCTAAATCTCCATCTCCAGGCTATCGGTTCTGAAAAGTTAGCCAATAGCCAAATGGTCCGCTTGTTCATCCAGGCATGTAGCGATACAATTGCCGTTATGAGCGAAACCGTCCAACTCCTGATCACATGCATTCTAGACACGCTGTACCCGCAAACAGGCCATGCGGTAGTGCGTGTGCTCGAACGCCTGGGCTGCCAGGTTGATTTCCCCCTCGAGCAAACTTGCTGCGGGCAGCCGGCTTTCAACGCCGGCCTGCGCGACCAGGCCCGTCCGATCGCCATGCACACCATTCAAGTCTTCGAGAAGACCAACGGTCCAATCGTGGTGCCGTCAGGCTCCTGTGCGGCGATGATCCGCCACGGGTACCTGGAATTATTCGATAACGACCCTACCTGGCTGCCGCGTGCCCAGGCCCTGGCACAGCGCACCTATGAATTCAGCCAATTCCTGGTCGATTATCTGGGCGTGAGCGATGTGGGAGCGCGCTACCCGGGGAAGATCACTTATCACTCCTCTTGCCACCTGTTGCGCGACCTGGGCGTCGATCGACAACCGCGTGCTTTGCTGGCTGCCGTGCGCGATGCCGAGTTTGTCGAATTACCTTACACCGACGAGTGCTGTGGTTTCGGCGGCGTTTTCTCCGTAGAACACCCACACCTTTCCAGCGCCATGCTGGAGCGCAAGATCGCCAACATCGAAGCAAGCCAGGCACCACTGGTCGTTTCCTGCGATGCCGGCTGCATCACCAACATCAACGGCGGGCTCCACCGACAGGGTAAACCCCAGCGCGCCGTGCACATCGCCGAGGTGCTGGCACATACAGGAGCCAATTGAGATGCCGCCCAAAACTTTCCAAACCCAAATCCGCCGCGCTCAGGCCAACCCCATCCTGCAATCGGCCCTGGATGGTAACGCCGAGCGCCGCCGCACCGCCCGGGAACAGGCATACGCCTCCCTGCCCGAAGACCTGCAAACTTTACGCCAGCGCGCCCACGTTCGCCGCGCCGAAGTGATCGCCAACCTGGAGCGCTACCTGGATCAGTTCGTTGCCAATGCCCAATCCAATGGGCTGATCATCCATCGCGCCGCCAACGGCGAAGAGGCAGTTCAGATCGTGCGCCAGATCGCCCGAGATCAGCAGGCGCGCCTGATCTCGAAATCCAAAACCATGGTCGGCGAGGAAATCCACATCAACCCGGCCTTGCAAGACGATGGCCTGCAGGTGGTCGAAACTGACCTGGGCGAGTACATCGTCCAATTGCGCGAAGAACCCCCGGCCCACATCATCACCCCGGCTGTGCACCTCACCCGGGCCGAGGTGGGCCGCACTTTCGAAGACAAGCTGGGCGTGCCATTCAGCGACGATATCCCCACGCTGACCGCCATCGCCCGCCGCATCTTGCGACAAACTTTCCTGGAGACCGATATCGGCATCTCGGGCGTCAATTTTGGCGTGGCAGAAAATGGCGCACTGTGCCTGTTGACGAACGAAGGCAACGGGCGCATGGTTACCACCTTACCGCGGATTCACATCGCCCTGATGGGCATCGAGCGCCTGGTGCCGAACCTGAATGATCTGGCGCTGATGTTATCGCTCCTGCCGCGCTCCGCCACCGGCCAAAAACTGACGGTGTATGCCAGCCTGATCTTCGGGCCACGCCGCCCGCCCGAAATCGATGGGCCCGAACAACGCCACCTGATCCTGGTCGATAACGGGCGCATGCACGTGCGCGCTTCTCCACTGGCCGAGGCTTTGTACTGCATCCGCTGCGGAGCGTGCCTGAACGCCTGCCCGGTCTTCCGCGAGCTGGGTGGGCACGCTTACGTTGGCGCCAGCGGCCGCTATACACCCTACCCAGGCCCGATCGGCTCGGTGATCTCGCCGGGCCTGTTCGGGATCGACGAATTTGGGCACCTGGCGCGCGCCTCCAGTCTGTGCGGGGCGTGCAAAGAGGCCTGTCCGGTAGATATCGACCTGCCCGGCCTGCTGCTGCGAGTGCGCGCCGCAAGCGAATCACCTGGAAGCCTGCCAAACATGCCCTCCAACGCCAGGCATGCGCCGCGCCCGCTGCGCTGGGGTTTGAAACTTTTTTCCTGGATGGCCACTTCGCCGCGTCGTTTTGCGGCCGCCCAACGCCTGGCCGGCCTGTTCAGCCGCCTGCTGGCTCCGATCGCACCCTGGCTGCACCTGCCAGCCCTGACCGGCTGGGGTTACAACCGAGATTTCCCCCGCCCGGCGCTGCGCCCCTTCCACTCCCAATTTTCTCCTGGCAGACCTACGCCTGAGGAGCCAAAGCCGGCGCCGCCCCAGTCCAACAATCATCTGACACCCCAGGCACCCACCGCCTCCCCACTGGAACGCTTCCAGGCCGAGTGGGAGGCCCTGGGCGGGAATTTCAGCCTGTGTGCGCCCAGCCAGGTTGCCGGGCGCATCCTGGAACTGCTCCGGTCGGAAGGCATCCACGCCATCCAGGCCTGGCAGGATGAAAGTCTGCCAGACGGGCTATTAGAGACTCTGCAAACGAACGGCATCCAGGTGAGCCACCAGCCCGACCCCGCCCTGCAGGCAGGGCTGACCGGCGCGCTGGCAGGCATCGCAGAGACCGGAACACTGGTGATCCCTGCTGGCCTGGGCCGGCCTCTGACAGCCTCCCTGCTGCCTGAAATGCACATCGCCGTGCTGCGCTCCTCCGACCTGCTCACCAACCTGCAGCAGGCATACCCGGCGATCGAGGATCTGCGCCAGTCTGGACAGGCGTCTTCGATTGCCCTGGTCAGCGGCCCCTCGCGCACGGCCGATATCGAAATGACTCTGACGATCGGCGTACACGGCCCGCGCCAGGTGCACGTCTTCTGCCTGGAGTCCTGAAACAGCGTCTGTGCGGGCTGCCTTTACGGTTTGAACAGGACCGGCAAACGCGTCTGATCCAGCGCGCTCGCCGAGGTCAGGCTCAACTGGTAGTTGCGCGCCGTACAACTGCCCGGGTTATCCGCCGTTTGGGATTGATTGGTCAGCACCGCCACCACGCTGTTGCAGCCGGTTGAATTGAAATAGTTCAGCGTGCTGCTGCCGCTTGGGCCAACCAGGGATGGCAAAGCATAAACTTCCAGGGTGTTGCCGGCATCACACACGACACTGCCGCGCAGCATGCCGCCAGTCGTGGAAGTGTTGCGCAACCTGACGTTGTACCAACCAGCATTGGCCGGCAACCCTACCCAGTTTATCGCATAATTATCTGGGATGCTCTTGCTGTAGCTGCCGCCCACACTGGCAATGCTGCCAGTCAGATTCGTTGCTCCCGCTTCGGCAACGTAACCAGGCCCTTCTTCCAGGCAGTGCGGGTAAACGTAGCCGCCGCCGCAGGCCTTGTTGAACTTGACCGCCACAGCATAGACATGGAAGGCATCCGCCAGGTTCGAGCCGCGGTTCGAAAGCGCGGTGTTGAGCACGGCCAGGCCGTCGCCAGCATCCTGGCTGACCAGCTCCCAGAAATCCTGCATTACCTGCTCGCTGCCCCCGGCTACTCCTGCGCCAAACTGCTCAGTGAGGCCGCGGAAGGTGATCCAGTAAGCATAAGGATCGGAGGTATATTGCCCCATGCACATGGCAAAATTGGGCCACAGGAAGTAATAGTTGTCGTTCGAATCATCGAAGACCTCATCTTCCATCCAGGTAGCCATGCCCTCCACCAGGGCATCGTCCGGCACGTAGCTGCCTTCCAGCGCGCCGTAACCAAATTGGATGGCGTGGTTGAATTCGTGCGCGACGGTCGACACCAGAGCGGCTTCGGGGTTGAGCGAAAAGGAAAAATTATCATCCAGCACAATGCACGAAGCATAAGCATCCTGATCATCCCACAACGTATTCGGGTTATCACCGACCAGCCCGGCATGCGCACCAACTGGGGAGGTATAGCCATACTCGCCCCACAATAAGCTATCGATGCGCACGTGATAGCGCCCGCCGGGCGGCGGGTTGGGGGTGTAGGCAGGCGGCGCAGCCCAACCGGAATCGTCGACTTCCTTCGCCCACGAGCCTTCCAGGGCGTCGACGAAATCATTGATGGTGAGCACCGCGCCTAACGAGCCGTATTCGATATAAAAATTGGTGGTGAGCATGGAATTCGGCAGGCTGCCCGAAGATTCGGTGTCGCATGCCCCAGCCAGCACCGCTTGAACCGTGGCGCGCGTGGCTCCCGGCTGCATCGTCTTCATCGCCCTGCGCAGGTGCAAGATCGGCAGGGTGCCATCCCAGGGCTGGTAGCTGCGATACTGCTCGGGGAGGTTCTGGTTTCCGGATAGAGCATAAGCCAGGTAAAGATCAGCGGTTTCCTGGTCGATCTCGCCCGCCTGCCGCGCCGCTTCGATCAACTGCGGCGTGGTCTGGCTGTCACCAGATTGGTTTCCCAATACTGACTCAACGGGTTTAGCCCAGCTCGGCTGCCCAGGCACTAATAAGCCAATCAACAATACAAACATCACCCCTAAAAACAAGGTTGTGTAGTTTTTCATCGTGATCGTGTCCCTGTAAGAGTTTCTGATTTCCTTCAAACTGACGTATAATCATTATACCGTAGGTGCACCAAGCGCCTATGCGCCAGGAGGTTGCCTTGCCAGCTCAAGAATTGCTCGCCCAGGCCGTTCAAGCCGCCCGCTCGGGGGATAAACGCCTGGCTGGTCAATTGCTGGCGCGCCTGCTGCGCCAGGAGCCCGACAACGCGCAAGCCTGGTTGTGGATGGCAGCCTGCGTGTCTGGCCGCGCCCGCAAGCGCCGCTGCCTGAAACAGGCGCTTGCCATCCAACCCGATCACCCTCAGGCGCGACGGGCCTTACAACGCCTGTCCAGCCAGCCCAGGCGCACCTCACGTGAAGCTTCCAAAGCGCGGCCGGGCTCTACCTGGCAATACGGGTACATGACCCTGCTGGCCCTGGTCGTCCTGGCCTTGCTCGCCGAGATGCTGTGGATCGTTGCCAGGGACCCGCTGTACACCTGGCAGGTAATTCCAGCCCTGGCGCAACAGGCAGATGCGCCTTCCCCTACATCAACAATTTCAGAGGTCGCTCCCGTTCAGGCAGTCCCCAGCGATGCCCCCACCAGGAGGCCCACAGAGAGCATGCCTGTGACGCCGAGCGAGATGGTCACAACCACGGCCACTCACACACCGACCCCCACGTTGTCGCCTTCCGCGACAGCCACACGCCATTACCCAACCCCACTGCCCACCCAAACGGCCTCCCCGGTACCTTCGCTCACACCAATCAGCGGCAGCAACGTGACGATCGGTTACTCGGTGGCTGGCAGGCCGTTGACCGTCTACAGCTTTGGCAATGGGCGTACGGAGCGCATGATCGTGGCCGGCATCCATGGCGGCAACGAGTGGAACACGATTTCCCTGGCAGAAGAATTGATGGCCCACCTGCGCCGCAATCCCGACCTGGTCCCCAAAGAGGTAATCCTTTACATTCTGCCTGTGCTCAATCCGGATGGCTGGGCGCGTTCCCTGACCGCAGACGGGCGCGTCAACGATCATGGCGTCGATCTTAACCGCAACTTTGATGCCAACTGGATGGCTGAATGGCCACGGCGCGGCTGCTGGTCACTGCGCCCCACCACCAGCGGGCCCTACCCAGCCTCGGAACCAGAGACCCAGGCCCTGATGGCCTTCTTGCTGTCTCGCCGGATCAGCGCCCTGATCAGTTATCACAGCGCGGCTCCCAGCATCTATCCCAGCGGTGACCCGCCCGATCCCCAATCGGTCAGCTTTGCCAAAGCCATCGCCGCTTCCAGCGGCTACCCTTATCCCCCTTACGATACCGGCTGCCTGTACTCAGGAACACTGGTGGATTGGGCTGCCAGGCTGGGCATGGCGGCCGTGGACCTGGAATTGACCGACCACATCCACACCGATTTCGCCAGGAACCTGCGCGTCTTGCAAGTTTTGTTCACCTGGCAGCCCTAGAAAAGCAAAAATCAAACGTTCGGATAGCTCCGAGCACTTTGCTAGGTGTATTCTTCTTCGATACCCAAAAGTTTTGCCAGTTCCGCGCGTTGGAAATTGATGACCACCTGGCCTTTCACTTGAAAAGCGGGCGTGGTCTCGTTCCCATTGGCCCAACTGCGCACCCTGGCAGCCGCCTCCCGGTTGCGGGCGATATCGATCTCCACGAACGAGATGCCGTACTGCGTCAGGAAAGAGCGCGCTCGGCGACAGGCCGGGCACCACTGGGTGCAATACATCACCACGTCTGCTTCCGGCTCCGCCGGAGCAGCAGATTCGTCCGGTTCTGGGGCAGGCACTTTAGAAGCGCCTGGCTTGCCTTCGATTTGCTCCAAAACCCGGAAAAGTTCTTCATTATCGGGCTGCTGGTCGATATCATGCACATCCACGTAACGGATGATGCTGTTCTTGTCGATCACGAAGATCGCCCGCTCGCTCTTGCCTTCCGGGCGCAAGACACCATAGAGCTGAGCTACCTGACCATGCGGGTAAAAATCACTGAAAAGGGGATAAGTAATCCCGCCCAGGCTCTCCGCCCAGGCCTGCAAACAAGGTACGCTGTCAACACTGATGCCCAAGACCTGGGCATTGACCCCATCGAACCGGTCGCTCTGCGCCTGGTACGAAGGGATCTGGCTCGTTCAGACTGGCGTCCAGGCCAGAGGGAAGAACACCAGCACAATATTCTTCTTGCCGAAATAATCACCCAGCCTGACTTTATGTCCGAGATGGCTTTCCAACGTAAAATCTGGGGCGGGTTGTCCAACTTTTAGGGCCATGTTACTCTCCTTGCTTTGCGATAGTTTTTGACTGGCAGTACGATTATAACTCATGTGGGCACGAGCATATGGCCTGGAAATGTACCAAAGCTAACGCCGTCTGTCCCACTTAATGCTCCAGTAATTCGCCCAGGCGCGCCAACACCACTTCCGCCACTTCCGCTTTGCTCATCAACGGCAAAGTTTCGACACGTTCGCCCGCGTATAACAAAGTTACGCGGTTCGTGTCCACCTCGAACCCCGCATCGCTGGCACTGATGTCGTTGGCCACGATCATATCCAGGCGCTTGCCCAACAGCTTGGCGTGGGCATTCTCGAGCAGGGCCTGCGACTCGGCGGCAAATCCGACGGTAATGCGCGGCTCGCCGGTGCGGGCCTTGTGCTGCGCCACAGCCTGCAAGATATCCGGCGTGGCTTCCAACTGGATGTGAGGAACCCCGGCTTCTTTCTTGATTTTATCGTTGGCCGGGTCAACCGGGCGAAAATCTGCCACCGCGGCGGCCATGATCAGGGCATCTGCCTGGGGGATGGCGGCCATCACGGCGGCCAACATCGCCTGGGCAGTTTGCACATCCACGCGGCAGGCGCCTACCGGAGTCGGCAGGTGAGAGGGGGCGCTGATCAGAGTCACCGCCGCACCCAGATCGAGGGCGACCTGCGCCAGGGCAAAACCCTGCTTCCCCGAAGAGCGATTGCTGATCACCCGTACTGGGTCGATCGGCTCCTGTGTGCCGCCCGCCGTAACCACAATCCGGCGACCGCGCAGCGGACCGGCGCGACCCAACACCAGACGCACCTGGCCTAACAGCTCAACCGGCTCGACCATACGGCCCACGCCGCGCAAGCCTGAGGCCAGATGGCCTTCCGCCGGGCCAACCACAATCACCCCGCGCTGTTTCAATATTTCCAGATTAGCCTGGGTCGCCGGGTGCTGATACATGCCGCCATCCATGGCCGGGGCAACGATCACCGGGCAAACAGCCGCCAGGGCAGTCACGGCCAACAGATTATCGGCAAGACCGTGCGCCAGCTTTGCCAGCGTATTGGCGGTCGCCGGGGCAATTAACAGCAGATCGGCCTGTTTACCCAAACCGATGTGCTGGATGTGCCCCTGGCTACCCCAAAGATCGGCGTCCGTATAAGCGCGCCGGCCCGTCACCGATTGGAAGGTCAACGGCGATACGAACTGCAGAGCTGCCTGCGTCAAAAGCACATCAACCTGCGCCCCGGCCTGGGTCAACTTTGAGGCCAGATCGGCGGCTTTGTAAGCCGCAATCGAGCCCGTCACGCCCAGCAAAACACGTTTGTTCTGTAAAGGAGTGTTCATTGCCAACCTCTCACCTGGTAAACCAGGATACCCAGATATTCCTTCAACGAACGCGTGGTCAGCGCCAGATTCTCCACACCCGGCAGGCAGCTCAACGCCTGCGCTCGCAGATCAGCCTGCCACAGGCGCTGCCAGTTCGCCTCCGTAACAGTGTAATCACTGGCCACAGGCAGCACTTGCAGGCCCTGGGCCTCGAACGCCCGCAGCGCCCGCGGCATGTGCAAGGCAGATGTCACCAGCAAAATGCGCCGGATGCCTTTCTCATTCAAAATCCGGGCGCTGAAAACCGCATTCTCGTAGGTATTGCGCGCCTGCATCTCGAACCAGAGCGCCTCGGGCGGCACACCCAGCCAAACCAGCAGGTCAGCCATATCCTGGGCGGCAGAAACGGACTCTGGCAGCCAGTCGACCTGCCCGCCTGTCACCAGAATATGCGCAGCTTTCCCCTGCCGGAACAACTCTGCCGCGTAGAGCACGCGGTCGCCGGCGCCGCCTACCTCCACCATCCGGCGCGGGGACTCTGCAGGCTCAGTGCCGCCGCCCAGCAGAACGATCACCGGCGCATCCGGGATCGCCTCGGGTGGTAAATAGCGCCACTCCAAGGAACGCGCCAGCCCCAACGCCACCCAACGGTTGCCACCCAGGCCCAAGAGCAGCAAGGCCAGCACCAGGCTGGCGCGCTGCCAGCCCGGGCGGCGCAGCACTAACGCCAGCACGATCAAGAAACAGGCCAACCCCAGGGGATATACAAAGGGTGGCAGCAGCTTGGATAAAAACACGAAGATGGCGCTCACCCGCCGCTCCTCTCCACACGCAGCAGGCGCTGCCTGCCGGCCAGGTCGGGCAACACCTGCACATCGGCTCCAGGGAAAGCAGCCCGGGCCAAGGCCAGCACCGCTGCTCCTTGTGAGGCTTCGATTTCCATTAAAAACAACCCCTTTGGAGACAGGGCCTGCGGCGCAAGCGATAGCAGGCGCCGGATAAAAACTAAACCGTCCGGCCCGCCATCCAATGCCAGGCGCGGCTCCCAGGCTGCCACGCGCAACTCCGGCAGCGCTTCGTGCGGTACATAGGGTGGGTTAGCGCAAATCAAGTCCCAGGGCGCAGCGCTAGGAGGCAGCAGGTCGGCCTGCACGCACAGCCAGCGCGGCGACACACCGTGCTGGCGGGCGTTGGCGCCTGCCACTTGCAGGGCCGCGAAGGAGATATCACTGGCCAGGAGCTGCAACCCTGGCAGGTTTACAGCCAGGGCCACGGCGATGCAGCCCGAGCCAGTGCACACATCCAGCACCCGCCGCCTTCCAGGATGAGCGCGCAGCCAGGCCAAGGCCTGCTCCACCAGGCATTCCGTCTCTGGCCGCGGAATGAGCACAGCCGGGCTGACTTGCAGTTCCAGTCCATAAAATTCCCAACGGCCGAGCACATAGGGCAGCGGCTCGCCTCGCTCCAAACGTTCCAGGGCGACTGCCAGCGTGCTGGCCTGGGGGGCATCCAACTGCACTTCCGGGTGCGCCAAGACCCAGGGGCGTGATTTCCCCAAAACGTGCGCCAGCAAAACCTGGGCGTCCAGCCCAGGCGACTCACTGGCTGCCTGCAAGCGCGAAACAATCTCTCTCAGCAACTCCGTAACCGGCTTCGAATCACGATCACCACTCCGAAAAGGTCATTCTTCGATCCCCACCGCCGCCAGGCGCTCGGTCTCATCGCGCAAGGAGAGTTCTTCGATAAACTCATCGATCCAACCTTCCATCACCCCGGCCAGGTTGTAGTTGGATACGTTGATGCGATGATCGGTAACCCGTGATTGAGGGTAATTATAAGTGCGGATTTTCTCGGAACGCTCGCCTGTGCCTACCTGTGAGCGGCGCGCCTGCTCGACCTCCTGGCGCTGCTTCTCTTGCTCGATCTCGTACAGGCGCGCCCGCAGGATGCTCATGGCCCGCATGCGGTTCTGCAACTGCGAGCGCTCATCCTGACACTGCACTACGATCCCCGTTGGCAGGTGGATAATGCGCACAGCCGTGGCGTTCTTCTGCACGTTTTGCCCACCGGCCCCCGCGGATTTGTACACTTCGGTGCGGATATCGCCGTCCGGGATATCCACTTCAACCTCATCCACCTCCGCCAAGACTGCCACCGTAGCGGTAGAGGTATGAATGCGCCCAGAGGCCTCGGTAACCGGGACGCGCTGGACACGATGCACGCCCGACTCGTACTTCAAGCGCGAATAAGCGCCTTTGCCCTTGACCATGAAAATGATTTCTTTGAACCCGCCAATGCCGATCTCGTTGGCCGAAAGCACGTCCACCTCCCAGCCCTGGCGCTCGGCGTAGCGGCTGTACATGCGGAACAGGTCGGCAGCAAACAAGGCGGCTTCATCCCCACCCGTACCAGCCCGGATTTCCATGATCACATTGCGGGCATCGCGGCGGTCCTTGGGCAGCAACAGTCCCTTGATCTCAGCCTCCAGGCGCTCCACCAGCGGCTCCAATTCGGCAATTTCCGCCTCTGCCAGCAGACGCAGCTCTTCATCCTCAGCATCCAGCAGGGTGTGCCCCTCTTCCAGGCGCTGCAGCGCCTGTCGATACTGGCGCGCTTTATTCACCACCGGCTCCAACTCGGCGCGCTCCATGCCCAACTCGGCTGCCCGTTGGTAGTCGCTGCCCACCTCCATCAGCAACTGGTTGAGTTCTTCGTAACGTTCTTCGATTGCAACAAGCTTTTCCAGCATACCATCCAATCCAAACAATGAATTAACCAAAAGCACAAAGTTGCCCAAGAACGCGGAACAGGAAGTTCCGTTTGTGCCTCTGCGCTCAAGGCCTCAATTATATCAAACAAAACATAAGAGGCCCTGCCGCAAAGCAGGGCCTCAAACTTACATCACTCTACAGTTCATAGCACCCCCATCTGCTGTCCACTGTAATCGTCTAGCGGTTTAGTAGCTGTAGCGCCACCACAGGCCCACGGGGGCTTTGTAAGTGCGCCAGGCCACGCCCAATTTGAAGGGCAGCCAGACGGTGAAGTGGCCGTTGTACCAGGTTGGGTCGGCAACGCCGAACAGGTGAATGCCATCCGGGCTCCAGAAGGCGTCGCAGGTGTCCAGCTCATCGCAGACCGCCAGGTCAACCAGGATCGGATCGACCAGCTTGGTCCAGCGGGTGAAGGAGTACTCCTTGAAGTAGAAGACCTTTTCCTGGGTCGGCTCGCCGAAGTTCGGCATCATGTACTGCACTACCAGCTCGTGGTCCCACGGCAGGGTGTAGGCACCGGCATCATCCCAGTAGTAATAGCGCCAGACCTTGCGCAAGGGGATCTTGCCGCAGGGGGTGAAGACCAGGCGCACGTTGCCGGTCATTTCCAATTCGCCGCTGCTCTTGACGCCGTCGCAGGTCCAGGTGGTGCGCTTGTAGACATCGCTCACCACGGTGAAGGTCACATCGTCATCGGCGGCAATGGTCAGGTAATAGAACGCATCCGTCTTCTTGCCTTCCAGCTTGAGGTACACCGGCTGGTCGGTCTTGTTGATGACCTGCAGGCGTACCAGCTTGCCGGAGGGCACCGCCGCCAACAGCAGGGCTGCCAGCATGGCGACTGCGATCAATAGATTGAGTTTTTTCATAGTGCATCTCCTTATTTGGGAACTTAACTTATGATGGATATCCATCCAACTACAACTATTATATCTGGGAGCATAACAAAAGTCAAGTAGGAGAATAACCTGCCCTTAACAATATAAGTACAGGTATCACTCATACGCTCTCAAACAGACGGCGCACTGGTGAATATGAAATAGGATACAAACCACACTGATCCCACGGGGGAAATAAAATAAAGAGGCCTTGCCGCAAAGCAAGGCCTCCAGCTTATCTCTTCACAGTAGATAGCCCCCCTGTCTACCGTCTACTGCATCCCGTCTACCGGGTTTAGTAGGAGTAGCGCCACCACAGGCCCACAGGGGCTTTGTAGGTGCGCCAGGCCACGCCCAGTTTGAAGGGCAGCCACACAGTGAAGTGGCCATTGAACCAGGTCGGGTCAGCAACCGAGAACCAGTGGATGTCGTCCGGGCTCCAGAAGGCATCGCAGGTGTCCAGATCATCGCAGATGAATAGATCGGCCACGATCGGGTCAACGATCTTGGACCAGCGGGTGAAGGAGTACTCCTTGAAGTAGAAGACCTTCTCCTGGGTGGGCTCGCCGAAGTTCGGCATCATGTACTGGACGGTCAGATCGTACCAGGTCGTGGTGGCGATATCAAACCACTCGTAGTAGCGCCAGACCTTGCGCAAGGGGATCTTGCCGCAGGGGGTGAAGACCAGGCGCACGTTGCCGGTCATGGTCAGCTCGCCGCTGCTCTTGACGCCGTCGCAGGTCCAGGTGGTGCGCTTGTAGACGTCGCTCACCACGGTAAAGGTCACATCGTCATCGGCGGCAATGGTCAGATAATAGAACGCATCCGTATTCTTACCTTCCAGCTTGAGATACACGGGCTGGTCGGTTTTGTTGATGACCTGCAGGCGTACCAGCTTGCCGGAGGGCACCGCCGCCAACAACAGGGCTGCCAGCATGGCAACTGCGATCAACAGGTTCAGCTTTTTCATCTTGTGTCTCCTTATTCCAGAAACTTGGTTTTGGATCGTTTTACGTTGTTGCCATTATAGTATACTTTTTAACCAGAGTCAAGCCTTGTGTAACCTGTCCTTAACAATAGTAATGTGCAGCCATACATTCTCCATAGCGCAGTTCTGCCGAGAAACCGAGTAAGCACGGACATCGTTAGTCCCATAGACGAGAAGAGGCCCTGCTCTTCAGCAGGGCCTCATACTTTCTTCATTTTACAATCGACAGCGCCCCCTGTCTACCGTCTCCTGCATCCCATCTGCCGGGTTTAGTACTGGTAGCGCCACCACTGGCCGACAGGGGCCTTGTAAGTGCGCCAGGCAACGCCCAGTTTGAAGGGCAGCCACACGGTGTAGTGACCGTTGTACCAGACCGGGCCATACCAGTGAATGTAATCCGGGCTCCACTCGAAGTCGACCAGATTGCCCAGCAACCAATCTTCAATGCCAGCAGCCACGACCGGGTCGATCAGCTTGGTCCAGCGGGTGAAGGAGTACTCCTTGAAGTAGAAGACCTTCTCCTGGGTGGGCTCACCGAAGTTCGGCATCATGTACTGCACCATGAACTCGCCCCAATCGACGCCATCGTCCCAGTAGTAATAGCGCCAGACCTTACGCAAGGGGATCTTGCCGCAGGGGGTGAAGACCAGGCGCACGTTGCCGGTCATGGTCAGCTCGCCGCTGCTCTTGACGCCGTCGCAGGTCCAGGTGGTGCGCTTGTAGACGTCGCTCACCACGGTAAAGGTCACATCGTCATCGGCGGCAATGGTCAGGTAATAGAACGCATCCGTATTCTTGCCTTCCAGCTTGAGGTACACGGGCTGGTCGGTCTTGTTGATGACCTGCAAGCGTACCAGCTTGCCGGAGGGTACAGCCGCCAGCAGCAGGGCTGCCAGCATGGCAACTGCGATCAATAGGTTCAACTTTTTCATCTTGTGTCTCCTTATTAAATCAGAAACTTGAATTTGTGGTCTTGCACATTGATCTAATTATAATCCATAGTTTAACTGAAGTCAAGATGCGTATAACTTTTCCTTAACAATAACGAGTAGCTCTCAGGTACTATTTCCTGATAACAACTAAGGCCCTGCTTCTCAGCAGGGCCTCTCACTTACTTCATCTTACAGTCAACAGCGCCCCCCGCCTGCTGTCTCCTGCATCCCGTCTGCCGGGTTTAGTACTGGTAGCGCCACCACTGGCCGACAGGGGCCTTGTAAGTGCGCCAGGCAACGCCCAGTTTGAAGGGCAGCCAGACGGTGTAGTGGCCGTTGTACCAGATCGGGCCGTACCAGTGAATGCCATCCGGGCTCCACTCGAAGTCAACAATATTGCCCAACAGCCAATCAACTTCCAGGCCGACGAGGACTGGATCGATCAGCTTCGTCCAGCGCACGAAAGAGTACTCCTTGAAGTAGAAGACCTTCTCCTGGGTAGGTTCGCCGAAGTTCGGCATCATGTACTGGGCCAATACATTGTAAGTATTGACGCCATCATCCCACCAGTACTCGCGCCAGACCTTGCGCAAGGGGATCTTGCCGCAGGGGGTGAAGACCAGGCGCACATTGCCGGTCATTTCCAGCTCGCCGCTGCTCTTGACGCCGTCGCAGGTCCAGGTGGTGCGCTTGTAGACATCGCTCACCACGGTGAAGGTCACATCGTCATCGGCGGCGATGGTCAGGTAGTAGAAGGCATCCGTCTTCTTGCCTTCCAGCTTGAGGTACACGGGCTGGTCGGTCTTGTTGATGACCTGCAAGCGCACCAGCTTGCCGGAGGGTACGGCCGCCAGCAGCAGGGCTGCCAGCATGGCAACTACGATCAACAGGTTCAGCTTTTTCATTCTTTATCTCCTTTTGTCAATGTAGGAACCAAAATTTGGATCTTATCCATGAGTTAAGTATATTCCACATTTTAATTTGAGTCAAGGGAGTTTCTAACAAATTTCGCCCATTTCTTAACCCCTTTATAACAAAGTTTTCCAGAGGAACCCCTCTCCATGCGCGTTTCAGCACAGCATGAACACCGGCTTCCCAGAGTAAACGCATAGATCGTGCTTGTGCGATTATAATATCTCAAGGAAAAGGAAACAGTGACTTAGGAGAAGACTATGTTCACGACCTATACCCGTAAGTTCATCTGTTGTGCTACGCTTGTATCAGCCATACTGCTGGGAGCCTGTAATTTGCCTGCCCGAAGCACGCCTACGCCCTCCGGTGCCAGCCTGCTCTACACGGCCGCGGCTCAAACCGTACAGGCGCAACTCACCCAGGCCAGCCAACCGCAAACCGCCATTCCACTGGCAACTACCCCACCGGCGTCCACCTGGACGCAAATTGCCTTCGCCTCGGCCACTCTGCCGCTGGCGCCATCCACCCAGCCGCCCCCAGCCTCTACGCCCACGCCGCTGCCCTGCGACCGGGCGAAGTTCATCGCCGATGTCACGATACCCGATGGGACCTCGATCAAGCCCGGCCAGGTGTTCGTTAAGACCTGGCGGCTGCAAAACGCCGGCTCGTGCACCTGGAACCCGGCTTACACCCTGGTAGTAGAGGGACAGAACATCTTCAACGCGCCGTCGCCAAGCCCGATCACGCTCACGAATGCCAGCGTCCCACCCGGCAGCAACATCGATATTTCTATATCCCTGACTGCCCCCCTGACCGGCGGGGATTACAAAGGTACTTTCAAACTGGCCAACCCCGCCGGGCAAAAATTCGGCATCGGCGATGGCAGCAAGCCCTTCTGGGCTCAAATCAAAGTGCAGGTACCGACCGGCATCGTTTTTGATTTGCTGGCGCAGGCATCCCAGGCTGAGTGGAAAAGCGGTAATGCCAACAACCTGGATACAGCC
The DNA here is from genome assembly GCA_040752025.1 of Chloroflexota bacterium. GTDB lineage: Bacteria > Chloroflexota > Anaerolineae > Anaerolineales > UBA4823 > JBFMFR01. Next base: position 115,836 of record JBFMFR010000002.1, on the reverse strand, counting down.
CTGGCCTTTGGCGGTCCGCAAGATAACCCCGGCGGGGCGGCCATGATCGTTAACAACGTTTTGTTGGAAACCGGCTCCACTTCCGGCAAAATCCTGCTCACCGTGCCACGCGCTGAGGAGAATGGCGCGGTCGCCGGCACTTTCCCGGTTTACTTCGTCCAACCAGGCGATCACCTGCGCGCCCGACTGGGCTTCCTGGCCAATCTCAACGGCACCTGCGGCGCTGGTAAAGTCCGCTTCCAGATCGCTTACCTGGAGGGCGGCGTGACCCAGGTGCTGAACGAATGGGCGAAAAGCTGCGATGGTAAGCTACTCAGCGTCGACATCGATCTAACAGCCTTGAAGGGCAAAAACATCCAGATTATCTTCCTGGTCAAAGCCGATGGACCGGCTACAGATGACTGGGCCATCTGGAATTCCCCGCGCATCGAACGTTAGATCGTAAGCCAGCGCATATCTCTATATAAAACAACAGCACCCCGAAAGCGGGGTGCTGTAATATCCTAAGCTCACGTAAACCCGTTTACGGGTTGACTCCAAGCTTCTGCAACTCCTGTTGCGCCTGCAGCTTCGTCTCTGCATCCTGGGCATTGGCGTAAACGTATTTGAGATCTTCGATAGCTTTGTCGGTCTGGTTGGTTTCGATGTAGGCCGTGCCACGATAGAAATAGGCTTCGATGAAATTCGGGTTGAGCTCGATCGTCTTGGAGAAATCAACGATGGCCTCATCGATGCGATCCAATTCCAACAGGGTCAACCCGCGTTGGAAGTGGCCCAAGGCATTTTCCGGGGCCAGGGTGACTAACTGGTTATAGTCTGCCAGCGCCCCATCCATATCCTCCAGCAAGAAATACACATTGCCGCGCTCGTAATACACCTCGGGATTTTGAGGCATCCCCTGGACCGCCGAATTCATGTCTTCGAGAGCCTTGTCGTACAATTCCTGCTGCACGTAGGTCAGCGCCCGGTTGCGATACACGTCATAAAATTCCGGGGCCAACTCGAGCGCCTTGGTAAAGTCTAACAGCGCCTGGGCCAGGCTTTGCTTGGAGGCAAACGCCACCCCGCGCGTGTTATACACCCGGGGGTTGTCCGGCTCCACGTTGATGGCAAAGTTGCAGTCCGTGATGGCCTCGTCATATTTCTTCATCGAAATATACGTACGCGCCCGCTGGATATAAGCCTCGGCCTCGTTTGGGTTGAGTTGGATGGCCTTGGTGAACTCGGCAATGGCGCCATCCAGATTCTCCTGTTCGATAAGCTGGAAGGCGTTCATGAGAAATGTATCGTAGGGGCTCAAAGTGGGCGTGATCGTGGGCGTCGGTGCGTCCGGGAGAGGCGTGGGTGTTTCCGTAGGCGTCGGCGCGGGGGTATTGGTTGCGGTAGGAGGCAAAACCTGTGTAGGCGAAACCACTTCGGTCGAGGCATCCGGGCCGATCACGATTTCCGTTACCTGTCCTACCGGCGAGCTTGGGCTGCCGTTGCAGGCTGCGATCAGCACGCTGGCCAGGGTCAAAACCAGCGCTAATTTTGAAAGCGTTTTGAATTTCATAGAAACAGGATTCCTTTCCTTCGTTCCAGGGTCCAAAAAATATTTGGCGTTTCCCGCTCGAGAACTCACTCTCGAGAATTTTCTCGAGCACTCGAACGCGCGATTTCCCATTATGCCATTTTTTACAGGTAATCGCAAGGTAATTTCTGGCTTACTCAGCTATTCCTTATGTGAAGTACGGCGCATCCCAGGTGCGCCCACCTGGGATGCGCCGTACTGTAAAACTCCTGACAGGCCAGCAACTAGAACAACTGCAACACTGCCTGGGCTGCCCAGTTCAAAAGCGGGGCGGAAGCGATGCTCAATACCACTACCCCAGCAGCCGCGCCAAAGGCCGTTAACCGCAGCCACGTTTCACTGCGCACCTGGGGCTCGCCTGGACGCATGTACATAATTACCACCACGCGCAGGTAGTAATAGGCCGAGATCAGCGAGGTCAGCACCCCGATTAGCGCCAGCCCAATGAAGCCCCCATCGATGGCCGTGCGGAAAAGGTAGAACTTACCCATGAAGCCCAGCGTGGGGGGCACACCCGTGAAAGACAGCATCGCCACAGCCATCGCCGCGGCCAGAGCCGGTTGCTTGCGTCCCAGGCCGGCGTAATCTTCCAGGTTCAGCCCGGCCCCTGTAGCAGCAGATTCACCGCTCTGCTCGAGAGAGATGACCACCGCCCAGGCAGCAAAATTGGTGAAGGCGTACGCCAGTAAATAGAACAAAGCCGAAGCCACTGCGTCGGCCGCCAGGCCCTGCCCGTAGGGTACCAGCGCCATGAGGATGTAACCGGCGTGGGCGATGCTGGAATAAGCCAGCAGGCGCTTGATGTTATTTTGCGCAATGGCTACCAGGTTGCCCAGGATCATGGTCAGAGCCGCCAGAGTCCACAGCACCGGCGTGAGATCGCCTGCCAGCCCCGGCAGGGCCGTCACAAACACCCGCAGCAAGGCGGCAAAGCCGGCGGCCTTGGCCCCGATGGCCATGAAGGCCGTCACCGGCGTGGGCGCGCCCTGATAGACATCCGGCGTCCACATGTGGAAAGGCACCAGGGCTACCTTGAAGCCCAGGCCGATGAGCACCAGCGCCGCGCCAACCAGGAGCAAGGTGGCGTCGCCGGTAAAAGCCAGGATTTCACTCAGGCTGGTGGTGCCCGTGGCGCCATAAACCAGCGCCGTTCCAAAGACAACGAACCCGGAGGAGAATGCACCCAACAGGAAGTATTTGAGCGAGGCCTCCTCAGACGACAGACGCGGCACAGCGATGCCAGCCAGGACATACAGCGGGATCGAGAGCAGTTCCAGCGCCAGGAAGACCAGGATCAGGTCAGCGGCCATGCCCATCAGCATCATGCCGGAGATGGAAAAGAGCAGCAAGCTGTAAAATTCGCTGCGGCGGGAGATAGGTGCGCCTGACGGGTCGCTGGAGCGCTTGAGATAATCGTAGGCCAGGGCTACGCCAGCCAGCCCGCTGCACAAGAGCAAAATGCTGAGGAAATTGGCAAAACCATCCACAACCAGCATGCCGCCAAAGGCGGCTGTACCGGAGGAAGGATGCAGGCTCACCAGCACCAGGCTGGCGAGCAAACCCAGGGCAGACAGGCCGGCGGTGATGCCTTTGCGCGCGGCGGGGATGAACAAATCCACCAGCAGCAGCACACAGGCCCAGCCAATCAGCACCAATAAGGGCAGGATGGCGGTGAGTGAAGCAGATAAATCAAATCCTGCGCTAATCATAGCACCTCCCGTAGGGGCAAATAGAGTTCTGACGAACTCTGTCCGCGCTCATATCGGCCTTCGCCTGCATCACGGCACCCCTGCCAAAATGGTTACCAGTTTATCCACTGCGGGAGCCATGAGGGCAAAGAAGGGTTTCGGATATAAGCCAATCCAGAAGATCAAGACGATCAAGGGCAGCAGGGTGATGATCTCGCGCAGGTTCAGATCGAGAAGCTTCTGGTTTTCCGGCTTGTCCAGCGGGCCGAGGAACAACTTCTGGAACATGAAGAGGATATACACGGCGGCCAGGATGACACCGACGGCAGACAGCCCGGCGAACCAGTAGGAACCCAGAGGGCCGCCGCTCCCGCCCGCCTGCCAGGCCCCCAGCAGGATGGTGAACTCGCCGACGAAGCCGTTGAGCCCGGGCAACCCCATCGAGGACAGGGCCACGATCAAAGTCAGCGCCCCGTAGATCGGCATGATCTTCCATAAACCACCAAAGGCATCCATGTCACGCGTATGGCGGCGCTCGTAGATCATGCCAACGAGGAGGAACAAAGCGCCGGTGCTCAGGCCGTGGTTGATCATCTGCAAAATGCCGCCCTGGACGCCCTGCGGGTTGAGGGCGAACAGGCCGAGCATGACAAAGCCCAGGTGGCTGACCGAGGAATAGGCAACCAGCTTCTTGACATCCTGCTGGGCATAGGAAACGGCGGCGCCGTAGAGGATGCCGACGACGGCCAGGCCGGCCATCCACGGAGCGATTTGGCGGGCCGCCTGCGGGAAGAGCGGTAAGTTGAAGCGCAGGAAGCCGTAGGTGCCCATCTTCAGCAGCACACCCGCCAGGATCACCGAGCCTGCCGTGGGCGCTTCAACGTGGGCGTCCGGCAGCCAGGAGTGCAGCGGCCACATGGGGACTTTGATGGCGAAAGCGGCGGCAAAGGCCAGGCACAGCCAGAGCTGCACGTTGGCCGGGATGCCGCCCATGCTGACCAGGTCCGGCACCGAGAATGTGCCCTGGCGGATGCCCAGCCACAGGATGGCCAGCAGCATCAGGATGGAGCCGGCCATGGTGTAAAGGAAGAACTTAACGGCGGCGTACATGCGCCGCGGCCCACCCCACATACCGATCAGGAAATACATGGGCACGAGGGTGAACTCCCAGAAGACGTAGAACAGGAAGAGGTCCTGCGCCAGGAAGACGCCCACCATGCCCACTTCCAGCAGCAGGAAGAAGATCATGAATTCTTTGACGCGCTCCTGCACAGCCGTCCAGGTGGATAGAATCGATATGGGGGTGAGGAAGGTGGTGAGCAAGACCAGCAGGATGCTCAGCCCATCCACGCCCAGGTGGAATCTGATATCCCAACTGGCCACCTGGATCCAGGGCAAGTTAACCACCATCTGCAAGTCCGGGTTGGATGGCTTGAACTGCACCAGGATGGCGATGGAGATGGCAAAGGTGACCAGCGAAGTGATCAGCGCCACCCAACGCGCTGCCAGGACGGCAGTAGAGGAGGGGGGAGGCGAGTGCTCATGCGTAGACGGATGATGCTCTGCTGGAGTGCTCTCCTTCGGAGAGGGCAAGAACAGCAGGATCAACACGCCTACCAGGGGCAGGAAGGTGACCAGAGTCAGAGGGTGCAGTAGATAAACCATATCATTTCCTCCAGAGGAAGTAGGAAGTAGACAGTAGACGGGCTTCGCCAGGCTTTGCCAGGCTCCACTTAGCGAACGGCGGCGGTCAACGACCGGCGCTTATGATCAGGTAGCCGAGGATGAGGACGACGCCCAGGAAGATGGACAGGGCGTAATTACGGACATAGCCGGTTTGCAGGCGGCGCACGGCGGAAGCGCCGCGCTGCACAAACTGGCCGATGCCGTCAGCCAGGGCGTCGATGCCGCCCAGGTCGATGCGCACCGATAGCACCCGGGCGAGCAAGTTATAACCGGCCACCAGCAGCTTATCGTGGAACCAATCGTGCCAGAAGCGCCAGTCGACGACCTGGGCCAGGAAGCGTGACAGGGCGATGTAAGGGTTCAAGATCACCGCCCAATACAGCTCGTCCACCCACCATTTGTTATTCATGCCGGTGAAGATCGGGCCAAGGATAGCGCGCAGCGGGTCATCGGGGCGTTTGGCGGCAGGCAGTTTCTCTAATTCGGGGGCGCGGCGCATGTACAGCCACCAGGAAAGGCCAATAGCCAACAGGGCCAGGCCGGTAGAGATACCAGCTACCAGGAAGCTGAACTCGCCCTCGTGGATGAATTCGATGGTATGCTCGACCCAATGGGTGAAGGTGTGCAGCCCAGGCAGGTTGAGGACGCCGCCCAGCAGGGACAGCGCCGCCAGGATCATCAGGGGTACGGTGATCAGCGGGGGGCTCTCCTGGGCATGTTCAGCAGCCGGACTGCGCGCCGCGCCGAAGAAGACCATCCAGATCTGGCGGCCCATGTAGAAGGCGGTCAAAAAGGCCGCAGCGGTCAGCATCCAGTAGGCGGCCAGGTTCAACTGGCTGGCCTCCGCCAGGATTTCATCTTTCGACCAGAAGCCGGCCAAGGGTGGGATGCCGGACAGCGCCAGCGCGCCGATCAGATAGACCCAGAAAGTGACTTTCATGCGCCCACGCAGGCCGCCCATGTTGCGCATGTCCTGCGGGTCAAAATCGCGCAACGAATGCTGGCCTGACTTCGTTTGGACTTGTTTCTTCAGGCGCGGGTCATGCACGAGGTGGTGCTGGCCGCGCTCCAGGCCCTGGATGACCGAGCCGGCGGAGAGGAAGAGCAGGGCCTTGAAGAAGGCATGCGTCACCAGGTGGAACATGCCGCCCACGAAGGCGCCCATGCCGACTGCCGAAACCATGAAGCCCAACTGGCTGATGGTGGAATAAGCCAGGACGCGCTTGATATCGAACTGGCCGACGGCGATGGTGGCGGCGAAGAGGGCGGTGAGGGCGCCCACCAGGGCGACCCAGTTCTGCGCGGCCGGCACGGCATGGTAGATGGGCGCCGAACGCGCCACCAGGTAAACGCCGGCGGTGACCATGGTGGCGGCATGGATCAGAGCCGAGACGGGTGTGGGGCCGGCCATGGCGTCGGGCAGCCAGACGAAGAGGGGCAGTTGGGCTGACTTGCCCGTCACGCCCAGGAGCATGAACAGGGTGATGGCCAGCAGCGAGACCGGCGTGACCACCTCCACCGCCGGAACTTGCTCGAAAATGGTGTTGAACTCGAAGGAGCCAAACGTGGAAAACATCAGGAAGGCGGCGATGAGAAAGCCAAAATCGCCGATGCGGTTGGTGACGAAGGCCTTCTTGGCGGCCAGGGCGTTGCCGATGCCGTCTTTGCCTTTATCGTACCAGAAGCCGATCAGCAGGAACGAGCACAAACCGACGCCCTCCCAACCGACGAAGAGCATCAGGTAATTGTTGCTGCTGACCAGCACCATCATGGTGGCGATGAACAGGTTCATGAAAACGAAGAAGCGCCGGTAGCGGCTGGGGTCGCCGTTGTGGCGAACATCTTCGTGCATGTAACCGATGGCGTAGATGTGGATCAGGGCGCCAACGCCCGAGACGACCAACATCATCACCACCGAGAGGGTATCCACCTGGAAAGACCAGGTCAGGTTGAGGGCGCCGATGCTGATCCAATCTGCCAGGTGCACGACCTGGCCTTCGGGATGGCCGAGCAAAGAGACGGCCTGGAGCACAGCAACAACAAAGGCCAGCAAGACGGCCAGGCTGGCCAGCCAGCCGACGATCTTTTCGCCAGCTTCACCACGTTCCAGGATCTTGCCACCCAGGAAGACGTTGATGAGCATGCCGATGACGGGGAAGAAGAAACTCCACGGCACCAAGTAGAAGAACTGTGGGGCGTTCGATACGGATTCGCTCAGGAGCATTTTTCGTTCCTCCGAGAGGAGAATTACAAGTTAGAAGTTAGAAGTTAGCCTTTGAGGCTGTTCAACTGGTCGATATCGATGCTCTGCCTGGTGTGGAAGATGGCTACGATCAAAGCCAACCCGACAGCGACTTCGGCGGCGGCGACAGCCATAACGAAAAACACGAAGATCTGCCCGTTCAGGGATTGGTGCAGGCGGGCAAAAGCGACGAACATCAGGTTGGCGGCATTGAGCATCAACTCGATGGACATAAAGATGACGATGGCATTGCGGCGGATGAGCACACCCAATGCTCCCAGGGTGAACAGCACGGCGGATAATCCGATGTAATATTGAATGGGTAGCACGTAACTCCTCCGATCGATCAACGAATAAACACGCGCAGGGCGCCCCTACGCGGGCGGCTGGCGTTTGGTGAGGACGATGGCGCCGACCATGGCGACCAGGAGCAGAACCGAGATGACTTCGAAAGGCAGCAGGTAGCTGTTGAACAGGGTTTCGCCAACCAGGGCGGGGCTGCCGAAGCCGGCAGCGATGTCGCCAGCCTGGGGCGCGGAACCGGAAGTTCCGAGCGTCCCCGGGCGCACAACCAGGATGTAAGCTGACTCCAGGAGCAGCAAGGCAGCCAGGATCATCGCCAGGGGTCGCTGCCAGGGTAAGGTTTCAGCCTGGCTCAAGCGCTCTGCTCCCAGGAGCATGATGACGAACAGGAAGAGCACCATGATAGCGCCGGCGTAAACGGTGACCTGGATGAGGGCGAGGAAGGGTGCACCGAGCAACAGATAGAAGACCGCCACGGTGGCAAAATTTAAAATGAGATTCAGGGCAGAATGGATGGCGCTTCTGCTGAACAACATGCCCAGCGCAGACGCCACCGCAACAATGGCCAGGCCGAAAAAGAGGATCAAATCAGGTATCATGGGCAGCTCCAGAGGGCGTCCAGTCAGAAATTCAATTTCTCCAAGAAATTGAATTTCTTGTCTGGTTGGTCAATCTAGCGGGTCCTTCATCAGGGGAACAGAGCGGGTGTAAACGCCCGGCTCGACCTTCTGCGGGGTGGGCTTACCGCCTTCCGGCGCCGGCACGATCAACATCGATTTATCGTAAATCGCCTGGCGACGGTCGCTGAAAGACAGTTCATAGTTATCGCCCAGCACAATCGCTTCGGTGGGGCAGGCATCTTCGCAGTAGCCACAGAAAATGCAGCGCAGCATGTTGATCTCGTAAACACTGGCGTAGCGCTCGCCGGGAGAATAGCGCTCTTCGTCGGTATTCTCGGCGGATTCAACGAAGATGGCATCCGCCGGGCAGGCAGCCGCGCAGAGCGAGCAGCCGATGCACTTCTCCAGGCCATTGTCATAGCGCGACAGATAATGACGGCCCTTGAAGCGCTGGGGCACCGGCCGTTTTTCCTCCGGGTACTGGACGGTGACCGGCTTGCTGAGCAGTTCTCGGAATGTAGTCATCAGACCACGAGCAATCTCTATGGCAAACATTGCAAACCTCCACGTGAGTTTCTACCAATAACGTTTGACCTATGCATAGGGCACATGACAGCGCACCTATGAACCCAGGCCGGGGAAAATCATGACCAGGATGGCAGTGATGAAGACGTTAAGCAGGCCAACAGGCAAAAGAACTTTCCAACCGAGGGCCATCAGGCGGTCGTAGCGAATGCGCGGCGAAGTGGCGCGCACCCAAATAATGCCGAACAACAGTAAGAAGACTTTGATGAACAGATAAATCGGGCCCAACCACCAGAATCTCTCAACGAAGGGGCCCTGGTAACCGCCGAAAAACAGCGTAGCGGCGATGACACTGACCACGATCATCTTGATGTACTCGGTCATCATGAAGAGGGCGAACTTCATGCCGGAGTATTCCGTATGATAGCCGGCAGTCAGCTCCTGCTCGGCTTCGGGCATATCGAAGGGCGAACGGTTGATCTCGGCCAGGGCAGCGATCATGAAGATGATGGCGCCGATGGGCTGGATGATCACAAAAGGAATCAGCCGCTGGGCCTCGACGATGTCTTTCAAGCTCATCGAGCCAGCCAGCAAGATCGGCCCAATCCACGAAAGACCGAGGGCCAGTTCATAGCTGATCATCTGGGCTGAAGAGCGCAGGCCGCCCATGGCGGCGTACTTGTTATTGGAAGACCAGCCAGCCAGGACGATGCCATAGACCGAGATCGAGGCGACGGCAGAAATATACAGGATTCCGACGTTGACATCCCCAGCCACGCCCAAGGAAACCTGCCGCCCAAACAGGGTGATATCCGGCCCGAATGGGATCACTGCCAGGATGACCAGCGCCGGCACAACCGTGAGCACCGGGGCAAGCATGAAGATCCATTTGTCCGCCTGGGCCGGGATCAACTCCTCCTTGAAAATCAGCTTGACAGCATCAGCCACAGGCTGAAACAGGCCGTAAGGTCCAGCCCGGTTCGGCCCAAAGCGCACCTGGAAACGCCCCAGGAACTTGCGCTCCATGTAGGTCAGGTAGGCAAATCCGAACAGGAGGATGAAGATCAGCGCGATGGCCTTAATCACCCATTCAATTAGCAGAGCCCAATCCATATTCGCACCTCACGCATCTCGCACACGAATGACTTCGACGGACAGCGGGCCATCGATGGGGATGCCAAAACTGCGCGGCACCAGCACCACCCGCTCGGGCAGGCTTTCATCCAGGCGTACCGGCGCCACTACGCTGCTCTGGTTGGAAAAAGTAAGCCGCACAACGGAGCCCGGCTGCACCTTCAGGCGGGCGGCATCCTGGGCGTTCAAGACGACATAGGGTTCCCCGATGCGTTCATGCAGTAAAGCGGCTTTCATCAAAGCTGTGCCCTGGTCGTACAGGCGCGTCACCGGGAAAGCCATCAACCCCAGCTTGGGCAGTTTGAACTCCGAGGTCTGCGGCCAGGCCAGAGCCGGCTTCCCGCTCGCCAGGGGTAGCTGCACACCCAGACCCTGGGTATTTTCATAGGTTGTGCCGCCATAATACAAGTCGCTGCGCCCAATGATGGGCCACTGCTGAGAGACCTCAGCCAATTTCTGGTAATCCAGCCCGGCAAAGATGGGAACTTCAGCAGCCAGCCGCTTGAACACCGCCGCAGCGCTGCCCCCACCGACGCGTTCGGCACTGCCGAGCCGCTCGGCAATCAGCGCCGGGATGGCAAAATCCGCCTGCGGGCCTTCCAGTTCGGCGCGCAGAGCCGTCAGCAGCGGAGAGCGGCTGGCGCCCGGGCTGGCGGACTTAGGAGGCAGAGCGGTGGTAAACGGCAAGGCCGGGTAGAAGCGCTGCACGCGCCGTTCGCCGGAGGTGTAGCTGCCCTCGCGCTCGGTCCAGGCCTGGGCCGGCAAGACCACATCGGCCAGGCGGGCGGTGCGGGTGAGATACAGGTCCTGGACAACCACGAATTTGTCGCCGCCAAAGGCCGATTGGAAAGCCGGGTCATCGCCCACCGGGTCAGCAGCGACGATATAGAGAGCTCCGGCAGCTTCCAGGGCAGCGGACAGGTCGGGGCATGTCTTGAAGCCAAGCTCCCAGGCGCCCTGGTCGTTGGCGCGCGGCCAGACGCCGAGCAAGCCGTTGTTGGCGCGGGCGGTGTGGCCGGTGGAAATGAGCAGATTGGCGCAGGACTGCGCTAACGCCTGGCTCTCCGCCAGCCCCATGCCTTCGCTGCCGTACAGGATGACCGCATCTTGGGCCTGGGCAAAGGCCTGGACGGCCTGCTTGAACTGGCTGCTGCGCGCCAGGTCGGCCAGTTCAGGGGGCAGATCAGGGCGCTTGGGCGAGAGGGTGTTGAGCATGGCCACCACCGCGGCAGCCGCCATCCCGAAGGGATAGCGCAGCACGAAATGTGCGGCCTGGTCCAGTTTGGTGTCGCGCGGGTTAAGCACGATCAGCCTGGCACCACGCCGGGCAGCCTGGCGCACGCGCAGCCACCACAGGGGCGCTTCTTCTTCAAGGTCGCTGCCCACCACCAGGATGACGCTGCCCGCGCCCATATCGGCGAAATTCGTGCCAGGGGCAAAGCCGAGCTGGGTCGTCAGCTCGCCGCCGGCCATGTGCGAATACAGCGCCGCCTCGCCATCCAGAGCGCCGGTCAACTGGCGCAGGTTGAACAGATCCTCGTTCGACAGCCGTCCCCCGGCGAGGGTGAGCAGCCTCGCTCCGGCCGTCTCGAAGCGCTGAGCCACCAACTCCAGCGCCTCCTCCCAGCTTGCCGGGTGCAGCTCCCCATCCCGGCGCACCAGCGGCTGCAACAGGCGCCCTTCCTGTTGAGCGGCGAAGTGGTGTCCAAAGCGGCCCTTATCGCAAATCCAGATCTCGTTGACAGCCTCATTCTGGCGCGGCATGACGCGCTTCACCACCCAGCCGCCGCCCGAGGCCGCCTCACGGCGCAGGTTGAGCGTCAGGTTGCAGCCCACCGGGCATTGATTGCAAATCGAAGCTGCCATGTGCAGCTCCCACGGGCGCGCCCCGAAGCGGAAGTCCGCCGTCGTCAGCGCCCCCACCGGGCAAATATCGGTGGTATTCCCCGACCAATAGGAGTCAAACCCCGGCTCCGAATACGTCACGATCTCCAGCGAGCGCCCACGGTTGAAGAAACCAATCACAGCGTCATCCGCAATGATCTCCTGGAAGCGCACGCAGCGGGCGCACTGGATACAGCGCTCCCGGTCCAGGAAAATCAGGTCTCCCAGGGGCACGTGCTTGGCCATGTGCATCTTCTCATCGTACAGGAAGCGGCTCTGCCCCGGCCCGAAGTCCATGGTCAGGTTCTGCAAAGGGCACTCGCCGCCCTTATCGCACACCGGGCAGTCCAGCGGGTGAGAAGTCAGCAGGAATTCGAGGATATCCTCCCGTCCGGCCTTAGCATTCTCCGTCGCGCCCAAAACCACCATGCCCTGCGAGACCGGGGTGGTGCAGGCCGTCTCCAGCTTGGGGTTGAACTGGATCTTGGGTGTACCATCTTCCTCCAACAGCGGCTGTCCGCTGGCGCGATCGATCAGCGGGCGCCCAATCTCCACCAGGCACATGCGGCACATGCCGACTGGCTCCATTTTGGGGTGGTAGCAGAACACCGGGATGTCAACGCCGGCCTTCTTGGCCGCATCCACCACCAGCGTGCCTTCCGGCACCTCCACGTGCAGGCCGTCTATGGTCAGTGATACCAGCTTAGCCATACATCCTCTCCATTACTCGCCCGCGCCATTCGTTGATGGGCTACTGCTCGGTGCAAAATCCCCGGGGAAGCGCTCGATGCCCGAAAGCACTGCCTCGATGGCAAACTCGCCCAGCGCACACAGGCACTTGCCTTTCATCTGGCTGGCCACCTCGTGCAGCAAGGCCACCTCTTCCGGACCTGCATCTCCATGAGCAATGCGCTCGGTCAGGTGCACCATCCAATAATTGCCTTCACGGCAGGGCGTGCACTTGCCGCACGACTCGTGATTGAAGAAGTGGATCGTCTTGTTGATCAGCCAGGGGATGCTGACCGTGTCGTCGATCACGATCACCGAGGCTGAACCCAGCGAGCCGCCCACGTTGGGCACACTTTCGTAATCCATGGGCGTGTCCAGGGCCTGTTCGCTCGCCACGATTAGCGATGAACTCGCCCCCGCCGCCATAATCGCCTTGATTGGCCGCCCGTCGATGATCCCGCCCCCGTGCGTATAGATCAGCTCGCGGAAGGTAGTTCCCAGCGGCAGCTCATAGTTGCCCGGCCGCGCCACCCGCCCGGAAAGCGAGAAAATCTTCGGCCCCGGACTTTTCTCCGTGCCAATGCTGCGATACCATTCTGCGCCGCGTGCCACGATCAGCGGCACGTTGCTCAGCGTTTCCACGTTGTTCACGATGGTCGGCTTGCCATACAGCCCAAACGAAGGCGGAAAAGGCGGGCGCAGGCGTGGCTGGCCCAGCTTGCCTTCCATCGATTCGAGCAAAGCCGTCTCTTCGCCGCAGATGTAAGCCCCTGCGCCCAGATGAGTATAGATGTGCAACGAATAATCCGTACCCAACAGATGATCGCCCAACAGCCCGGCGGCTTGCATGGCGGCGATGTGCTGGTCGAGCCTGGCCGCCACCGGCCAGAACTCACCCCGCAGATAGACATACGCCGTATTGGCCTTCACCGCGTAGGCACACAGAGCAACCCCTTCCAGGAACTGGTAAGGATTGCTCTCCATGAGCTCTCGATCCTTGAAAGTCCCCGGCTCAGATTCATCCGCGTTGGCCACCACATAGTGCGGCCAGTTGTTGTTATCGATAAACGACCACTTCACACCCGTTGGGAAGCCTGCTCCGCCGCGTCCGCGCAGCCCCGAAGCCTTCACCACATCCGTCACCTCCCCCGGCTTCATCCCCTTCACCGCCTTCTCGAAGGCCTCGAAACCGCCGTGCTGGCGATAGACTTCCAGGTTATCCAGGTCCGGGATGGTGCGGTGGCGTAATAGCCAAAGCTCGTTTTGAGTGATCTCTTCAGCCGCCATCTCACTCCCTCCCCGGCGTTCCCCGCCGGCTGGTGTTCTCCACCGGCCCACGGCGGCGCGCGGCGTCCGCCCGCAGTTGCTCGATCAGCCCCAGGGCTGTCTCCACCGTCTGGTTCTCGTGATATTCCAGCCCTGCGCCGGACTGCACCTGGAACATAGGCGCCTTATCGCAAGCTGCCAGGCACATCACCGCCTCCACCGTGATCAATCCATCCGAGGTCGTCTCGCCGGGCTGGATGTTCAGGCGGGCGCACAGCTCTTGCAAGAATTTATCTGCCCCGCGCAGCGCGCACGGCAGATCGGTGCAGACCTGGATGCGATAGCGTCCGCCCGGCTTATCGTAATACAGGCTGTAAAAGCCCACGATCGAAGCCACCTCCGTCGTCGAGATGCCCAGGATGCCGGCAATCTCCGCCATATCTTTCCGGTCGACGTGCATGCGTTCGCGCTGCACCAGGTAGATCAACGGCATCACCGCTGAGCGCCGTTCCTCCGCCGGGTATTTGGCCAGGATGGCCTGGATTTCTTGTGCGTACTTGTCAGCGACCACGTTCGGCATAACTCCTCTCCTCGGAACACCCAAACGGCGGAGCTCCGTTCTAATCTAACCTCTAACTCCTAAACTTCTGCCTTCTACCGGTCCACATCGCCCAGAACGATATCGACGGTTCCGATCAACATCACCAGGTCAGCCACCAGGTGTCCCTTGGAAATGACCGGCAGGATTTGCATATTCGTAAAGGAAGGCGTGCGCCAGTGCACGCGGTAGGGCTTCGGCCCGCTATCACTCTCCAGATAAACCCCCAGTTCACCGCGCGGCGACTCAACCGCCACGTACACCGAGCCCTGCGGAGGGCTAAAGCCTTCCGTCCACAGCTTGAAGTGATGGATCAACGCCTCCATGCTGGTGCCGATTTCACTGCGCGGCGGTGGCACGTATTTGCGGTTATTGCTGCGCACTGGCCCCAACGGGAGCTTCGCCAGCGCCTGCTCCACAATGCGCAGCGATTGGCGCATCTCCTCCACGCGCACCTGGTAGCGGGCGTAGGTATCGCCCTGCGTGCGCGTGGGCACATCGAAGTCGTACTGCTCATAGCCGCTGTAAGGCTGCGCCTTGCGCAAGTCGTGGGCGATGCCCGAAGCGCGCAACATCGGCCCGGTTACGCCGTATTGCAGCGCAACCTGCGGATCCAGCACACCGATGTGCTGGGTGCGCTCCATAAACAGCGGGTTCCTGGTCAGCAGCGCCTCATACTCGTCGATGCGCGCGGGGAAAGATTTCAAGAACCCGCGCACCATGTCTTCGAACTCCGCCGGTGTATCCCGCCACAAACCGCCCGGACGCAGGTAAGTCGTCATCATGCGCTGCCCGCTGACCGTTTCCAGGATATCCAGGATGCCCTCGCGCTCACGGAAGCAGTACAGGAACACCGACATGGCCGCCACGTCCAGGGCGTGCGTGCCCAGCCAAACCAGGTGCGAAGCGATGCGCTGCAGCTCCACCAGGATGACGCGGATGGCCTGCGCCCGCGGCGGCACATCCAGCTCCGTCAGCTCCTCGATGGCCAGGCAGTAGGCCAGGTTGTTGCCGGTGTTGTTCAGGTAGTCCAGCCGGTCGGTCATTACCGCCGCCTTGCTGTAGGTCTTGGCCTCCATGTTCTTCTCGATGCCGGTGTGCAAAAAGCCCACATCCGGGATGACATTGACGACTGTTTCGCCGTCCAGTTCCAGCAACAGACGCAGCACCCCGTGCGTGCTGGGATGCTGCGGACCCATGTTCAACAATACCGTCTCACCCTGGATGGCGCGCTCAGAAATCAGGTGCTTGATCTCATCCAACGAGACCGGCGACAGGTTCATCTCCATTTCAGCGACTTCGTGCGACATTGCTCACCTCACTCCTGGGCATAGGGCTTGCGCACGTCGATCTCGTCGAAATTGAACGAGAACTGCACTTCTTCGTAGCCCAGCGGGTAATCTTTGCGCAGCGGGTGGCCTTCCCAGTCATAGGGCATGATCACCCGGCGCAAATCCGGATGGCCTTCGAAACGGATGCCGAACATATCCCACAGCTCGCGCTCGAACCAGTTGGCGTTGGCGTACACCTCCACCAGGCTGGGCATGACTGGCGCGTTGCCGTCCAGCGGGAGGCGCAGGCCAAGGATCAGGTTGTGCTTCAATGAACGGAAGCGGTAGACGACGTGGAAGCGCGGCGTCTGCTGCGGCCAATAGTCCACCGCAGTCTGCTCGGTGAGCAGTTCGAAGTCGAACTCGTGGCGCAGCGCCAGGGCGGCCGGCACGATATGTCCGGCGGCCAGCATCAGGCTCACCGGGCCGGCGGCGGGGCGCGGAACGGCCTGGCTTAGAAGTTCCGTCACGCCGCGGGAATCCGCCGCCTGTGCAGCAAAGCGCTGAGCGCCAAAGCGCTGAGCGCTAAAGCGCTGCGTAAAAGCATCCACGATGGTCTGTAAAGTGAGAACGGTTAATTCACTCATTCACTTTTCTCCAGCCAGGCAGGCAGCCTCAAGCCCAATCCTTGAGCTTGTCTTTTTGAACTTTCTCGTACAGGCTGACGATGCCGTGGATCAAGGCTTCCGGGCGCGGCGGGCAGCCGGCCACGTAAATATCCACGGGAACGATCTCGTCCACCCCCTGCACGATGGCATAGTTGTTGAAAATGCCTCCGCAGGAGGCGCAGTCTCCCATCGAGATGACCCACTTGGGAGCCGGCATCTGGTCATACAGCCGCCGCAGCACCGGCGCCATTTTGCGTGACACCCGCCCGGCCACGATCATCAAATCCGCCTGGCGCGGGCTGGCGCGCATCAACTCCATGCCAAAGCGGCTCATGTCATAATGCGAAGCCTGGGCTGCCATCATCTCGATGGCACAGCAGGCCAGGCCAAACAACATGGGCCACATCGCCCGCGTGCGCGACCAGTTGACCAGCTCTTCCAGCTTCACGGTAACCACACCCATATTGCCAAGCTTTTGTTCTATTCCCATTCCAATGCTCCTTTCTTCCATGCATAGACATAACCTACCAGTAAGATCACAATGAAGATGAGCATCTCCACCAACCCAAACAGGCCCAGCTTTTTGAACACGACCGCCCAGGGCAAGAAAAAGACGACTTCGATGTCGAACAGGATGAACAAGACCGCCACCAGGTAGAAACGCACCGGCATGCGCCGCGAGCCGGGACCTATCGGGCGCATGCCCGATTCATAGGGCATGGCCTTGCGCGGCGTTGGGCGGCGTGGGCCAAACATATGCCCAATTAAAATAACGAGTCCTGCCAACCCCGTGGCCAGGACGATTAAGACGATAATCGGCATAAATTCCTGCAACATTTGAGCCTCTAATCTCCTAAGGTCGGTACAAAAATTTGAGACTGGTTTGCCTGCATACCCGTAGTGCCTCGAGAGGCGCAGGAGCCTGATGGTATAAAGTTTACCCTATTGCGATAGTTTATCACAACCAACCAACCGTGTCAAATTTCACAAAAAAACTGCGGCTTACCTCAGAAAATCACGCAGGTGCCGGCTGCGCGTTGGGTGGCGCAGTTTGCGCAATGCCTTCGATTCGATCTGGCGGATGCGCTCGCGCGTGACGTTGAAATATTGGCCAACTTCTTCCAGGGTATGGTCTTTGCCATCCATCAGCCCGAAACGCAGTTCAAGCACCTGGCGCTCACGCTCCGAAAGCACCGCCAGGGCGCTCTTCATCGACTCGCGCAGCATCTCACGCGCGGCCGCATCCATTGGCTCCTGCGCATCCTCATCTTCAATGAAATCCCCCAGGTGGCTGCTGTCCTCCGCTCCCACCGGGCTGTCCAGCGACATCGGCTCCTCAATAGCGCTCAAGATGCGGTTGACCTTCACCGCCGCCCGGTGCCAGCGCCGGCGCACATCGTCTTCGACCGGCAAGGCCTCCGCCCGCGACTGCAAGATCGCCTGGCGGTCCTTGGGTTCCAGGTAACCCGACTCAAGGGCGATGTCCTCCACGGTTGGCTCGCGCCCCAGCTTTTGGATCAGGTCGCGCTGGATGCGCAGCAGGCGGTTGATCGACTCGAAAATATGCACCGGGATGCGGATGGTGCGCGCCTGGTCGGCGATCGAACGGCTGATCGACTGGCGGATCCACCAGGTGGCATAGGTGCTAAACTTGTAGCCCCGTGTTGGATCGAATTTGGTTACGGCGCGCAGCAAGCCAATATTGCCTTCCTGGATCAAATCCAGGAAAGAGCTGCCCCGCCCAATGTAGCGTTTCGCCACGCTCACCACCAGGCGCAAATTGGCGCGGATGATGGCGTTATGCGCTTCCTCGCTGCGCCGCCGGATCGATTCCAATTCCTGCTCCAGCACTTCGGTGTCAGGCAGATGGCGGCAGAAAAGGCGCGCCGCTGGCAGCTTGCCGTGTTTGCTGACGTACTTGCCCAGCGGCTCGGCCAACGCCTCCGGGAGCATATACAGATACAGGAATACGGTAAAAGCCTGCCGGGCTACCTCCGTCCACAACTCATCGATGCCCCAACTGCCGTTATCCAGGTAAGCCCGCAGGTAAGAGGGCTGCTCGCTCTCCCAGGTACCCCGCAGCATCTGCGCCTCCCACAAGATCAGTCCCAAATCCGGGCTGGCATAACCCAGACGGCGGGTGTCCTCCGCCAGGCGCATGGCGGAAGTGGCCATTTCCTCATACAGGGCGCGGTAGATGCGCCGGGCATTGTGGGCCTGGCCTTGCTCGGACTCGGCACCGGCCTCGCGGCAATCTGCAGGCTGCGCTGGCTGCGCCGATGGGTCGCCGCGCGCCAGCGGGTGAGCGCGGCTGAGGATATCCAGGCGGCGCTCAGCCTCCAACCGCGTCGCCAGCCAGAACTCCCGGTCTGGATCCAGCAGATCAATATCGCCAATCTCTTTGAGGTACAGCCGCACCGGGTCTTCGCTGACTTCGCTCAGCAGGCGCGGATCACGGGCTACGCTCAGTAAATCCAAAGCGTCCTCCGGTTCTGCCTGGGAAAAATCATCAACCTCCTCGTCTGATTCCAACGACAGGACATCATCTTCATCCAGGTCATCCTGATTCAGTAAACCGTTCTCGTTCTCTAACAGCCCATCCAAATCATCCTCAGACAAATCACGATCCTGCTCCGCCGACAGGATAGAATCATCGTCCGGCTCTGCGGCTTCATCCGGCTGTGCATCCAGAGACAATTCTTCAAAAGGGGGCTCAGGCGCTTTGGGTTTCTTTCCCATAAAGGCTCATCCGGGTCTTTCGACGGCTTCGCTGGGCCTTGCGGCGGCTTCGCTCTTACAAATTTGTACTGGCAGCGCGATGGGTATAGTGGGCCATGGCTTTATCGATACATCGCTTTACTTCTGTAAGTTGTACCATAGATTGCAAGTATTGTGTGGCTTTTAAGTCGCCTTGTTGCTGAGCATCTTCAATGAGATAACGCTGATACTCAACCTCCTGATGCAAATTACGGCGGCGCAGATCGAGCAAACCGCGCATCAAATCCTCCAAGACGCGTTCCTGGCTGGGATCCAGTTTGGCGGTACGCTCCAGCAGTGCATCTGCCATTTCCATCATGGGCAGGTCCAGGTAATTGAGCACGAAATCCAGGGGTTCGGCCATATCCTGCTCCAATGATTGCTGGAAAAGGCGCAAGATCACCTGGTGATCGGCGTGCTGGAAATCCTGCGGCGCCAGGCGCGCCAGCCCTGCCTCCTGGAGGCGGCGGTCCACCTGGTATAACAAATCCGGACGGCGCAGCAACACCCCCAGGCAGTGCGCTTCCTGGGCATAATTGGTAATTGCCGAAACGCTCAATGCATCGGCTGGCAGCATGCCAGCCTGGGTATCCGGCTGCGGGGAGCGAGATGCAGGACGGCGGCGCGGCGGCTGCGCCGGACCTAACAAGGCTTGTTCGCTGATGCGCAGCAGGCGCGCCAATCGTTGGCGATAGGTGTCGCGCTCCACCGGGTTGGGGACATCCTCGATCAGGGGCAGAACCTGGGCGGCAATCTCACTTTTCACCTTGGGATCATCCAGATCGCGATCAACAGCCAGCGTCTCCATGACATGGATCACCACAGGGCGAGCCTGCTCGACGATCTGGGCCCATTCCTGAGGGTCACGCCCAACCACCTCATCGGGATCCATGCCCTCCGGCAGCACCGTGACACGGATGTCGGCCTGCAAACGCCCTTCGTAACCCAAAAGGCCACGCGCATCGAAGACCGGATCCTGCTGGCGATCCAGGGTCTGGCGGGCCACCTGCAAACCACGCAGCGTGGCCTGGTCGCCAGCGGCATCCGGGTCCAGGGCCAGCACGATGCGCCGGCTGAAGCGCTTGAGCAGGCGCAGGTGGTGCTCGGTCAGCGCCGTGCCCATCGGTGAAACCGCGTTGGTGAAGCCTGCCTGGTGCAAACCGATCACATCCAGGTAGCCTTCCACAATCACCGCCTGATCCTGTTGCCGGATGCTGCGCCGGGCAAGATCCAGGCCATATAACAGGTGACCCTTGTCGAAGACCACTGTCTGCGGCGAGTTCAAAAACTTGGGCACATCCTCAGGATTGAGAATGCGCGCTCCAAAACCCGCCATGCGCCCGCGCTCGTCGCGAATTGGGAACATCACCCGGTGGCGGAAACGATCGTACACCCCGCCCGAATCGCGGGCGCTCACCAGCCCGGCAGCTAACAAATCATCTTCAGAATAACCCTTCGCTCTGAAGTGATGCACAACCGCATCCCAGGCTTGCGGCGCATAACCTAACCCAAAGGTTTCGATGGTTTCATCGCGCAACCCGCGCTGCTGGCGCAGGTAACTGAGAGCCTGCTCGCCCGCAGGCGTATTCAACAGTTGGTGGCGGTAGAAAGTCACCGCCTCCTCCAACAGGGCCCGCAGGGCATCATTTTCCTCGGCGGCGGCCTGCGCCTCGGGCGTTTGCGGCTGCAATTCCACCCCGGCTCGCTCCGCCAGATAGCGCAGCGCCTCGGCGAAATCCCAGCCTTCTTTCTTCATTACAAATTTGAAGATATCGCCGCCCTCATTGCACTGCCCGAAGCAGCGCCAGGTGCCCGAGTCGGCAAACACGGCAAAGGCCGGCGTGCGCGTATTGGCATGAAATGGGCAGAACCCGGTGTAGTTCTTCCCAGAACGGCGCAACTGCACCGTCTCGGAAACCAGGTCTACAATATCGATACGGGCTTTGATCTCATCAATCGTGGACATAGAAGGCTCACACTGGCTACGCTCGACGAACCTATGGCAGCCCGATAACCTCCAGCGCCTGCGGATACTCGACGGCAAATTCGAAGCGCAAGGTGCGCTTCTCCCTGGAAGCCAGGGTCAACTCCCAATCTAACAAGTTCAACTCCGTCTGTTCGCTCGGCTTTGGTTCGGCCCCTTCCAGGCGCACTTTGATGTCTTCGTGGCGCGAAACTGGCATCTGGTCGTGCACTGTGATCCTGACTTCATCAGCCAGCAGATTCTCCAGGCGGATCTCGTAAGCGAAGTGCAGGCGGCGTTTGCCGCCGATCAGCGCTTTTTCCACCTCACGACGCACCAACTCACGCTCAACCTTGACCCGGTCATCGGCGCCCAGGTAGAGCTCGATCTCACCTTGCGGAGCGGTCAATTCCAGGCGCGTCGCCCCGATGAACTCCTCCCCAGCGAACAGGTTGGCCGCGCCGGGCAGCAAGGTGTAGGGGCTGTCGTTGGTTACTTTGGCACGCCGGTAAGCCGCCTCCGCCAGTTTGGGGGCGCAGGCGTAATCCAGCCTGGGAGGCAGCGAGAACTGCGCCACAGTCACCTTGTGCGGCGCGCCATCCGAGGGGATGCCCACTTTACCAGCCAGGCGGTAGGTTACCGCGGCGCCAGATGATTCCACGTTGGCCATTGCCACTTCGGCCTCCACTTCGGGAACAGCTTCAGGCTCGAACCCCACCGCCATAGTATCCATGGCTGCCTGCGGCATCGCGGCAGCTTTCATTGCCATTTGCCTGGGAGCCGGCGGCGGGGGCTGTGGGCGGCTTCGCTCGCGAATGTACCAGGGCTGCAACTCGGGCAGCACGGCCGCCAATGCCGGGCGAGCGGTCGAAAGCACCAATTCCACATCGGCCCAATCCTCGCCAGTTTGCTGGCTGACCTGCGCCAGGTAACCCACTTCCAGCACGGCCTGGTCCGCTTCCAACAGGCGCAGATCGTAAAGCGGCTTCCAACCCGCCCCAGAGACCACGTAAGTCAATTCCACCCCCAGGCTGCCCGCGCCCTGCACATCCACTTCCACAAAAGCAGCGTAACGCTCGCGCGGCCGTGCGCTGCGCACCTGCTCGAGCTGCCTTTTGAGCTGTTCCAGGCGGCGCTCTTGGGCGCGCTTTTTCAGGCCGTTTTCTTGCAGTTCGGTGTTCAGTTGGGCGGCGCGCTGGCGCAAACCGGCTAACATTTGCAGCTGCGTTTCCAGGCTCATCTCGCCCGAGGCCAGGGCGGTGGCAAACACCTGAGTGTGCCCAGCCAGGGCTTCCAGGCGCTCGCCCTCCTTTCTCAGCAAGAGCGCCTCGGCTTCCAGCGCCTGCATCTCATCCTGAGCGCTTTCGACCCTGGCTTCCAGACCGCGAACTTGCTCGGCAGGCGTTTCGCTGTAGTACTGGCGCTCGATCTGCAAGCCCAGCAGGCGCACTCGCGCCGTGCCGCGGGCAGTGGCGCGCACCGAGTCCGGGTTCATCGACAGCGGCAGGTCGGCGATCTCCAGGCGCTGCACGCCCGTTTCCACTTCTGTCTGACCCTGCCGTACAACCCGCGCCCGGTCAGGATAAACCGTCACAGCTTTGACGCCCGTTTGCACCACAATCCTTGCTTCCATCTCGACCTCCTTACACTTACGTTCACCTGCCTATAACAGTGAAGTTCACCTAAAACCCCTCCAACCTGGACAGATCCGCGACACCCTGCGCCAGCGCGCGGATGCGCTGCAGCAAACCCAGGCGATTGCGGCGCAGGCATTCATCCTCAACCATTACCAGCACAGCATCGAAGAAACGATTCACAGTCGGAATCATCGGCAGAAAAGCGCTCAAGAAGTCATCCGGCGAACCCGGTGCACGCTGCACCGCTTCGGCCCGGGATAGAGCCAAATACAGTTCCCGCTCTTCCGCCTGGGCAAACCCAGACTCATCCACAGGCAAGCGCTCCGCCAGATCGCGCGTGATGCGCACACAGCGGGCATAAGCCGGCAGGATCGTATTCCAATCCGGGCGCGCCACCCACTCACCCAGGGATTGCACAGCGCGCGCTGCCCCAGCAGGGTTGTGCCCCTGGGCTGCCAGCACGGCATCGATTACATCGTAGCGCCCGCCCTGCTCCGACAAAGCGTTGCGTAAGCGCTCGATGACAAATTGCAACAGCGCATCTTGTGCGTAGCCGCTCTGTGGGCTGGCCTCCAGGGGCAAATGTACGGCTGCCGCTTGCAAAGCCGAGCGCAGGTCGAAATCCAACTCCCAGGCAATCAGATTCTGCACCAGGCCCAAAGCGGCGCGCCGCTGAGCGAAGGGGTCTTTATTTCCGGAGGGGGCCAGCTCAGCGGCAAACAAGCCCGCCAGGCTATCCAGCCGGTCTGCAAGGCCCACCACCAGGCCTGCACGGCTGCGAGGCGGATAGTCACCGGCATAACGCGGCAGGTAGTGCTCGAAAATCGCCTGGGCCACTTCGGGCGATTCGCCGGACTTCAGGGCGTAATATTCTCCCATCTGGCCTTGCAGCGAAGTCATCTCCACGACCATTTGCGTCATCAGGTCAGTTTTACACAACTCCGCCGCCCGGCGCGCCACGCTCAATTCAGCTTCACTCAAGCCACACTTACCTGCCAGGTCTTCCACCAAAGCCTGGATACGATGCGTTTTATCCAGCATAGACCCCAGGCGCACCTGGAAGGTCAGCGTGCTCAAGCGTGGCAAATAGTCGGCCAAGGGCTTTTTGAGATCCTCGCGCACGAAGAAAGCCGCATCGGCAAAGCGCGCCCGGACCACATGCTGGTTGCCATCCGTCACTACCTCCAGGAAATCTTCATCCCCGTTGCGAACGGCGATGAAGTAAGGCAGGAGCGCGAACTGCTCCGGGCTCGACCCTACCGGATCATCGGGTTGCCCAATCACCGGGAAATAGCGCTGGTGTTTCTTCATCACCGAAACCAACACCTGGCGCGGCAATTGCAAATAAGCCGGGTCGAAACTACCGCGCAGCGCCGTAGGCGCTTCCACCAGGTTCGTCACCTCGGTCAACAGTCCGGGATCCTCTGCCACACGCCCGCCTACTTCGGCGGCCAGTTGCGACACCTGGCGCTGGATGCGCGCCTGGCGCTCATCTTTATCCAACAGGATGCCCTGGCCGGCCAGGAAAGCGAAGTATTCGGCCGGGGAATTCACGCGCTGCTCCAGCGGCTGGAGGAAGCGCAAACCACGCGTCACGTTCCCAGAAACCAGTCCGGCATACTCGAAAGGCACTACCTGGCCCTCGCCCAGCAAGGCCAGCAGCCAGCGGATGGGGCGCGAGAAAGCCACGCCGCTGCTGTTCCAGCGCATCGACTTCTCGAAGCGCAGGGAGGCAATCAGGCCTGGCAGCGCTTCACCCAGCACTTCAATCGCCGGGCGACCCACCTGGCGCACAGCGGCGACAACATAGCGCCCGCCATCCATCTCGCGCACCTGCAGCGCTTCTACCGCTACTCCCTTGCTGCGGGCAAAGCCCTCCGCCGCTTTGGTCGGAGCGCCGTCCGGCCCAAAAGCGCGGTCCGCCGGAGGACCCTTGATTACCTGCTCTACATCCTCTTGGGTCGAAGCCACATCTTCTACATAAAGCACCAGGCGGCGCGGCGTTCCCAGGATGCGCGCTTCTCCATGCGCCAGGCGCAGGTCACCCAGCCAGGCTGGAAGACGCTCGCCCAGTTGCTGCATGGCCGACTCCAGGTCACCTGCCGGCAACTCCTCGACCCCGACCTCCACCAGGAGCGGCGAGCGAACGCCAGGCTGTGCACCAGGGATCCCGCCAGCCTTTGCTGCCTGGACGGCCGGTTCCTGGCTGGCTCCAGCCAACCAGGGGAAGCCCAGCGAGCGGCGCTGCTCCAGGTAAGCCTCGGCCACGCGCCGGGAGAGATCGCGCATGCGGCCGAACAAAGCCTGGCGCTCGGTCACCCCGACTGCGCCACGTGTGTCCAGCACATTGAAAGTGTGTGAACACTTGAGCACATAATCATGCGCGGGCAGGACCAAGCCTTGCTCCAAACAGGCGTGCGCTTCAGCTTCGAAGAGATCGTACATCTGGCGCAAACGGGCTACATCCGCCACTTCGAAGTAATACTTGCTGTGTTCTTGCTCTCCTTGCAGGTTTACGTCGCCGTCCGTCCGGGTGGGGCTCCACTGGATCTCGCGGAAGCTGTTGACCCGCTGCTGGGCGATTGCGATGCGCTCCAGGCCGTAGGTAATTTCTACAGAAACCGGGTCGAGTACAATTCCCCCGGCCTGTTGGAAATAAGTGAACTGGGTGATCTCCTGTCCATCCAGCCAGACCTCCCAGCCCAGGCCCCAGGCGCCCAGAGCTGGCGACTCCCAATTGTCTTCTACGAAGCGGATGTCGTGCTGGCGCGGGTCGATGCCCAGCGCCTGCAGCGAGCGCAGGTAGACCTCCTGCGGGTTTCCCGGGTCGGGCTTGAGGATCACCTGGAACTGGTAATGCATCTGCATGCGGTTGGGGTTTTCGCCATAGCGCCCGTCGTCCGGACGGATAGACGGCTCCACATAGGCCACGTTCCACGGTTCTGGCCCCAAAACGCGCAGGTAAGTTGCCGGGTTCATCGTGCCCGCACCCACCTGGGCGTAGTACGGCTGCCAGATCAGGCAACCATACTCAGCCCAAAAATTCTGCAGGCTGATGATAATCTCTTGAAAGTTTCGTTTTTGTTCAGGCATTTAGCTCACCAATTGAAAAGATAAGTCATACCTCTCGATTATAACCGCGTCTGCCTGATCTTACCCTTTTGGGAAGGCCTTTTGAGGCGCGGATCACATGGGCGTCATCGCATCGCAACAAAAAGACTCTGGTACGTGCCACCAGAGTCTCCTGACAAAACACAATAAAGCAGGCCCTAGATCATGGGATTTCGCCCGCCAGCTCCCGGTCGATGATATCCTTGAAAACATCGTAAGGCTGGGCGCCCACTACCGGCAACCCGTTGATGAAGAAAGTCGGCGTGGAACGCACCCCCAGCTCGGCGGCATACTGGTAATCTGCCTGCACCTCATCGCTGTACTTTCCAGATTCTATGCAGGTAGTAAACTGTTGTACATCCAGGTTCAAGTCCGTTGCATACTGGATATACGTTTCTGTGGACAAATCCGAACTGCTGAAAAGCAGGTTTTGGAACTGCCAGAAGGCGCCCTGCTCGTTCGCACAGTCAGCCGCCTCAGCCGCTGGCGTTGCTTCTGGATGGATCGAACTTAAAGGGAAATCGCGGTAAACGAAGCGGATCTGATCTGGATACTCCTGTATCAAACGATCGAAGACCTCTGTATGCCAGCGCCGGCAGTACGGGCATTCGTAGTCACTGAATTCGATCAGGGTAATCGGTGCGTTCTCAGGTCCCAAAATGGGGTCATCATCCACCGGGACGTCATAGCGCTTGGCTGCCTGCGGGCGTTCTTCTTGCGCGGCGGCCTGGGGAGTCGCCTGCGGTGCAGCGGCGCGCGGCGGCGACTGGCGTCCCCAGAACAGGTAACCAACGCTCAGGCCGACCACAAAGGCCAACGGTAACAGCGCCATGTACAGGTGCGAGCGCTTGAAGGTAATCTTATCCTCCGCAGATTCCGCTACAGAGGGGGATTCATTAGAAGGGATAGTAGTTTGATCATCCATGTGCGGCATTATATCACGGCGCGGCCTGTAGAGCAGATAAATTTTCCTGCTTTTATCGTATTTCTAGGGAGGGAAGATTCCGCCCCCACCCTGTTCCCATATCCAATACAGGATGAACAGGAAAACGAAGAATGCCAGGGTAATGCCGATCGTAAACCACATTTTCACCGGGTCGCGCGGCTTATAGCCCCCAACTTTCCCGGATTGCCCGTTCACCAGCAGGTGGTATTCCTTGCCCTGGTAATGGTAAGTGCCAATCCATACCGGCAGGAGCACATGCTTGAAAGTCATACCACTCCAGCTACTGGCGCCCAGGTTGAGATTACGCTTCTCGCGCCCGACTTCGATCAAATACGTCAACTGCGGCCGTAATTGTTTCAAAACCTTCTCGCGCGCTACCAGTGAAGCATCGGAAAGCGAGCGGTCGTAGATCATCGCCGGCCAGCCGGCCAGGTATTCCGGCGCGAATTCCTCGACATCTATCAGGCTGAAAGGCTCGATGCCGATCAATTCACGCATGGTCAGCGCTTTCACGCCCGGCACCAGGACATCGTTGAAAAACTGCATATGGATTCCAGAAACGGGCATCCAGCGCTTCGAATTCCCGCTGCCTTCTGCCACCTCGCAGTTCCAACGCACTTCCAGAGTGCCATCGAAAGTCCAACAGGAGTAATAAGCCGGGCGCAGGCGCAACTCACGCGCCACCGCCAGCAGATCATCTGGAGCAAGGAACCCCCGGCCCAGCCAATCCCGCACGCGCTTGTAGGCATCTTTTTCATCGATGCGCATCACCGCGATCACCTGAGGATCCATCAGTTCGCCCAGCTCGGGCGACTCTACGAGTTGGTTAGAGCCGCAGTAAGCGCACTGCGTGGCTTTTTGCCCTGGCGGCAGCAAGCTGATCGCCCCGCAATGTTCACAAGTGACATGCTGCTGCGCTTCGGCCCAGCGGTGTCCCGCCTCGGTAGGCATAACGAAGTCCAAAACCTGTTCGGCCCGGTCGGCGATCGGCGTTGGGCTGTTATCCACGAGCGTCGGGGCCTGCTGATAGCCGCAGTATTCGCAGCGCAAGAGGCCCGAAGCCACCGTGTAAGCCATGCGCCCGCCGCATTGCGGGCACTTGAACGAGCGCGCCTGGGCCTGCACATCTCCAGGCCTTTCCCCTGCAGCGACGCCCGCCCCTTCGAGCATCATGCGACTCTTGTCGATCTTACCGGTCAGAAGCGCCAATCCGCGCCGGGCTTGCACGTTGTACGGATCGAGGGCCACCGCTTTCTCCAGGTATTCACGCTGCTCGTCCGGGTTATCCGTGGTCGCTGAAAGCCACAGGTAAGGGCGTGCGTCCACCGGCTTGATCATGATCGCCCGGTTCAGCAAAGACTGCGCGGCGCGCTTGTTGCCGGATTTCACCGCGGAAATCCCATCGTAAAGCAAATCCTCAAACTGTCGGTCAGGGGAGCCAAATGCGCACATCTATCGCTTTTCCTTTTCTACCAGTTTACTCTGATCTGGTAGCTGTGTCAAATTCTCAGGAGCAATTTTTCTGAAGCGATCGAATGAATCCAGCCATTCCTGGGGCGATTTTACTGCAATTTCCCGCATTTTCAAGGTTAATCACCCTGGTTCGATCAAAGCGAGAAGGCGGTTTCCCTACTTCGGAAACCGCCTTCTCGCATCCACGTTGTGCGGCGCACGGCCGCTAGCGTGAAATCCCTCAGGTGCTCGTGCTGCACGAAGCCGCCGAACTGGCGCCCAGCGAAAACGAACTGCTGCCAGAAACTTTAGAAGCAAACGTCGAAATTTTCTTCTTGACTTCCTGGCTGCCACACACCGGGCAGACTACCCCCTCCACAGCAGTGGAGCTGCGCACCAACTCTTCAAAAGGCTGGTTGCAGGAAGAACAGACAAATTCAAACAGCGGCATAAACACATCCTCCCACGATCGGCACTTTGCCAGGATTGATGATCTGCCGGCTTTAGCGGCAAATCGACTTGCATCTACTTTAGATGCCGCCCGCGGCAAAAGGTTACATCTTTCTCTCATCGCCGGCAGGCCTAACGACAATTCTCACCTGGGCCAGGCTGATTGATAAGCCGCCAGGATGCGATCCACCAAAGCGTTGAACGCCGGGTCGATGATCTGCCGCTGCGGATCGCCATCATACCAGGCCAACATCTCCTGGGCGCCGCGGGCGAAGGGGATGCAAGGGTTGAAATCCGGCACCAGACGCCTGACCTTACGATTGTCGAAAACCATACTGTGCATCTTATCCCCTAAC
Organism: Chloroflexota bacterium; assembly: GCA_040752025.1. GTDB lineage: Bacteria > Chloroflexota > Anaerolineae > Anaerolineales > UBA4823 > JBFMFR01. Next base: position 86,980 of record JBFMFR010000002.1, on the reverse strand, counting down.
TGGCCTGCGCCCCATTCAGGATCGTAAGCTGCGATCAAGTCGGAGGGAACATGAACCAGGCGCGCTTCGCATCCCGCGGCGTGCGCCAGGATTTCATAAATCTGGTTCCAGGTCAGCCATTCATCGGAAGTGATGTGAAAGGCCTGTCCAAGCGCCTGGGGATTACCTAACAAACCTACCAACCCGACGGCGAAATCGGCATGGTGAGTCAGAGTCCACAACGAGGTCCCATCGCCTGGCACGATCACCGGTTTGCCCTGGCGCATCCGGGCGATGGCGGTATATCCCCCTTCCACGGGCAGCATGGTCTTATCGTAGGTGTGCGAAGGGCGCACGATGGTCAACGGGAACTGCTCGTGTCGATAAGCTTCCAGCAGACGCTCCTCGCAGGCGATCTTGGCGCGCGAATAGGCCCAATACGGGTTGTGCAGCGGAGTGGACTCCGTCACGGGCAGGCTGGCAGGCGGCGTCTGGTAGGCCGAGGCCGAACTGATGAACACATACTGCCCGGTGATCCCCTGGAAAAGCTCGATATCCGTCTGGATGTGCGTGGCTTCAAAAGCAACCCACTGTACCACTGCATCGAAAGTGTGCCCTTTCAGCGCCTGGCGAACCCCTGGCTTCGCTTGGGGCTGGCGGATATCGCCGGCGATCACGTGCGCCCCTGGCGGAACGGGGCGGGCGCTCTGCCCGCGGGTAAGCAAATACAGATCGATGCCGCGCTGGACGGCCAACTGCGAACAAGCCGAGCTGATAATACCCGTGCCCCCGATGAACAATACTTTCATAGCGACCTCCTTGGTATCCTGGCCCCAATATAACCGAATCCGGCGCTTCTGGCAATGATCTTGCGAGTGCATCCCTCACAAAGCGACTCTTGCGGCTGCCAACTTCGAGTATAATCGGGACGCAATCCCAGCGAGTACCTGTTACAGACGAGAGGAAAATGAACAACACCTACCAACAAACCCATTGGAGTCTATCCGACCTGTTCACCGCTCAGGATGGCGCTGACATGCAAGCCGCCTTCGCCGAACTGGAGCAGCGCGCCGCGGCCTTCGAAAACCGTCGAGGCGCGCTAAACGATGGAATTTCCCCGGAAACCTTCCTGGAAACGATCAGCGAACTGGAAGCCCTGGAAAGCTTGGGCTATCGCATTTACGGCTTCGCCAGCTTGCAGTTCTCAGCCAACACCCAGGACCAGGCCGCCCAGACCTTCATGGCTCAGGTACAGCAAACCCTGGCGGGCATTCAGAACCGCGTCTTGTTCTTCAGCCTGTGGTGGAAGGAATTGGATGAGGCCGTCGCCCAGAAGCTGATGAGCGGCTCTGGAGATTACCATTACTGGCTGGAGGAAATGCGCCATTTCAAGCCGCATACTCTCAGCGAGCCTGAAGAAAAAATCGTCAACATCAAGGACACCACCGGCGTCAGTGCGCTGCACAGGCTGTACGACGCGATTACCAACCGCTATGCCTTCAAACTGAACGTAGACGGCGAGGAGAAAGAACTCACCCGCGGCGAGGTGATGGTGTACGCCCGTCACCATGAGCCATCTTTACGCGCCAACGCTTACCAGGAACTTTACCGGGTCTACGGGCAGGATGGCCCCATCCTGGGCCAGATCTACCAGACCCTGGTGCGCGACTGGCACAACGAACAGATCGACCTGCGCCACTTTTCCAGCCCGATCGCAGCACGCAACCTGATCAACGATATCCCCGACGCGGTCATCGACACGCTGCTGGACGTCAGCCAGCGCAACGCGGCAGTCTTCCAGCGCTACTTCCGCCTCAAAGCGCGCTGGCTGGGCATGCCGCGCCTGCGCCGTTACGATGTTTACGCGCCGGTGGCCAAATCCGACAAGACCTACGCCTTCGATGACGCCGCCGAAATGGTGTTAGACTCGTTCGCCAAATTCGACCCACGCGTCTCGAGGCTGGCTCGCAAGATCTTCGATAGCAACCACCTGGACAGCGAAGTGCGCAAGGGCAAGCGCAGCGGCGCTTTCTGCGCCACCGTGACGCCCGATCTATCGCCCTGGGTGCTGCTCAATTACCAGGGGCGCGCCGATGACGTTGCCACCATGGCGCACGAATTGGGCCATGCCGTGCACGCTTTGCTGGCCGACCAGCACAGCGTTTTCACCCAACATGCCTGCCTACCCCTGGCCGAAACCGCATCCACCTTCGGCGAAATGCTGCTGGTTGACCGCCTGCTGGCTGAGGAAGAAGATGAAGCCGTGCGCCGCGACCTGCTTTTCGGCCAGGTGGATGACTCTTACGCCACGATTATGCGCCAGATCTACTTCGCCCTGTTCGAGCGCCAGGCGCATGACCTCATCTGGCAAGGCGCTTCTGTGGACGAACTGGCCGAGATTTATATGAAGAACCTGGGAGATCAGTTTGGTGATTCAGTCGAGGTCAGCGACGAGTTTCGCTGGGAGTGGGTTTCCATCCCGCACATCTACCAGGTGCCGTTCTACGTGTACGCCTACAGTTTCGGCCAACTGCTGGTGCTCTCGCTGTACCAGCAATACAAGGCCGAAGGCGAAAGCTTCAAGCCGCGCTACATCGACATCCTGGCGGCTGGCGGCTCCCAACCGCCGGTGCAAATCCTCTCACAGGCCGGCGTGGATGTATTCAGCCCAGACTTCTGGCAGGGCGGCTACGATGTCATCGCCCGCCTGGTCGCCCAGCTCGAAGCCCTGCCCGTGCCCTGACCCCCGGCAGCAGGCACATTCATGGAAGCGAATTCACCCATCGAGCTGGCTCCGCTCTTCCAGGCAGTCGGAAAGGTTCTGCGCCAGCGCCAGCAGGATTTCAACCAGGCGGACCCGTACAACGGGAACCACGGCGACCACATGGTGGAAATCTTCGACCTGGCCGTGCGCGCCGCCCAGGAAAAGCGCCAAGCCAGCCTGGCTGAAGCCATGCGACACGCTGGCTGCCTGCTCGAACAGGCCAGGCAGAATGGCTCCGCGCAGCTCTACGCCCGCGGGCTGGAGCAGTTCGCACAGCAGTTTCAGGAACGCGAGATCAGCCTGCCAGACCTGGTGACTTTTGTGCAGGGCGCCCTGTCCGAGGCCAGCCGCGAGGCCTCCCAGGAACCTGCCCCAGAACTGCGCAAGAGCGACTTGCTCAAAGCGCTGGTCTCCGGCCTGGCGAACTGGGGGCAGGCGCAGAATGGGCAGCCCGCCTCCAGCCGCCCGCTGGATATGGGCACGCTTTTCGAGTTCGGCATAGCCTACCTGCAGGCCAAACAACGCGGCGGCAGCCGGGCAGAAGTGCTGGCAGACGCGGCGGTTTCCATCAGCCCGCTCAGCCGCACACCGCACCGCTACCAATCCGGCAAGCTGGCCATCCAGACCTTGCTGCAAGCCATGCAAGCGCTGGCGACTGGCCCGACGGGTCAATCCTGATGAAAAAACACCCGGCGCAAGCCGCATCGCCCTGGCGGGCAGCGCTTGCGCCGGGTATCGTTTTCCGGGATCAGGTTGCTTGCGCCTGTCCAGACCGCTCTGGCCCGGACAGGCGTTTACTCAAAAGGGAACTCTTCATCCTCGACCGGCGGGGGCAAAACCTCTTCTTCACCAGACTTTCGATCCAACATTTGCATATGTGAAGCTACAACTTTAGTGAAGTAGCGCTTTTCCCCTTCCTGCTCATACTGGTCCGTCTGTAAACGCCCCTCAATATAGGTCAGACTCCCCTTATGCAAGTATTCCTGGCAAGTCTCTCCAAGCTTTCCCCAGGCCTCTACGTTGAACCAGTCGGTTCTCTCTTTGCTCTCGCCCTCAGCTCCCCGCCACCGGCGCGAGACCGCGACGCTAAACTGGGTGACCTTCTTCCCTGTGGGCGTGAAACGCGTTTCAGGATCCCTTCCCAGATAGCCGATCAGTTGTACACGATTTAGAGATGGCATTTGTTTCTCCTTGGGTACACAAAACAGTTGAACCAGGATTGATATATACAGTTTAACCTGAGTTCTAATCTTGTCAAGTGCCTGCGACAGGTTGCATTCTGCGCCAATCGCTGGTATCCTTAGCAAAGCAACGCGTGCAATCCCCAACAGGGCAGGGAGCGCCGCTCCACCGGTTGCGCGCATAATATATATTGCAATAAATAAAAGAATTTCAAAATATATTGCGCTCTATACTCTTGGATACCTGAGATTCACGCCTATGTACATTGCCATTGAAGGAGTCATCGGGGTAGGGAAAACCACCCTCGCCCGTTTGCTGCAGCCGGCCTTCCGCGCCAGGCTGCTGCTGGAAGTCTTCGAAGAGAATCCTTTCCTCTCCGATTTCTACGCCGACCGCGAGCGCTACGCCTTCCAGACGCAAATTTTCTTCCTGCTCAGCCGCTACCACCAGCAGCGGCGCACCGTGGCCGAACTGCTTGAGCAGGAGGACAGCCTGGTGGCCGATTACACCTTTGAAAAAGATGCATTATTCGCGCGCATCAATCTCAAGGGCGATGAGTTGGAGATGTACTACCGCGTCCACGAAGCCCTGGCAGAAAAAATCGTTGTCCCCAACCTGATCGTCTACCTGCGCGCCAGCACGAACGTTTTGATGCAGCGCATTGCCATGCGCGACCGTCCCTACGAGCGTAACATGGAGCGCGCTTACATCGCTGAACTCAATGGCGCTTACGAGGACTTCTTCAACGATCACCAGTCGCGCCGCTCGCCGGTGCTCGCCATCGAAACCGATGAACTGGACTACGTCCGCGACCCGGAGCATCTCAAATGGGTCGAGAACCGCATTCGCCAGGCGCTGCGGCTGCCGCCTTTCCAGGCAGAGCTGCCACTGGATTAATTGGCTTAGCGACCGGCGCCTCACCAGGAGGAAAAACCATGCGCATCACCCAGGACACTTTACTGAGAATCGCCCAGGATACCGTAGACAGGCGCGCCCGCGCCGAGCGAAACCTGGTAGCCGCTTACCTGTGCGGCTCTCTGCTGGGCGAGGATTACCTGCTGGGCGGCGCAGCCGACATCGACCTGGTGCTGATCCACATCGACACGCCATCCCAGGAGCGCGAGATCGTTTCCTTGACGGACGAAGTCCACCTGGATATCGCCCATCACGGCCAAAAGCTCTACCGCCAGGCGCGGCAGTTGCGCCCTCACCCCTGGGTCGGGCCGACACTGTCTACCTGCAAAATGCTTTACGACCCGCAGCACTTCCTGGATTTCACCCAGGCCAGCGTGCGCGGCCAGTTCGACCGCTCTGATTACGTTTTGCAGCGCTCCCGCCAACAAGCGGACCAGGCGCGCCGCATCTGGCTCTGCTACCAGACCGAACCGCCAGCGCCCGGACCGCAGAGCGTATTCGGCTACCTGCGCGCCGTTGGGCAAGCCGCCAACGCTATCGCCAGCCTGAACGGCCCGCCGCTGACCGAGCGCAGGCTGCTGCTGGGATTCCCGGAGCGCGCTGCCGCCGTCGACCGGCCCGGGCTGTACGCCGGGCTGCTGGGTTTATTGGGGGCGGCTTACCTGGAGCCCGACTCGCTCAGCGCCTGGCTGCCGGGGTGGCGCGCAGCCTACTGCGCCATCCCGGCTGAAAAAGCACCCGCCCGCCTGCATCCCAGCCGCCGGCTCTATTACCAGCGCGCCTTCGAAGCCATACTCGTCGGGCCCGCGCCCCAGGCGGTGTTATGGCCGCTGCTGCGCACCTGGACCCTGGCGATCCTGCAGCTTCCCTTGGACTCGGCGGAGTGGCAGGCCTGGCAGCGAGCTTTCGAATTTCTGGGTTTACTGGATGTGGCCTCCTCAGACCGTCTAGACGCCCTGGACGCCTACCTGGATCAAGTTGAAGAAACCCTGGAGGATTGGGCGCGCCAGAACGGCGCCGAGTATGCCTGAAAAAGCGCAGCGTTTACAGCCACGTTGCACGTGAAACATAACGAGCGCTGGTGGTTTTGCCAGCGCTCGCATGATTCGGCGATGTTGCACGTGAAACAATTCAGGCTTCCGGGAATAGTATCTCGGCCGGCTGCACACCTGCTGTACTCACCGGCAGACGGCGGCTCCAGACCAGCCAGCCGATGAACAGCGCCATCGGCAGCCAGCCCGCCAGGCTGGCCAGCGTGCCGCCATAGGTGATGTCAACGCCGGTGATGAACACCAGCGGCAGGCTGGCGACGGCGTTCACTGCCCCGTGTCCCAGGGCCGGAGCCCACGGGCTGCCTGTGCGTAAGTACAACCAGCCCAGGATCACTCCCAACAAGACGCAAAAGCCCACCATCAGCAGCACCCCCAGGTAGGGATGCCCCGGATAGTTATGCCCCTGTAAAATCGCCGGGGCGTGCCACACACCCCAGATGACTCCGCTCAACAGCAGGGCGCGCCCCTGCCCGAGCGGCAGCAGCCTGGGCAGCAAGTAGCCGCGCCAGCCCAACTCTTCTCCAAAGGCGAAGAGGGTATTGATCAGAGGGGCGATGGTGATCGCCGCCGAAAGGTTGATAGCCACCAGCACCTGCACCGGAAACGGCAGACTGCTCGTGCCCGAAGCCGAGGTGATCTGTGCGCGCATCGCTGTAAAAGTCAAGTCCAGAGTCCCCAGGCCCAGGGTCCAGGTCACGACGCCCGCCAGCAGCGCCAGGACTGGCGGCAGCAGCCAGGCCCACAGGTAGGCGCGCTTATCGCCCAGGTGGGTGAAGTTCAGCCTGCCCAGGCTTTCCCGCTCCACAAAGCGGGTCACCAGGATGGCCGCCAACCCGGGCGCCCACATCGCCGCCGACCAGCACACCAGCGCAGCGGCCTGGCGCACCGGCGAACCCGGCGAACCGAAGGCCAGGGGCAGCAAAAACAATATCCACGCCAGGCCAAAAGCCAGGGTCAAGAACCAGATGATCGATTTTCGTTGAATGTTCATTTTCTTATCTCGCTACATAGTTCGAGGCAGGGCGGCAACCCTGCCTCGAACTCGATATAGATCCGTTCATGCAGGCGCTTAGTAAGTCGGCCAGGTGCGCTGGCGGCGCGTGGTGGAATCCAGCCGGCGCTTGGCCACGATGCGCACCTTGTTACTGTTGGTGGGGTTGTGCACGCTGATCACTTCCCAGCCTTCTTCGCCCCAGGCATCCAGCAGCACTTCCAACTCCTCATCCTTAGCGCCGCTCAACGCCGAACCGCAAGTGGCAACGCGATATTCCCAACGCACAATGTCTGTCATAGCCTATTCCTCTCGCTCGACCGGGGCGACATTCTGCGATAGCGAGATCATGCCAGCTAACCCGCCCAGGTTCATCGTGTCCACAGCGCTGCTCGGCACGATCACCAGGGCGCCCTTCTCCTTCAGACCCTCGAAGAGCATGTTCATCGCTCGCAGGTGCAGGGCAGTGGGGTTGTTGATGTAAGCGCGTGAGGCTTCTGCAAACGAGTGGGCGATCTGTTCCTCTGATTCGCCCAGGATGACGCGTGCCTGGCGCTCGCGCTCGGCCTGCGCCTGGCGGCTCATGGCATCCTCCAGGTCCTGCGGGATGACCACGTCGCGGATTTCCACCGACTGCACCGACACGCCCCAGGGTGTGGTGCGCTCATCGATGATCTTTTGCAGGTCGGCGTCCATCTTGGCCCGCCCCACCAGGATGTCCGCCAGGCTCATCTGCCCGATGATTTCGCGCAGCGCCGTCTGGGCAGCCCAGGCAATCGCCGCCTGGTAGTTCTCCACCTCCAGGGCGGCCTTCTCGGCATCCCACACCATCCAGAACAAGACTGCGTCCACATCCACCGGCACGGTGTCCTTGGTGAGAGTCTTCTCGGCGTTGAAGGGCGTCACCATCACGCGGTGGTCGATCCACACCGGCGTGCTGTCCACCACCGGGATGATGCTGAAAAAGCCCGGCCCGCGCAGGCCGCGGTACTTGCCCAGGCGCAGCACGATGGCTTTCTCCCACTGGCTGGCGACTTTGAGAGCGAACAACAGGTAGAACGCCACCAGCAAGATAGCGACGACGGTTGCTGCGATCCAGCCCTCCCCTACCCCCAGGCCAGACAGGATTACTCCGGCAGCGATAGCCGCCGCCAGCAGCAGGTTGAATAACAGCACCGCGATGGCGCTGACGCGCACGCTGTCTGGCTTACCCGCTAAAAATTGTTCTTGCGAAGTTTTCTTCATGTTTTCCTCCGTACTTTACGATCAGAATCATTCCAGATTTTCGATCAGGCTGTGTCTTCCAGATCAATCTGTTGCTTCTTGCTCTGCTTTCCAAACAGCCGCCTGGCGCTCGAAGGCTGCAATCACCTCGTCCGGATCGTAGCCCAGGCGCTGGGCTTCGTTGATGAAGCGCTCCACCAGGTCTTGCAGCCCTTGAAAGCGCAGCTTGTGCACGGCCTCCTCGGAAGGCGACTCCCAGATATAGGTGCCGCGCCCGTGTTGGGTGGAAATCAGCCCGGCTTCGTCCAGCAGGCGGTAAGCCCGGGCGACGGTGTTGAAATTGACCCTCAGGTCCGTAGCCAGTTGGCGCACAGTAGGCAACTGGTCGCCTTGTTTCAGTTCTTCGTTGGCGATCATCTGTCGAATCTGCTCCACAATTTGCATATAAATCGGATGTCCGGAACGAAAATCAAGTTGGATATGCATATTCGTCTGCTCTCATTTCATAGAAACTCCGGATGTTGTCATGCTTACATTGTATCTTTGTATAATTGTATAATTGTATCATTGTATCATTGTCATAATTGTACACAGATTTACCCTTTTGTCAAGGGTTTTGCGGTATGATTGCGGGCATGATCATCAGCGCCAGCCGCCGCACCGATATCCCTGCCTTCTACGCCGAGTGGTTCATCAAGCGCATTCAGGCCGGTGCCTGCGAAGTACCCCACCCCTTCAACCCCCGGCAAGTCCTGCGCGTCTCGCTGGCGCCCGAGGATGTGGACGTGATCGTCTTCTGGACGCGCGACCCGCGCCCGCTCTTCCCGCACCTGGCCGGCCTGGAAGCGCGCGGCTACCGCTATTACTTCCAATACACGCTGCTCAACTACCCGCGCCCGCTCGAGATGCGCTCCCCGCTCAAGACCCGGCTGCAAGCTTTCCATGAGCTGGCGGAGCGCATCGGCCCCGAACGCGTGATCTGGCGCTACGACCCGCTGGTCTTCACTGAAATCACCCCACCGGATTTCCACCTGGAGACTTACCAGCGCCTGGCCCGGGCGCTGCGCGGCGCCACGCGGCGCTCGGTGATCAGCCTGCTGACCCCCTACGACAAGATCAAGAAACGCATGCAGGCCCTGGCGGACCAGGGCGCGGCGCTGCTGCCCTATAGTCCCCAGGACGACTGGTTCGGCGGTCTGCTGGGCGGCCTGGCTTCGGCGGCGCGGGCTAACGGCATGCAAATCACCAGTTGCGCCTCCGAACTGCCCCTGGAGCAATACGGCATCCAGCCGGGCAAGTGCGTGGATGACGAGTACATCCAGGAAGTCTTCGGCCTGGAGGTATCGCACACCAAGGATCCCGGCCAGCGCAAGGCCTGCGGCTGCGTGATCAGCAAAGACATCGGCGTGTACGACACCTGCCTGTTCGGCTGCCCGTACTGCTACGCCACCAGCAGCTTCGAGCGCGCCCGCGCCAACCACGCCCGCCACGACCCCAACCGGCCGGCCCTGCTGCATTGGGAAGAAACTGGATAGAAATCGAATTTTAGACACCGCCTTGGCGGCAAAATTCGATTTCTGGTAGCCTTTACCCCTTGACTCTCCTCTTACAGGAGAGTGTACAATGGGGGTACTTCTGGCCAGAAGTGAAACTTGCACGTGGAGTGAGACATGTTCAAGATTGGCGACTTCTCCAAGCTGGCGCAGGTCTCGATCAAGGCCCTGCGGCACTACGGCGAGCTGGGCCTGCTGCGCCCGGCCTGGATCGACCGCTTCACCGGCTACCGCTACTACAGCGCCGGGCAGTTGCAGCGCCTGAACCGCATCCTGGCGCTCAAGGACCTGGGCTTCTCGCTGGAGCAGATCCAGCAACTGCTGCGCCAGGACCTGCCAGCCGCCGAGCTGCGCGGCATGCTGCGCATGAAGCAGGCCGAGCTGGAACGCCAGGTGCAGGCCGAACAGGAGCGCCTGGAGCGCGTCGCCGAACGGTTGCGGCAGATCGAGCAGGAGGGCTGCCTGCCGGCCTACGAAGTGGTGCTCAAGAGCGTGCCCGCCCAGCGCGTGGCCGGCGTGCGCGCCGTGATCCACGGCATGCACGAGCTGCCGCCGCTGTTCTCCGAGCTGGATGCCTACCTGCGAAGCCGGGACCTGACCCTGGAGGCCAGCCTGGCGACCCTGGCGGTCTATTACGACTCGGAGTTCAGCGAGCAGACCCTGGACGTAGAAGCCGCTGTGCCGCTGTCCCAGCGCCTGCCAGGCAGCCGGCGCGTGGCCGTCCACGAGCTGCCCGGGGCGGAAAACATGGCCTGCGCCATCCACAGCGGGTCGTACAACCGCCTGCCTGAGGCCTACAACGCCCTGCTGAGCTGGGTCGAAACCTCCGGCTACCGCAGCCTGGGCCCCAACCGGGAGGTGTACCTGCAGCGCCCGGCCGACGAGGCTGGCGAGGCAGCGCCCGTCACCGAAGTGCAGCTCCCCGTGCAAAAGAAACCTACCCCCTTCTTCATTTCAACAAACCAGGAGAAAAAAGCGATGCAACCTCAAATCGTTGAAAGACCAGCCTTTACCGCCGTCGGCCTGCTCTATCATGGCAAGAATGAGAACGACGAGATCGGCCAGTTGTGGCAGCAGTTCAACCCGCGCATCCCCGAAGTGAAACACATCGTGGATGGCGCCTTCGGCATCTGCGGGCAGGTGGAGGAGAGCGGCGCCTTCCAGTACATGGCGGGCTTTGCCGTATCCAGCACCGAGGCCATCCCCGAGGGCATGACCACCTGGGAAGTCCCTGCGCAGAAGTACGCCGTCTTCCCCTGCACGCTGCAAAACATCCACGAGACCTACCAGTACGCCTTCGAGACCTGGCTGCCGGGCTCCGGCTACAAGGCCGCCAAGGGCCCGGACTTCGAGTACTATGACGAGAACTTCGAACCCGGGGTGGAGGGCTCGCAACTGACGATTTACGTGCCGATCGAATAAGCGCCACCAACCCAGGGCGCCCCAAAAGTGGGGCGCCCTTCGCCATTTTTTCGATCTGCAGATTACACCGATTTTCGTAGATATGAGAAGAATCAAATATGCTTACCGGCCTGATTGATTGACAAATTATGTAGAACGCTTGAATTGCAACTTAACACGGAGCGCACGGAGAAGAAGCGCCGGTGAAACGGAAATTTGTGCCCCATGTGTGTTTGTGGACAGATTTTATTTTCCACCGCGCAGAACGCCAGGAACACGAAGTTTTTGGCAAAACTCTGTGAACTCCGTGATTTCTCTGTGATCTCCGTGTTAGATTTGTCAGTCAATCAGCTTACCGGCCGTCGAATAACTGGCGGGTCAGCGCGGCGGCCTGCGCTTCGCCTTCCAATGGGCGGGGGAAACCCAGGTGCTGGGCGGTCTCTTGCTCCAACCAGGCGAACAGGTCCATGGTGACGAACAGGGCTCGCCAGATGTCCTGCGCCTGGTAGTGGGCGTAGGCCTGGGGCAGGGCGGCCACAGCGCGCGGGTCGGCCCACTCTTCCAAAAAACGCCCGCGCAGCCAGGTGTCGGTTCCCGGGCGGGTGGCCTGGGCGTGCCACTCCAGCATGCGCCGCAGCAGCCCTTTGAGATAATCATCGCAGCAGCCCTTGCCCCACCACAGCTCGCCGCGCCGCAGGTGCTTGGCGGTCCAGGCGGTGTGGTACCAGAAATCGTTGACCAGGTTGAGGAACTCCGCCTGGCTCACCGGCTCGAACGGCGCCCCGCTGCCGGGCGAGGGCGGCAGGCCCGCCAGCAGGCCGTCCTTATCCAGCAAGACATGGTAGCCGCGCTGCATGACGTCAGGCATCTGCGCAGACGGGCCAGCGGCGCACAGCATTTGCGCCTGTTCCAGGGGCACGAAGGCGAAATCCACGTCCAGCCCGCCTTCGTACAGGACGCGCCGCTCCCAGCTTCTCCCGTCGCCGGTGCGCTCGATGAAGGTCAGCCAGGGCCGGCCGGCGCAGCCCACCCAGGCGGAGTCCTCCACCAGCGGCTGCATATCCTGCACCACCAGGATCACGTCCAGGTCGGAGAAGGCATCGGCGGGGTGGTCCGTGCGCGCCCGCGAGCCGATCACCACCGCGGCGCGGATGTTTTCCTCAGCCTGCGCCCAGCCCAGGAAGTTCTCGATCAGGCGCTGGTAAGCCTGGGTGATGGCGGCGGCATCCACGGGCGTCACTTGCGCCATTTCGACAAAACGTACTGCGTCACCGGGCCGGCGATGCCGGCCAGCAGCGGCGAAGCGAAGGCGCTCACCACGGCGCTGACCGCCCCGGGCACGAGGTCCACCAGGCCTTCGATCAAACGGGCCATAAGCTTGTCATCGGCCTGCTTGCCCTTAGCTGCCTCTTGCTTCAACTGCTCCGCCATGCGCGCCGCCTCGGGGCGCGCCTGCGCCGGGGCCTGGGCGACCGCCGCCAGCAGCGGCTGGAACAGGCGCTCCAGCTCCGCCGCGCTCACGCCCATCGAAACATACGCCTGGGCGTTGCGCCCGATGGCAATCCCCGTGCTGCCAGAGATGTCTCCCACCGTAGTTTTATCCCCGGCAACCTGGTCCCCAGTTACCTTGTTCCCAGTTACCTTATCCCCCAGCACCTTATCACCGCGCACCTCATCGCCGAAAACCAGCTTATCGCGCCCCACGAAGCTGCCCCCGCCGGTGTCCACGTTGCCGCCCACGTAAGCGCCCCCGCCCGTCTCGACCCGCGTATTAACGTCCCGGCCGGCGATGTTGATCTGCCCGCCGCTGACCCCGCTGATGCTGCCGATGTGCACGGCGCTGTGCTGCTGGAACTGGTAGCGGGCCTTCTCCGGGCGCACGCGGCGCACGGCGGTGTATTCAGGCGGCTCGTGGGCCGCCTCGGCCAGGCCCAGGTTGGTCTGGCTGGCGCCGTTGTACAGGGCCACGGCGAACGGGCCGACGCCCTTGATCACGGTCAGTTCCGGCTCCTGCGGGGCTTTCTCGCTGAGCGCGTCGTACAGGGCGGTGTACAGATCGAAAACGGAGATGAAGCCGCCGCGCCCGCTGGTGGTGCGCCCGTGCAGGGCATCCAGCAGCGCCTGGGCGAAGAGCGTCTGCGGGCCGTCGCCGACGTAGGATAACTGCTCCTGGCGGCAGGCGGTGATCACCACCCGCCCGCTGCCGCTGCCCAGCAGGGCCTCGGCGGCGGCGCCTGGCAGAGGCCTTGCGCCCAGGGCTGGGGCAGCCGCGGCGCCCAACGTGGCCGGCGTGACCTGCCCGGAATGGCAGGCGTTGAAGAGCAGCAGGAGGCGCTGCGCCTGGATCTTGCCTATTTTCTCCAACAGTTCGGCCTGGCTGACGCCCGTACCGCTGGCAACTTTCTCATTTTCGATACGCGCATCGTGACTGACCAGGTAATAAGCCCCGTCCGTGCCGTAATCGCCGTGCCCGCTGTAGAAAATAAAAACTGTGTCGTCTGGCCCGGCGCGCCCCGCCAGCTCATCCAGCCCGGCCAGGATGCCCTGGCGCGTGGCGGACTGGTCGTGCAGCACGCGCACCTGCCCGGACGGATAGCCGCACAGGTGCTCATCGCCCAGCGCCTGCGCCACCGCTTGAACGTCAGCTACTGTCTCCAACACATCCAATTGGCGCGCATTTGGGTGGCTGCCCACCCCAACCAACAACGCATGACCCTTCTCGAATGTCATCCCTGCCTCCCGATCGCGGACAAACTCGGACTTTCGCCCGTTGACCTGATTAATTTTAGCACAACACCCCATAGCTGGGATTCAAAATCCCAGCCTGATACCCAAAGTGCGCTCAAAGCGCACTCCCCCGAGCCGTTTCCCCAACGCGCTTTTAGCGCGTTTTGGGTGGCAGGCCGGGAATTGCATTCCTGGCCGGGTGGGCGCACACGCCACGCCGGTGACACGCTGGCCAACAACGGCTGGGATTCAAAACCCCAGCCTGGTACTCCAAGTGCGCTCAAAGCGCACTCCCCCGAGCCGTTTCCCCAACGTGCTTTTAGCGCGTTTTGGGTGGCAGGCCGGGAATTACATTCCTGGCCGGGTGCGCTGGCGAGGCGGGGCAAGGCAAAGGGCGGGTCGAGTTGATCGAAGCGCGCCGCAGGCCAGGCAGGATGGCTGTAGGGCAGGTAGATTTACCAGAACGGGCAGACCCGCCCCTACGGTTGCGCCCCGCCTGCCGTAAAGACCTGACAGGTTTCCATTGCATCCCTGCCTGCCATGCCTCTATGCAAGCCTGGTTACTCAAACCACATAGATGCTCAAAAAAAACCTGTCAGGTCTGGCTATTCACCCAACTCGATCCAATACCGCAAGACCGGTTTGCCGCTGCGCTCCGCAAGCGCCTCTCCCGCCAGCCGGCCGCCGTTCTTTTCGATGATGCGCGCCGAGGCGGTGTTTTCCTTGTCGCAGGTCACCAGCACGCGCCGCAGGCCGCGCTCCCGGGCCTTCTCCAGGGTCAGCGCCAGGATATGCGTGCCGTAGCCCCGCCGCCATCGCACCGGGCGGATGGCGTAGCCGATGTGCCTGCCCTCCAGATCCAGGGCCGCAGGCGGCTTTCGCCCAACACAAACACCTTCGCCCAAACGGTGCAAGCCCCAGGCAGCCCAGAAATCGAATTTTTGTCAAAAATTCGATTTCTTTCAGTCACAAACGCACCTCGCACTCGAACGCCTGCAAAGCCCAATTCGAAAAATTCGTGAAATTCGCGGCTGTATGGAACAGCAGGTCTTGTCACCTCGCTCAGTGCAAGACAATTATTCAGGCGACTTCACCGTCGCAACGCAGCGAAACCCCAGGTTGCCGCTACGGCTGGAAGGGGCGCTCCAGCCACGGTTGGCAGAGAGCAAAGCGCCACTGCCGCCCCAGCCCCCGCCCCGCACCACGCGGTACTCGCCCGAGACCGGGCCAGTCGGGTTGTCACGCGGCGAACTGCCATAAAAGCTCTCCAGGTACCAATCCTGCACCCACTCCCACACGTTGCCGGCCATGTCGTACAGCCCGTAGCCGTTGGGTGCAAAACTACCCACTGGAACTGTGTCCCCATCACAACCTGAGAACTGCGCACCGTTCTTCGCTCCTTTTTCACAGATCGGAGTCTCATCCCCCCAGGGGTAATCCATCCCTTCCAACCCGCCCCGCGCCGCTTTCTCCCACTCTGCCTCCGTCGGCAGCCGCCCGCCGCGCCACTGGCAGTAGGCCCGCGCCTGGTTCCAGTCCACATTGACCACCGGGTGATCTGCATAGGCTGCATTGCCATAATTACTGCCACTACCTGGCTGCGTGCACTCCCCGGCTGCCACGCACTCAGCGTAGCGAGCGTTGGTCACTTCGTGGACATCGATGTAATAGGCATCCAGATAGACTGTGTGCACCGGCTTCTCATCGCCGCCCCCATTTTTGCTGCCCATCTGGAACTCCCCAGCCGGGATCAGAACCATGCCCTCTGGCGCGGCCGGGGTGGGTGTAAGCGTGGGCGGCAGAGTCCGCGTTGGCTCTGCACGTGTCGCCGTGGGTGGCAAGGTGTGCGTCGGCTCTGCACGCGTCGCCGTAGGCGGCTTCGCAGTCGCGATGTCCTTGGGCGGATCGGTCGCCGGCAGCCGGGTGGTCTGAGTAGCTGCTGCCACGGCTGTCTCCGCCCGCCAGGCCAGGGCGGTCTGCGTCGCCTGGCTGTCTGCGGTGCTATCCCCGCCCAACAGCGAGGGAACCAGGGCCACCCCCAAAGCTAAAATCACCAGCCCCAGCGCCGCAGCCACCCAACTCCATGGGATACCTTGCGCAGGCCGGGGCAGACGGGCCCGGCCCGCCTGCCCGTCCGCTCCGGCATACCCCACCACCTGCGTGCCCCCTTTCTGCATCTGGGAGGGCGATTGCATCCCTGCTGTCCCTCGCAGGGGGATGGGCGGGGTGGGGGCTGGAGGCCCGCCGGCCTGCAAAGCCTGCCACAAGGCCGCCACGCTCGGCCAGCGCTCCGCCCGCTCCAGGCGCATGGCCTTCTCGATGGCGGCGCTGACCCCCGCCGAAACGCCCGGGTTGAGCGCCCGGGCTGCGTGCGGGGCGGGCTGGTTGCCGGTGAGCACGTCCACGCTGTCCGGCGGCGCCTGACCGGTCAGCAGGGCGTAGAGCGTGGCCCCCAGGCTGTAGACATCCGAGCGCAGGTCGGTGCTGCCGCGCCCGTACTGCTCCGGCGGCGAGAAGCCCGGCGTGACGGCGCGCGCCCCGGCGGTGGTCTTCAGGTTGGGGTCGTACAGCTTGGCGATGCCGAAGTCCACCAGCATAGCCTGCCCCTGCGGGGTGATGCGGATGTTGGCCGGCTTCAGGTCGCGGTGCACCACCGGCGGGGTTTGGCTGTGCAGGTAGCTCAAAGCAGCGCAAACCTGCCCGATCCAGGGCAGCACCTGCGCCTCGGGCAGCGGCCCGCCGGCCTGCTCGAGCAGTTCCTGCAAATCCTGGCCTTCGATGTAGTCCATCACCAGGTACAGGCCCTGCCCGGGCAAAATGAACGAGTCGAAAACGCGCGGCAGGTTGGGATGGCGCAGGTTGAAGAGCAGCGAGGCCTCGCGCTCGAACTGCTTCTGCGCCGCCGCCGAACTCTCGAAGCTCTCCTTGACGGCGCACGGGCCGTTCAGCTTGGTGTCCCAGGCGCGGTACACCGCCCCAAAGCCGCCCTGCCCGAGCAGCTTGACGATGCGGTAGCGGTTCTCCAGGATTTGTCCGGTTGATAGTGGCATGAGGATTCCCTCCCGCCCGGGTCATGGATGGCGTATCAGCTATCTTGCCCGGCTAATCGGCGGCGTAACGGGCCAGGTTCTCATCGAAGGACGGCGCCGGTTCTCCAGCGACGATAGCATAGAGCACATCTGCATCCAGGTCAGCCCCATTGGGCCAGCAGATCGTGCCCAGTTCGGGGTGCACGTGTGCTGCTACGTTGATTATAACATTTCCAGGTGCAACGCACGAAGAACACGTGCATCGCACCCTGGGGCGCCCACAAAGCCCAATTCGAAAAATTCGTGAAATTCGTGGCTGTTTTCCCGGCCGCATACAAGCCAAAAGCCACATCCGTGCAAATCCGCGCAAATCCGTGACCAACTGCATCTTCCTCTCACCCTGCCCAACGACTCCCAAGTATAATAAGAGCAATTCCGCATTCATTTTGAAGGAGGTCTTCCATGCCATCTCTCGAAAGCGTCCTGGCTGTGATCATGGGCGGCGGGGTGGGCAAGCGCCTGTACCCGCTCACCAAGCAGCGCTCCAAGCCGGCCGTGCCCATCGCCGGCAAATATCGCCTGATCGACGTGCCGATCAGCAACTGCATCAACTCCGACATCCAGCGCATCGCCATCCTGACCCAGTACAACTCGGTCTCGCTGCACCGCCACATCACCCAGACCTACAACTTCGACGCCTTCCACCAGGGCTGGGTGCAGATCCTGGCGGCCGAGCAGACGCCGCGCAGCTCGGACTGGTACATGGGCACCGCCGACGCGGTGCGCAAGCAGTTGTTCGAGATCAAGGTCACCAAGGCCGAGTACGTGCTGATCCTGGCTGGCGACCACCTTTACCGCATGGATTACGCTGAACTGGTGCGCTTCCACTGGGAGCGCCAGGCCGACATCACCGTGGCGATGCAGCCGGTGGCGGCGGAGGCGGCTCCCCGGTTGGGCCTGCTCAAGCGCGACGCCGATTTGCGCGTCTCGGCCTTCGTCGAAAAGCCGCGCGACCCCGAAGTGCTGGCGCAGTTCGTCAGCCGCGACGATGCCGAAATGCCCTACCTGGGCTCGATGGGCATCTACGTCTTCAACACGCAGGTGCTGATCGACATGCTGGAGGACACAGCGTACGAAGACTTCGGACGGCAGATCATCCCCACTGCCCTGGCGACCCACGCCATCTATGGCTACGAGTTCGGCGGCTACTGGGAGGACATCGGGACAATCCGTTCCTTCTACGAGACCAACCTGCTGCTGGCGCGCCCCGAATCGCCCTTCAACTTTTACGACCCGGTGCGCCCGATCTACACCCACCCGCGCTTCCTGCCCGGCAGCGTAGTGGATGGGGCCACGCTGCACAACGTGCTGCTGGCCGAAGGCAGCCAGGTGCACAAAGCCAAACTGACCGACTGCGTGGTCGGCCTGCGCAGTCACATCGAGCAGGGCGTGGTAATGAAGAACTCGATCATGATGGGTGCAGACTATTACGATGATCCCGACCTGCCCCCGCCAGGCGGCATTCCGCTGGGCGTTGGCCCCAACTGCCACATCGAAGGCGCCATCCTGGACAAGAACGTGCGCCTGGGTGAAGGCGTGGTGATCAAGCCCTTCCCACGCGGCGCCGAGATCGACGAGACCAACTGGGTGGTGCAGGATGGCATCGTGGTCGTCCCTAAGAGCACGATCCTGTACCCGGGCACGCACATCGGGCCGGAGTAAAATAAAAGACTCCTGGAGTTTCCAAAACTCCGGGAGTCTGATTTTTCAGGCAAACTAATCTCAAGCCATCGCTGGCTCGACCACCTGGGTGAAGACCTCGAACTGCGGCGGCTGCTCGAAGTGCTTCTTCACGGCGCACTGCTCGGCAGAGCGCACCAGCGCCTGGCGATATTTCTCCGGGAAAGTCGGCGGCACCTGGATCTCCAGGTCGATCTGGCCGATCATGCCGGTGAAGGGGTTGGCGCGCTGGCGCTGCACGATGCGGATGCCCTCCGTGGGCAGGCCGCGCTGCTGGCAGAAGCCCAGCACGTAGATGCCGGCGCAGGTGCCAATCGAAGCTAAGAAAGTCGCAAACGGCGTTGGCGCAGACGCCACGGGCGGCTGGTCGGTGTGCACCGTAAACTGGCCAAAATGCGCATCCACGCGCGCCCCGCCGGGAAAATCGATTACCATTTCCATCTCGAATTACCTCCAAATAAGCTGTTTTGTTAATTCTTACAGTTCCTTGGATGCAATCGAGGCGGAAAGGTTACACGCTAATCTCCGGGCAGCGGCGCAGCCATGGGCTGCACACGCCCTTTCCAGAAAAAGGCCCAATACAGGTAAATCGAAAGCGAGTACAGCAGGATCGTGCCCAGGAAGGGCATGCCGAAGCCGTAGCGCACCTGCATCCAGCCGCTGATCATCGGGCTGAAGGCCCAGCCGAAGTTCCACGACATGCTCACCAGGCTGGCGACCGTGGCCCGGGCCGAGTCTTCGACGTGCTCCATGACGAAGGTCTGGTACACCGGGCCGCTCATGTTCATCAAGGCCACGCGCACGTAATATGCGGCAGCGCTCACCCAGAACCAGGGTGCGAAGCCCAGCAGGATCAAGAAGGGGATGGAGAGCGCCTGGGTGACCACCACGCACTGGATCTTGCCCATGCGCTCGGCCAGGGGCGGCGCTACCAGCAAGCCCACGCCCATGGCCAGCGAGCCCCAGGCGAACAGGGCCCCGATCACCGGGTCGGGCTGGTGGTACACCTGGCGGAAGAAGACGTTCATGAAGGGCATGATCAGGCCAGCCCCGATCGAAGTGATCAACATGGGCAGGACCAGCTTGCCCAGGGTGGCCGGATGGGCGGCGGCGTACTGCAAGGGGGCAAAGACCGAGCGCTCGGACTGCTCCAGGCGCGGCGTGCGCAGGAAGGCCAGCGGCAGCAGGGCCAGCGCCATCCCCAGCGCCACCACCATCACCGCCCCGCCGTAGGCCAGGCTGTCGGTGGCAGCCACGCCGCGCCAGGCGCCCACCCAGGTGGGCAGGTAGCCGCCGATCCAGTTGCCCACCGAGGCCGAAGCCATCTGCAGGCCAGAGCTGAAGCTGAACAGGTAAGTGCGCTCCTGCTCGCCGCTGTTTTCCATCAGGAAGGGGCCCATGGTCACGCCAGACAGGCTCTGCGCCAGGCCGAACAGCACGTTGGTGACGTAAAACACCTGGATGCCGGGCCACAGCACCATGCCTGCCAGCGCCAGGCTGGTCAGGCCGCCAGAGAGCAGCAGGGAGCGCTTGCGCCCCAGGCGGTCGGCCAGGAAGCCAACCGGCAAAGCCGCCAGCAGCGCCGCCAGGCTGTTGGTGGTCACCAGGCGGCCCAGCAAGGCCTCATCGTAGCCCAGGCTGAGCACGTAGAAGTTGAACAGCAGGCGGAAGACTCCCATGGCGGCCCCCACCAGGACCACGTTCAACAGGTACAGGCGGGCGTTGGGCCGGAAAGCGCCGACGCGCTGCCCATATTCTTTGGCGATGCTCCCGGCGCGGCGGGGTAAAACTCTCAGGTTGATCACAGCTTGTCCCCCTCTTGACCCTCGTCCTCCAGGAATTCTTGCAGTTGCTGGCGCAGGGCGTAGACCGCCTCCAGGCGCGCCGAATAATCACGCTCACCCCGGGGGCCCAGGGTCAGGTGTACCAGCCCGGCCAGGCGCAGGGCGCTGAGGTGGTGCGTGACAGTGGGCGCGCGCAGGCGCAAACGGCGCGACAGCTCGGTGGGAGAAAGCGGCTCACCTGCCAGGTAACGCAGGATGCGCAGCCGGGTCGGGTCGGCCAGGGCCTTCAAGGCCTGCACCAGGGCCTCCGGCACCCACTCCCCCGGAACCAGGGAGACGTTCGCCGGGCGCGCTCCGAAGGCCAGGAGGGTGTGGCTGGCGCTCAGCCGGCCCAGGAAAATCAACGGAGCGCCCCAGTAAGATGGCACCAGAGTCAAGTCTTCTTTCTCGAACAGGTCGGGGATCTGCACGCCGCGCGACAAGCGCTCGAGCACTTCCGGCAGTTCCAACTCCTGGGCCAGCAGTTGGGCCTGCTCCAGGGCAGCCTGCAAAGCCAGGCGGATGCGCTGCTCTTCTTCGGCGAAAAATACCTGCTGATAAGTTCGCAGCGCCGCCAGGTAGGCTTCCCCAAACGCTCCGGCCTGGGCCCAGGCATCCAGGATGCTCGCCGCAGGCTTGGGGCGCAGCGCTTCACGGCGCTCCTGGCAGCGGGCTTCGTGCAGCACCTCCAGGTCCCGCTCCATCCAGGAGCGGCGAGCGGCCACGTTTTGCAGCATCTCCTGCAATTCCGGATTCATCTCCGGGTAAAGCGCCAGGCGCGGCAGGCGTTCCTCGGGCAACATCTGGTGCAGCACCCACAAAGCGCTGGCGGCATCCCTGGGCTGCGGCAATGCATGAATCCAGTGTAGCGGGGCGCCGAACAGCAGGCGAGCCGTTTCCAGGGCCTGGCGCGCTTCGGCGGGTAAGCGCGAGCGCACCCCGGCTGCCCAGGAAGCCCGCAGGCCGAAGCGCTCGGGGGCATGCAAGACCACCTGGCTGATGAACAGGTCGTAGGCGCTGCCGGCCTCCCAGTGCAGCCGCGGCGAGCGAGCAGCCGCGCCGCCTGGCGTTTCCAGGCTTACAGTTTTCTCCGATGATAAGCTGTCTGTCATCAACGATCTTCTCCTCAATAGAGAGCACTTGGGCAGTAATTAGATATTTATCTAATTAGAGGATAATCCAAACCAGCCATTATTGTCAAGGCGTAAAAGGGCATAAAAATAGCATTAAATCAACCCCCACATGTGGGGTTCGTCCGGACACAGGAGAAATGTGTTTTCCCCAAAAACTGTGGATAAGTCGCGAAAAACTGTGGATAAACCCCTCGGATTGGGGAAAACTCGAAATCCTGTTCTGTTTTTGCCCGATTCGCTACCCCCATATCTGGGGGGTATCCTGGCAATTCACCCAAATACCCCTTTCGCCTGTGGGATAGACGAAAGCAGTGGAATCCGGCCGATTCTCGCTCTTTTTACCTCCAGAGTCCCTGTGGACAATTCCAGAGAGTCGTGCCCCTATATCTACGGGGTACGACTCTCTGGAAGCCTGCATATGAGGCTCAAATCACGCTCAAGGAGAACCATCCACATATCCACAGGCTCTACTACGACTACGATAAATATATAGATTCTTAAAGTGTGGATATAAACAGGGAGGAAACACAAAAGGGAACGATTTCCAAAAGATGGTGAGAAATATTTCCTTTCGTCAGGAATGCAAAAACGTCATAATGAAAATAGAAACCAAGAGGAAAGGAGGTGAGCGATATGAAAGGGATTCAAACTAAACCGGAAGCTTTTCGTATCAAGTTTTGGGGGGTGCGCGGCAGTTATCCCACACCAGGGGAGAAAACGGTGCGCTTTGGCGGCAATACGCCTTGTGTCGAAGTTTGTGTGGCCGGGCAGACACTTATTCTCGACGCCGGCACAGGCATTATCCCCCTGGGGCAGGAGCTGATGCAGCGATCGCATCAATCTGAACAGCCGGTCTCGGTGACATTACTGTTCAGCCACATGCACCACGATCATACCCAGGGGTTCCCGTTTTTTACGCCGGCTTTCATCCTCTCCACCCACATGCACATCTTCGGCCCACACACCTTCGAAAGCGATCTCGAGCAGGTCCTGGCGCATAATATGGTTCCACCGGTTTTCCCGGTGACTTTGCAGGATATGAGCGCAGCCAGGGAGATTCACAGCCTGAACGAGCACCAGATCTTGATCCTGGGTGAGCCAGATGGGCCCCGGGTGCTGCCGGCCAACCACGCGCCGCCGCGCACGGACGAAGTGGTGATCGTGCGGGTGCTGCGCTCTTATGCCCACCCGGGGGGTGTGCTGGTCTACCGTATCGAATGGCAGGACCAGGCGGTCGTATATGCCACCGACACGGAAGGCTATGCCAATACCGATCGTCGCCTGGTCGATTTTGCCCAACAGGCTGATCTGCTGATCCACGACGCCCAATACACGCAGGAGCATTACCTGGGCCTGTCGCCAGGAGTGCGCTCCACACAGGGTTGGGGACATTCCACCGCCTCCATGGCCTGCGATGTGGCCCGGGCCGCCCGGGTCAGGCGGCTGGCGCTTTTCCATTACGACCCGGGCTATTCAGACCAGTGCGTTGCCCAGATCGAAGCCAGCGCCCGGCGGCGCTTCAAAGCCGCTTTTGCTGCCAGCGAGGGCATGCAAATCCGCCTGGAAACCCCCATTTCTGCTGGTTACAGCGAGAGAGGAGTTGCTTATGAACAGGCCGCCGCTAACCGGGATGCGTTATAATCAGGCTGTTTCTGGGACAGCTCGATGTCGAACGCTAATCGGTCAGGTCAGGGAGAGGTGCGCAATGTCTGGGGTAGACCCCAGCCTGGTGAATGAGATAGATCTGTTCCACGGCCTGGAGCCAGATCAGTTGAACTGGATCAGCGAACGCCTGTATTGCCGTACGTATCCAGGCGGCGCCAGCATCATCACTGCCGAGCAGCCGGGCGAAGTCATCTACATCATCCGCAGCGGAACTGTCAAAATCCACGTTGAGCAGGCGGATGGCACCGATGTGATCCTGGCGATCCTCGGGCCGGGTGATGTGGTTGGCGAAATGAGCCTGATCGATAGCTCGGGCCGCTCGGCCAGCGTGATCACGCTCGAAGAGAGCCAGCTTATCTGGATGGCAGGCAGCACTTTTCAGGAATGCCTGCGCAATTTCCTGCCGGTTTCCCAAAACCTGGTGCGCATCCTTTCCACGCGCGTGCGCCTGGCGAACGAATTGATCCAGGCCCTGGCGACGCTGGACGTGCACGGGCGTGTGGCTCGCCAGATGCTGGCCTTTGCCGAGCGCTACGGCAGGTCGGGCGATAACGGCGATTTGCTCATCCCTATTCGTTTGACGCAGAGTGATATCGCCGACCTGGTGGGAGCCTCACGCAAGCGGGTCAACCAGGTGATGGTAACTTTCAAGCAGCAGGGCTATATTTCTGTAGATGAAAAAAGCCGCATTACCGTTCACGACCGCAAAGCGCTGGCGCGCTTGTGTCGCTAATCTTATAAATGGATAAAAAATGCGGGCCGATCGGCCCGCATTTTTATCGTATTTGGACGCCTTACATGGCGAAAAGCTCTTGCGCGAAGCGGGCGATCAGGGCTTCCAGGTTCTTTTCTTCAGTTTCTGCGAGCATGGCCGGCGGGTTGGCGGCATCGTAGGTCTGGTTGGGCGGGTAATCGTTCAGGCGCACCCAGGGCACGCCGCCCTGGACGGCGGCGTTGATTATGTTAACGGCGTGCAAGTTATCGGGCTGCATGTGATCTTTTTCAGATTGCAGTCGCTGGTAAGGGATGCGTATCTGGCTGATGAAGGTTATCGCCTCGCGCTGCGACCAGGCGGCATCGTCTGAGCAAGAAGGCCACTGGACGCGCGGCATGGGCCCGCAATCCATAGTCGTGTCATAGCGATCAGCCGGGCCTTCCCAGTCGATCAGGAACTTGACCGGCAGGTCTGGGTAGCGCGCTAGCGCCCCGCTGGCGATGGTGATGCCATAAGAGAACGAAACCACGCCGATGCGACCTTTATCGACTTCACCCAGGCCGGTGATGGCGCGGATCACAGCCATCAATCCATCTTGCTGCTGCGTGCCGCCGAAATCCTCCTGGCCTTTGCTGTGCCCGCGCCCGTCGGGGTCGAAAGTAACCACTACAAAGCCCTGGTCGGCAAGCGCCTGAGCTCGGTCGGGCTCGATCGTGCCCACGCCGCCGGGGACCAGCACCAGGGTCGGCATGACATCGCCGTTCCAGTTGGCCGGGTGCAGCACGCGCACGAAGAGGTCATTACCGTTGGTCGGGTTGGTGACGCGGTAGGTGTTCAGATCCACGCCGCCGGCCCGCAGGGAGGGCACACCGGGAGGCGGAGCCTGTGTGGGCGCCTGTCCAGCACAATCCGCCGGGCAGTTTTCTGCATTTTCTGAGCCGTCACAGATGTTATCGCCGCAGCGCGATTCAGATTTGGGCGGCTGCAAGGCAACATCCGTCGGTTGCGGGGTGGCCGGTTGGGCATCCGCCTGGGTGGGTTGGGTGGTCGGCTGGCCTCCTGATGAGCAAGCAACGTTGAGAACCAGCATAAATAGAAGCAGTAAGGAAAACAGTTTCTTATTTTTCATGTGTTCACTCTCCAGGTATGAATCATATCATGGTTCAGCAGGCCCTGGAAGCGGGAAGGTTTAGGCTTTCATCTCTTCACGTACTTTCTGGTACAGGGTCTCGGCCTTCAGTTCGCTGAGGGTATAGCATGGGGCATCCAGGTTCTGCGCCAGGTTTTGCGCCAGACCCTGGTCGAAGGCGGCGTGTTCCATGTTGATCACCACGCTGCGGATTTCATCGGCGCTGATCTGCTGCGCCAGGCGTTTGGCTTCTTCCTGTGGGGGTAAGGCGCTCATCGCCACGTTGCCGGCGCCGTCGGTGAGCAGGATAATCAGTGGGTTCACGTCTGGGTGCAGCACACGCTCACGGGCAATGACTTCGTGGGCCATGAACAGCCCGGCCGAGAGCGGCGTTTTGCCTCCCACCGGGATGTCTGCCAGGGCGCGTTGGGCGAGCTGCACCGAGTTGGTTGGCGGCAGGATCAGCGTGGCGCGGTTCTTCTGGAACACCACCAGGCCCACCCGGTCGCGCCGCTGGTAAGCGTCGGTCAGCAGGGATAGGATGGCGCCCTTGGTGGCCGACATGCGCTCGGCCACGGCCATCGACCAGGAGGCGTCTACCACGAACAGGATCAGGTTGGCAGCCTTCTTCACGCGGATCTTGCGCTGGAAATCGCTGGATTGGATCGCAAAGGCGACGCGCTTGCGCTGCTCGCTGCGGTCTTTCTGGTGCGGGGCGGCGGCGCGCAAGGTGGCGTCGAAGGCCAGATCGTTGGTCTTGCCGTTCGCCGGCCGGGATTGGATGTAGCGCCCGCGCTTGCGTTCCGTGCGAGTGCGCGAGCGCCGGCCTCCATGACGGCGGGTGATGCGGTCGAGCGGGTTATCGATTCTGCGCGGCGTGAAGGTCTGCCCGATCTTGACCTTTTCGCCGCCTTCCCACCAGTTAGCGCTGAGCGTGTCGAAAACGTTCTGCTTGGAGGGCTCTGGTGTGGCCTGGCTGGGTTCTTCAGTTTTCAGTTCAGTCGAGACCGTCACCGCGTTTTTTTTTGCGCTTCGGCCTTTTCCTCGGGCTTCAACTCAGGCTCGCCCTGGTTGGCGGTTGCCCCTTGCAGTTGCTCGATGCGCTCCTGCAAATCATCCATGCTGATTTCTGCCTGGTGGAACGGCCCGCGCTTGATGCGATGAGGCAGGGCCAGCTCCGCCGCCAGGGCAATGTCGCGATCGGTGATGTTCACACGCTGTTCGAAGGCGGCGTGGGCGCGGGCGGTCTTCAAAATCACCAGGTCGGAGCGATGCCCGTCCACATTCAGGGAGGCAGTCAGGGCAGCAATGGAGAGCAAGTCGCGGTTGTTGTACTTGACCTCGCCCAACAGTGTGCGCGCCTGCTCGATCTGCCGTGAGAGTTCCTGTTCGCGGGGGGCCCATTCCTGGTAGAAGCCATCCGGATCGGCCTCGAACCCCAGGTTGCGCTGCATGATCAGCACGCGCTCGCGCGCATCGCGGATGCCGTGAATCTCTACCGAAAGGGCGAAGCGGTCCAGCAACTGCGGGCGTAGATCGCCTTCTTCAGGGTTCATTGTGCCCACCAGGATGAAGCGCGCCGGGTGTGAGAAGGAAATGCCTTCGCGCTCGACGATGTTCACGCCCATGGCGGCCGAGTCCAGCAGCAGATCCACCACGTGATCGTCCAGCAGGTTGACTTCGTCGATGTAAAGCAAGCCGCGGTTGGCGGCTGCCAGGACGCCCGCTTCGAAGTGGCGTTCGCCTTTCTGGATGGCCTTTTCGATATCCAGGGTGCCGACGACACGATCCTCGGTAGCGCTGACTGGAAGATCAACGAAGCGAATGCGGCGCGTTTCGACGACCAGTTCCTTGCCGCTGCTTACCTGTTCTTTGACCCAGTCCGACCAAGTATTGGGAGCTTCGGGGTCGTCGTTGAAGGGCGAATCACTGAACACCTGGATTTGAGGCAGCAGGGCGGCCATGGCGCGCGCCGCGGTGGACTTGGCGGTGCCGCGTTCGCCCCGGATCAGGACCCCGCCGATGCGAGGGTCAACAGCGTTGAGCACCAGGGCGCGTTTCATGCGCTCCTGGCCAACGATTGCAGTAAATGGATAAATAGGCGGCATTGGCTCCTCGAAGCTTCCTGACGATCAGCGCCAGGGGAAAACGGTGGCGCACCAACAGGCTACACCCAGGGGGCGGCTGTGTGCACACCCATTTTAATCCCGAATCTGCCTCTCGCAGGATAATCTTAAACAATGTTCCACGAATCTTAATCTTATCATAAAGGTTGCCAAGTTGACCTTTCACATTTATAATAACCTATCTATATTATCCGCAAACTGGAGCTAGTAAGAATATGAACCACATCAACGCCCTTACAGGGCAAGAGGCAGAGCCTGAAAACAACCAAATCAATGCAGTCGCACCCGCCGAGCAGCCTGCTCAAGATAGTGCGACCATGCAGACGCTTTTGGAGGAGGGTCTCAGCCTGGACTTCCCGAACCAAGGCGAAATCCGCCAGGGAGTTATCGCCACCATCCGCGAGAACGAGATTTTAGTCAGCATCGGCACCAAGTCCGAAGGTGTCATTTCTGGCCGAGAATTGGAACAGATTCCTGATGAAGAGCGGGAACTTTTCCAGGTTGGCCAGGATATCCCCGTTTTCGTCATCGCCCCTGAAGACCAGAATGGTAACGTTGTCCTTTCCTACCTGCGTGCACGCGAAGAGAAGGATTGGGAAATGGTCGAAGGTTTGCTCGAAACCAACGACGCGTTCGAGAGCAAAGTGATTGGATACAATAAAGGTGGCTTAATTGTCCCCTTGGGTCAGTTGCGTGGTTTTGTCCCCGCCTCCCAGATCAGCTTGCTGCGCCGTCCTTCGGTTGGTGAGAACGCCGAGCAGCGCTACAGCAAGATGGTGGGCGAAGATATCCGGGTGCGTGTGATCGAGGTCGATCGTGGCCGCCGCCGCCTGATCCTCTCCGAGCGCCTGGCGCTGCAGGAGACCCGCGAAACCCTCAAAGATCGTCTGCTCGAAGAACTGCAAGAAGGCACAATTCGCAAAGGGCGCGTCACCAGCCTGGCAGACTTCGGCGCTTTTGTCAACATCGATGGCGCTGATGGCCTGGTGCACCTGTCTGAGATCACCTGGGAGCGCATCCAGCACCCCAACGAGGTGCTCAAGGTCGGGCAGGAAGTTGAAGTCAAGGTGATCAGCGTGGACCGCGAGCGCCGCCGCATTGGCCTGTCTATGCGCCAGTTGCAGGAGGATCCCTGGTCGCAAAAGGTTGGGCATCTCAAAGAGGGCATGCTGGTGGAAGGCACGATCACTCACCTTACCAAGTTTGGCGCCTTTGCCCGCATTGGTGATGACCTGGAAGGTCTGGTTCACGTGTCTGAGTTGAGCGAAGGCCGTGTCAACCATCCCAAAGAGGTGGTCAAAGAGGGGGATACTGTCACCCTGCGCGTGATCAAGATCGATCTGGAGCGCCGCCGCATCGGTTTGAGCCTGCGCAAAGTCGACTCCCCTGCTTACGCCGACCTGGACTGGAAGATGGCCCTGGCCGATGAGGTTGGCAAGGTTCAACCGGATGAGGAAGAAGCGCCGGAGGAAATTGCAGAGGAGATAGTAGAGGAGACAGTAGAGGAGACACCTGAAGATGTCTCCGAGCCGCAGGACGAATAAAATCCGGCTTGCTGCTGAATGATCCTGACGTAGAAAAAGAGCGCGCTCTTCTGCGTGCTCTTTTTATTTGCTCAATCTCCATTATCCTTTGTTCTTTGCCTCAATCCGGTTGGTTTTGATGTGCCTACCCAAATTGTAAGAGTTATATTAACCTTAATAGCCTCTAACCCAAAAAAGCATGCATGCTGGGTATTCTCTGGTAGAATCCAATCGGACAAAATGTCTCATAATCACTGTTAGGTACCCTTACAAGGTAGCGGTCTTTCAGGAGGCTTACCGTGGCTGGTATGGAACGATTTACACAGCGGGCGCGGCGGGTTCTCAGTCTGGCACACCAGGAAGCTGAGCGCATGCGCCATAATTATATTGGAACAGAGCACCTGCTCTTGGGTTTGATCCGCGAAGAAGGGGGCGTAGCTGGACGGGTCTTGCGGGAGTTAGGCTTGGAGGAGAATCGCGTTCAAGAGATCGTTGAACGTTTGACTGGTCCCGGCCAGTATCGCGGCGGTAAGCTGGATCTCTCCCCTGGCACGCAGCAGGTGTTGGAATATGCGGTCGAAGAAGCCCGGCGAATGGGCCACCACTATATTGGCACTGAGCATCTTTTGCTGGGCCTGGTACGGCATGGCGAAGGCAT
This sequence comes from Chloroflexota bacterium, assembly GCA_040752025.1. Classification (GTDB taxonomy): domain Bacteria; phylum Chloroflexota; class Anaerolineae; order Anaerolineales; family UBA4823; genus JBFMFR01. The sequence goes on along the minus strand of JBFMFR010000002.1, from coordinate 57,651 downwards.
CGCCATGGATGTGCTGCGCAAGTTAGGCGTCAGCGCTGAGCAAATTCGCCGCCAGACGCGGCGCGTCTTGCAGGAAAGCAGCGCTTCGCGCCGGACAGGCGCGTCTACCGAGCAGCAGCAAGGGCAGCAAAAATCGCCGGCGGGCAGCCGCCAGGAACAACAGAAGCCCAAGACGCCGATGGTCGATCAGCTTGCTACGGATTTGACCGGCCTGGCGGAGGAAGGCAAGCTCGACCCTGTCATCGGCCGCCAGATGGAGATCGAGCGCGTTATCCAGATCCTGGCCCGCCGAACGAAGAACAACCCTGCTCTGATCGGCGAGCCAGGCGTTGGCAAGACCGCTATTGTTGAAGGATTGGCGCAGCGCATCATCGAAGGCGATGTGCCCGCGCCTTTACTCGATAAGCATGTGCTCCAGCTTGACGTGGGCTCCCTGGTAGCGGGCACTATGTACCGCGGCCAGTTCGAGGAGCGTCTCAAGCGTGTCATCGAGGAATTGAAATCCTCCGGCGCCATCCTGTTCATCGACGAAGTGCATATGCTGGTGGGCGCAGGCGCGGCGGGTTCCTCGGTGGATGCCGCCAATATCCTCAAGCCGGCTCTATCGCGCGGCGAGCTGCAGGTGATCGGCGCGACCACTTTGAACGAATATCGCAAACATATCGAAAGTGACGCGGCCCTCGAACGCCGCTTCCAACCGATTGTCGTCGACGAACCTACGATCGATGAGACCATCGAGATCCTGCGCGGTGTGCGTAACGCTTATGAAGAACATCACCGCCTGACCATCTCGGATGCCGCCCTGGACGCGGCTGCTCAACTCTCGGCACGCTACGTAACCGAGCGATTCCTGCCCGACAAGGCCATCGACTTGATCGATGAATCTTCTTCGCGCGTGCGCATGTACAAGAGTGACGCGGCCCACAAGGCCAAGGAACTTACCGAGCAGTTGCGCGAAATCCGCGGCAACCGCTCCCTGGCCCTGGAAGACGGCCGCAACGATGACGCCCAGGACTTCCTGGAGCGCCAGGAAGCTCTCGAAGTGCAGTTGGAACGCCTGCGCACCGGTTGGGATCGTGCCAACAGCCCGGTGGTCACCGCCCAGGATATCGCCGAGGTGGTCTCCATGTGGACTGGCGTGCCCGTTATGCAGATCGCCCAGGAGGAATCCCAGCGCCTGTTGCAGATGGAAGACGAACTTCGTAAGCACATCATCGGGCAGGAAGAAGCCATCCAGGCTATCGCCAAGGCGGTGCGCCGGGCGCGTGCCGGGCTCAAAGACCCGCGCCGCCCGATTGGCTCCTTCATTTTCCTGGGACCTACCGGCGTAGGCAAGACCGAGCTGACCAAGGCCCTGGCGCGCTTCATGTTCGGCAGCGAGGAAGCCCTCATCCAACTGGACATGTCTGAGTTCATGGAACGCCACACGGTCAGCCGCCTGGTGGGCGCCCCTCCCGGCTACATTGGCTATGAAGAATCCGGGCAACTGACCGAAGCGCTGCGCCGCCGGCCCTACTCCATCGTTGTTTTCGATGAGGTCGAGAAGGCCCACCCCGAGGCGCACAACATGCTGCTCCAGATCATGGAAGAAGGCCATCTCTCGGATGCGCGCGGGCGCAAGGTCGATTTCCGCAACGCCATCATCGTCATGACTTCCAACGTCGGCGCGGATATGATCAAGCGCCAATCTTCGCTGGGTTTCTCGCTCAAGCGCGACGAGGTTGTCGAGGAACGCCTGGCTTACGAGGATATGCGCAAGAAACTGCTCGATTCGCTCAAGCGCGTCTTCCGCCCGGAATTCATCAACCGCCTGGATTCGGTGATTGTCTTCCGCTCCTTGAACAAGGAGGACATCCAGCAGATTGTCGAATTGGAATTGCACAAAGTCGCCCAACGATTGGAAGACCACGCCATTACCCTGGATGCTACGCCCCAGGCCCTGGAGCGCTTGGCCGACCTCGGTTTCGACCCCGACATGGGGGCGCGCCCGTTGCGCCGGGTGATCCAGCAAAAAGTCGAAGACCCCCTTTCCGATGCTTTGCTTTCCGGTACGTTCCAGGATGGGAATACCATTCTGATCGACCTGGTGGAGGACGAAGTAGTTTTGTCTCGCCAGGAAGGCGAACTGGCCTCGCCGACCGAGCCGACCGAGCCGGTAGCGGCAGGATAAGACAGTTTATCTTCAGGTACAACGCCCGGGGATCATCTCCCTGGGCGTTTTGATTTTAGCCCGTCTTTATCCTCAATACCCTGCTGCTTTGCGATATAATCAGGCGCGACGGAACTGTTCCCATGAATCTGTGGCACCGACTGATTGATATCCCCTCCATTGACCCAGACGAAAGCCGCCGCAGCCGGCTGCTCAACATCATCCTGGTGATGCTGGAGGCCGCTGTGGTCGTAACCCTGGTGGCCTACATCGTCTCTGTGGTTTCAACCGAGAGTGTGCAGGCGATCGACCCCGGTTACAGGTTGCTGATGGCGGTCACCTCAGCTCTGGTCATGCTGGTCGTCATCTACTGGGTTGGTCGGCGCTGGTCGGCGCGTTTGGCCAGCGCTCTGTTGCTGGTGCTTTTGACGGTTCTGATCACCGTCAGCGATGACACTTTCCAGCTCATCCAGGGGCGCTCGGTCATCAATTACGTTTTGCCGATCATCCTGGCTGGCGTGCTGATCCGCCCTTCGGCCAGCCTGGTTTCTGCTGGGTTGATAATCCTGCTGCATGCCTGGCTGGCTCAAAGCATCCAGGAGCCCTTTAATTTCCCTACGGCAGCTTTGTTCATGGTTGTGGCCCTGGTCGCCTGGCTGGCTACGCAAGGCCTGGAACAGGCGCTGAAGGAACTGCGCTTGATCAACCAGGAGTTGGACCAGCGCGTGGCTGACCGCACCCGCGAACTGAACCTCGCTTACGAGCGCGAGCGCGCCGATGCCGGCAAGCGCCAGGCGATCTTGCAGAGCATTGCCGATGGTGTGGTGGTTTTCGATGCGGAAGGGCAAACCATCATTGCCAACCCGGCGCTGGCTCAATTGACCGGCCAACAAACCTCGGACATGAGCGGACTGGCGATGGATGAGTGGATCCAGTTGGTGACTCCCCAGGCGCAACAGGCGACACTCCAGGCTTTGTTTGAGATGCCTGGGGAGGCGCCTCTCAACGTGGATTGGGATGCGAAAATCCTTTCGGTGAGCGTTTCCCCGGTATCCCTGGATTCGGGCGAAAACATCGGCAAGGTGGCCGTTTTTCATGATGTCACCCGTGAAGTGGAGGTCAGCCGGATGAAGAGCGCTTTCGTGGCCATGGTCTCTCACGATCTGCGCTCTCCGCTCAACGCGATCCTGGGCCTGGTGGAGATTTTGCAGCACCACGTGCACGGCCCGCTAAATGAAAAGCAGCAAGATCTTATCGTGCGTGTCATGTCCAATGCCCAGAGGCTCAAACACCTGGTGGATGACTTGTTGGATCAGGCCCAGATCGAAGCAGGGAAAGTGACTATCCACAAGGCAGCTTTCTTCCCGCAGGATCTGCTCGACGGGCAACAGGAATTAGTTGCTCCTGCTGCACAGTCCAAGGATCTGGCGCTGTCCTTCTACCTCGACCCGGCGCTGCCGGACCAATTGGTGGGCGATATCCATCGCCTGAACCAGATTTTGAACAACCTGGTAACCAATGCGGTCAAGTTCACCGAACGGGGCCAGGTCAGGGTGCGCTGTTACCAGCAGGATGCGGGGCACTGGGCGCTGGAAGTCTCGGATACCGGCATCGGTATTCCCAATGATGCACTGCCCCACATTTTCGAGCCGTTCTACCAGGTGAGCAATGCCCTGGTGAGCAAGCGCGGCGGCACCGGCCTGGGCCTATCGATCGTCAGCAGACTGGTGGAGATCATGGGCGGCGAGATCCGCCTGGACAGCCAGGAGGGGCAAGGCAGCACGTTTACCGTGGTCTTCCCCCTGGTTTTACCAGAGCCTGCCCCACTGGAGCCAGTCGAGCAGGAATAACTGGCTCTCACGTTACAGCGTAATTTGGCAGCATGGGGGGAAACCTGTGCACCCAGCCTCCGGGCAGCCCTGGCTTTGGAATTGATTCGGGAGGGTATCTATGTCAAAGGCTGCGCTGCGTTGGTTCTTCGTGCTGGGTTGGTTCCTGGCTTTTTCCGGCCTGGGAGGTATCCCCTATGAGCACCCTCCCGCTGGGCGCTCTCATCTCCCCAGTTTGCAGACAGAGGTTCTAAATCCACAGATCGAGTTGGTCATCGATATTTCCGGCAGCATGGGCACGATCGTCCTGCCCGACGATTTGCCCGCCGACCTGGCCGAACTGCGCGACCGTATCCAGGCGATCGAGAACTCGCCGGAATACAAACGCCTGACCGAGCACATGGCAGAGATCGAAAAGGACCCCCAGGTAGCTGCGGCCCGCGGCCAGTACGAACAAGCCAACCTGGCCGTTGAAGATTGGCTCAACGCCAACGGTTACGGCTACAGCTATGAAATTCGCAGCACGATTCAGACGCAGCTCAAAGACGCCGGTTGTAACGAGAGCTGGGCTTATTCGCTGGTCTCGGCGGACAGCCTGGAGGATGCCGACAAAATCCTGAATTCGGCCTGCCAGAGCGTGGGCGTCACTCCCCAATTGCGCGCTGCCGTTCAAAATGCGCTGGGTTTCCTGTCGAACAGCGCTTACCAGGATCTCAAAACCAGCCGAGACGAGCGCTACCAGGCTTACCAGCAGGCGCGTGAGGCCCTGGGGTATGCTGAGGTCTCCAAGCAGTATTCTGAGCTGCTCCAAAACGAGAACTATTACCAGGTTCAGGAGGATCTGGACAAACGCGCCAAGGAGCTGGGCTACCCCAGCCGGTTGGACCTGGCCAAACAGTCAGCCCTGACCATGCTGGATCTCTCCCGCCTGGACGCGCTGGCTTCCGGCCGGCAGACGCGGGTCGGGCTGGTGACTTTCGCCACGCAGGGCGCTAACCGCCAGTCTCTCACTGAGGATTACACCCAGTTAGAGCAGCAGATCGATGCCTTGCAGCCGCTGGACGCCACCAACATGGGCGCCGGGCTGACCCTGGCCCTGGACGAACTGCGCGCCAACCTGCGCTCCGGCCAGCCAGCAGCCATCATCCTGCTCAGCGATGGGCAGACCAACACCGGGCTGACCGCCGAGCAGATTCGCCAGCAAATCCCGCCCCAGGCCAACCAGCTCAAGACGCGGGTGTGCAGCGTGGGCTTTGGCAGCCAGGAGACGGATGTAGACGCGGAACTGCTGCGTGGTCTGGCCGACGACACCCAGGGAGAGTATGTCTTCGCCCGCTCCGGGCAGGAGCTGGTTTCATTCTTCGTCGCCTGCCGCCAGGGGCTGATCTCCGAGAACGTGCGGAGCTTCACCAGCCGGGTGTTCAAGGGCCAGACCGCCGAGGCGGGCACTTTCGAAGTGCTCGAGAACACCGCCTCACTCAGCCTGACACTGACCTACCTGGTGGGCGACCTGGACCTGGAAATCCTCGACCCGACTGGCCGGGTGCTGGACCAGAGTTCGTCCGAGGTCAGCATCAAGAAGGATGAGAACGTGCAACTGGTGTTGATCGAGAACCCCGCGGCGGGGCAGTGGTCGGCGAGAGTGCGGGGCAACGATACGCCTGAAAGCGGCTCGCTCTTCAGCGTGGTGGTGGGCACGCAGGAAAAGCCCAGGCCTACGATCACGCCGCTGCCAAGCGCCACCCCTACGCCAACCCCCACACCAGCGAACACTTCTACCGCCCGCCTGATGCTGTTCTCCGGCCTGTGCTGCGGCGTCACGCTGCTGCTGGTGCTGCTGGCGGCGGCGGCGGTGGTGCTGGTGGCTTACCTGCGCCGTTCCTGAGGGCGAACGCCTAGCCTGGCACGCGGCGCTCGGCCATCAAACGCCGTTCTTCTGCTACATCATAAGGCACCTGGAACTGCCTGATGACCCAGGCAGCGCGGTATTCCACAAGCGTCAAGGCGCTCAGACCATCCGAGCGCAGCCCAACGCTGGCCACGTTGAGCAGCAATTTATCGTCCAGGCGGAGGACATGGTGCTGGTGGAAATGGCCGTAGGCGACTACCTGCGCCGGGAGCTGGCCGTAAGCCGCCCGCAGCTTTTCTACGGGCTCTTCGGCTGAAGTAGTATACGCCCAGGTATCCTGCGGCGCGGCGTGGCAGGCGAAGATCCGCTGACCAGGAGCAGCCTCGATACTGAGCGAGAGCGGCAGTTCTTCGATCAGTTTCCAGTAAGCTGGCGACAGGTGGGCGTGCAGCCAATCGTGCGTGCGCAGCATCAAGTCGAGATAGGGTGAGGCGGCATGGGCGTGGATCAGGCTGGCGTCCAGCATCATCTCTTCGGTGTTACCGCGCAGCAGCGCCACGCGGCGCTCGAGCAGCAGGTCGAAGAGGTCATCGGCGCCGGGTCCACCACCGATCAGGTCCCCGGCGGCGACCAGGCGATCGGCACCGCCCAACTGGTCGATCTTGGCGAGGACTGCCCGTAGCCCGCTGAGGTTGCCGTGGATGTCGGAGAAGAGTGCGATGCGCATAGGCTAATACTCATCCCACTGGCTCATCACCGGGTGCAGGTTGGGGAAGAGGGCGCAGGCCAGCTCGGCGCCCAACCCGGTGCAGCACATTTGCGCCTGGGCCAGCACTTCTTCCGGCTGGTCTGAGCCGATCAGCAGGCGCCCGATCTCGGCCCCACCGTGGATGGCGTGTTCGCTCTCGGCAGCCTCCAGCACCTGCACTTTGTCTCCCTTGATTTGCAGGGTGGCCTGCTGCTCGCCAGCATCCAGGAGCAGGCTGCCATGCCAACCCGCCAGCCAAGAGCGCTGCAAACGCGCCTCCAGGCGGGGGCGCAGCTTGTGCAGGGCGCTGGCCAGGTCGACGATGCGCACGCGCCAGCCGCTGTTGTGGAAGTAGCGGTCTTCTACCACGCAAGCCCCCCGGCGGAGCCACTGCAGGATGGGGTGCTGGTGCGGCAGGGTAAAGAAGGCCAGGGTTTCGTATGCGCCTGCTTTGAACAGCTCGCCCAGCACCGCCAGGCCCTGCTGCGCATCGCCGGTGGCCTCCAGGCATTGCAGTGTCTTTTTGTCATCGGTGGGCACAGCGCGCATGTAGCCGGCAAGCTGGCCATCTGCATCCTGCCAGCCGTAAGCGTTCATATCCCCGGCCTGCAGCATGCGGTAGGTTGGGCGCACGGCTACGCCGCTGTAGGCCTGGTAGTGCTGGTTATAGCAGGCTTCGATCTCCGCCATGCGCTCCGGCCCGAGCAGTTCATAGGGCGGCGGGGCGGGCAGCTCGGGCAGTTCCTCCGCTTTCAAACGGTAGGTGACGTAGTTCCAGGCGCGGGCGTAGCCGAATTTGACGTAATGCCGCCCGCGCAGGATGCTCAGGTCGTAGCCGTTCTCACGCATGCCCCGCAAAGAGTCCAGGACAGCGCGGGCCATCAGGCCGCGCTGGCGGTAATCCGGCAGGGTGGTGACGGCGCCGACTCCGGCAACTTTCAGCAACACGCCATCCAGGCGCATGGGATAGCCCCACACCCCCCAGTGGTGGACTAACTGCCCCTTATGCCAGACCAGCCGCGAGACATCCCAATCGTAATGGCTGTTGCCGATGTATTGGGCGGCGATTTCTTCCACGTACTGCCCGTTGGCAAAGGCGTCCGAGGTGATCTGCGCCACTGCCTGGAGGTGCTCGTGCGGGTGCACTGCGGTTAAGCGAAAGTCATCCGAAGTGTTCAAGAAAACCTCCATCTTGATCTAAAACCAGAAGGGGATGCCCTGGTTATACTTGCGGGCGTAATCTTCGGCGATTTGCGGTACACGGCGGCCGACCCACTCCTGCTCTACGGGCCGGCTGGCGATGAAGTAGATGGTGCCCAGCATGCTGCCGACGAAGAAGCCTTCGATCTGGCGGGCGTAGTTTTCCGGCAGCGGGCGCACGGCCTGGTAGCTCTCCAGTGCCGCCTGGCGCAGTTCGGGGCGCATATCTGACAGGGCGATAGCCAAATCGAAGGTGAAATGCCCGAAAGAGCAGAAGGAGAAATCGATCGGGCGCACCTGGCCGGCGTGCAGCAGCAGGTTGCCTTTGTGTAAATCGGCGTGGATCAGCCCGTAGAACGGGGCGATCTCGGGCAGTTGAGCCATCTCTTGCACGAGGATGGATACGGACTGGCTGAAAATCTCCAGATCGGATGCCTGGATAGGCGACTGGGCGGCAACCCGGCGCAGGTTCTCCAGCATTTCCTGGAAGTAGGCGGCGTCGCGCCGAGTGCGTTTGAAGCCCGGCGGCGGCTGCCAGCGGCTGCCGTGTTCGTGCAGGCGGGCGATGGTGTCTCCCAGGCTGCGGGCGGTGGACTCGCTTTCCAGGTCGCGGGTGTAAGGCTGCCCGGCCACCCAGTGCAGCAGCGAGCACGGCAGGCTGAGGCCAGCCTCTGCTATCTCCACTGACACGGCCAGCCGGCCGTTACGCGCGCGCAGCGGTTTGGGCAGCGCCAGCTTCGTCTCCCGGCCGAGGGCTTCCAGCCAGGCCAGCTCTGACTCGATCAGGACCAGGTCGCCGTGGGTGAAGTCCAGGGCGGACGTGCGGGGGTAGTGCAGGCGCAGCAGGTAGCGCGGCTGGCCCTGCGCCTCCACGCGGAAGGTGGCGTTTTCGTTGTGGCGGAGCGGCGTCAGGGACAGTCTTTCATCGATGGGATACTGTTCCAGCCCGAGCCGGGCTGCCTGGCTGAGCAGGCGCTCGATCTCATCTAGAGGGAGGGCGTCCAATGCCTGGTATATCGCCATCTGTGCTCACTGCGCCGGCGCGGCCGTCCAAGGAAAGGTTACATCCTTGGTCAGGATGGCGCCGAAGACTGAAAAACCCTTGGGGAAAAACAGCGTTCCGTGGCTGGAAGTAGCCGAATCAAAGGAGCCTGCCAGCGTAAATACCCCATCCCCAGTGTCTTCCTCGTGGGAGAACTGGTTGTCAATGATGGGGATGGCGTCGAGGCCGGTCCACCAGAGCAGTTCTCCTGGCAGGGGAAAAGTCCAGATGACCCAGGAGATGATGGTGCAGTTATAGACGGTGAAAGTAAGGGTATGGCTGGCGCTTCCAAGGCTCAGCACCGTCCATTTACTACCCCATTTCCCGTTTTTCACCTGGCAGGCGGGTGTGGGCGTGATGGTTTTCGTGGGCGTCGGCGGCTCAACGGGAACGAGCCCGCACCCGCTGAGCAGGAGCATGCAAATTACAATGGGAATGAAAGGTTTCATCTCTGCGCCTCGTCCGCTGTGCAGCATGAACAGGATGCGGTGGATGCCTGGAGATGATTGTACCTTGAACGGGGCGAAGCTTGTAGGGTGACAATGCGCCAGGCGCCTGAGATTCAAATCTCAGGCTGATACGCCAAGTGCGCTCGAAGCGCACGATCCTGGGTCGCGTTCTTTAGATCTTATTGGCAACCACCAAGGGCTGGATGGGATCCGCAGAGGCGCGCAGATTTTCGCAGATGGATGCGGTAAAATTTGAAAGTACTCTGGCGGGTTTTGAGGCGATGGCATGGGATGTGGAGAGAGGAGGTTCGAATGAAACGTAGATCTCTGTTGATTCTGATGAGGTTGAAACTTACCTCACTCTGGTGAGCGCCTTGCCGCCTCTGATAGGGCTTTGCTGGCCCACTGGCTCAGGCTCATGCCCTCGGCCTGGGTGCAAACAATGAGGTTAGGCGAGACCGGGTTACATCTACGACCCTACCAACGGCATCCTGGCAAGTAAGGTGGGATTGCGCTATACTTATGGGCAATCACCAAGGGCTTGATCTTGGATGAGAGGCCGGCAATTTCGCTTCGAGAAGGGCGGCTGCCTGCATTCCCGGGGGCGATTTCCTTTTTGGGCAGCCTGTATTCCCAGGAGCCAGGGACCTTGTTGAGCAAATGTCGTGCCCAAAAGAGAAATGTCGTAGCAATGTCGTCCTTACGTCGTTGTGTTTCTGCGGGTTGTTTCTATAATTAGGGAGAATTTCGAAAGGAGTAACTAATGAACCAACCTGATCTCGGACTCAAAGTCTCTGAACTGCGGCAGCAAAGAGGATTGACACAGGAACAATTGGCGGAAAGCTGTGAAGTCAGCCTGCGCACCATCCAGCGCATCGAAAGCGGCGAAGTGGACCCACGCGCTTATACGCTGCAATGCCTGAGCGCTGCGCTGGAATTCGATTTCAGCATCGAGGGCGCGGCTAACGAGAATCTCTGGCTGGCTCTCCTGCACCTCAGCAGTATGTTCTGCATCGTCATCATTCCCCTGCTGCTATGGTCCTGGAAGAAGAAGGAATCCGTCAAGATCGACAAACAAGGCCGCCAGGTGCTCAATTTCCAAATCACTATGACGCTGGTGCTCTTTGCTGTTCTATTCGTGCTTATGATCGTTCCAGTTGCCCTTGCTTTCATGGGCGAAGCGGGAATAAACACTGTGGAAGGTGGTCCCACTTTTATGTTACTCGTCATGTGCTCCACGATGCCGCTTTTGCTGATCGGCATTTTCTGTATGTACCAGGGTGTCGTTAATGCCATGCGAGCGCTGTCCGATAAGCCTGTCCATTATGCGCTGAGTATCCCGATTGTGAAGTAATTTCCCGACGCTGAAAGGAATGTGGAGCAGTATCGCTTTTTTTGTGCTGGTCTGGTATTATGGGGTTTATCCGGGAGTTTACTTACTCGATATCTGATTCAAACGGACAGTTTCAACTTCGGGCACGATTTAATCTTTGCAACCGTGTTTGGCTTATTTGTAGCTCTCATCGTGTATTCTTCCAAAAAGAGAAAGCATTACTCATAAGAGAGTGCAGCGGCAGATGTAGGCTCACGCAGATTTTTGCGATAAGGCAATGTGCAACCAAACCTCTACTTTCCGGGGAATTTATGTGATCGTCTTGCTCACACTTTGCGCCTGTTCCACTCACCAGGCGCCGTTAGCGGCGACAGCAGCCGCCCCGGTTGCTCTGGCTTCGCCGGATGAAAAGCCAGTTTCTATTTTGACATCCCCAATTGCACCCACTGTGCTTTCAGGCACAATTTCCCCCACACCTTATAGCATACAACCTACTCTTTCTTCTACGCCTATCACCGCTACCATCACACCATTTCCTACGCTGTCAGCACAGGAACGAGAAGAATGGATGCGGTTGCTGTTCAAGACAAATGGTGATTGTGGGCCCCCCTGTTTCTGGAGAATCGTTCCGGGTAAAACAGATTTCAACCAGGCAAAAGGTCTGATGACCAGATTAGGCCTAGAACTGATCCATACAACACCGAGTTTTTATGGAGTACCTTACAGATACAAAAACGATTTTGGAGGCGAAATTCTTTTTGAGGTGGAAGATGATATTGTCGCAAGTTTATCAGTATCTATGAATATTGACCTCGAGTCGCCAAGAAGTGAGTGGATGGCATATTGGCCGGAGAATATTTTGAGGACATACGGGGTGCCTTCTTTGATACGGCTTTTCCGAAGCATGCAGCATGATGGGAACGAGCCACTTTATATTTACATCGATTACGATCTGTTTTTCGATGACCAGGATGTCATTATCTCTTACAGGTCGGTTTTCATCGATGAAATAGGCGAGGACTTCTATCATTTCTGCCCTGGTCGAGCGCCGGTGCCATCCATGCGAATGTGGTATGGCAAAGAGCCTCACTACCCCCCATCGCGCACGACGGGAACATCCCTGGAAGAGGCGGCGGCGCTCACCAATGAGGAATTCTACCGGCTAATCACGGAAAGCCCGGAAACGGCCTGTTTCGATCTGAAGGTCAGCGCATTTGCTGGGCAGTAACGGCGCAAGCTTCAACCTGTTTGTTGTGGCAATAACTCCCGTTGGATGGCCTGCGTTAGCCAGGCTTCGTAGGCCTCAGCCGACCAACCCGAGTGCCACACCAGTTCATCGTACACCTCTGGCAGGCACAGGGCTTGCAGGACGGCGGCGGCGCTGGCGGCATCCAGGCCCGGGCGGAGGTGCGGCTCCAGGCTGCGGGCGAAGGTCTGGATGCCTTTGCGCCGGCCTGCCAGCGCCTCGGCCAGCTCAGCGGCTGCCTGCGGGTCGGCGGCAGAAGCCCCGGTGTAGATGGCGAGCACCTGGGCGCCAGATTCCCACTGCCTGCGGGTGGCCTGCGCCAGTTGGCGGATGCGCTCCTGCGGGCTGGCATCTCCCGGGTCGCCGAAGGCGACTTCGCGGATGTGCGAGTGTTCGTGCCAGGCTTGCCGGATGGCGCGCAGGATGCCGCGCTTGGAGCCGAATACGGCATACACGGTGCTGACGGCTACGCCGGCCTGCGCGGCGATGGCTTCGATGGTGGTGCAGGCATAGCCTTGCTCCAGAAAAAGCGCCTGTGCGGCGCTGGTGATCATGTCTCGGGTGGCCTGGGCCTGCCGCTGGCGCAGGGTGGACTTGTTTTGCCTCTTGACATCTGTCATTTATTATAGTATAACTCCATTCATTGTAGTTAGACTATATTATATTACAGGTGATGTAGAATGTCAAGCGAAAAATCCTTTCAGACGATCGTGATCGGCGGCGGGCAGGCAGGCCTGGCCGCCGGTTATTTCCTCGCCCAACAGGGCCAGGGTTTCATCATTTTGGATGGGGGTCAACGCACTGGCGAGACCTGGCGCAAGCGCTGGGACAGCCTGCGGTTGTTCACTCCCAGCCAGTTCGACGGCCTGCCAGGGCTGCCGTTCCCGAAACCGGATTACTACTCCCCTACGAAGGATGAAGTCGCCGATTTCCTGGAAGGCTACGCCGGGCAGTTCCACCTGCCGGTGCGGCACGGGGTGAAGGTGGAGGCGCTCAGGCGCAGCGACCAAACCTACCAGGTAGCCTCGGGCGGAGACAGTTTTTCTGCCAGGAATGTAATCGTCGCCACCGGGCCATTTCAGGCCCCCTATACGCCGGACTTTGCCAGCCAGCTCGACCCGAGCATCCAGCAGTTACACTCGAGCGCCTACCGCAACCCGGAACAGATCACAGGGCAGACGGTGTTGGTGGTTGGGGCAGGCAATTCTGGGGCCGAGATCGCCCTGGAACTCGCCAGGGCCGGTAAGCAGGTGTGGCTGGCGGGGCGCGACGTGGGGCACATCCCGGCCAATACGCTGGGCAAGGCCTTCGGCGGGCGGCCCTACTGGTGGTTCCTCAGCCACGTGTTGAGCGTGGATACGCCTGTGGGGCGAAAGATGAAAGCGAATGTGCTCTACCACGGCAACCCGCTGATCCGCTCCAACCGGCAGGAGGTGGTAGCAGCCGGGGTCGAATGCATATCACGCGTGGCCGGCGTCCAGGCGGGCCAAGCGCAAAGCGAGGATGGTCGCACACTGCAAGTGGAGAGCGTGATCTGGGCAACCGGCTTTCGCCCGAATTTCAAGTGGATCGACCTGCCGGTGTTCGACGAGTATGGCTACCCGCGCCACCAGCGCGGGGTGGCGGCGGCAGCGCCGGGGTTGTATTTCGTTGGCCTGCACTTCCAGAGCGCGCTGAGTTCGGCCCTGCTGGGCGGCGTGGGCGCAGATGCGGCTTACATCGCCAGGCAGGTCGCCAGCAACGGGCATCCGGCCTGACAGGCGGGCTGAGGGCAACTGCGCCCATCCTGGGCGATGGAGGCTCCGGCGCTTTCGACCTGGTCGGCGCGCATGAAGAGTGTGGCGTCGCGGCGCGATGAATCATCCTGATCTTCCCCTGTTTGACAAGCGGATCATGTATAATTAATTCAGTCATCCAAGCACTCGATCCCCAAACCGCTTGACCAGGAGGCTGACCCTGATGGAACCTAAAGCTGGCGCCCAAATCAGTACGCGTGCTTTCGTCCAATCTTTGCTGATCCTGTTCGTGCTGATGATGATCGCCGGCGCGCTCACCCGCGTGGTGCCGGCGGGGAGCTACGTGCGCATCGACCAGGGTGGGCGCGAGTTGATCGACCCGGCTTCATTCCAATACACAGCCGCTCCGGATTACCCGGTCTGGCGCTGGTTCACCGCCCCGCTGGAGGTTCTGTGGGGGCCGGATGGGCTGACCGTGATCGTGATTATCATCTTCCTGTTGATGATCGGCAGCGCCTTCGCCGTGCTGGATAAAAGCGGCATGCTGCGCGCCAGCATCGGCCGCCTGGTGCAGGCTTACGGCGGGCGCAAGTACCAGCTTCTGCTGGTTATCTCCTTTGTCTTTATGGCGATCGGGGCTTTCTTCGGCATTTTCGAAGAAATCGTGCCGCTGGTGCCGCTGATGGTGGCGCTGTCCTACACCCTGGGTTGGGATGCGCTCGTAGGCCTGGGGATGAGTATCCTGGCTACCAACCTGGGCTTCTCGGCAGCGATCACCAACCCATTCACCATCGGGGTGGCCCAGAAGATCGCCGGCCTGCCGCTTTTCTCCGGCTTCTGGTTGCGCATCCCGATCTTCCTGGCGATTTACATCGCCTTCGCCATCTTCCTGGTGCGCTACGCGCGCAAGATCGAACGAGAGCCCCAGGCCTCGCCGGTGTACGCCGAGGACCAGGCCGGCCGCGCCCGCTACGCGCACCTGGACTTCAGCGAGCATTCGGTGGAAATCCCGCACCTGAGGCGGGCCCTGGCCTGGCTGGTGGTCTTCATCGTCTTGATCCTGGTGACGCTGGTGGCGGGCCCGTTCGTGCCGGCGATCGCCTCGTTCTCACTGCCAGTGGTGGGGCTGCTGTTTTTCATCGCCGGGATCGGCGCTGGCCTGCTGAGCGGCGCGGCGCGACGCCAGGTGTTCACCGCGGTGGGCGAGGGACTGGCCGGGATTGCGCCGGCTGTTCCCCTGATCCTGATGGCAGCCAGCATCAAGCACATCGTCGCCCAGGGCGGCATCCTGGACACGGTGCTGTACCGCGCCGTCCAGGTATTCCCCGAGTCCAGCCCGTTCCTGGCTGTTCTCATCGTTTATGGGCTGGCTTTATTGATCGAATTCTTTGTGGCATCCGGTTCGGCCAAGGCTTTCTTGCTCATGCCCATCTTGCTCCCCTTGGCCGACCTGGTTGGCGTAACCCGCCAGGCGGCCGTTACGGCGTACTGCTTTGGGGATGGCTTCTCCAACCTGGCCTATCCCACCAACCCGGTCCTGCTCATCTGCCTGGGTTTGACGGTGGTCAGCTATCCCAAGTGGATGCGCTGGACGTTGGGCCTGTGGGCCTGGATCGTTTTGATTACTATGGTTTTCCTGGGCATTGCCGTTGCTATCGGCTATGGGCCATTCTAGGCAGGTGAAAGTGATGGTATCTGGCGGGTTGAGCCGTTCGTTCCTGGATGCGCCTGTTTACGAGCAATTCTCAAATTGGATTATCGAACCGTGAACGTTTCAGTGATAGGAGGATCAAATGACTTTCAAGCTTACCTGGTATGGACACGCAACTTTGGGGCTGGAAACCGGCGGTTATCAGATCCTGGTGGACCCCTTCTTCTCTGGGAACCCGGCTGCCAGCATGTCCGCGGATAAGGCCCAGGCTGATTTCATCCTGGTGACGCATGGTCATGGCGACCACGTTGGGGATACCGTCAGCATCGCCAAACGCACCGGCGCTTTAGCGATCAGTAACAACGAGATCGCCGTCTGGCTGCGCAACCAGGGCATCAACGCACACGGGCAGCACCTGGGGGGCGGCTACCAGCACCCCTTTGGCTACCTCAAGCTGACCCTGGCGCTGCACGGCTCGGCGCTCCCGGACGGCACTTATGGCGGCAACCCGGCTGGCTTGCTGCTGACCACCAACCAGGGCGAGAAGATCTACATGGCAGGCGATACGGGCCTGTTCGGCGATATGCGTTTGATCGGTGAGGAAGGCCTCGACCTGGCGGTGATTCCGATTGGCGATAATTTCACCATGGGCCCGCAGGATGCTTTGCGGGCGGTCAAGATGCTCCAGCCACGCCATGTTATTCCCATCCATTTCGGCACCTGGGATCTGATCGACCAGGACCCGCAGGCGTGGGCCGAACGCGTGCGCGCCGAAACCGGCGCCGAGGTGCACGTGCTCAAGCCAGGCGAGAGCTTCACGCTGTAAAATCTCATCAATTATTCTATTTCGGGTGAGATCAGTCTGATATAATCTTCTTTGCATTCGGAGGTGACTATGTTCGAGAGTTTCTTCCGGCGCAAGGAAGACGAGCGCCGTTTTGAGCAGGAAGGGCGGCTGCCGCCCGGGCAGTCGCTGACGCAAAAATTCCCCGTTTTACACTACGGCCCGGTGCCGCGCTTCAACCCGGCCGCCTGGGATCTGCGCGCCTGGGGCGAGGTCGAAGAGGAAGTGCGCTGGACGTGGGAAGAATTCCAGCAACTGCCGCGCAGCCGCATCACGATGGATATCCATTGTGTGACGCATTGGAGCAAATTCGACACGACCTGGGAGGGGGTGTCTGTGCGGGCGCTGGTGGAGCAAGGGTTGATCAAACCCAAGCCAACGGCGCGTTACGTGCTGCAGCACGCCGAATATGGCTTTACGGTGAACCTGCCGCTGGAAGTTGTTTTGGCAGAGAATTTCCTGCTGGCGACGCATTTCAACGGCGAGCCACTTACGCCCGATCACGGTTACCCGCTGCGCGGCGTGGTAGGTTATCTTGGTGGGCGTGATGACCTGAAAACGCCTTACTTATGGAAAGGCGCCAAATGGCTGCGCGGTCTGGAGTTCATGGCGCAGGATCGCATGGGCTTTTGGGAACAGGCCGGCTATCACAACGAAGCCGACGTCTGGAAAGAGGAGCGTTTTGGTTAGCAGACCAGCTTGCAGCAGCCTGTAAAACCTGGTGCGTTCATCTCCCGGAGAACATCGCTTCTCCGGGAGACTTTTTGTTATTCCTCTGGGGTGATCTTGATCAGCTCGTCTCGCTTGATCTGGTAATTGTCGAAGTCGCGGGCCACAATTGCCCCCGGGAAGACGGCGCGCGCCTCAGCGATCACGTCGCGCTCGCGGTAACGGCGTGAGAGGTGGGTCAGGATCAGATGCTTGACCCCGGCCTGCACGGCCAACTCGGCAGCCTGGCGGGCGGTCAGGTGGGCAAACTGGTGCGCCATCTCGGCTTCCTCCTCCAGGTAGGTGGATTCGATCACCAGGGCGTCGGCGTCCTGGCAGATGGATACCAGTGGCTCTGTCCTGCCCGCGTCGCCGACGTGCACCAGGCGGGTTCCCTGGCGCTGCTCGCCCAGCACCTGGTCCGGCAAAATCTGTCGCCCGTCGGGCAAGGTGACGGTCTGCCCATTGACCAGGTCGCGCCGCCACGGGCCCGGCGGGATATCCAGGGCCTCGGCCTTTTCCGGCAGGAAGGGACGCCTGGATTTTTCTTCGAACAGGAAGCCGAAGCAGTCTGGCCCGCGGTGATAGACCTGAAAGGCGGAAATTTTGAAATCCTGCTCTTCAAAGATGACCCCTTCCTGGATAGCGTGGAACTGAATTTCCATGGGGGGGGTGGCGCCCCGCAGCACCACGCCAAACAGCAGGTCGTGGATGCGTTCCAACGCCCAACGCCCGCCAAAGATTTCTATGCTATCGATGGTCTCCCAGCGCGTAAAGGTCGAGAGCAGCCCGCCCAATCCGAGGATGTGGTCGAGGTGCCCGTGTGTGATCAGGATGCGGTTGAGGCGTTTGAAGCCCAACCCGGACTGCATGATTTGGCGCTGCGTGCCTTCTCCACAGTCGATCAGGAAGCGGTATTCATCGTGTAAGACGATCTGGGATGACAGACCGCGGTGTGCGGATGGGGCCGCAGCGGAGGTGCCAAGGAAGACGATCTCGAACAAAGCTGTACCCTTTCGCGCCTGGAGTCGTATGGAGGGTTATTGTACCTCATCTTGCCTGCCCACCGGGCCCAATCTGCTAATCCGCTAAGGTCAGACCATATGTGCTATAATCCAGCGGTGATGGCACGGAAAACCTCTAAGACCTCTAAAGCCTCCAAGAGCTCGCGCACCACCCGGTCTGGCGCCAAACCGTCTACCCGGTCGAAAGCAGCGCCTGCCAGAACGAGCGCGACCCGTTCGCAGCCATCCAGGGAGCGGAAAACGACCAGCGAGCCGGCGCGCCGCCAGCCGGGGCGCAAACCTAACGCGGCGCGTAAACCCAGCGCGGCGCCTAGGCTGCGCATGCCGCGCCTGCCGGCCTTACCACGCCCGGCGAAAACAAAGCGCCCGATCCGTGAAGGCCTCTCTCTGGATCGCAAGTTGGATATCATTGGCGTGGTCTTTACCGTGGTGGGTCTGCTAACAATGTTCAGTTTACTCTCACCAGTCAGCAGCACGGCTTTCTTGCGCCAGCTTTTCGGGTTCGGGGCGTATCTGTTCCCCGTGGGCCTGATTCTATGTGGCCTGTGGCTGGTCCTGCGAAATTTCGAGCGCATCCCCCAATTGGCGATCGAACGCCTGATCGGCATTGGGTTACTTTTCATCAACCTGCTGGCAATCTTGCATTTCTTTGCTGCTTTAGGCTCGGACCAGCCGCCCTTCGACCTGGCCAAGGCCGGCCTGGGGGGAGGTTACCTGGGCGCGGCGGTTTTTCAGCTTTTGAATGCGGCCCTGGGGAAAGGCGGCGCGGCGATCGCTTTGCTGGCCTGGTTGGTTGTGTCCCTGGTGCTCACTCTAGATGTCACCATTGTGGAGATGGCGCGGCGAATTGGGCCTGTCTTGCTCCGTCTGCAAGATGGGGTGCTCGAGTTCCTGGATACTTTGCACGAGCGGCGCAGCGCAGCGCGCCAGCCGACGCCATCTTACCCGCTCTATACCCCACCAGGTCCCGCCTCTGGTGCAGATAATCCGCCGCCCCTGATGTCGCCTGTGACGTCGTCTTTCATTCCGGAACCGGGCCCGATGGGGGAACCGCGCAGTTGGGTTCTGCCTGCGATCGAGAATATCCTGGACGAGGGCGGTGAAACGAATTATGATGACGAGGTTGATTTACAGCGCTCCCGGGTGATCGAGGAAACGCTGTCTTCCTTTGGGGCGCCGGCGCGCGTGGTCGAAATCAACCGGGGCCCAACGATCACGCAGTTCGGGGTCGAGCCGGATTTCGTCGAGTCGCGCGGTGGGCGGATGCGCGTGCGCGTTGGAAAAATCACGGCCCTGGCAGACGACCTGGCCCTGGCGCTTTCGGCGCGCACGATCCGCATCCAGGCGCCTGTGCCTGGGAAGGGATACGTGGGCATCGAGGTGCCCAACGAGGAAATCTCCCTGGTGGCGCTGCGCGATGTGATCGAGAACGAAGCGTTTACACGCATTAAGTCGCCTCTACGCTTCGCCCTGGGCCAGAACGTGGCCGGCAACGCGGTGGCTGCCGACCTGTCTGGCATGCCTCACCTGCTGATCGCCGGGGCAACCGGTTCGGGCAAGTCGGTGTGCGTCAACGCCTTGATCTGCTGCCTGCTGATGCACAATACCCCGGATGACCTGCGCCTGATCATGGTCGATCCCAAGCGAGTCGAGCTGACCGGCTATAACGGCGTCCCCCACCTGCTCACTCCGGTGGTGGTGGAGTTAGAGCGCGTCGTGCGCGCTTTGCAGTGGGTGACTGCCGAGATGGACCGCCGCTACCAGAAGCTGGCAGAGGCCGGCTGTCGCAACTTGCCGGAGTATAATGCACGCCAGGAGGCGCGCGGGGGTAAGAAAGAGCCCTACCTGGTGTTGATCATCGATGAACTGGCCGATTTGATGATGCTGGCGCCGGATGAGACCGAGCGCACGATTACGCGTCTGGCGCAACTGGCGCGGGCGACCGGCATCCACCTGGTGATTGCCACCCAACGCCCTTCAGTGGATGTGGTTACGGGGCTGATCAAAGCCAACTTCCCGGCGCGCATCGCCTTTGCCGTTGCGTCTGGCGTGGACAGCCGGGTGATCCTCGACCAGCCCGGGGCAGAGCGCCTGTTGGGGCGGGGCGATATGCTTTTCCAGGCGCCCGACGCCCCAGCGCCGGCGCGCTTGCAAGGGGTGTTCGTCTCGGAAGGCGAGATCTTGCGCCTGGTGAGCTATTGGCAGCAGTTTGCTGGCACTCCCACAGCGGCGCCGGTTGCCGGGGCGGGCACGATAGCGACTTTGCCGGCGGGCGTCCCGCTCAAGCAGATCTTGTTATGGGAAGAAAACCAGGTTGATGAGAATGCCGATCCTTTGCTGAAGGAAGCCATTGATCTTTCTCGCCGCCAGGGCAGGGCCTCGATATCGATGCTGCAGCGCCGCTTGCGCATCGGTTATACGCGGGCGGCCCGCCTGGTGGAGACCATGGAGGAGAAGGGCATCGTCGGCCCGCCAGATCCATCCACCGGCACGCGCGAAATTCTGGACTATGGACCGGCTGCGCCGCCGGTTGACGAAGTTTAAACCCAGAAGGCTTTCCCTAACCGCATATGAATATCACGATGTTTCATCTCCGCCGCTTGTTTGTGTTCATTATGCTGTTCAGCGCGGCCTGCCAGCCAGGCCTGGCTGCGCCGCTGCCATCCTCGACCCCCACGCAGCGGGTTGTGCCGGCGAGCCCGCCGATCTTAGCGCCTTCTCCTACGCTGCCGCCGACAGCTACCCTGCTCCCGCCGACGATAACCCCAACGGCAACAGCCTCGCCGATCCCGCCCAGCCCAACCCCTTCGTTCACACCCAGCCCGCTGCCCATCACCACGCTGTTGTTCACGGGTGTGATCGTGCCGGCGCGCTGCGTGCAGGCCAAGCTGGATGCTATCGGAAACCCGGATTATCCTTACGAGGAAGTGAAAGAGATCATTCAGAAGGCGGATATCGCCGTGGGGGTGTTCAACGCCACGATGAGCGACAAGGCCGAGCGCACTGGCTGCTACTGGACATACCAGTTAGTAGGCAGCCCGGATAACGCCGATGCGATGCAGCGCGCGGGTTTCGATGTGATGAGCGTGGCTACCAATCACATCAAGGATTGCGGCCTGATGAAAAGCTGGTGCACGGAGACTTTTCAGGATACGCTGGAGAACATCCGCAGGGTGGGAATTCTGCCGGTTGGGGGCGGGAATAACCTGGCAGAGGCGCTGGAGCCGGTAGTGGTGACGGTGAATGGCATCCGCTTTGGCTTCGTCGCACTGGGCGATAGTAAGATGAATGAGGTGGTATTTGCCAAAGAAGATCACCCCGGCATCGCATTTCTGAGCGAGGAAAACATGCGCGCCGCAGTTGCCGCGGCGCGAAAGGCGGCGGATGTGGTCATCGCCATGCCCCATTGGGGCTCAGAGGATATCCTGATGCCCAACTGGCTGCAGCAGCAGCAGGCGATCTATTCTGTCCGGGCAGGCGCGGACCTGGTAGTAGGCAACCATACGCACGTCGTCCAGGCGTTCCAGATGATCGACGGCGTTCAAGTGTTCTACGGGCTGGGTAATTTTGTCTTCGACCAGGGTCTGCGTGACCACCGCCAGGGGGTGATCCTGTTGGTCAGGTTCCAGGGCACGCACTATTTAGGCTATGAAATGATCCCCACTCACACAGATGCGGACGGGCGTGTACACATTGCCAGCCCTGAGGAAGCGGCCGAGATTTTAGAGCGGGTCAACCAGGCCAGCCAGCAACTGCATTGACGGCTGGCTGCTAATCTGTAGAGCCTCTGCAGCCGCGGCATAAGCCGAAGAACTGCAGCCAGTGATCCTGGATATGGTAACCGCTCTTTTGAGCGACATCTTCCATCATAGCATCGATTTTGTCGTGGCTCCCGTCAAAAAACTCGACCATCCCGCAGGCCTGGCAGATCAGCAGGTGTTGGTGCCCGGTGAATGCGGCGATAAACCCCTGGCAGCCGGAAGGCTGGTGGACGCGCTGCAGCAAGCCTAACTCCTCCAGCTTCTCCATGGTGCGGTAAACGGTCACCAGACCGAGCCTCGGGTAGCGGGCGCGGGCTAACTCATAAACTTCCAGGGGAGTGAGCACGCGCTGGCTGGAAGCCACGATGTCTACTACCGCCTGGCGCGGGGCAGTCAGGCGGTAACCGTTGGATTGCAGGCAGTCCAACCATTGGCTGGTTCGTTGCGGACAGGGTTTCTCGTTCATGCGATCCTCTTCTGTGCGCTGCCGCTAAATTTCTTCTGAATACTACGGACCGTCCAGGCTACCACGAAGAGCGCGGTGCTGGTCAACACGATGGCTGCGCCGGATGCGATGTTGGCATAATAGGAGATATATAGCCCGATCACGCCCGACAGACAGGCGATGGCAGCGGCCAGGATCATCATGACGGGCAGCCGGCGCGTGAGCAGATATGCCGCCGCGGCGGGCGTCACCAGCATGGCCACCATCAGGGCGACGCCAACCGTTTGCAGGGATACTACAATGGTCAGGGCGATGAGCACCAGCAGCAGGTATTCCAGCAGCCTGGCAGGCAGGCGCAAGGTGTAGGCCAGGACCGGATCGAAGGTCAGAACCAGGAACTCTTTGTAAAAAGCGACGACCACCAGGATAATCACACCGCCAAAGATGGCAATGCGCCATAAATCTGTGCTCGAAACGCCGAGCACATCGCCGAACAGGAAATGCGTCAGATCAACGGTAACGGTGGCGCTGCGCGCAGTCGAGATCAGGGCGATACCCAGGGCGAACATGCCGGCAAAGACGATGCCAATGGCGGTATCTTCGCGGATGCGCGTGCCCTTGCTGATAGCGCCGATACCCAGTGAGCTGGCGATGGCGGTCAGCAGCGCCCACCAGAAAAGCGGCTCTTGCGCTCCTGAGCTGACCAGGTAGCCGATTGCCAAGCCCGGCAGAATGGCGTGCGCCAGGGCATCGCCGAAAAACGCCATGCCGCGCAGCACCACGTAGGTGCCCACGGTGGCGCATACGCCGCCTACCATCAGAGCAGCCAGGAAGCTGCGCACCATGAAGCTGTGGTTCAAGGGAGCGGTGATCAGGTTCAGCCAATCCATCACCTATCCTCCCGATCTTCACAGCAGGTGTCTGTCAGCGCCAGGACCTCGTTGCCCGCCTCGACCAGGCGCAAATGACCGCTGTATGCATCCCTGAGCAGCGCGGGCGTGAAAACCTGGGCGGGCTCGCCGAACCCCAGCATGCGGCGGTTGAGCAGCATGACGCGATCAAACATCCCGGCGGCCTGTTCCAGATCGTGCGTGGCAATCATGACTGTCACCCCGCGCTGGCGCAGGGTGTCCAGGATGGTGAAGATGGCCTCTTGCGAAGTGGCGTCGACACCGGTCAGGGGTTCGTCCATCAGCATCAATTCTGCTTCCTGGGCCAGGGCGCGGGCGATGAACATGCGCTGTTGCTGGCCTCCAGACAGCTCGTCGATTTGCCGTTTGGACAGGCTTTCCAGCCCGACATCGGCCAGCGCCTGGTGGACAAGCTCCCAATCCCGGCGGCGCGGCCATTGAAAGAAGCCCAGCTTGCCGATGCGCCCCATCATGACCACATCAGCCACATTCACAGGGAAAGACCAATCCACCTGGCTGCGCTGTGGTATGTAAGCGATGCAAATATGCCCCGTAGGGCCATGTCCGTAAACTTTCACCTCGCCGCTGGTGGCGTGCAGCACTCCGGCAACTACCTTGAACAAGGTGCTTTTACCCGCGCCATTCGGCCCGACCACGGCCACACGTTCACCCGCGTGCAGGTGAAAGGAGATATCCTCCAGAACAACCCCGCTGTCATATTTCACCGAAATATCTTTGACCTCCAGGATAGGCACGCCGCTCTGGTGTTCGATGCCGTGGCTGGAGAAACGGCTTGTGCGCAGCTCTTTGATCAGTTCCATAATTGCCTATTTCAAAGCCGAAACGAGCGCATTAACGTTGAAACGGATGTAATCCAGGTAGGTCGGGGCTGGCCCATCTGCGTCTGTCAGTGAGCCTGTGTAGATGAAGACGAGTTGGGTACCCGTGTCGTTGGCTACGCGTTCTGCCAGGGTTGGGTTGACGGTGTTGCCAACGAAAATGGTGGGCACACCCAAAGCGCGGATGGCGTCTTCCAATTCGGCCAATTCTTGGGCGGAGGGCTGCGACAGGGTGCTGTATCCAGGGACGATTGTGCCAATCTGCTCGAACCCGTAGCGCGCGGCGAAATATCCGAACACCTGGTGATCGGTGACGAGAATACGATTTTCCTGTGGGATCTGATCCACCTGCCGGCGCACCCATAAATCCAGTTTGTTCAGGCTTTGCAGGTACTGCTCAGCGTTCTTCTGGTAGAGAGAAGCGTTCTGTGGGTCGATTTCGCTCAGCGCAGACTGGATGTTCTTCACCCAGACCATCACATTGTACGGGTCTATCCAGGTGTGCGGATCGCCGCCTGCGTGCTCGTGCTCGTGTTCTTCGCCCTCGTGTTCTTCGTGATCGTCATGGTTTTCGGGCATTGCCAACAGGGATATGCCCTCGGATACAGAGACCTGTCGCGCCTGGCTGTTGGCATTGTTCAGCAAGGGCTCCAGGAAAGCTTCCAGGCCTGCGCCGTTGGCAAAGATCACTTGCGCTTCTGAAACGATGGCGGCGTCGCGCGGGGTAGGTTGAAAGCTGTGAGGGTCGGCGTTGATGGGCAGGAGCACATCGAGAGCAATCGCTTCTCCGCCGATGTTACGGACCACATCGCCAACGATCGTGGTTGTGGCGACAACCCTGATCTTGCCAGGGGCGGGCGATGAGGGTGGCGTGGGGCTTGCTCCCGGGACGCAAGCAGTCAGGAGCAGCAATGCAAACAGGGCAAAATGTAGGGGTAATGTGGGTTTCATGATACAGACCTCTCGATTTGAGTTAATGAAAAAGATTTTCATTTTCATTATACGACGAAAGAGGTTTTTGTCAAGGTTTTGCTCCCTGTATTGCTCAATAGACCAACACCCGGTGCCGGAAGCACTCAATCAGAGATGTGTTTCCAGCACCGGGTGCTATGATGATCTTGGGATCGGTTGAAAATATGCTTGTGGTCCGGCTCACCTGCTAAGGCGTAGCGGTGGCGGACGATACGCTGAGCGTTGGTCCCAGCGTAGGGGTAATCGTGGCGGTGGGAACAGGCGTTACCAGGTTGACCGGGATGACCAGGATTTGCCCAACGAAGATCTCGTTCTCATTCTCGATCTCGTTCTCTTTCTTGATCGCATCGGTTGTGCTGTTGAACTTATTGGCGATCCCCAGGAGGGAGTCGCCTAACTGTACCTGGTATTGGATCTTGGTGCCGCGACGGATGTCGGTTGGCAGGGGCGTAGCGGACGGCAGTTGCGTATCTGGAGCCGGGATGATCAACTTTTGGCCCACCTGGATGTTGGGATTGGCCGGGTCCAGGTTGTTGACGGTGATCAACACCAACAGGTCGACATTGAATTGTTCGGCAATGGACCACAGCACATCCCCCTCCGCGACCACATATTCGAAGGGTCCGGATGGCGTGGGGCTGAGTGTTTCTGTAGGAGTGGTTGTTTCGGTGGGGGTTACCGTTGCTGTGGCCGTGTTCGTGGCGGTAGAAGTGGAGGTGGCCGTGTTCGTGGGCGTGGGGGTTTCGCTGGCCAAAAAAGAAAGCTGGACTGAAGGTTTATCCGACCCGAGCAGCCAGAAGATAAGGATCGCCGCTCCAATGATCAGGAAAAAGGCGGCAACGCCGATCATCATCTTCGGCGCTCGCTGCGCCTTTTGCTGCCGCCTGCGATAAGCATCGATCACGTTTTGGGCAGATTCTTTATCGCTCATAGTATCTCTAGCCTTGTCAAAAAGACTGGTTATTCACTCCTATGTGCAAGATTTCTGTGATTGTACCCTATTTTCGCAGACTTGGCGAATCCGAAGATGTCCGCCAAAACCAGGGGAAATGGGGCATTCTGGCATCGACAAGCTCCAGTGCGCAGCGATCGACCGTCATTTACCGTCTTCGTCCAACTCAGGGGATCCATTTCGGGGCGTAGCCGCCAACGATGAGCTGGATGGCCCTGCCGGTGAAAGGGTCCATGAGCCAGATTTCGGGGGGCGCGATGAGAGCAGTCTGGTCGAAGCGCACGTAAGCCAGTTGGTCGCCATCAGGGCTCCAGGCGAAATCGAAATGATTGAAATCCGGCTCGTTGGTCATCTGCTGCGCTTCCTGGCTCCCCGCCAGCATCAGCCAGACCTGTCTGCCCGGGGTCCAGCGCAAAGCGTTCAGGTATTTGCGGGCAAAGGCCAGGTAGACTCCATCGGGAGAGTAGGCTGGCACTGCATCTTCCAGGGCTTCTTCGGATGTCAGATCTCGTTGGGCGCCGTCCAGCCGGTTGAACAGGATCAGATGGCTGTTGGCGAAGGTCTGAAGGTTCAGCGATGCGGCGATGCCCTCATCCAGGAAGGATATCTCTGGCGCAACGTAATCCCTCCCATTGGGGTTCCACGAGCCAGGCTGTCCGGTCTGGTTCGGGAACAAACTGACCTCATCGCTGTGGATATCCAGAATTACGAAATTCTTGGCAGTACTGTCGTAGAAGGTCAGCAGACCCTGGGATGACCATTGTGGCGAAAGCGTCTGGTGCGTGGGATCGCCTGCCAGTTCAACTACGGTCGGCGCCTGGGCATTAGCACTATCAGCCGCTGCCAGGGGCAGGTACCAGACCTGGGTGTATTGGGCCTGGCCGCTGGCCGGCTGAGGGGTACGTTCGTAAGCCAGAAAATCGCCGCCGGGCGAGACCACCGGGTTGCGACACTGGGCCCGCGGGCAGGCAAGCACGGTCACGGGCTCGGGCAGGACGGCCTCTTCTTTGAGCACAGGCAGATCCAGGCGGTAGAGGTCGCTGCCGCCAGCGGTCGTGTTGGCGCTGTAATAGATGGCTGTGCCGTCGGCGTTTACGTAGAAATCGAGAATGCCGGTGGATGAACTGGTCAAGGCGGTGCTATCACCCGAAAGCGGATTGAGCACGTAGATGTTGGCGGGCCCATCCGAAGGGTAAAGGAAGGCTAACTCAGGCTGGCGAATGCGGAAAGACCAGGATGCTTCCTGGCGCAGAGGCAGGTTCGGGAACCCGGCGGCCTGCGCACCTGCTTTCAGATGAACGTGAACGGTTGTGCCGGCTGGCCAGGCCTGGTTGGGGCTGAAAATCAGCGTGTTCTCTTGCCAGGTGAAGGAACCATCGTTGGCCGGATCGAAGGTCAGGCTGGCGATCACCGCCTCGGTGCGCATGGTGCGAGAGAATGTCAGCGACAGCTTTGCCGCCGCGGGGACCGCCACCGCGCCGTCTGCAGGCGAGACGGTTAACAGGCGCGGCGTCCACCAGCTATAGCCAGTGCTGACGCCCAGCGCCAAAAGTATGCCCAATAAGATCACGAAAGCGAGTTTGTTCCTCATACCGAAAATTATAACGGACATGGTAGAATGAGCAACATGAAACGTTGGCAATTTTGGCTCGGAGTTTTGATCAGCATTGCTTTTCTGTACCTGGCTCTGCGCGGCCTTCACCCGCAAGATGTGTGGGTTTCTTTGAAAAGCGCCAATTACTGGTGGTTGATCCCAGGAATTGCGGTGTATTTCATCGGCGTTTGGGTGCGCGCCTGGCGCTGGCATTACTTGCTCAGGCCGATCAAGGCGATCCCAACCCGCGCGATGTTCCCCATCGTCGTGATCGGTTATGCGGGCAACAACATCTTTCCCGCGCGCGCGGGCGAGGTGCTGCGGGCGGTCATCTTGAAGCGGCGTGAAGATGTTTCGATCTCTGCTTCGCTGGCAACCATCATCGTCGAGCGCGTGTATGATGGCGTGGTGATGCTGGCTTTTGTCTTCGTAAACCTGACCGAACTGGCGCGCCTGACAGCCGACTCCGGCTTTGTGGGCGATATTCGCAGCCTGGCGTTGATCGGGAGCGGCGCTTTTATCGGAGCCCTGGCAGTTTTCTTACTGGCAGCCATGTTCCCAGAGCGGACCAGCAATCTGACCAAGCGGATCGTGCTCAGATTTTTCCCTGTTCGCTACCAGGAAAGCGTGTTAGGATTCGCAGAGCGCTTCCTGGGAGGGCTGGAGTCGCTGCGTTCGCCGCGCGAAGCGCTGATGGTGTTCTTGACCTCAGTGGTAATCTGGTTGTTGGAGACGGTGAAATACTGGTTTCTCATGCGCGGCTTCTCATTTGTAGTCAGTTTCTTCACGTTGATGCTGATGAACGGGATTGCAAACCTGGTGACAACGATCCCTTCTGCGCCGGGATATGTGGGCACTTTCGATGCCGCCGGTAAGGCGGTGTTGGTAGCCTACGGAATCGATCCAAATGTGGCTTTCAGCTATACCATTGTCCTGCACGCTGCGTTGTTGGTCCCGATTACCTTGCTGGGCCTGTATTACCTGGCCCAGGAGGGAATCCGATGGGATACGGGCATTGAAGAGGCCAGGGTAGGAGCATGAAGAAGATCGCGATCATCGGCGCGGGTTTTGGCGGCATGGCGGCAGCTTACGACCTGGCGCGCGCTGGCCACCAGGTGACGATTTTTGAGGCAGGCGATCACGTTGGGGGGCTGGCCGCGGGTTTCAAGCAGCCTCACTGGGATTGGTCCGTCGAAAAGTTCTACCATCACTGGTTTGCTACAGACCAGCACATGTTGGGTTTGATCGAAGAGCTGGGTTGGAGCGACCAGGTGCTGTTCCCGCGCCCCTACACAGTGATGTACTACCAGGGGAAGTTCTATCCCTTTGATTCGATCTTGAAAGCTTTGTTGTTCCCTGGCTTAGGGTGGGGGATCAATAAAGCGCGTTTTGGCCTGGTGGGTTTATACCTGAAGCTGACCAACAACTGGAAGGCGCTCGAGCAGGTGACGGTAGATCGTTGGATGCGCAAATGGGCGGGCGATAAAGTATATGAGATGATGTGGGAACCTCTCATGATTGGCAAATTTGGCGAGCGCTATGCCAGCCAGGTCAATATGGCCTGGATGTGGGCGCGCATCAAGGCGCGCACCACCCGCCTGGGCACCTTCCGGGGTGGCTTTCAGGCTTTTGCGGACAAGTTTGCCGGGCGATTGCAGGAAATGGGCGTGCAGATTGAGCGGTCTACGCCAGTAGAGCGTATCAGCCCACAGACTGAGGGGGGATTATTGTTGGAGATGCAGAACGGCTCTCACCAGTTTGATCAGTGCCTGTCGACCACCTCGCCAGCGCTGATGGCAAAACTGGCGCCGGATTTACCCCCCGAATATTTGAAAGGCCTGCTGGAACTCAAGAGCATGGGGGCGGTCGTCCAGGTGCTGGCGCTGAAACAACGCCTCTCCGAAGAGGGCTATTACTGGTTCAACCTGCCCAAGTCGGCCGGCTATCCTTTTTTGGCCCTGGTGGAGCATACCAACTTCCTGTCGCCCGATTACTTCGGCGGCGATCACATCGTTTATGCAGGTGACTATCTGGATGCAGATCACGAATATTTTCGCCTGAGCGAGGCAGAGCTATTGGAGCGTTTGTTACCTGTGCTGTCGCGCTTCAACCCTCGCTTCAGCCCAGATTGGGTGAAAAAGAGCTGGTTGTTTCGAACGAAATATGCCCAACCTGTGCCGATGGTGAACCATTCCCAGAACATTCCGGCAATCCAGACACCCCTCCCGGGTCTGTATTTCGCCAGCATGAGCCAGGTTTATCCCTGGGATCGCGGTACGAATTTTGCAGTTGAAATTGGCCGTAAGGCAGCGCGCCTGATGGAGGCACGATGAAGAAAAGTCCCTTTCAATCCCGATTAGATGCCTTGAAAGCAGTCTTTCAAGGTTCCAAATCCGAATCCGATCAGCCAGAAGCTGAGCCATCCAAAGCGCACCCAGTGGGTTATGCGCAGGCGAAGGGGCCAGATGCGGAGAAAGAAGCGGCGGCGCACGACCACGACCATGCCCGGTTGGATGCCCTGTACCTGGTTTCTCAAACGTTGGGTACCACGCTGGATTTGGATGAGGCCCTCAAGCAGGTCATGGATGCAGTAATCGAATTAACTGGCGCGGAGCGTGGTTACCTGGTGCTGTTGGACGTGGATGCAAAGAACTGGAAAGTGCGCACGGCGCGTAATTTCAGCCAGGGGGACCAGCAGGAGCGCGGCGAAATGGAAGCCAGCCGCTCAATTGTCAACGAGGTGATCGCAACGAGCCAGTCCATCCTGACCAACGACGCCCTGGCTGACCCGCGCTTCTCGGAGCGCCAATCGGTGGTGTATTATGCCCTGCGCTCGATCATGTGCGCGCCGTTGTTGTGCCGCGGGCGCACAATTGGAGCCATTTACGTAGACAATCGTTTCCAGAAAAGCATCTTTTCCGAGAAAGACCTGGATATGCTGAACGCGTTTGCGATTCAGGCTGCCATTGCCATCGATAACGCCCGCCTGTACACGCTGACCGACCAGGCCCTGGTGCGCGTGGTTCGCAACAGCCCGGTGGCGATTGTGACCCTGGATATGGAAGGCAAGGTTACTTCCTGGAATCCGGCTGCCCAGACTTTGTTTGGCTATTCGTCCGAAGAGATGATGGGACAAGACCTGGATGAGCGCATTGCGCCCGGCGAGTTTCAAACGGAGGCGGTCGATGTTTTGCGGCGGGCGCTTGGCGGGGAACGTATGCGCCTGAATACCCAGCGGGTATGCAAAGACGGGACGGTGCTGGATGTAGAGCTGTTAGCTGTACCGGAAGAGGTAGAAGGGGAGCAGATTGGCGTCCTGATCATCTATCATGATATCACCGAGGTACAGAACTACCTGCGCACAGTGGCACTCATTACGGATGCGGCTGCGGCGGTTGAAGCTCGAACGTTCGATCCAGGCGACCTGGCAGAGGTGGCTTTGCGTTCTGACCGCCTGGGCCAACTGGCGCGCGTCTTCCAGAACATGGCTCGCGAGGTTTATGCCCGTGAAGAGCGCCTGAAGCAGCAGTTGCATGAGCTGACTATCGAGCTGGATCAGGCCAAGAAGGAACGCCAGGTAGCTGAAATTACGGAAACGGAGTACTTCCGGAATCTTCAGGCCAAGGCAGAAGAGATGCGAAAGAAAACCGCAAAAGAGTAACGGTTCGTTTTGATCGAAGCGAGCTGGTCAGGTTGTGTGAAAGGGGATGTAGAAACGCGCCATTGTGGTAAAATATTACCCGATTTATCGTAAATTAGATTTTCAGCTCCCGCGGAGTGCGCAGCACCCTGAGCCGGGAAAAATTCATATTCATCAGGAGGAATCAAGTGATGAAGCATCGAATCCAGATTGGTGTTGTACTGCTGGCGATCTTGCTGGTTTCGCTGGCCTGCAATTTCAGCGTCAGTACAGCCTCTATCAAAGACGCTTACCTGGCGGCAGATACGGATGGTAAGGAACGCCAGACCGTTTTTTCCCAGGACAGTGTCTTTTACTGCATCGTGGAGTTGGGAAGCGCCCCGGATGATACGCGCGTCAAAGCTGCCTGGACGGCTGTGGCGGTCGAAGGTGAGCAGTCTGAGCGGAACCTGGGAGAAAAAGAATTGACCAGTGGCTCAGGCCAGCTTTCTTTCAATTTGAGCAACAGCTCCCTGTGGCCTGCTGGTAAGTATAAAGTCGACGTTTACCTGGACGACAAGCTGGAGCGGACACTGGAGTTCGAGGTCGAGGGCTCGCAAGCTGCCCAACCCACGCAAGCGCCGGCGCCCACACAGTCCAGCCCAGCAAGCATCACTCACGCTATCCTGGCACGCGATCCTGAAGGGAACGAAACCGCCGTGATTTTCGCGCCATCCGATGTGATCTACTGCGTTTTGGATCTGGAGGCTCCGGCGGGAGCTAAGGTGAAGGCCTCGTGGAGCGCGGTACAGGCGGAGAATACGGCGCCCAACACTTTGATCGATGAAGTCGAAAACGACCTGACCAGCGGGACTTACCACTTCAACCTTACACCGGATAGCCAGTGGCCTGCCGGGCAATACCGGGTGGATTTATACGTGAATGGTGGGTACGTGCAATCGCTGGATTACGAGGTGCAAGGGGTTTCTCCTGCTGGCACTACCATTACCCGTGCGACGATGGCTTTCGATGCTGATGGCAATTCGCCCACCACGGTCTTTTCCCCAACGGATATTTTCTATTGTGTGGTAGAGCTGGAAGGTGCGGATGAAGTGGCGGTCAGGGCTGCGTGGACGGCCGTGGATGCGCAGGGCATCGAACCCAATGCACCGATCGACGAGGTGGAAGGCCAGTTGGCGAGCGGCTCGTATCATTTCAGTTTGACCCCGGAAAACCAATGGCCTACCGGGTTGTATCGTGTGGAGCTCTATGTGAATGGTGTGTTTTTCCAGGCGCTTGATTTCGAGGTGCGCTGATTCCAGCCAGAGATGAGCATATCCAGCAGGCTCAGTCTGGGTTAGAATTGAGGCATGGATACGCGCGTCTTTGGCGAGCTTATCTCGGCTTACGGGCAGCAGGTCTTGCAGGAGGCCGTCCGGCTCCAGCCACGCGAGGTTGAGTTTCTGCAGCATTTCACGATACTCAGCCGCGCTCACCCGCCCGAACTGGCGCGAGCGGCGCTGGAAACGGCTATTCTGCGCCAGGAAGCGCTCGCCAAGTTCCCCTATGGCGAGCGCCTGTATTTCACTCGACCGGCGCTGGAGCAAGCTTCCAACTATGAAGTATCTGCCCATCGCGCCCGGCGATTTGCTGTTTTCGAGAGGGTGATGGATCTGGGCTGCTCGATTGGCAGTGACACGCTGTGCCTGTCCGAAACTGTGCCCGCCACGATTGGCGTGGACCGAGATGCGCTGCGCCTGAGCATGGCGCAGGCCAATCTGCATGCAATGGAAAGGGACGCGCGCGTGGCTTTCCTCCAGGCTGATCTGACTCACCGGTTGCCTTTAGCACCGCAGCCCGGAACGGCGCTGTTCTTCGATCCGGGGCGCCGCCGTGCAGAGCGGCGGGTTTACTCGGTGCAGGAATACCAGCCGCCGCTATCCGTCATCCGGGAATGGTTGGCCGTTTTTGCAGCCCTGGGAGTGAAGATTTCACCGGGCGTGCGCCTGGGTGAGCTGCGCGATTACGAGGCTGAGGTGGAGTTCATTTCGCTGCGCGGCGAACTCAAAGAGGCGGTTTTATGGTTTGGCCCGCTGAAAACGGCCTCGCGCCGGGCAACGATCCTACCTGGCCCGCATACCCTATCGGGCTTGCCAGACCCGGCTGGGCCAGCGGACGGCCTGGCCCAGGCCAGCGAGCCTGGAGCATACCTGTACGAGCCTGACCCGGCGATTTTACGCGCCGGGTTGGTGCGCACCCTGGGGCAGATGTTGGGCGCGGCGCAGCTCGACCCGGATATCGCTTATCTGACCGGAGATCACCCGGTCGATACGCTGTTGGCGCGGCGATGGCGAGTGGAGAGCTGGATGCCGTTCGGTTTGAAGAACCTGCGTGCTACTTTGCGCCAAAAAGGCATCTCCCAGGTAGTGGTCAAGAAGCGAGGCTCGCCGTTGCAGCCCGAGCAATTGATCCAGGCGCTGCGCTTGAAGGCCGCGAAAGATGGGCCTGCTGTAGAACGGGTGCTGTTTCTCACCCATTTGAGCGGCCAACCGATCGTTGTGATTTGTTTCCCTTAGTGCGCACGCAGCGTTTCTGCTATAATCAAGAGTGATATGGACGAAAATCTGCCTCAATCTACGTTAGCCTGTACCCAATGTGGCGGCGAACTGCATCCAGATGAAGGGCAAAGCTTCCTGATCTGCCCTTATTGCAGCGCTGCGGTTTACCTGGACAAATCTCGGGTTGTTTTTCACTGGTTCCTGGCTCCAACGTTGGATGAGCCCAAGGCGCGCTCTGCGCTGGCGCGCTGGATGGCAGGCAACCAGACGGTCAAAGACCTGGATCGCAAAGCCCAGGTAACCGGTTCATCTTTCGAGTATTTCCCGGTATGGTATTTCAAACATCGCTTGCCGGATGGCAGGGAGGAGATCTTGCTAGAGCCGGCAGCCGCCACCTCGGTGAGCGAGATTCGCAACGTTCGCCTGCCTGCGGGCGACTTGCGCAAGTATGAGGCCTCGCTGGACGCGCAGGCGCATGCGCCGACTGTGCCGCTGCAGGCGGCCCTGGGGTGGCTGGCGGAACGCCAGGTACCGCAAAAGGAGATCGTGGAACAGGCCCTGGTGCACATTCCACTGTACACTTTCAAATATGCCTACCAGCGCAACGCTTATACGGCGCTGGTCGAGGCAGCCACGGGCGGCGTTTTCGCCAATCTTTTCCCTGCTAAAGCAGAAGCGCCCTACGTTTTAGCAGGGGCCTTAGCCGCGATCGTTTTCCTGTGCCTGGCAACTTTTCCCGTTGTAGGGGGGCTGGCGGATGGCAGCAGCGGCGCTGGAATGGGATTCCTGATCTGTTCTGGCGTGGGGCTTTTGGCCGCTCCAGCGCTCTTTGCCCTGGCGGCGTGGGTGGCAGCAAAAGTATGAGTGAAAAAGAAACCCTGCATGGATTAACTTGTCCGAACTGCGGCGGCGTTGTGCCGATCCCAGAAGGGCAGATTATCGTCAAGTGCCCTTATTGCGAGCTGCGCTCGTTTGTACGTGGGGAGCGCGGTTTACGCCGTTTCCAGGTGCCACAGCGTGTCCCGCGCGATAACGCCGTCTCGGCGCTGAAAAAATTCTTATCTGATAATATGGCGATTGCGCGTGACGCCGTGCGGGCGGCGCGGGTGACGGAGGTATTCCTGGCCTATTTGCCGTTTTGGACGGTATGGGCGCGCGTGGCTGCCTGGGCTTTTGGTCAAAAGAAGGTCGGCAGCGGCGATCATACGCGCTACGAGCCGCGCGAGATTCGCATCGTCCAGGAGATGACCTGGAATGGAGCTGCCTGCGACGTGGGCGAGTTTGGTGTGAACAGCATCCCGATCGGCCAACAGGATTTACAGCCTTTCAACCCGGAGGCGCTTCACAGCAGCGGGATGGTGTTCGAGCCGGTGGGCTCTTTCAGCGAAGCGCACGCGGCGGCTAATGCCCAATTCGAAGGCCAGGTGCGCCGGAAAGCCAGCCTGGATCGATTGGCGCAGCTCTTCGTGCGCAACCTGCGCCAACGTTTTGCGCTGGTATACCACCCTCTGTGGATCCTGCGCTATCTGTATCGCGGGCGGGCTTTTCAGGTTGTTGTGGATGCCTACACGGGCAAGGTCTTGTATGGCAAAGGGCCGGGCAACACCTGGTACCGGGCGGCGGTGTTGACCCTGGGTATGGCCATTGGGGCTTTCCTGGCGATCGATGGGCCGGCCTTTCTGGTTGCGATTGCTGGTAATAGCGATGATAGCAGCGGCCTATTCGGCTTTGCGCTGATCGTCTTCCTGGTTGGCCTGGCGATCATGTATGGCGCTTACCGGTCTTTTCGCTATGGGGAGCAGTTCGAATACCGCACAGGCGGGCCGAAGAAAATCGCTGGCATCGAAAATCCTCTGGATATGGTCACGCAAGTGAAGGATGTTGAACAGTGGATAAACCGATTGACCTAGTCCCGTTGGTGTGTTTTAAATGCAGCACGCCTGTGCCAGCCGAAATCGAAGAAGTTGCCTGGGTATGCCCCCAGTGTGGGCAGGGCCTGTCTTTGCACCAAGAAAAAGGCCTGGCGCCGTTGGAGGTCAAATACGCGGCCAATATCCCAGCCAACAGCGTGGGCAAGCCGTATTGGGTGGCAGAAGGCCAGGTGGCGTTGCAGCGCGAAAGCTATGGTTCAGCCGGCAGACAGGATAGTGAAGCGCACCAGTTTTGGAGCCAGCCGCGCCGGTTCTACGTGCCGGCTTTCACCTGTTCTCTGGAGAATCTGCTGAACCTGGGCACGCGCCTGTTGTTACAACCACCCGGGCTGCAGGAGGGCCCACCGGCGCACTTCGAACCCGTTACGCTCCCAGTCGATGATGTGGCCCCAACTGCAGAATTTATCGTTATGGCGATTGAAGCGGATCGCAAGGATAAGCTCAAAAAAGTGGAATTTTCACTGAAGCTTGGGCCGGTCGTTTTGTGGATTTTGCCTTAGCTGCCGGATTGGTCGCCGTTCACTGCTTGCCGTTCTTCGATTTGAATATCTGTTTGCATGCTAAAAGCCCGCCGCTTTTCCACATTCCGCTATAGAAGCCTGCTGTTGTTGGTCGCGCTGCTTTCGTTTGCCTGCCAGTTCAGTTCGGGAGAAGCGCAACCATCCGTTACGGTCACTCCCGGGAAGCCTATCGAAACGGCGCAAACCGGGGGGAACTGGTATGCTATCTATTTCAGCGACCCAAACGGCCCTAACAGCACCACATTGCGCGGCGGGCCAGACAGAGCCCTGGCAGATGCCATCCGCCAGGCGCGCGCCAGCGTGGAAATTGCGGCGTACCAGCTCGATTTGTGGAGCGTACGGGATGCCTTGATCAGCGCATACCGCAAGGGAGTCACGGTGCGCATGGTAACCGAGAGCGATAACCTGGATGAGCCGGAAGTCCAGGACCTGGTGAAGGTGGGCATCCCGGTGTTGGGTGACCGGCGTGAAGGCCTGATGCACGATAAGTTCGTCATTATCGATCGCCAGGAAGTGTGGACGGGATCGATGAACCTCACGGTGAACGGGGCCTACCGCAACGATAACAACCTGATCCGCATTCGCTCCTCGCGGCTGGCGCAGGATTACCTGGCAGAGTTCGAAGAGATGTTCGTGGAGGACCAGTTCGGCTCAGGGTCACCGGCTGATACTCCCTATCCAACGCTGACCATCGATGGTACGCAAGTGGAGGTGTTTTTCTCGCCAGATGATGGCGCTTTGCAGCGCCTGGTGGAGCTGGTCGAAGCCGCCCAGGATAGCGTTTATTTTCTGGCATTCTCGTTTACATCCGATGATCTGGCTACAGCCATGATCGGGCGCTCTCAGCAGGGCGTGACCGTTTCTGGGGTGTTCGAGCAGTACCAGTACGAAACCAATACAGGTACAGAATACGAAAATTTCAAGTCAGCCGGCCTGGATGTGCGCCTGGATGGCAACCCACGGAATATGCATCACAAGGTGATCGTCATCGATGGAAAGATCGTGGTCACCGGTTCTTATAATTTTTCGGTCAGCGCGGAAAATCGCAACGATGAAAACCTTTTGATCATTTACAATACTGATATTGCTGATCTATACCTGACTGAGTTTAAGCGAGTCCTTGCTCTGGCCTCGCCCTGATGAAGCGGGCGAGCATGTCAGCCAGAGATCGATTAGCTAGAGGGAGTAGTGTTCCAAATGGATATACAAGACCGATTTTACCTGGGGCGTTTTTATGATGCGGATCGTGGGCAGGTGACCAACCAGCCTGTGCTCTACGAACCGGATGATTTGAATACACATGCGGTGGTTGTCGGTATGACCGGTTCTGGCAAGACCGGGTTGTGCATCAGCTTGTTGGAAGAGGCGGCGCTGCAAAACATCCCGGCTTTGATGATCGATCCGAAAGGGGACATCACCAATGCTTTGCTGCATTTCCCCGATCTCCTCCCGCAGGATTTCCAGCCCTGGGTCAATCCGGACCAGGCGCGGCGCGCCGGCCAAAGCCTGGAGCAGGCTGCCAGCCAGGCGGCATCGATGTGGCGTGATGGCCTGGCGCAGTGGGACATTGGCCCCGAACGGCTGCGCTCCCTGCAGAATGCGGCTCATTTTGCTGTGTATACGCCGGGCTCGGACGCCGGTATCCCGGTCAGCATCCTGGCTTCGCTCAAGGTCCCGGCGATTTCGTGGGAGGGTAACCGTGAACTGCTGCGCGAGAAAATCTCGGGCACGGTAACGGCGCTTTTGGGGTTGGTAGGCCTGACAGATATCGATCCGGTGCGTTCGCGTGAACACATCTTGCTTGCCAATATCTTCGAGAACGCCTGGAGCCAGGGGCGTGATCTTGACCTGGGCGAGCTGATCTTGCAAACGCAAACGCCGCCGTTTCCGAAGCTTGGGGTGTTTGATGTAAACACATTCTTCCCTGAAAAAGATCGCTTCGAACTGGCGATGATGTTGAACAACATCCTGGCTGCCCCGACTTTCCAAACCTGGATCGAAGGACAGCCACTCGATATCCCCGCGCTGCTCTATGGGCCGGATGGACGCCCGCGCCACAGCGTGTTCTACATCGCTCATCTGAGCGAGGCGGAGCGCATGTTCTTCGTCACGCTGCTTTTCTCGGCGGTTGAATCCTGGATGCGCGCCCAGAGCGGCAGCAGCGCCTTGCGCGCCCTGGTTTACTTCGATGAAATCTTCGGTTACCTGCCTCCCATCAGCAACCCGGCTTCTAAAGCGCCGATGCTGCGTATGCTCAAACAGGCGCGCGCCTTTGGTGTAGGGCTGATCCTGGTGACGCAAAACCCCGTGGATATGGATTACAAGGCACTGTCGAACGCCGGCACCTGGTTCATTGGCAAATTGCAGACGGATCAGGATAAACAGCGCCTGTTGGACGGCCTACAGGGGGCGATGTCGGGTAACCTGGACCGGGCGGCCTACGACCGGTTGATTTCCGGGCTGGGCAAGCGCGTTTTCCTGCTTCATAACATTCACGGCGGCGGAGGCCAACTGTTCCAGACACGCTGGGCGATGAATTACCTGGCGGGACCGCTCACCCGAGCCCAGGTCCCTGCGCTGAACCAGTTGGTGGGTGCGGCGCTTTTGCCGGCCGCGCTGGTGGCTGCGACGCCTGAGCCGGCTGCCCCCCAACCGGCGGATGCACTTGCGCCGGCTTCCGTGGACAAAACACCCACGAAACCCTTGCAGCCCCGGCCTGTCCAGCCCAGCGAAGCACAGCCGCTTGCTGGCTCTGTCACACGCCCCTCGATTCCGGCGGGTGTGGCGGAGTATTTCTTACCCAATAACCTGACCCTGACGCAGGCTTTCAAAGCTGCCGGGTATGCTTACCCGGAGCAGGTGTCCAGCCAGGGCTTACTTTACCGGCCAGTGCTCCTGGCGCAGGTGCATGTTCGTTTCTTGAATCGCAAATATAACCTCGACTACGAGGATGTGCGCACAACGGTGATCCCTTCCCCAGACCGGCGCGGTGTCATTCGCTGGGAAGAATTCCTGACTGCGTCCCTTGATCCTCGCCGCCTGGATACTCAGGCTGACCCGCGTGCCCGTTT
Organism: Chloroflexota bacterium; assembly: GCA_040752025.1. Classification (GTDB taxonomy): domain Bacteria; phylum Chloroflexota; class Anaerolineae; order Anaerolineales; family UBA4823; genus JBFMFR01. The sequence continues at coordinate 18,668 of JBFMFR010000002.1, read as the reverse complement.
TGCCACTCTGGAAGCGCCGTTCACCGAGGCCAAAGTGCTCAAATCTATGGAGTCCGACTTCCTGGATTGGGCCTATCGCAGCAGCCAGGTGAGCGTGCGTGCCCACGAGGGGTTGAAAATTTACGCAGGGCCGGAGGTTTCCCAGGCGAGTTTTCGACAGATGTGCGCCGAGGCGGCTCGCCAGGGGCGGGACGCTGAACTGCAAAAAGTAGCCAGCACTTTCGACCGGAAGATCGATACGCTGGGCGACAAACAGGTGCGCGAGGAGCGCGAACTTTCAGAGGATGAAATCGAATACAACCAACGGCGCATGGAAGAAATGGGCACACACGCGGAGAATATATTCGGCCTGTTTGGAGGCCGCAAGAGCAGCCGCCGCCTCTCCAGCTCTTTGACGAAGCGCCGCCTCACCGAGCAGGCCAAAGCCGATGTGGAAGAGTCGCTGGATGCCATTGATGACTTCAAGAAGCAGATAGCGGCGTTGGAAAAGGAAAAAGCTCGAGCTTTGGAGGAAGTCAACAGCCGTTGGGGTGAGACCGCCAACCAGGTGAGCGAGATCACGGTGACTCCTTACAAAAAAGATGTCTTGCTCGACTTGTTCGGGGTTGCCTGGTTCCCCTATCACCTCGTACAGGTAGGAGACCAAGAAATCGAACTGCCTGGCTACCAGGCTAAGTAGAAACGGCAAGCGGAGGCGTTTATGAGGTATACGATTGTAGATGATATCCTCGAGTGGCAAGATTGTGCAATCTACGCAGTCGGCCCCGACGAGCCGGTTTATTCAGCTCTGCAGTTGATGGCAGAAAAAAATATCGGCGCTGTGCTGGTCATGGAAGGTGAAAGATTGTTGGGGATCCTGTCGGAACGTGACTACACCCGCCGGGTAATTTTGCAGGACCGAGACGCCCAACGCACACTTGTGGGCGAGATCATGACCTCGCAAGTGGTTACGGTGGAGCCTCAATGCACGCTGCAGGAGTGTATGAAGATCATGACTTACGGTGGTTTTCGCCACCTGCCGGTGATGATCGGCGACGAAGTGGTAGGGTTGATTTCGATCCGGGAGGTAGCCCGGGCGCTGATCCCCTGAGGCAGGGTGCGCTCGAAGGCGACGTTCAAAACGGACAAGTATTCCCTGGAGGCGTAATGAAAACTTTGCTCGTCCTGCGGCATGCCAAATCAAGTTGGAAGGAAGCCGACCTTAGCGATCATGACCGCCCATTGAACAAGCGCGGCAAGCGCGATGCGCCGCGCATGGGGGAACTGTTGCGCCAGGAGGATCTGGTTCCCGATTTGATTCTAAGCTCGACCGCCAAACGCGCTCGCACCACGGCGGAACTGGTGGCTGAGGCCAGCGGCTACGAAGGAGAGATTCAACTGCTGCGCGATTTGTACGCCGCCGGGGCGGAAGCTTTTGTGGAGGCGCTTCAGCACGTTTCGTCAAAATACGATTGCGTGATGGTGGTGGGGCACAACCCCGGCCTGGAGGAACTGCTGGAGGCGCTCACCGGCGATTATGAAACCCTGCCTACCGCTGCTTTGGGCCAGGTGCAGCTGCCGGTGGATGAGTGGGCCGAATTGCGTGAAGACACAAATGGCCGCCTGGTAAGTATCTGGAGACCCAGGGAATCCGGCGGATAAGGCCGGTTCGCCTCCTGATTGCCCAATATATATGGTAAAATCGCCCCCGTGCCGAAGAGGAAGTCCCCGAACGACCTGTCGGTCGAAGAACTGCGCTGGCTGTTAGTAGAAAAACGCCGGGCAGCCCGCCAGGATCGCCTGGAGCGCTATCGGCGTTCTGGACGGGTGGCGTTGGTCGCCTCTGACCTGGAAACGCCCAGCCTGGAAAGTTGGCAGGCGGGCGCGCTCGAGGAAGAAGATGATGGCGAGGCCGCGCCGGACAAGCGCTCGCGCGGCAAACGTATCCTGGATGGTTTCTTATTGCTGATCGAGATCAGCGCAGTGGTTGGCTTTGTCTTCATCTTGTTCAATGGGCTGAGCCTGATCCAGGAGTTGAACCGGGAAGTGGTGGCTGTGCTCGAGCAGCCCACGCTGACGCCTACGCCGCTGATCATGGCAGTGGTGCTGCCCTCGGGGCACACTCCGCCCGACTCGCCTGGCGGGGCGCGCTTCAACGAAGCCGAAATCCCGGAACATCTGCGCCCTTTGGTGCAATCGCTCTTTAACGTACCTGTCCCCACGCCCGGCCCGGAGCAGGCCACCCGCTTGCAAGTGCCTGCGATCCAGGTCGATGCTCCGATTGTGCAAGGAGATGGGTGGGAACAACTGAAGAAAGGTGTGGGCCAGCACATCGGTTCGGCAAACCCCGGCGAACGCGGCAACGTGGTGCTCTCGGCTCACAACGATATCTTCGGTGAAATATTTCGTGACCTGGACCGCCTGCGCCCTGGCGACCTGGTGGTGGTACACACCAACCAGCGCGCTTATACGTACATCGTTGTCGATGTACGCGTGGTCCAGCCAACTGCGGTAGAATGGATTGCGCCCACACCTCAGCCTACCGCTACGCTGATTTCGTGTTATCCTTATCTGAAAGATAACATGCGCATTGTGGTTATTGCCCGCTTACAGGTAAGCGGCTAGATAGAAAGTTTAGATTAGGAGTTTGGAATGAGTAAAAAGACGAAAAGGCAGTCTCGCCGCACTTCGGCGTCCACATCAAGTGTTGTTCAGGAATCGGTTGCTGCGCCTGCTCGCAGCAGCGCGGCATCCTATGAGAAGGAATTCAACCCGGATTACAGCCAGACGATCAAAGACCTGCGCCGCATCGGCATCCTGGCAGGTTCGTTTTTCACGGTCTTAATCATCCTGTCTTTCTTCTTGCGGTAGAGCATCCTGATCAAGACCCGAAGACATTGGGTGCTTGTGTTCAATTGTGTTGAACACAAGCGCCCAAACTTTGTTTAACCAGCTATAATTCAGGTATGTCTGGGACGCGCCCGCGTTGGTCCTCTCAAACGAAATTGACTGTGGCCTTGCTGCTCTTAGGGCTGGCTCTGTATTTGTTATATCGTTTCAGCGCGGTTCTCAAGCCTCTGATCCTGGCAATTGTCTTATCTTATATCTTGTCACCGTTGGCGAACAGCTTCCAGCAGCGCTTGAAGCTGCGGCGCGGCCTGGCAACGCTGCTGGCTTATCTGGTGATGCTGGTTGTTGTGGCGACGATCCCGCTGGTGGTGCTGCCCACGTTGGCTTCGCAGGTGACCAACCTTAACATCGATATCCAACGTTTTCTGAGCGAGGTAGAGAAGATCCTCGGCAACCAATACCAGGTGGTGGGCCAAACGATCGACATGACGCAAATCTTGCAGCAGATTGAAGGCTCGGTGCGGGGTTTGCTGGAGCCCATTTTCAGCCAGACGCTGGCTTTCGCCATCGAAGCAATTTCGTCGCTGGTCTGGCTGGTGTTCATCGCTGTGGTTTCGTTCTACCTGGTGAAAGATGCGCAGGCCTTGCACCAATGGTTCGATGATGTCATTCCACCGGTATATCAGCAGGATTTCGAACACATCCGATCTGAAATCAACCAGATCTGGAGCGCCTTCTTCCGCGGCCAACTGGTGCTGGCGACGGTGGTTGCCACAGGTTTTACCATCGCAGGATTGGCAATTGGCCTGCCTTTCGCCCTGGCAATGGGCGTTTTGGCAGGGCTGCTGGAGTTCTTACCCAGCATCGGGCATGGTATCTGGTTGTCGATTGCGTCTTTGTTAGCCCTATTTGCTGGTTCTACCTGGATCCCAGTTCCTAATTGGGTTTTCATGCTGATCTTGATCGGCATGCATCTGTTCTTCCAGCAATTCGACCTGAATTATTTGATCCCGCGCATCATCGGGCGACGCGTGCACCTGCCGCCACTGATGGTCATCCTGGGGATCGTATCGGGCGCGGTCCTGGCAGGCGTCATGGGTATCTTGCTGGCTGCGCCTACGATCGCGTCCGCGCGTGTGCTCGGTCGTTACATTTACGCCAACCTGTTCGATCAGGACCCGTTCCCGGGCGCGGTGGCATTCCCATTGCCGCCTCCCAATCCTTTGTGGTGGCGGAGGGCATTTACAGAAAAAACACCCGAAGTGGATGATCTTCAACATGAACAAGAACCTTGAACCTATGACGGATGTGAACCTTTCCCCCGATTCAGCAGAGGAGCTCATCTCAGACGATCTCCAGAGCGGGGCTGAACCTGTAGAAGCGGCGCCGGATGAATCGCCCAAATGGGGGTCAACCACCAAAATGGTGGTTGGGCTGACCGTGGTGGCGCTGTTCGCGGCGCTCTTGTTCCAGTTCCGCCAGATTATCGGCCCCTTGCTGCTGACTTTCATCCTGGCGTTCTTGCTCCATCCTGTGGTAAACCGGCTGAACGCTTTGACGCCGCGCCTTTCCTGGCGCACTTCGGTCAATCTCGTTTACCTGGTGCTGGTTGTTTTATTGGGCGGGTCTTTTACGATCACCGGGTTGGCTGTAATTCAGCAGGCTCAGAGCCTGGTCAGTTTCGTGGATCGCTTCGTGAAAGATTTGCCTGCTTTATTAGCCGATTTATCCGGCAGGGTTTACGCGATCGGCCCATTCCAATTCGATTTGTCCCAGTTCGATCTTGCAGCTCTGGCAAACCAGTTGCTGGGTGTAGTGCAGCCGCTGCTAGGCCAGGTGGGCGGATTGGTCAGCGTGTTAGCAACCAGCGCGGCCAGCACGCTGGGCTGGGGACTTTTCGTTTTGCTGGTTTCGTATTTTTTGCTTTCCGAGTCGGGGCGGTTCCCTGAGAATCCGCTACAAATCGAAATCCCTGGCTATAACGCCGATACCCGCCGCCTGGGGCACGAGCTGGCGCAAACCTGGAACGCATTTCTGCGCGGCCAGTTGGTGATCTCTCTATTGGTGATCCTGTCTTATTCAGTCCTGCTGACCATCCTGGGGACGCGTTTCACCCTGGCAATCGCCATGCTGGCCGGGCTGGCCCGCTTTGTGCCCTGGATTGGTCCGTTGATCACCTGGACTGTTACGGCCCTGGTGGCTTTCTTCCAGACCAGCAACTATTTCGACCTGTCGCCCTTCAGGTACGCTGCCCTGGTGTTGATCGCCTGCCTGGTATTGGACCAGATTTTCGATAACCTGATCGTGCCGCGCCTGTTGGGGCAAACCCTGGGCGTGCATCCGGCTGGTGTGTTGATCGCGGCGATCGTGGTCACCAACTTGATTGGGATCGTGGGCCTGGTGTTGGCCGCACCAGTGCTGGCGACATTGAATCTGCTCGGACGCTACGTGCTGCGCAAGATGTTCGACTTGCCTCCCTGGCCTGAGCCAGAAAAGGAATCCGCCAGGATCGAACTCCCCTGGGTGCGGCTTTACAGGAGCCTGAGCGCCTGGTGGCGTAAGCGGCAGTCGAAAAAAGCTTAACAGCGGCTATTCGGAAGAAAAAAGCCCGGGCCAGTGTTTGCCCGGGCTTTTTTTACTGTGCTGATGGGTTCAAAGGCGCTGCACTGCGCTACTGGAACCGTAGAGACGCTCTTTGATCTCGATCACCTGGCGGCGCAAGCGGTCGTCGCGCTCCAACATATCGGCCACCTTGTCGCAGCCATACATCACCGTGGTGTGATCGCGCCCGCCCAGGGCCTCACCGATTTGGGGCAGCGAGATGTCGGCTTCCTCGCGCATCAAGAACATGGCAATCTGGCGCGGCAACGCCACCTGGCGCGAACGATCACGGCTGAGCAGCGTTTCTGGACTGAGGTCGAAAGATTCGGCCACTCTTTCGATGATCGCAGCTGGCTGCACTTTGCTGCGGCGAGGCAGCAGGTCTACGAGCGCCATTTCAACCATCTGCTGGTTCATCGGCAGCCCGCTCAGTTCGGCAAAGGCCGAGACGCGTGTCAAGGCGCCTTCCAGTTCTCGGATGTTGGACTGCACCCGGCGAGCGATCATCTCCATCAACTCGCTGGGCACTTTGCGCCCGATCCGGTCAGCCTTGGAGCGCAGGATCGCCAGGCGCGTCTCGAAGTCGGGGGGCTGGATGTCGGCAGTCAGGCCCCATTCGAAGCGCGAGCACAGGCGTTCTTCCAGAGTCACCAGCGCTTTTGGCGGGCGATCGGAGGTGATGACGATCTGCTTGTCCTGGCCGTGTAAGGTGTTGAAGGTGTGGAAGAATTCCTCCTGAGTCGACTCTTTGCCGGCGATGAACTGGATATCGTCAACCAGCAATACATCAATACGGCGATATTTCTCGCGGAAAGCCTGGGTGGTGTGCGTGCGGATGGCGTTGATCAGGTCATTGGTGAACTCTTCGGAGGAAACGTAGAGCACCTGCAAGCCGCGCTGGTGACAATGATTCCCAATGGCGTGTAAAAGGTGGGTTTTCCCCAAACCTACGCCACCGTAGAGGAACAGAGGGTTGTAAGCCTGGGCGGGTTTTTCGGCTACAGCCAGCGAGGCGGCATGCGCCAGGCGATTGTTGGTGCCAACGACGAAATTATCGAATGAATAACGGGAAGTGAGGGTATTGTTGGGGGAGGTATTGGGAGTCGCCTCGATGGCCGGCTCAGGTTCGCCCGCCGCCGCCGGTAAGGCGCCCGTGTTCTGCCAGACCACGAAACGCACCTCCACGGTACGGTTCATCACCCCGGTCAGCAGGCGAGTCACTGTGCTCACCAGGCGGCTCTCCAGCCAATCCCGAGCATAGGCGTTTTGTACGCCGATAACAAAGCAACCATCTTCGTAAGTAATAAATTCCGCATCGCGCACCCAGGTTTCGAAAGCTGCTTTAGGCATTTCCATTTGCAACTGTCCGAGGGCAGCTTGCCAGGCTTGTTCCGCGCGGACTCCCTCTGTTTTCATCGCGATGTTCCTCCTCACCCGTGATAAGATTAGACAATAATAGACAAAACCATCCTGCTGGCGCCGCAGCAGGGCGTGAAGTTAACGGAGCTTATCCGCAAATCTATTCGGCAGACCACTGTCTATCGTGCAGAGTGGCGGCCCCCAAACCATCTTTTCATCGTAGCTACCTGTATTCTAGCAGAAATAGGCGTAAGTTTGCAATACGATAAACCTACGGAAGTCTAAAGATTCCCAAAACTTTAAGGTTAACAAACGTTAAAGTAAACGGCGCGCGCAAGGGGATTTTCTTAACCTGCATGATCTGCGGCGGGTGACCCAAGGATAGGGGGCGAGGCCTTTCGTACCCCTATATATGTCCGTTGAAAGCGTAATTCCGCTACCAGGGCGCATATATACGGGTAGGAATGTTAAAAAATTCATTCTCTAATAATGCTGTAGTTGAGTATCGTACAATCCCAAATCTGGCGCTTCCACGCCGGAGCGCAACAGGCCGAAAAAAAGCGCTGGGGCGCCGCCAATATTGATATTTTTCTTACAGGGCGTTAACGCTTTTCTTGCGTTGGGCGGGTATGCTTGTGGCATGGAGATTTGCAGGAAAGGAGAGCAAAATGTCTAAGATTATTGGTATCGACCTGGGTACCACCAACAGTGTGGTAGCCGTAATGGAAGGTGGAGACCCCACCGTGATTTCCACCGCTGAAGGCTCGCGCTTGCTGCCCTCGGTGGTTGGATTCAACAAAAATAACGAACGCCTGGTGGGGCAAACTGCCAAGCGCCAGGCGGTCATCAATCCTGAAAATACGATCTATTCGATCAAGCGTTTCATGGGCCATCGCTATGACGAGGTGTCGACTGAGCGAGGGATGGTTTCCTTCAAGGTGGTGAGCGGTCCGGCGGGGGATGCGCGCGTAAAAATCCCCATCACCGGGCGCGAATACAGCCCACAGGAAATCTCTGCCATGATCCTGGGCAAGCTGAAAGCCGACGCAGAGGCTTACCTGGGCGAGACGGTGACCAAAGCAGTCATCACTGTACCGGCCTACTTCAACGACAGCCAACGCCAGGCCACCAAGGACGCCGGGCGCATCGCCGGTTTGGAAGTGCTGCGCATCATCAACGAACCCACCGCGGCGGCCCTGACTTACGGCCTGGATAAGAAGGAAAACGAGACCATCCTGGTCTTCGACCTGGGCGGCGGCACGTTCGACGTGAGCGTGCTGGAAGTAGGCGATGGGGTGATCGAGGTGAAGGCCACTAACGGTGATACGCACCTGGGCGGCGACGATTGGGACCAGGCGATCCTCAATTGGGTGGCAGATGAGTTCAAGAAAGAGACCGGCGTCGACCTGCGTTCGGACCGGCAGTCGCTGCAGCGCCTGCGCGAAGCGGCTGAAAAGGCCAAGATCGAGCTGTCCAGCTTGATGGAGAGCGAGATCAACCTGCCCTATGTGACGGCCGATGCTTCTGGGCCCAAGCACTTGCAAATGAAAGTCACGCGCGCTAAGTTCGAACAGTTGACCGAAGACCTGGTGGCGCGCTTGCGCGGGCCCTTCGAGGCCGCTTTGAAAGATGCTGACATAAAAACCTCTGAAATGAACGAGGTGGTTCTGGTGGGCGGCGCCACGCGCATGCCGATGGTGCAGGAGCTGGTGCGCTCCCTGACGAAAAAGGAGCCGCACAAGGGCGTCAACCCGGATGAGGTGGTCGCGGTAGGCGCGGCCATCCAGGCCGGCGTCCTGGCCGGGGAGGTCAAGGATGTACTCTTGCTGGATGTCACCCCGCTATCCCTGGGCCTGGAGACCCTGGGCGGCGTTATGACGGTATTGATCGAGCGCAACACCACCATCCCGGTCAAGAAGACCGAGACCTTCTCCACGGCAGAGGATAACCAGACCGCAGTCGACGTGCACATTTTGCAGGGCGAGCGCCCCATGGCTGCCGATAACATGAGCCTGGGCCACTTCCGCCTGGAAGGTATCCTGCCGGCGCCGCGCGGCATGCCGCAGGTCGAAGTCACTTTCGACATAGACGCCAACGGCATCCTCAACGTAACCGCTAAGGATAAAGCTACCGGGCGCGAGCAGAAAGTCGCCATTACCGCCTCAACTAACCTGAACAAGGGTGAGATCGATCGCATGGTGCATGAAGCGCGCGACCACGAGGCAGAAGACCGCAAGCGCCGAGAGATGGTAGAAGCGCGCAACAACGCCGACAACCTGGCTTACCAGACCGAGAAGACTCTGCGCGAGCTGGGCGACAAAGTGCCAGCCGGCGAGCGCCAGGCCATCCAGAGCAAGATCGAAGCCCTGCGCCAGGCTCTCAAGGGCGAGGATGTCGGGCGCATCAAGCAGTTGGGCGAAGATCTGCAGAACGCCTTCCACGCCCTCAGCCAGCAGTTATATGCCCAGCAGGCGGGTCCTGCTGCCCAGCAGGCTGGTCCTGCTGCCCAGCAGGGCGGTCCACAGCCGGGCGGCAACGGGCATGGCTCAGGCCGGCCGGGCGGCCCGCGGGAGGATGGCGAAGTGATCGAAGGCGAGTTCCAGGAAGCCTGAAGCCGGGTAGAAAGCGGCGTAAGAATTGCAACGGGTGGGTTGTCATCCCTGGCAACCCACCCGATTTTTTTATTTCCTGGTGGGATTACAGTATAATGGCCCCATGTTGTCAAGCCCGGGCCGCCGGTTGTGAGGATCAAACCAATTTGTGATATGGATACCAAACCAACACTTTCTGTGAAAGCCTTTTTGCCCTTCGCCTTATTTTTGACGCTCCTGGGCCTGGGCGGCCTGTGGGCCATTTTAACGAACACCAGCCCCAGTGGGGGATCGCGCTGGGCGTTTTTCTTCACGAGCGCGCTGGCCGTGACCGGCATAGCGCTGCCGGCAACGGCGTTCCTCAACCTGCGCTTCCCCTCTGACCCGCCTCCGACGGCGACCGTGATCGTGCGCCAGGCCATCTGGGCCGGCGTGTATTTCCCCACGCTGGCCTGGTTGCGCATCGGCCGCGTCCTGAACCTGGCCCTGGTGGTTTTACTGGCGGTAGGTTTCATCCTGATCGAATGGCTGCTGCGCTGGCGCGAGCGCAGCCAGTGGAAGCCCGAAACCCGGCGGCGCGAGCCCCGAAAGATGGAAAGCGACGAGCGCTCCGAGTGAGATGAGCGGCTTACGCGATTTGCCTTCCGTTGACCAACTGCTGCAAACCAGCCTGGTACAGGCCTGGATCAACGAATACGGCCGCCCGCTGGTGGTGGGCGCTTTGCGGGAAACGCTCGAGGGCATCCGCTCCAGTTATGCCGGCCAGGCAGCGCCTGTCCCCGGGCAGGAGGCCATCCTGGACGAGACCCACAGCCGGTTACAGTCGCAGACCGCTGCCACTTTGTTACCGGTGATCAACGCCACCGGGGTGGTGCTGCACACCAACCTGGGGCGCTCCCCGCTCAGCCGGGCGGCCCTGCAAGCCACCCAGGAAGTGGCCCTGGGGTACTCCAACCTGGAGTATGATCTCGAACGGGGCCGGCGCGGCTCGCGCCTGGTGCACGCCGAGGCCCTGCTGCAGCGCATCACCGGGGCCCAGGCGGCCCTGGTGGTGAACAACAACGCCGCGGCCGTCTTGCTGGTGCTGACCGCCCTGGCTCGCCGCCGGGCGGTGGTGATTGCCCGCTCGCAACTGGTCGAGATCGGCGGCGGTTTCCGCGTGCCGGACGTGATGAAGCAGTCGGGGGCGCGCCTGGTGGAAGTGGGCACGACCAACCGCGTGCACCTGGCCGATTACGAAGCGGCCTTGCTGGAGAAACCGGCGCTTTTCCTGCGCGCCCACCGCTCCAATTTTCGCATTGTGGGTTTTACCAGCGAGCCATCCCTGGCCGAGATCGCCGACCTGGCAAAGCGGGCCGGCCTGCCGGTAGTCGACGACCTGGGTTCGGGCTCTTTGCTCGATACTGCACGCTACGGCCTGGGGCACGAGCCCATGGTGCAGGAGTCGCTCGCCGCCGGCGCCGACCTGGTGTGTTTTTCGGGCGATAAATTGCTCGGCGGGCCGCAAGCCGGGATCATCATCGGGCGCGGCGACCTGGTGGCGCGCTTGAAGAAGCACCCCCTGGCGCGCGCCATCCGCGCCGACAAATTGTGCCTGGCGGCCCTGTCTGCCACTCTGTTGCATTACCTGAAAGACGAGGCCGAACGCCAGGTTCCAGTCTGGCGCATGCTGGCGGCCGCGCCCGCTGAAATCGAGAGGCGCGCCCGAGCCTGGGCGCAGACCCTGGGCCAGGGCCAGGTGATCCCCGGCGAGTCGACTATCGGCGGAGGCAGCCTGCCGGGCGAAACGCAGCCCACCTTCCTGCTTGCCCTGGATGTCAAGAACCCCAACCGCTTCCTGGAGCGCCTGCGCCAGGCGCGCCCGCCTGTGATCGCCCGTTTGCAAGACGACCGCCTGGTGTTCGACCCGCGCACCGTGCTGGCTGAGCAAGAGGTGGACCTGCTGGCGGCGCTGCGCGCCGGCCTGGCTCAATCTTGATTGGGGCCGCACCTGACGGCCCACCGGAGTCGTGATTTGTGAAATCGGACCTTGATGCGCTCATGCAAGCCCGCCAACTGGAGGCCCTGGTGGTGGCCGGCCCGGGCCGGCATAACCCGGCGATGCACTACCTGGCTGGCGGGGCCTTCTTCACCGATGCCCTCCTGATCAAGAAGCGCGGCCAGGCGCCGCTGCTCTTCCATCGCAGCATGGAGCGCGGCGAGGCCGCCAAGACCGGACTGCAAACCCGTGACCTGGAGGAACACCCGATCGAGGAACTTCTGGCCCGCTCCGGCGGCGACCTGCTGCAAGCCATCGTCCTGCGCACCCGGCTAATATTCGAGGCGGCGGGCGTGAGCGAGGGGCGGGTGGCTTTGTACGGTTTGCTGGACGCCGGGCAGGCCCTGGCGGTGTTTGCGGGCCTGCAAAAGGAGCTGCCCGGGCTGACCCTGGTGGGTGAGCTGGGCGATACCCTGCTGCTGGCAGCAATGCAGACCAAAGATCTCGAAGAGATCGAGCGCATCCGCCGCCTGGGGCAGGTCACCACGGCTGTGGTGGCCCAGACGGCGGATTTCCTCACCTCTCACAAGGTCGCACGGCGCGGCCAGGAGCAGGTGTTGGTGCGGCCGGACGGCGAACCGTTGACCATCGGGGAGGTCAAGCGCTGCATCAACCTGTGGCTGGCGGAGCGCGGCGCTGACAACCCGGAGGATACGATCTTTTCTATCGGCCGCGAGGCAGGCGTGCCGCACAGCACGGGCGACCCGCAGGACCTGCTGCGCCTGGGACAGACCATCGTCTTCGACATCTTCCCCTGTGAAGCGGGCGGCGGCTATTTTTACGACATGACCCGCACCTGGTGCCTGGGCTACGCCACTGACGAGACCCTGGCGCTGTACCAGGACGTGCGCACCGTCTACGAGCAACTGCTCGGCGAGCTGCGCCTGGGTGCGCCTTGTAAGCACTACCAGCAACGCGCCTGCGAGCTGTTCCAGCAGCGCGGCCACGCCACGGTGCAGGAAACGCCGCACACGCTGCAAGGTTACGTGCACAGCCTGGGGCACGGCGTCGGGCTGTACCTGCACGAGCGTCCCTTCTTCCGCCTGACTTCGGACGAGAACGAGCGCCTGGACGCCAACGTGGTGGTGACCGTCGAACCGGGGTTATACTATCCGGAGCGCGGCATGGGCGTGCGCCTGGAAGACACCCTGTGGATGCGCCCGGACGGCCGCCCGGAAACGCTGGCCCCTTACCCGATGGACCTGGTCTTGCCGCTGAAATGAAAACTTATCGTATGGTGAACAGATCATGACTGAATTCGACTCTCTCCCCGATGCCCGCATCCTGGGCGTCGAAACTTCTTGCGACGAGACAGCCGCGGCGCTGATCGAGAACGGGCGCATCGTGCTCTCGAGCACGGTGGCTTCGCAGGTCGATCTACACGCCCAGTTTGGCGGCGTCTTCCCCGAAGTGGCCTCGCGCCAGCACATCCGCACGATCTACCCGATCGTCGAGAGCGCGCTGCAGCAGGCCCACCTGGGCCTGGCGGACGTGGACGCCATCGCCGTGACGCGCGGCCCGGGGCTGCCCGGCTCGCTGGTGGTAGGCATGAACACCGCCAAGGGCCTGGCGCTGGGCAGCGGCCTGCCGCTGGTGGGCGTCAACCACCTGGAGGCGCACATTTACTCCGCCTGGCTGAACTGGCCGCCGACGCCCAACGGCGCATCCGAGGCGGTGCGCAGCGCTCCGCTGGAACTGCCGCCGGCTCCGCATTTCCCCCTGATGACGCTGATCGTCTCGGGCGGGCATACTGAATTGGTGTTGATGGAAGACCATTTGCGTTACCGCCGCCTGGGCGCCACCCTGGATGACGCCGCCGGGGAGGCCTTCGACAAGGTGGCGCGCCTGATCGGCCTGAGCTATCCCGGCGGGCCAGCCATCCAGAAGGCTGCCGACGGCGGCGACCCGCGCGCCTTCTCCTTCCCGCGCGCCTGGCTGGAGGGCGCCTGGAACTTCTCGTTCAGCGGGCTGAAGACTGCCGTGCTGCGCCAGGTGCGCCACCTGCAAGAGTTGGGCAGCCCATTGCCGGTCGAAGACCTGGCGGCCAGCTTCCAGGCGGCGGTGGTGGACGTGCTGGTGGGTAAAACCATGCAGGCGGCTCAGGAGTTCAACGCAGCCGAGATCCTGGTGGCCGGGGGCGTGTCTGCCAACCGGGCGCTGCGCGCCGCCATGCACGCCCAGGCGGAGGTGCCGGTGCACATCCCGCCCATCGCCCTGTGCACCGATAACGCCGCCATGGTGGCGGCCGCGGGCTATTACCGCTTCGTGTTCGGCCAGCGGGATGCCTTCGACATGGATGTGCTGCCCAACTGGCCGCTGACCGAGACCAAAATACCCTGAAAGGAGGGCGATGCCTGACCAGGACTCCGCTGCGTTGAATGCCACGCTGCGCCACAAGCTGCTCGAGCTTGCCCCGCAAGGCCGCAGCGCCCTGCTGCCGGCCCTGCACCTGGCGCAATCTGTGTATGGCTACCTGCCGCAGGCTGTGGCGGCAGAGGTGGCCCAGGCCCTGCGCATCCCGCTGGCGGAGGTGCACGGGGTGATCGAGTTCTACAGCCTGTTCTATGCCCAGCCGGTGGGGCGCACGATCTTGCGCGTGTGCACCGACCCGGCCTGCGCCCTGGCAGGCGGGGAGCAGGTATTGCAAGCCCTGGGCCAGCACCTGGGCCTGGAGCCGGGTGAGACCCGCGCCGATGGGGAATTCACTCTCGAGCGTGCGCCCTGTTTAGGACTGTGCGAGCACGCCCCGGCGCTGCTGGCCAACCAGATCGCCCTGGGCGAAGCCAGCCCGGAGCAGGCGGTGCACATTTGTCAGGGGCAGGGCCGCCCGCTCGCCAGCAAAGTTTACGGCGACCTGCGCCTGCTGACCGCTAACTGCGGCAAGGGCCGCCCGACCAGCCTGAGCGAATACCTGGCCTCGGGCGGTTACACCGGTCTGAAACAGGCCCTGGGCATGGCCCCCGCCGCGGTCATCGCCGAAGTGCAGGCCTCCGGCCTGGTGGGGCGCGGCGGGGCGGCCTTCCCCACCGGCCTGAAATGGGAGGGGGCCGCCAAAGCCGGCGGCGAAAGGCGTTTCGTGGTGGGCAACGCCGACGAGTCCGAGCCCGGCACGTTCAAGGACCGTGTCCTGATGGAGGAGGATCCTCAACGCCTGTTGGAAGGCCTGGCGATCACGGCTTACGCCATCCAGGCCGCTAAAGGCTACATTTACGTGCGCGGCGAGTATCCGCAGGCCTTCCAGGCGCTCAGCCAGGCTGTGGAGCAGGCTCGCCAGGCGGGCTATCTGGGGGACAACCTGCTGGGCTCGCAGTTTTCCTTCGATGTCGAGCTGCGCCTGGGCGCGGGGGCTTACATCTGCGGCGAGGAGACGGCCCTGTTCGAGTCGATCGAGGGCAAGCGCGGCCTGCCGCGCCTGAAGCCGCCCTTCCCCACCACTTACGGCCTGTTCGGCCAGCCGACCGTGATCAACAACGTCGAGACGCTGTGCAACGTGCCTTACATATTGGAGCACGGCGCGGCGGCCTACCGCAAGCTGGGCACCGAAAAATCCCCGGGCAGCAAGCTGTTCTGCCTGAGCGGGGATGTCGCTCGCCCCGGGCTGTACGAAGTGCCCTTCGGCGCCAGCCTGCGGCGCCTGCTGGAAGACCTGGCGGGCGGCGTTCGTTCTGGGCGAGACTTGCAGGCCGTGCTGTTCGGCGGCGCGGCCGGGGCTTTCGCTACCCCTGACCAACTCGACGTAGCCATGTCCTTCGAAGATTTGCGCGCCGCCGGGCTGCCGCTGGGCTCGGGCGTGGTGCTGGCGATCGACGAAAGCCGGGATTTGCGCCAGGTGCTGTTGGGCCTGGGGCGCTTTTTCGCCCACGAATCGTGCGGCAAGTGCTACCCCTGCCAGTTGGGCGCCCGCCGCCAGTACGAGATCTTGCAGCGCCTGGCTGCCGGGGAACCCTTGCCCGGGGACGCCGGGCGCCTGGCGGACGTGGGCTGGACGATGAGCGACGCTTCCATCTGCGGCCTGGGCCAGACCGCCGCCACGGCTGTGCTCAGCGCGCTGAAGCTGTGGCCCGAGATATTCACCGCGACTGGCTGAGGTCACCGCGACTGGCTGAGGTCGCCGCGACCGGCTGAGGTCGCCGCGACCGGCTGAGGTCGCCTGAGGAGCTGCCTATGCCTGAGGATGTCACCCTGACCATCGACGGTCAAACCGTCACCGTCCCCGCCGGGACGACCCTCCTGCAAGCCGCCAACCAGATCGGCATTCACATTCCCACGCTGTGCTATCACAGCGCCACCACCTCGAATGCCCTGTGCCGTACCTGCGTGGTCGAAGTCGAAGGGGGGCGCGTGCTGGTGGCCTCCTGCGTGGCCCAGGCCAGCCCGGGCATGGTGGTGCACACCCGCTCGCCGCGCGTCGAGCGCAGCCGCCGCACCATCCTGGAAATGCTGGCCTCGGCGGTGGACCTCTCGGAGACGCCCGAGGCGCAGCGCATGCTGGCCGATTACGCCGCCGACCCGCAGCGCTTCCCCGGGGCCGAGCGCCGCCAGCCGCCGCTGATGGACGATAACCCCATGTATGTGCGCGATTACGCCAAGTGCGTGCTGTGCTGGCGCTGCGTGCAGGTCTGCGCCAGCGATGCGCAGTACACCTATGCCATCAATTTCTCCGGGCGCGGCTTCGAGACGCTCATCGGCACATTCTACGACCAGCCCCTGCCCGCCACCACCTGCGTCTTCTGTGGGCAGTGCCTGGGCGTGTGCCCCAGCGGGGCGCTCAAGCCGCGGCGAGAATGGCTGCTGGAGCAAGGGCTCCCCCCCGATGCCGAGGAAACGGAGGCCCGATGATCACCCCCGAGCGCATCGTTTCGACCACCTGCCCGTACTGCGGTGTGGGCTGCACGCTGGAGCTGCACCTCAAGGGCGACACGATTTTCAAGGTGACCTCGCCTTTCGACAGTCCGGTCAACCACGGCAACCTGTGCGTCAAGGGACGCTTCGGCTACGATTTCATCTACCACCCTAAGCGGGTCACCACGCCGCTGGTGCGCCGGCAGCCCCAGCAGGCCGGGGCCCGCACCCAGGCCTTCGACCTGGCCGAGTGGCGCCCGGTCTCCTGGGAGGACGCCCTGGAGACCGTGGCCGGGCGCCTGGTGGAAATCTACCGCCGCGACGGATCGGACGCCCTGGCGGCTTACCTGTGCGCCAAGGCCACCAACGAAGACAACTACCTGTTACAGAAGCTGTTCCGGGCCCTGTTCCGCACTAACCACATCGACCACTGCACGCGCCTGTGCCACGCCGGCTCGGTGGTGGCCCTGCAGCAGGCCATCGGCTCTTCGGCGATGAGCAACACCGCCGCCGAGGTGATCGACAACGACGTTTTCATCGTCACCGGCTCGAACACGACCGAGAACCACCCGATCATCGCCTTGCAGATGAAGGCTGCTATCGAAAAGCACGGGGCCAAGATCATCGTGGTCGACCCGCGCCGCATCGAGCTGGTGGATTTCGCCGAGCGCAGCCAGTCGGTGCTGTGGCTGCCGCTCAAGCCGGGCACCAACGTGCCGGTGTTCAGCGCTATGGCCCAGGTCATCATCCAGGAGGGGCTGGTCAACCAGCGCTTCGTCGCCGAGCGCACCGAGGGCTACGAAGAATTTGCCCGCTCGATCGAGAAGTTTACTCCCGAGTACGCCGAGGCGCTCTCTGGGGTGCCGGCTGACCTGATCCGCCAGGCGGCGCGCCTGTACGCCACGGCGCAGCGCGCTGCCATCTATTGGGGTATGGGCATCTCGCAGCTTTCGCACGGCACCGCCAGCGCCCTGTCCCTCATCCACCTGGCCTTCCTCACCGGGCACATCGGGCGCCAGGGAACCGGCCTGAACCCGCTGCGCGGCCAGAACAACGTGCAGGGCGCTTCCGACATGGGCGCCATGCCCTTCCATTACCCCGGCTACATGCGCGTCGATGACCCCGCCAACGCCGCCCGCTGGGAGCAGGCCTGGCAGGTCGAGGCGGGCGGGCTGAACCGCCAACTGGGCCTGACCACCACCGAAATCCTGTCCAATGCCCATCCCGGCGGCGTGCGCGCCCTGTACATCATGGGCGAGAACCCCATGATGAGCGAGCCCAACCTCAACCTGACCCGCCAGCACATGCAGCAGCTCGAGTTCATCGTGGCGCAGGACCTGTTCATCAACGAGACAGGCGCCTTCGCCGACGTTTTCCTGCCGGCGACCCCCTGGGCGGAGAAGGACGGCACTTTCACCAACACCGACCGGCGCGTGCAGCGCGTACGCCAGGCCCTGTCGCCGCGCGGGGAGGCGCGCCCCGACTGGCAGATCGTCTGCGACCTGGCGCAGCGCATCGAAGCGCGCCTGGGCCGGCCCGCCTCGGCGGGTTGGCGCTACGCCCACCCTGGCGAAATCCTGGCGGAAGTCGGCCGCGTGGTGCCCGAGTACGCCGGGGTGAGCTACGCCCGCCTGGAGCAGAGCGGCCTGCAGGTGCCGGTCTGGGACGAGCAGCACCCTGGCACGCCTTACCTGTTCGCCGGGAGCTTCCCGCGCGGGCGGGGCAGGTTCCATCCCCTGGATTTCGTCCCCATCGTGGAGCAGCCCGACGACGAGTATCCCTTCATCCTGACCACCGGGCGCGTCCTGGAGCACTGGCACGGCGGCACGCTGACGCGCCACTCGCAGCTAGACGCCCTCTATCCCCAGGCCCTGGCGCAGATCAGCACAGTGGACGCCGAGATGCTGGGCATCCGGGACGGCGACCCCGTGCGCCTCAGCTCGCGGCGCGGCGCGGTCGTGCTGCGGGCGGCGGTGGGGGAGCGGGTCAGCGCCGGGGTGGTCTTCATCCCCTTCCACTTCGCCGAGGCAGCCGCCAACCTGCTGACCATCGAGGCCCTCGACCCGCAGGCGCGCATCCCCGAGTACAAGGCCTGCGCCGTGCAGGTTGTCCCGGCGCGCCCGCAGGAGCTGACACAGGGGGAGACGTATAAGGCACGAGGGAGGTATTGATTTTCGCAAATGCACAGGCAATGCTCTCCTGACCAGAGTTATTGAGATGCTCGCTGCTCAGTTTGGTAGATAGTGTATAGCGGCAAGTTTTCGCCACTCTGCACATAAATAAATTGTTAGCGCGCCAAACCGATGGGATAGTCATGTTTTCACCGGGATGGCTAAAGGTAACACTTGATGATCATGCCAGTACAAATCCCAGCCGCCATTGAGCAACAAAGTGCGCAGAGCAGCCAG
>JBFMFR010000019.1:0-101981 GCA_040752025.1 Chloroflexota bacterium | reverse complement strand
GCATCTATCGCCGCTTGAGCAAAGATTATGAAGGTTTGGTAACTTCGAGCGAAACCTTTATCTACATCTCGATGACCAGAATCATGCTCCGTAGATTGGCCCGCTCATGACTTTTCAGACAGGTTCTCAGGTGATGCATTCCCTATTTTACTCGATGCTGATTAGTCAGGATGACCGGAGGATGTATCGTGCAGAAGTGATTTACAAACCGTGTATAATAAGGGTATCAATAGAATAGTCTGAGATAAAGGATGCGAATATGGTTACTTCCAGCACCTATGATATCGACAAGACTTTCCTCGACTATGTTGACGCGATGGTCGACGCCAACAGCTATGAGGATTTGGCAAGTCGCCTGGTTCAAAAGATCAGGGACTTGTTTAATGTTGAGTTGTGTACAATCTGGCGCCGGGTGAAAACCGCGGAACACGAACAACTGGTCCTGTATGCGAATGTGGGCATCCGGTTGGAAACTGGCGCAGCACCGCCAAACTACATTTTGGATCAGACAGTCAAGTCAAACGAAGATATCTCAGGTGTCACTACTTGGATTGCTATTCGCAGGCAGGTTTGCCTGGCAAATTCGATGACTGAACTGCGCGATGATCCCTCTAAGCCCTGGTACGGCGCCCACCGGGGAACCTGGGACAGGACCCAGTTCCCAAAGGAGGGCGAGCAGTTCAAGTGTTTGCTCGGACTGCCGATCGTCTATCGCAGCCTATCCCAGAATTCAGACGAGTTAATCGGCGTTTTGAAAATGGAATCAAAGCAAAATCCAGGCGGCTTTACCCTGGCAGATCAAAGCCAAGCCGAACGCCTGATGCCTTTCATCGCTACAGCACTTAAGACTATGGAGGTGCGTGAGCAGCACGAACAAAATCGCCAGCAGGTAATTCGTTCGCTTACTTCAGCCTTACTCAAACAACAAGAACCTTCGTTTTTCTATCAACAAGTTGTTGACCAAACCGCAGACTTGCTCAAAGCAGATGTTTGCTCGCTTTGGTTAGTAGATATTGACAAGAAGAAGTTGAGATTGGGCGCGAATTATGGCGTTGCGGGTAAAGGCTCGCCGCCAGAATATGAACTCAATTGGGAAGCCAAAGAAGATCAGGAGATCAAGGGCCTTACACCTTGGGTAGCTATCCGCAAACGCAGTTTTTGGGGTGAACGGATTGAGGTCCTAAAAGCTAACAAAGCCTGGCAAGGCATATGGGACCCACAACAATGGGCGCTAAAGCCATTCGGATGTCTGTATGCGGTGCCTCTGTTGGATATGAACAATAATTGCTTTGGGGTATTAAAGATCGAGAACAGTTTCCACAAACAAAAGTTCGATCCGGTGGACCGGGCAACTTTCGATCTGATGGCGGATTTCATCTCTCTGGCAATCGAGCTCAACTCGCGCCTGCGATCGGATGTGATCTATGATTTCTTCCACCTGCTGAAACAGCCGGTATCAAATGCCGTCCAGGCCTTTGAAATTCTTACTTCTGAGCTGCAGCTAAAGGAACCTCGCCCGGAACGGATCAAATCGCGCCTGGACATGATGGCGCGCAATCTGCAAACCGTGCGAGTATGGATCCTGAATGTTTATGGATTAGCGGCTACCCGCCAGGATGCTCCTGGAACAGAAGCATCGGAAGTCCCCTTGTCTACTATCCTCACCGAAGCAGTAGATAACATGAAAGCTTTGTTCCCCGAAGATTTCGTATGCGCAATTAATTGCGATGCGAGCTATTCTATTCAACTAACCCCTCTCCAAAGGAAAAAAATCGACGCAGTTCTTTTCAATATTCTGGATAATAGCTTTAAGTATTCCAGCCCGCCACGAGATATTCGGGCAGAGGCCAAACAGATCGACACTGGATATGAGTTGGTGATCAGCGACAATGGCCGTGGCATTGCGGAGGAAGACCTGCCGCGCGTCTTTGAGCCTTATTTCAGCCGGGGGGCGGATATGTGGCCTGCGAGTATGGGGCTTGGACTATCGACTGTAAGGCGCTTGCTAGATGAGCGAAACTGGCAATATCGTATCGAGAGCAAGCTGGGTGTTGGCACGTGTTTCACCATACGAATTGAGCAGGAGAAGAGCACATGAGCGAACGAGCGCAGAAGATCGCAGTAGTTGATGACGATTTCACTACTCGGACCTTGATCGTTGATTTCCTGGAGGATCGCGATTTTTCAGTCGTTCATGCATCCGATCCCAATGATATCAGCGACCAGGCGAAAGAGTGCCAGGCTTTCATCATGGATGTCATGATCGGGAAAAATCGCTACGCCGGGATCAACTACATTATCGAACAACGCAGGAATAATGTGATCAGTCCAGATGCGTTGGTGATCTTTATTTCGAATTTTGGGCGCGAGAACGAGGAGATCACCTCACTTCTCCGGCAAGTAGGTAAATATGAGTGGCTGGACAAGCCAATCCAATTCGCTAAATTGGGTCGATTGGTCGCTGAAGTCTAGGGGAATACACAAGTGAGTCTAGCGAGCTTGAAACATACGCTCGATGCCTCGTTAATGGAATGTATCGACCATTACGATCGAAACATTCCACTAATCGAAAACATGCAAAACATGTTTTCTCACCTGGGCGAAAATCTGAAAATCATCCTGAATCGAGCTAATTTCGTACACATAGTTATCAACCGCGGATTCCCTGAGATCCATTTTCTCGTAAATCATTTAGATGATTCCACCTACGATCAGACATTGCGATACACGAGGAAATCCTTTGACGAAGATTATTCATCTTATAGGTACATCAAAGAGACATTGCAATCCGGCGTAGAAAGTGTTTCCGATACGCCTCAAATCAGAAAGCTGGCCACCAGACAGCTAAGCCAGCTACTGTCGCATTTGGGAATCCAAGCCCCTGCTTTGAGGGAGGGTGTGTGCGTGCCCCTGGATTTCGATGAGACCAACCTGGGCGTGTTTATCCTGTGGGATATTGGTCCGGCGAAGACTCGGTTCGAGATAGGCGATGAAGTACTTAACGGGGGCATTGCTGCGATTTATTATGGACTGCGAAAGTTCCTTTCCAAGGAGTACGGCCAGTTCCTGCCAACAACGTATCTGCCCTCATTGTACAGCACGCGTTGGTTCCGGGTTGCGGTGATGTCGGCGGATATTCATAATTTCACGCCGCTTTCAGAAATGCTGCGGAACGTTTACTCGCAAAGAAACGTTCAAGAATCGGGCACGATCACCATGGTGTTGAACGATCACTGCCGCACGATGGCAGAGACCATCCAGACAGAAGGGCGCGGGCGCATCGACCGCTTTGTAGGACCGGGGGTGGTGGCCATCTTCGGCGAGCACGAAGATCACCCGGTTAAAGCCTCGGCCAGTGCGGTGTATGCGGCGCTGAGGATGGTGGAAAGATTTCACCCGCTGCGCGAAAAATTCTTGCGGCAGGCATTTGGGCAGTTTTACGACAGCGAGTCGAACGAGGCTGTGGATATCGACCTGGGGATCGGCATTGACTACGGAACCGTGCTCTTCGATTACCTGGGCGACGATTATCACCGGGAATATACAATCTTGGGCGATCACGTCAATTTTGCCAACCTGCTCAAGTTTGAAGCTGGCCGCTTTGACGTGCTAACCAAAGCGCTTCGCCCACCCGTGTTGATCAGCCCGACGGTAGAACGCTGTATTCGCCCCTGGCTGAAACAACCCGAGCGGATACGCATCCAGGATGTGCCCAGGGGCATGGCCTATACAGCGTTTGGGGTTTCCTCTGCCAACTTCGATGATGTCCTGTATCAAAAATGCCTCGAGAACCCCGAATTATGGGATGACGCGAGTATCTGGGGCGAAGACGCGCCCCCGCCTCGGCGCAGTTCCTGAGAAAATCCTCTTGAGATTGCTGAATAACTTCTATCGATTCTCGTCCAGTCCAAGTCGAAAACCGATCAGCCTGTTCGAGCCGTTTTCTTCGGCCGGTCCAGCTTTACGGTAGGTGCAAGTGGCAAAAGCCTGGCCAAGAGAATGGCACCCACCGCGTAATACACGGCAGTAGGAGCGCTCGGGGGATTCGAAAGATTCATCGCCCTCATAAGGGTAGCCTTGGAACAGGCTGCTCGTCCATTCCCAAACATTCCCGGCCATATCACTACACCCATAGGGGCTGTCGCCTTCCGGAGAATACCGGCCAACCGGAGTGGTCCCGTTTTGGCCGCCTTCGAGCGTGTTGCAGCGGAGAGGGTCGAATGCATCTCCCCAGGGGAAGCGGCGTTTATGGGATTTGGCGCTGTCCCAGCTGGCGGCTTTTTCCCATTCGGCTTCGCTCAACAGGCGCTTCCCGGCCCAGCGAGCATACGCATTGGTCTCGATCCAGGTTTTTCCGACGACCGGGTGATTATCGAGCTCGGGCGGATACTTATGATCAGGGTCGTAGCGTTGATACTCCGCATTCGTCACCGGGTGTGCATCGATATAAAAACCCGGTACTTCGCAAAAACCAAAGGGCTTATCGAAGTTTTCGTCGCTGTTATCGTCTCCCATCAAAAAACTGCCGCCTGGGACCAATCGCTCGAAGGCAAGATCCTTTCTCCATGCGCCAGATGGATGGAGCTTTTCCAGGGAGCGGATGGCCTGGATGCGGACCTGAGGGTATTCATCTTGCAGCGCTTTCTCGATCCATTGCCGAGAATCAGGGATCGCTAACTGCCCCAAGATATTGATATTTCTTGCGCGCCGTTTGAAACACGGGTCGGTTGTCACTCGTTCTAAAAGCTGTGCAATCTCAAGCCCACTTTGAAGCGCATGTATGATCCAATGGCGTACCTTCTTTACATCCTCTGGTCCGATCTGAAATTCGCTATCGGGGCCGAGCGGCGATGCGGCGTAGAACGCGGACACGATCAGGCAGTCGATGCTGTCTTTATCGGTGATGCCAAGGTTCTCCAGGCGAGGATGCAGGCCGCGAAAGGTTTCGGGAGACATGTGGCGCTTCTCCGTTTGCTGCCAGTCGAGCACCTTCCTTCTTAATAACTCTAAGGCGCTCTTGCGTTCCAACAGCTCTGGTGCCATCCACTCTTTTATGCGCTGAGACAAATAGTCGTGGACGATTCGAAAATATTGCAACCCATCCTGCTCGTCACACTGAAGCAGGCGGTGGTTCAGAAGGCTTTGCAGCACATGCTCGATCGTCTGGGAATCTACATGCAATTGTTGAGAGAGCTCTTCGGGTGTGTAGGCCTGTTTCTCTCCATCGGTGCTGACCATCTCCTGCAAGATACTCTTGGCTAACTTCTGTTCGGCGCCAAATTGCGCCAATTTTTCCTCCAGATATTTTCCAAGAATTGCCAGCGCCCCCCCTTTTTGGCGGTAGCTCTGCAAAAGAATTCTATTGTCGCCGGATTTCAACGCCTGCTCATAGAGATGGTTGCAGATGATCTGCAACTGAGGGAGAGCCATGCGGCCGCTCTCGGTATCTTTCGACAACTCTTCCACTAATGTTGGTTCAAACTGGATGCCGGCCGAAAGCTTGAGGAGCGGTTTTTCTATGGCTTCTTTTACTTCGTTTCCGGACATCACTTCAAGGAAGTATTCGTTATGGAAGATAGTGGGTATAGCACTACCAAGGAAACGTAATCTGCTAAAGGAGTCATCCCGAATAGAGATCACGAAATGGACAGATGTGTTCGTGATGTGTAAACAATTTTCCAGTTTCTCAGGCAAGTGCGGGTCAGGTCTTTGGTGTGGAAGCAGCCCCCAATAATTTTCAAACTGATCTAGAAAAATAACCATTCCCTTTAGCCTGGGCGATTGGCTCGTGACGCCTCTGATTACTTCCTCGAGATTCAGCTTATCGAACAACTCGGGCCTGGGCCAGTCGCAATATGCAGTCAAGTATTGTTTGATGGATCTAGCAAAGTCAGTATACTGGCTATTGTAAACGGGCAAATAACCTTCTTTGTATAAGTGAGGCGACAGGCCGGCGTTGAGCAAAGAGGTTTTCCCCGCGCCGCTAGGGGCATGCAGAACGGTTAGTTTATTCCCGACAACTTTTTGGCAGAGTTCATCTATGGCCTTGCCGCGGCCGAAAAATATCGAGTGATCGGCCATTTCAAAAGCGGAGAGTGATTTGTAGGGGGTCTTTGGCTCCTGGCGGATATAAACATCCTCCAACCCATTCCTGAATGCTGCTACTGCCAGCTTGATGAATTGCAGAAGCTTTTCGATGTCGGATTCGCGGTAGATAATATTCTCAATTTCTATTTTGGTCTCGCCGGTGAAGATTGCCTGGAAAATATCCCTGCCGGCGATGTTCACCTGTCCGCCTGAAACGTGGCTGATGCTGCCAACGCTGGCGCTTGAGGCAACTTTTCCTTCATCAATGGGCTCTGATGGGCTTACTTGGTCACTCATCGCTTTGCTCCTGGAGGGGATGGTTTCAGATTTTACACATTGCACATGCTAACGCCAAGCACCTTACCGGTGTCTGCGCTCAGGTTAGCGGCGCAGGCAGGGAGAGAATGTGATGCAGGGCGACCCAGATGGAGTGCATGCATAGTACCTGGTATTCAGTCCAGGGGCAGGTAATGTGCAAAGGGTTCCAACCGGGCTGGCAGTTCTGACCAGGCTGGCAGCGCGATGCGTTCCCGGGCTACTTCGAGCGGTTTCGCCGGGTCAACGAAGTGCAGGAAGAAACACGCCCGGCAGTCTTGGCTCTCGTTGATGGCTTCATCAGATAAGAGGCTGCTGCCGCTTGCGTTCAGGTAAAACTCCATGTAAGGTGCCTGGTCGCCCAGGGATATCGAGGCCATCAGCTCATCTGGCGAAAAAGCCCCGCGCACCTGGACCTCCAGCAACCCCAGGTTCTCGTGGTTCTCCCAGTAGATTTCGTCTTCGTACTCCCCATCTTCGTCGAGCAGCCAATCGTAATCGTAGTATTGAACTGCTCGCAGGATCGACTCCATCGTGGGAACGATGCGGTACAGGCCGATGATTTTTAGGTCATTCATTTGTTTTTTTTCCTTTATCCTGTTTACAGATGCGGTGGTTTCCATTTCTCGATAACCTGTGCGAACGGCGGGCGGCGCTTCTCTTTGCGGAAGGGAAACCAGCCCAATTCGGCGCGCACGGCCTGGTCCTTGAGTTCGGTCGAGCCCCACACCAATGATGCGCCCAGCACACCCACCAGCGCCGCGCCCCAATCGTTGGGGATGAGCATCGAAGCGATCACCAGCAGCAGGCCGGCCCCCAGGAAATACGGCCACCACAGGTAGCCCAGGTAGCGCTCGGCGCGGATAACCCACACAAAACCGAGCCCCAGCACGACCAGGGTCGCCAGCCCAACGGCAAGACCGAAGGGGTTCATGGCGCTTCTCCTTTTCCGGTGGCCTCGACCGGGCGGCCAAGCGGCTGGCGCTCGAGCAGGTTCAGGGTAGTGGCTGTGGGATAGCGCTCCAGGATGCGGGCGTGGCGCGGGTTGGAGGGGTTGGCGGGGGCGTGCCCGCGCACCACGCGCCGCTGCTGGCGGAACAGCTCGGCGCAGCCCCACAGGGCGGTGATCCCCAGGATGCCCAGGCCGGCCGAAAGCGGCGCGGAAGCGGTCAGCAGCGCGCCGCTTTCCAGCAGGATCCCGGCCAGGGCAAAGCCCAGGGCCGGCAGGGCCAGCCTGGCGGCGCGGTATTCCAGCTCCCGCACCAGCACATGCCCGAGCCACACCCCCAGGAAGGTGGCGATGGCAGCTGCCGGGCCGACGGTGTTCAGCTCCATCAAATAATACTCCTTATCTCGCGAGAGAGAAACCGGTTTCTTTGGGTGCAGACGGTGCCGGTTTTTATCCTCCAGGGCGTCAGGTCAGGGCGTCTGCGGCTGGCGGCTGTGTCGTTGGCTTACCGCTTCTCGAATGAGGCGCAGGAGATCGTCCGGCTGGCGCGTGGAAAAGGAGATGTCCTGCACCGGGCCGGCTTTACGCTTGAAGGCGATCACGACCCGCGGGTATTCCAGGAAGTTGACCGAGGCGCGGTAGCGCTGGCGGAAGAGCATGAAATGGATGCCTGCCCCGCCGTACTTCACCAGCGCGGGCAGGTCCTCGTCGGGCTGGCAATCCTGGACGTTGTCGAGGGGCACTGTCCAGGTGAAGACGCCAAACTTGAGCTTGAGCGCCTCGGCGGTGAGTCGGATCGCCAGGGTGCGATAGTTCACCACGTAGAACAGGAAAACGATGAAAAGGCAGAAGAAGATTGCCAGGACGCCCAGGCTGCCGGCAGCCGCCTGTCCGATAGACAGCAGCAGGAAGAAGAGCATGAGCGCCAGGAAGAGCGCCTCGGTGCGGTTGGAGGTCAGGGTCTCGGAGTAGAGGAGGTTTTCATCCATGGTTATCACCTTTTCTTGAGCATTTGCTTTCTAGGTGATGACCGGCCAAGCGACGAGTGTCTTTTCTTGATAACTATAGGAATTTGAGTCATTTATTCTCTTGGAATATGTTTCCACTCGAAGCTTTGCTTTGTCTATTTCAAGTAAAATACCATCAATCGTTCCTACAACGTTTTCATAGGGCAAAATGTCCGATTTTTGTTTTTGATCCAATGCGTGACGTTGCTTTTGTCTGTCTCTGCCTGCAGCTTTTTTACCAAAAAGCAAACTCGTAAGCTGCCCCCCATTTGCTACACTTTCTTTCTTGTTCCTATAATCTGCTCTAATGGATGTTATGACCTCTTGCGCATCTTTCTTTATCGCCCTGAGTTGCTTTTGCATGAGGATGAGTCTTTTTTGGAGTAACTTTGCTTCATCTAGACTATTGAAATCAAAACTAAGTTTCAAAGCCTTACCTAAAAAAGACGCCCCAAGAGCATTTTCTATCCTTTCTTTATATCCGCTAGCAGCCTGTCGGAGAGACAAGCACTTTTACAAGATGAATAAAGGTACAGGGCCAAATTAGCCGCCTATTCACGCAGATAAAGCCTAAACGAGTACGATTGATACCAGATCTCCTCTTCTGTGGCAGATAGCAGCCGCGTTGAAACATACCCTGACTATCCTGCCATCAACACGTGGAGGCGTTTGAGGTTGAATGCCAGACAGACCAAACACCATTCGCCTGCAGCAGCCGTGAGGCCACGCAAAGAGAACTGGCGGAAGCCCAGGATTTCTTTGATGATGCCGATGACGGGTTCTACGGTGGATTTGCGCAAGCGGTAGATGGCCTTGCCGATTTCGGTTTGGAGTTTGTAGGCCATTTTGACGATTGGGCTGGCATCTTCAGCAGGCGGTGTGGGCGCTTCGGCGAAAAAGGATTGCCAGCTTTGATGATGTGCTTCACGCCCCGTGGCAATGTAGGCTTCAATCCCACGTTTTTCGAAAGCCTGACGGTTGGCGTCACTCCAATAGCCATTGTCCAATGCTCCGGCTTTCGGTTTTCCCAATGCAGGATCGAGCGCTTCCAGCGTGGGTTCTGCTTCGCGTTTGTCGTTGGCATGGTTCGAGAGTGATCCTGCCACGATCAACATACTTGCCTGGTCAACTGCTGCCTGAACGTTGTAGTGTTGGTCAAAACCGTCATTGGTGCTGTTTTTCATGATCCGAGAGTCCGGATCGGTGAAGTTATATTGATCGTTATGGCGTGGCCCGGGTTCAGGCGGTTTTGGAGTGCGTCCACGCGGCTTGCGATGATGTTTACGAGCCTTCTCTTCTCGCTTGCGCAGTTTGGCTTCATACTCTGCTTGTTCTACGGCATAGCGTTCTTTGGCCCGTTCTTCCAAGACCACTTTCGCTTTGGCGAGATCCTCCAGCCGCTGTTGCCGAATGGCGATCTCATCCTCAACCTTCATCCCTTCCGGTAATTGCACTTCGCCTTGATCGGCTCGTTCGCCCAGGGTAAACAATTCTTGAACCTCTGTGCGCAGTTGGCTTTCGATTTCAACTAACCGCTTATAGCTCACGGCATGGCTCTTGGAGGCATCTGCATGGATTTTGCTCCCGTCCAGGCTGATGTTGCCCATTTTCAATACGCCAACTGCTTGTGCCAACAGCAATATCTGCACAAACAACTCCTGTATCTCGGGTAGAAATACCTTGCGAAAGTTGGCGATCGTGTCGTGATCCGGATGCAATCCTCCTGCTATGTAGCGAAATGGGATGCTCTCGTGCGTGGCTCGCTCTATCTTGCGAGAACTGAATACTCCCGTCGCATATGCATAAAACAGCAACCCCAACAATACTTCCGGCGCTATCGCCGCTCCACCTTCTGCTGCATATTTTGCGTACACCGCTCTCAAGTCCAATTGGCGAATAATATCCACCACAAACCGTGCCAGGTGACTCGCCGGAAGTGCGTCTTCCAAGCGGATCGTTTGCTGTAGGGTTGCATCATAATCAGGTGTTTTGAAATATCTGCTCATGCCTCAAGTGTACTACAATTCCCTGTCCTTCGTGATCGTTCCAAAGTTGGTAACTTATAGCTCAAACCGGCACATATGGCGGTAATTGCCTCGACCACGCCGCCACCCCTGGCGGTTTCGGGAAAACTTTACCAATTTTGGAACAGTTACGTCCTTCCTCTCCGACAGGCTGCTAGCTTGCTCACATTGTGGTTGGTTGGCTTGGGGATTGCCCATCGCTTCATCCGTCCAGCTCACCCGACCGACCAGCCTCAAATTGAACGCAATCATCGTACATTGGATAATCTGGCTCTCAATGAAGAAGGGTTACGCAACTTGCAGAACTTGCAGCTCGCTTTGGATCATGAACGGCTCGTCTAAAATACCCTTTTCCCTTCCCTGGCCAGCGATTGTAACGAACGCCCTCCACTTGTAGCTCATCCTGAACTCCTTCATCCTCGCCGCTATTACGAACCACAGTACGAAACCATCCTATTCGATTTACAAAGAGTGCTCGACTTCCTGGCTCATTTCACCTTCGAGCGCCGGGTTGGTTCTTCTGGCCGCATTAGTTTAGGTCGCACTACCTATAACCTGGGCAAACCTGTCTACCATATGCTCCTCAAGCGCTTCGGCGAACCACTGGTATGGGTTCAGATGGAACCACAGCAAAGAGAATGGACTATCTATGTCAAACCTTTTGAGCAAACTCCTCCAAACAAGCTTCTTGCACGTTTCCCTGCGAAAAACCTGGATGTCGCTACTCTGACCGGCCCACCTCCTAATCTGCCCCATGTCAGCCATCCCATTCAGCTTACTTTGCCTTGCTTGGTTGCCTGATTTCAGGGGTACGATTATTCTCGGATTGTTCTGGTACGATTTCACCGGACTCTACATTCCCCGTGTGTTGCACCTGTCTCTCGCGCTGGGCGCGGCGCACCTGATGTTCCATCTGCGGCCCTCTACGCCGGAAGCCTATGCCAGGCTGGCGCAACCAGTGCAACGATATCGACAGCGTAAATAAGGGATCCAGAGAAATTCACTGCTGCGCAGGCCGGCTTTGAAAAGCTACACAACCGGTAGGTCGCGAAGGCCTTTCTGCAATGCTTTATGGGCAGGTACGTTGTTCAGGTACGACTCGCGTAAGGCCAGATCATTGATGCGAGCGGCGCGCTCGTGCAGGTCACGTTTAGCGGTGGCGAACAATTCCGCCGCGCGTGAGTCAGCGGCAGTCTGCAATACCTGGCAACAGGTCAGGTAGACACGAAAGCCTTCTTCTACGTTATCTACCAGGCCGGGATACAGGCCGGGTAGGATTTGCTCCACGAGGTTGATGGCCTGCGCCATATGTCCTTGAGCCAGGTGCAGGCGCGCTAGGCCAGAGAGGGCTTCCAGCGCATTGTCACTGCGCTCAATTTGCTGGTAAAGCGCATAGGCCTGTTGGTAGGCCGCCGCGGCTTGATTAAGCTGGCCAGACTCTGCCAGAGCATGACCCTGGTGAGTCAGGGCTTCGGCGCACAAAGAGGTAAAGCCGGCTGGCCTGGCGATCTCCAGTGCCTGCTGGCTGGCGTCGAGTGCGGCTGGCTGGTCGCCTATCTGGTATAAAAGCAGCCCCTGGCTGGACAAAACCGCTGCCTCTGTGAAGCGGTCGCCCAGGCGACGGGCCAGATGCAGGGATTGCTGGTAGTATTGCTGGCTGGCCGGGTAATTGCCCAGGATCATGGCATTCCAGCCCAGGTTGTTGAGCAGCATGGCCTCATCTGCCCGGTTGTTGATGGCGCGGCATAGGCGCAGCGCCTGCCCATACAGAGCGTCGGCTCCAGCCAGGTCGCCCTGGTAATAGGTCCACAGGCCCAGGTTATTGAGGATCATACTCTCGATCAGCCGGTCGCCCACCTGGGCGGCGATCGCCTGGGCCTGCTCCAAATAGGCGCGGGCTTCGCTTGAGAGGCCTAAGCAGTTTTCAACCAGCCCGATATCCATGCGGCAGATGCCCTCGCTGTGCCGGTCGCCGGTTTGCTGGTATAACTCCAGGGCTTGTTTGTAATACGCGAGCGCCTCGGTATATCTATCCTGGAGGCGTAGTGACTCAGCCATATCCAGCAAGCAGTTCGCTTGCAGGATTGGATCGCCAGCCTGATGAGCCAGGGATAAGGCCTTTTCGAGCTGTACCCGGGCTTCGTCACTATTGCCCATCAGTTTCAGCACATGGCCCATGCCGATATATGCGCGGGCAACGTCAGCATCTTCTACCGCCAGTGATAAGCTGGTCTGTGTACTGGCCAGGGCAGCGGCGTATTCGCCAGTTCCTAATAAGTAATAGGCCTGTCGCCGGGTTACCTGGTAGCGACAGGCGTTGTTCTGTTGCCTGGCATCCAGAGCCTCCGCCAGGGTGGACATTTCAGCCAGGTCGGCTTGCTGCTGTGAGCGGTCGGCCAGGCGCGCGCAAACCTCCTCCCGCAAGGCCAAGGCCTCAAATCGCTCAGAAATATCTGCTGCGGGGGTCAATTCCAGGATACGCCTGGTTAACTGCACAGCCTCGTGGTTAGCGTAGCACTTGTAGGCCTGTTGGGCAGCCAGGCGCAGGTAATGCAGCTCCTGACCGGCGTCTCCAGAAACATGGTAATGGTGCACCAGGAGCTGGTAGCATGAGCTCAGCACCTGCCGGCGGGTGTTTTCGTACCAGCGAGCGGCGGCCCGGTGCAAGGCCCGGCGCTGAGTGTACAGCAGCGTGCTGTAGGCGACTTCTTGCAGCAAGGTATGCTTGAAGCGGCAGGTGGGCTCAGTCTCTGACGGTTCTTGTTGGAGGAAATCGCGCTTTTCCAGGGTTGTGAGCTGGCTTTGCAGCGTTTCAGGGCCGGGCTGGTCGGGGTGGATGTTTGCAACGATCTCTACTTGAAAGCTGGAGCCGGCGACGGACGAGACTTTTAAGGTCTGTTTGCTGTGTTCGTCCAGGAGATCAAGGCGGGCCAGCACGATACCCTGGATGCTTTCAGGCACGCTCAGGCTGTCTTCGTTAACCTGTGTCACCAGCCTCCAGCGCCCTTCCACCATTTGCAAGTGGCTGCTCTCGCGCAGGCTTTCGGCTAGCTCTTCGATGAAAAATGGGTTGCCGCTTGCCCTTCTTAGAATGGCGTCCATCAGGGCCGGCGCCAGCTCGCCCCCCAGGTGAGCAGTGACCAGGCTGCGCATGGCTGGCTCAGGCAATTCGCCCAGCTCAATGCCGGTATAGACGGGCAGGCTATCCAGGGTGGGCAGGATCGGCTGGCTGGGATCATCCGGCGGGCGATGGGTGGCGATCAGAATGATGCGTACAGGCGCCTGGAACAGGCTCTGCGCCAGGGATTCGAACAGGGCGGCGGAGGCTCCATCGATCCAGTGACAATCTTCGATCAGGATCAGCAGCGGCTGCTGCGCGGCCATGCAGGTCAGCAGATCGCCAAACAAGGCAAAGAGCGATTGCTGGCGTACCTGGGCATCCAGGCTGGCGGTCAGGGGCGTTTCGGGAATCTGCAAGCCCAGCAAATCGCCCAACAGGGGCAGGCGCGGCAGCCATTCGGGGTTGATCCACTGCAGCATGGTCTGGATTTGCATGCTTTGCTGCATCGCCGGCCAGGCAGCTTGCAGGCCAAACAGGGTGTGCAAGACCTCACGCCAGGCAACGTAAGGTGTAACCTGCCCGGTGGAGGGGGCGGTGCTTACCAGCGTGCGCACCCCGCGCAGTATAGCGCGCTGTGCCATTTCGGCGCACAAACGGCTCTTGCCCATGCCGGTGGCGGCATGGATGCGCAGCACCCGACCTGCACCGGTCACGACCAGGTTATCCAACAGTTTCTCTAGCTGCTCCAGTTCGACTTCCCGGCCCACCAACGGCCCGGCCGCTGTCATTTGCGGCATTTGCGGCAGGGCCGCCACCGGCATTCCCACCGGGATTGGCTCATACTTGCCTTTGACCATAAAGCCGGGAAACTGGTGGAATATAAAGCGCTTTTGGGCAGCCTGCATAATCTTCTGACTGGTGAGTATCTGCCCCGGCTGGCAGGCGATCATCAGACGGGCGGAGGCGTTGACTTCATCGCCCATCAGGGTGTAGCTGCGCCGGAGGCTGACCCCCAAGGCCCCGGCGTACACCTGCCCGCGGGTCATGCCGATTTGCAGAGTCGTCGCAAAAGGCAACTCGTGCACGGCGGACTGCACATCCAGCGCCCATCCCACCGCGCGCAGCTCATCATCTTCATGGGCATGGGGGGAGCCAAACAGCACATGCATCACGCTGCCTTTATCGCCATAATCCAGGCGGGCCAACATGCCGCCGTAGCTGGCAGCCACGGCCTGGATGGTAGATACATACCGGTTCAGCTTCTGATGAACTTGCGAGTCATTTTCAAAATCTAAGCCTTCGAAGCGCAAGAAAACGCTTACCACGGGGCGTAATTCGGCCTGGAAATTTTCACCGGTGCTGGACAACCACTCGAACAGGGCTGGAGGAAAGTAAGGTTGTAAGGCATCTATTGCCAACTCTGGCGCTTCGATCGGGGAGCGCTGCCCGGCAAACGGGCCAACCAGGGATAGCAGCACATGAAAGCCCTGGCGGTCTTCACCCCAGGTAACACGATCTGCCGCCCTGGCGGCGGCCCAGGCATAGATTTCTGGTGAAACGATGATCTCACCCTGCCGGGCATAGTGTTCGGCCTCGGCCATGCGCTGCACGGCGGTGCCAGCCAGCAGGTCAAAGCGCCCCAGGTCAGGCGCGCCGACCAGCCAGCGGCGCACCGGGCCGTGAGCCAGGCCAACCTTCATGCTTAGGGTGTGAACGCTCCCATCCGGAGTAGATGCGCTGGAGCAGCCAGCCATCTCGGCTTGCATTTCGTACGCGCAGCACACAGCGGGCAAGATTGCGCCGCCTGGCTCACCGGGCGGGTCAGTGAAGAAACAGGTGATGGCATCGCCGGCAAAGCCCAGCACATCTCCCCCCCAGGCATATACCTGGGGGATGATGGCCTTAAAAACCTGATTGATGATGTCTGTCAGAACTTCAGCGCCCTGCGTAGGCCCCAGGCTTTTACCCAGAGCTTCGGTCAGCGGCGTAAAGCCGGAAATGTCGGCAAACAGGCACACGCCAGAGGCTTCTTCGGGCAAGGGAATCCCTGCTGCAATCGATCGGCGGCGGGTGATGGGCAGGAAGGTGGCTATATAGCGGGCGTGTACGCTGTCTGTCATTCAAGTTCTGGTTAATGTTTGGGGATGAAAGGAAAGTAGTAAATGATGGCTGACAGGTCTAGCCTCCAGGGCTGCCCGTCGAGCCACCTCCCGGCTGGCAGCAGCAGCCGGTCTCCGATCTGGCTGCCGGCCCTGAAATGGATTTCCTGACCAGGCAAGCCGCAGCCGGGCATCTGCAGGATAGAAAATACATCCAGAACGTATACCAGACTGTTCTCGGCCGAGAAGGCCTGCCCCGAGCCGCATAACTGGCTGCCTACCCAGGCGCTGAGCGCCTGCCCCGGAGCAAAGGATGGGTCTCCAGAAAGCGTTCCG
The DNA here is from genome assembly GCA_040752025.1 of Chloroflexota bacterium. Classification (GTDB taxonomy): domain Bacteria; phylum Chloroflexota; class Anaerolineae; order Anaerolineales; family UBA4823; genus JBFMFR01. The sequence continues at coordinate 86,103 of JBFMFR010000019.1, read as the reverse complement.
TAGTAGGTGGCTGGTGGAACTGGAAAGCCGCTCGTTGGGCGTAACAGCGTGGAAGCGGCGCCCTTGATATATAGGGTGATGCCGTAGGAGGTAGTGATGTTCTGGGTGACGCTGATCCAATAACCCGAGCCAAACGTGAAGGTTGACAGATCGTTCACCCAGCCCGGCACGGTTGGGCTGTAGAGCTTCCAGGGATCGGCGCCATAAGCCGGGTTGTAGCTGTAGACGGGACCATAGTTGCCGGCAATTGAAGCCAGGGTTTCGGTAACGCTGCGCGAGCCAGAAACCGGGTAAGCGAACAGGTTCCAGCCGGGGCTGAGCGGGATCGGGTAGCTGGACATAAGCACATACACGCCGGGGCCCTGGGTTGAGGCGGAAGCGGTGTTCTGGTAGGTATCCAGGGTGGTTGGCAAGATGCGCCACCTGATCCCATTCCAATAGTACATGCTGATCCACTGTTCTTCGCCGGGGGGGGCATCCTGGCTGAGATAGCTGATGCCGATCGAAGTCAAGGTCAGGTCGGGCGCTCCGGCAGAAGCAGTCAGGCGGTAGGGCAGGCCAACCTGGGTAGCCCAGGGCAGGTCTGCTGGCAGGCGGGTGATGGCCTGCAGGGTGTAAAAAGTCTGCGGGTCAAAGATCACATCGCCATACAGGATCACCTGTCCATCTGAAGAAGCCGCCGGGGCGTTGCCTCGATCGCCGCTACCGGAGCCATGCGGGGCGGGATTGCCGCCCAGGGCGTAATCGGTGATGGCTTCTTGAAGAGGCGCGGAGCCATCTACCCACACCTGGACGATGCCCGACAAAGCATGGGAAGCGGGATTGAAGGCCACCGTATAGGAGCCAGGCTGGCCGGCTACGGGGGTCATGCTTTGAGCCGGGGGAGCAGGAACATCCGCAGGGTACAGGCGGGCCGATAGTGACAGGCCTGCCGGCAGATTGCTGACCGTCACCGTAAACTGGGTCGAACTGACGGGGATGACGTCGATAAATGGCTGCCAGTTCGCCAGGGCAGGCAACTCGATCTGGGTAGTATTTTCTTGGATCGTTTCGCAACCGGCGCGCTCGTTGGATGGGGCATAGATACACAGTCGGTCTCCCGGCCGGGCGCCACGCGCCAGTACCTGGTCGAGCGTGGGGCTGCCCAGGTCGGTGGCCCAATCACCTCGGTACAGGATGGCGCGGGTACCCGCGCCAGGGCTGAAGCTGGCGCCGTCTGCCGTGAGGTAGAAGGTAGGATCTACCAGGGACGTGTCCGGCGTGGCGGGATCTACGTACTTGATCTGAGTGATTTGCAGGGGCAGGGCGGTAGGGCCGAGGTTTACTGGCCGGGTGTCGCCAGGGCCAAATAAGGGGTAAAAGCGGGAAATGGTCTGCCAATCTGAGCGCCCGGCAGAACGGTTGGACAGGGTCTGTTCGCAAGATGGCAGCCAGTCAGCGGCTGGATGGAACTCATCGTAAGGGGCGTCGATGCGGTAAGGATCAGCCATGCTGCCCCAACAGGTAGAAATTGGAATCAGGCGGCCGGCGCTGTCCAGACCTAAGTAGTTATCGTTGAGATAAAAGGCGTAGTGACCCAGCTCGTGAACCAGGGTGCGCGCCCAATCGTCGCTCTGGCTGCTGCCGGTTCCACCATAGCGGTTCCAGACAGGGCTCATATAGAGCTGTCCGGGAGCGTATTCCAGGCTGGGAATATCTGGATCGGGGATCTTCGCCAGGGTGATGCCTCCTTGCACGGCGTTGGGGCGCAGGCGGTTGGTGGCATAGATGCGGATGTCGGCATCTGTCCAGTGCTGGCGATCATGATAGATGGTGATCTTCCCCAGGGTTGCCTGCCCGTTGCTCCAGTCATACATAATCTCGGAGGCGCGCCGGAAATTGTAACGCAGTGTTTCCAGGTAGAAAGGATCATAGCGAGCATCCCATTCCAGCGAAACGTTCAGGTTGAACACGAGCAGGGGGTTATCTGCTGAGACCGTCAGGGTTTGCACGCCGTTTTGCGTGATGGTGTAAACATCCAGGCCAGAAGTAGAGGGAGCAGCGCTGGTGTAGTAAAGCGTATATGCGTCGGTGATCTCCGCCGGCCACAAGGCTACCAGGCCATCCTTGCTTTGCATCTCGCCGTGCCCAACCAGGTAACCCAAATTGTTGGTCTGGTAAGGTTGTTCAGCGGAAGGCCCATAAGGACTGCCTTGTGACTCGCCAACGGGAATGTGAAAAACCTGTGCGCCCTGTGCGGGGCTGCCGGCGTGCATGACCCGCACCTGGTTGCCGCGCACGCGCAAAGGAAGGCTGGCGGCTGAAACATACGGGCGCTGGAAGACGGGCGTTTTTCCGTTGACCGTAGGCGTTATCACCGGAGAGGCTTTAATCCGAAAAACAACGTTATCCGACTGGCCATAGAATCCGCTGGCAAACGTATCCCACTTATAGAGATACGTTGTTGGCGGGTTGCGCCAAATCCATTCTGGCCCATTGGTGAGAGTGCCATCATGATGGTTGGCGGTCTGGTCGGCGGTGACGGCGCCGCGGCCTTCGTCAAAGCGCCAGTAACCTTCCAGGCCGGGAGTGCTGCCATCGATCTCCCGATCCATGTCGGCCTGAATTTGAGCCGGGGAGCGCGCCACGTTCCAGAGGCGCACCTCGTCAATGTCGCCATCGAAGAGCCGGTCCGTGACAAATGAAGCACTCCCGATCCTGAGCGGCTGCGTGGAAGTTACGGGACTCGGGCAAATGGCAACATCGACCGGCTGGCCATTAATCAGGGCTACGAGGCTGAATCCGTCGAAAACGCCGGCTACGTGATACCAAACGCCGGTCTGCATCAGCGGCGCCGAAAGCGCCTCGGCCCAACCACTGGAGCAGCCCATGATGAACGAGAGCCGGCCATGTTCGCCGGCGCGCAGGACATAGCCGCGTGTGTTGGTATCCCAGCTATCTTTACTTACAATAACGCCTTGCCAATATTCCATCTGCCAGGCATCTGCCTTGATCCAGGCTTCAATCGTGAAAATAGCTGGTTGCAAGCCGGGAGCATCTGGAATCTCGACATAATCATTGCTACCGTCGAAGCTCAAAGCGCTCTCATGGAGAGTAGTCAGGGTTTGGGTTTGGGTATCGCTGGTTGCCACCGCCGAATGCCACTGGCCTCCGCCGTCCAATGAATATTCGGCAGATATGTTTTGAGGCGCGCCACCAGAGATTGCCAGGGTGTAGACGAAGGGAATGATACCCTGGCTCCAGATGTGCGTTGTGGCGTAGCCGTTGGCCGGGCTGTTGGCGAAACTCAATCCTGCCTGTTCTGGATTTTGCTGCGGGTAGAGTGGGTTCGCTGGCCCCGGATTCAGATAAAGCTGATTGTAGGCCAGGTAATATGTAGTGTCGCTGGCGCGAGTGCTGTTTCCTACGGCCAGATCCAGATCGCCGTCGCCATCTACATCGCCCCAGGCCACGCTCCAGGTGTTGTTTCCGGGTGGATTCCAGGTGCTGATCTGCAGCACGCCGTTCTCATTCAGGTAGATCTGGTTGTTGAGGGGGAGACTGGCGGTCACGGCTCTGTTCCCCACGGCCAGGTCAAGGTCGCCATCGCCATCCGCATCCCCCCAGGCAATACTTTGAGTAGTGTAGCTATATGGGGCAACCCAGGCCGGGTCAGTTTGCAAGGCGCCATCTGAGTTGAGATAGAGTTGCACGGCAGCGGTAAAGTACCCGATTGCCAGGTCCAGATCGCCATCGCCATCTACATCTCCCCAGGCAACCGAACTGGTGTCGTAGCCTCCCGCAGTTGTCCAGGTTGGGGTATTGTCCAGGATGCCGTTATTGTTCAGGTAAAGCTGGGTGGGAGGGCAAGTTGCTCCACCTGGACTACAGCCATTGCCAGCAACCAGATCCAGATCGCCGTCGCCATCCACATCTCCCCAGGCAATACTTTGGGTGTAGTTGGCGCCCGGCAACCAGGAACTGAGGGTCAGCCCACCGCTGCCGTCGTTCAGGTAGAGCTGGTTGAGTGCACCGTAATTCCCCACCGCCAGATCCAGGTCGCCATCTCCATCCACATCCCCCCAGGCAAGGCTGGCTGTGCCGTTAGGGACGGGCGACCAGGGGCTGAGGCTCAGATTCCCATGTCCATCGTTCAAATAGAGCTGGTTCGGTTGTGGGTTAGAGGCGAGATCGAAGTAGTTCCCCACCGCCAGGTCCAGGTCGCCATCGCCATCTGCATCTCCCCAGGCAATGCTTTTGGTTGTGCTGGGGTATGGCACCCAACCGCTGAAGACCAGTCTGCCGCCCATGTTCAGGTAAAGCTGGTTGGGGCTAAGGTAGTTTCCCACGGCCAGGTCCAGGTCGCCATCCCCATCGGCGTCGCCCCAGGCCGTACTTAGAGATAGATGCTCGGGATTAGATGACCAGAGTGGGGTATTCTGCAGTGCTCCGAGCGCGTTCAAGTAGATCTGGTTGGGAGCGCCGGAATTCCCCATTGTCAGCTCCGGGAAGCCGTCGCCATTCAAATCTTTCCAGGCAACGCTTTTGGTATCGTTGGGGAGCGGCGTCCACGAGCTGAGGGTCAGGCTTCCGCTGCCATTGTTCAGGTAGACCTGGTTGGGTTGACCGTAATTCCCGACGGCCAGGTCCAGATCGGTATCCTGGTCTACATCCCCCCAGGCAACGCTGTAGGTGTAGCGGCTGCCTGGCGTCCACGAGCTGAGGGTCAGGCCTCCGCTGCCATTGTTCAGGTAGACCTGGTTGGGTTGACCGTAATTCCCCACGGCCAGGTCTAGATCGGTATCCCCATCTACATCCCCCCAGGCAACGCTGTAGGTGCTGTTGGTGACGGGTGCCCAGGGGCTGAGGGTCAGGCCTCCGCTGCCATCATTCAGGTAAAGCTGGTTGCTCTGCTCGAAATTCCCCACGGCCAAATCCAGGTCGCCGTCTCCATCCACATCTCCCCAGGTCACACTTTTTGTGTTGCAGGGGATCGGCGTCCAGGGGCTGAGGATCAGGTTTCCATATCCATCGTTCAAATAGAGCTGGTTGGGTTGAGCATGATTTCCTACTGCCAGGTCCAGGTCGCCATCTCCATCAGCGTCCCCCCATGCCACACTATAAGTTAGATAGCCAACCGCGGCTGTCCAGACCGGGGTATTCTGCAGGATGCCGCTTTGGTTCAAATAGAGCTGGTTGGGTTGGTCGAAGTTTCCTATAGCCAGGTCCAGATCGCCATCCCCATCCACATCTCCCCAGGCAACATCTTTGGTATAGTTAGGCGCCGGTACCCAGGGGAGCAGGGTCATGCCATTGCTTCCATCATTGCGGTAGATCTGGTTGGGGTAACCGTCATTTCCCACAATCAGATCCAGGTCGTAATCTCCATCGATGTCTCCCCAATCGATGCTTTCGGTATAGACGGTGTCCGGTTGCCAATCGCTAAGCGCCATTCCGAAAGTCTTGTTGATATAGAGCTGGTTGCGAGAGCCAACGTTTCCCACGGCCAGATCCAGATCGCCATCGCCATCGATATCTCCCCAGGCCACGCTGTAGGTTGCCGCGGGGGTATCCGCCGTCCAGGCTGGATTACTTGACAACGTGCCGTTCTGGTTCAGATAGATGTGATTGGGGTTCATAAAATTCCCTACAACCAGATCCAGGTCGCCATCTCTATCCACATCTCCCCATGCCAGCGTTGCAGTGGCCTGGCCGGGCGGCGCCCAGCTGCTGTCTTCCACCAGGTTGCCCCCCTCGTTCCGGTAAAGCTGGTTGGATTCGGAGTCATTCCCTACAGCCAGATCCAGGTCGCCATCCCCATCCACATCTCCCCAGGCAACAACGGAGGTGTCGCAGGGGTCCGGCGCCCAACCACTGTCTATCAGGTTTCCCCCATCGTTTAGGTAGAGCTGGTTGCGTTTAGCGTAATTCCCCACGGCCAGATCCAGGTCACCGTCGCCGTCTACATCCCCCCAGACAACCGTGTAGCTGTTTTGGGCGTCTGGCGTCCAGCCGCTGTCTGTCAGGTTGCCATGCCCATCGTTCAGATAGAGCTGATTGGAAAGGCAGTTGTTCATATTTGGATCGCAGCCATTCGCTGCCGCCAGATCCAGGTCGCCATCCCCATCGACATCTCCCCAGGCAATTCCTTTGGAGTTGTTAGGAGGAGGCGTCCAGCCGCTGTCCGTCAGGTTACCGTGACCATCATTCAGATAGAGCTGGTTGGAAGAGGGGATGTTATAACGACTATAACCATTTGCCACAGCCAGATCCAGGTCGCCATCCCCATCCACATCCCCCCAGGCAATGGCGTAAGTGTTCGTGATGACTGGCGACCAGCCGCTATCTGTCAGGTTACCAGCGCCATCATTCAGGTAGAGCTGGTTGGCGGCTTCATAGTTCCCCACGGCCAGGTCCAGGTCGCCATCCCCATCCACATCTCCCCAGGTGAAGCCTTTCGTGAAAACCGGGAGTGGATTCCAGTCCGCCCTTTTTTCCAGGATAATATGCGAAATGTCTGGCGGTGATGCGAGAAGCTGGTTGGCGCTGGCCGCCGAAGCCCTCGGCGCCAGGCACAGCCCCACTAAACCAATAAAGGAAGTGAACCGACGCAAAAGAGTGTTTGGCACGGCGTTCATATTCTTTATCCTTTCTGCTGGACGCAATTGATATGGCAGTGGGGCCATGTAAGGTACATCAGAAGAAGTCGATAAAAGGTTTGCAATTTATGGAGTTGGTAAGCTTTGGCCAATAATCCCGATGTTCGCCCTGATAAGCCTGTCTTAATTATAACTTTAGTTTCCGGTAAATGATGGTGCGAAAAGGTCTCACTCATGGTATGAACGGGTTGCGTAAATCCGATCCATGAGGTGATACCATAGAACACGTAAATCATACCATACAAACATTGGCAAAACTCGTGAGGGATTTGCCAATTGGAACAAACTCAGCACTTTGCTACGAAAATAGGGTGGGGCCGCTAAGCAAATAGCAAGCTGTTGCAAGAGAAATTATGCTGGTGAGGAAACAACATAGCTTAACTTTGTTAGTTCGTTGACCATCCGGCTGACGCGTCTCCGCTTATTGGTTTCTGTACGTTCCAAGAATTTCCGCTCATCAAAGGGTTGGCCGGTTTTTAGCATGGTGTAGATGATGACCAAAAGCTTACGGGCCAAAGCGACGATAGCTCGCTTTGAATCGGTTCGTTGTTTGAGCCGCCAATACCACCCGGATAGATAGTGGCTTTTATGTGCTGCAATAACCCGGGCTACTTCGCTCAGGATGGTTTTGAGATAATTGTTCCCCGGGTTGACACGCTGTTTTTTCTTCTTTCCTGCACTTTGGTGATTGCCCGGAGCCAGGCCCGCCCAGGAACAGATATGTTGGGCGGTTGGGAAAGGATCCATTTTGTTACCAATCTCTGCCAGGACTGCGTAAGCCGCGGTGTGGTCAATCCCGAAGACCGAATCAATCAGATCTCTTGAGGCTTCTAATTGCGAAAAGTTATTGTGGATTTCTTCTTCAACTTCTCGCAGATTATCCTGAAGATCCTTTAGATGGGATAGTTGCATTTTGAGCAGGTGGCGTTGCGGTAAGGACAATACGCCATTGAGACTGGAGAGTATTGCACCCATCTTTTGGCGGGAGCGACCTTTCAAGCACGTTTTCAGACTTTCTTCAGAGATGGAACCAACCTGTACCAATTGCTGCATGACTGCGAGCCCTGAGCTGCCAAAAATATCCGACAGAAAACTCGACAACCGAAAGCCGCTGGCTTGTAACAACTTTTCGATCCGATTTTTCTGGGAAGTACTATCTCGGATCAAGGCCTTGCGGTAACGAGTGTATTGACGCAAGTCCCGAATATCGCGTTCGGGAACAAAACTACCTTTTAGCAAGCCAGCCCGCAAGAGCGTGGCGATCCATTCAGCATCCCGCATATCGGTTTTCTTACCAGGTACGTTCTTCATGTGCCGGGCGTTGACCACCAAAAGACGCATCTCATCTGACAAAGAAGTTTCTAAAACTGCATACACGGGCTGCCAATAAATCCCAGTGCTCTCCATGGCTACATAGTGGCAATTATGCCCCGCCAGCCAATCACGCAAGGCGATCAGATCGTTCAATTGCGTTCCAAATTCCTTGATTTCACTTTGCGATTTGATCTTGTCTGCAATAGGTCCTTTGAGTAGACAAGCTACAATGGTTTCCTTGTGCACATCCAAACCACAGCAACACTCCAAAATATCTTCCATTTTCTTTAGTATGCTCCTTATGGTTTCAGCAGGGATTGCCGAGACAATACGAACTTTGCTACACGTGCTGGTCAGTTAGACCGCGACAATTCACTGTGCTCACAGGCAATCGGCATACGTTACCAAATCGGGATGAATTTCACCAAGGTGCGACGATGCTCTGTCTGCTGTGGCCTAAGCATACCACTCTATTTTCATCCTTCACTGTGCAAAATTCTTGCATGATCCGTTACCAACTTCATATTCAGACAACCACTTGCCGTTTCCTTATGACCATGATGAAATTCGCCCAATTCGTGCAATTCGTGGCTTTCCCCTCCCCGTTTCCCTGCTACTGTCTACCGTTTACTCTTCAATCTACAGCCACCCCCGCAAATTCGCCTTCATCTGCGCCCCGAAATCCGCCAGCAGGGCAGCCATCTCGGCGGCGCGCTCGGGCTGGGATTCGGTCAGGCTGTAGGATTCGTTGGGGTCGTTTTCCAGGTCGAAGAGGAAGGGGCCCTGGGTGAGCGGCCAGAAGGCGGCGTTGTCGGTGATATAGTGGCGGTAGTACTTCCAGCGCTGGCGGCGCACGGCGATCAGCTTGCGCGTGTCGTAGAAGTACAGCGTGTTGTGCGGCGAGGCCGCCTGGCCCGTGAGCACGGGCAGGATGTCGGCCCCGTCGATGATACGGTCCTGCGGCGGGGCCAGGCCGGCCAGGCCCAGGCAGGTAACGAACAGGTCGAAGTTCATGCTCATCGCCGCGCTGGTCGTCCCGGCGGGGATCACGCCGGGCCAGCGGGCGACGCAGGGCACGCGGTAGCCGCCCTCGAACCACAGCAGCTTGCGGCCGCGCTGGTAGCCGGGGTTGCCCTGCCACCACGGGCCGTTGTCGCTGCTGAAGATCACCAGGGTCTTTTCGGACAGGCCGAGCTGGTCGAGCGTGTCGAGCACCTGGCCGACGCTCCAATCCAGCTCCTGGATGGCGTCGCCGTACAGCCCGCCGCTCGACTGGCCGCGGAACTCGGCGGAGGCGTGGGTGGGCACGTGGGGCATGGCGTGGGCCAGGTACAGGAAGAAGGGCTGGGCCTGGCTGGCGCGCAGGAAGTCCTGGGCGGCCAGGGTGAACTGGCGCGTGAGCAGGTCCTGGTCGGCGGGGGCGGGCACGGCTACCTGGCGGTCCTGGTAGATGGCGTAGGGCTGGTCGTCGTTGCTCCACAGCACGCCGTAGAACCAGTCGAAGCCGCGCTCGTTGGGGAGGCAGCCGGGCGCGCCGCCCAGGTGCCATTTGCCCGCCAGGCCGGTGCGGTAGCCGCGGCGGCGGAGCACTTCGGGCAGGAGCACTTCATCTTGGGGGATGCCGCGCACGTTGTAGGAGTAGCGCCCCAGGGCGTCCATGAGGATATTCATGGCGTCGTAGGTGGAGAAGAACGGGTTGGTGATCAGGGTGCGCACCGGGTAGCGCCCGGTCAGCAGGCCGGCGCGCGAGGGGCTGCACACCGAGGCGGAGGCGTAGAAGCTGGTGAGCTGCATGCCCCCGGCGCGCAGGCGGTCGAGGTTGGGCGTGTCCAGCGCCGGAGTCTCCAGGTCGCCGTAGCCCATGTCGTCGACCAGGATGATGACGATGTTGGGCAGGTTTGCGGGGTGCGGGCTGGGCTGGATGGCGTCCAGGTAGGCCCGGGCGCCGGCGGGCCGCAGGTCACGCCCGTGGCGGTTGTAGACCTCGCGGAGGCCGAACCCGTCGGCGAGCAGCGCCCCGCCGGCCAGGGCGGTGGATTTGAGGAAGTCGCGGCGAGATAGTCCCTTCGTCAAGCCGCCCGCTCCTCGCCAGCCTGCGCTAAGGCGCGCTCGAGCAGGTCGAGGATATTCAGGCGTTCTGCCCACAGGTGTAGATAAGCAAAATCCAGTCGCCCGGCTTGCACTTTGAGCATGCCCAGCACGTCCCGCCACTGCCGTTCTGATACTTCATTCCCCAGGCGGTACCACTCTAGCTTTGCCAGGATGGTGTCTTCGGCGCTGGCGATGTAAGCTTTGCGCTCGGGCTGCGTTGCCACCACCATCTCACTGCGACGCTCGAACTGAGCACGGTCGAAAGGCCGGTCTTTTCGTACGAAGATATCCACATCTGGTAGAGGGCCATACGCCTTCAGTGCTAATTCTGAGCCGAGCAGCAACTCTGCCAACCTGCGGCGCAATTCTTGCGAGGTGGCCTGTGGATAGCGCTGGCGCAGCCCGCTCAGCGCCAGACTTTGCACCGCTGCGTTGAGCTGGCCTACCATGTGCAGCTTACGCCACCCCGGCGCCTGGCGCAGCAAATCGATCAGCACGGCTTCGGCTTCAGGGCGGGTATCGGGAAAGAGAACGCTCATTGGGGAGATTGTATAATGGAAAAGGGGAAAATGGAAGAGGTGGGGCGTATTCCGGAAAGGCGATTATCGGCATTTTCCTGCACCTGGACGTTGATTCCGTCCGAAGGATCCTCAACCTGTCCATTGCGATCGCCTTTCTCGAAGCGGGCGCCGGCCATCTGCTGGCGCGGCGATGGCGCAAGGCGGCTGCCTGGGGGCTTGCCTGCGCCAGGCCAGGTGCATCGCACTTTGCAAGTGCAACGCACCTTCTCATATCCAGCCGCGCTGCTGCGCAGCAAGCACGGCCTGGGTGCGGTCTTGCACGCCCAGCTTCTGGAAGACGGCGGAGAAGTAGTTCTTGACGGTGCCTTCGGCCAGGTAGAGCTCGCCGGCGATCTGGCGGTTGGTGAGGCCCTGGGCGGCCAGGCGCAGGATTTCGAGCTCACGCTCGGTGGGGGCTTCGGGGCCGCCGGGGGCTTCGCCTCTCGGCGCTGCTGGCAGGCGCGAGAACTCGGCCAGGACTTTGCGGGCGATGGAGGGCTCGATCAGGGCGCCGCCTTCGTTGACGGTGCGTATCGCCGTGGCAAGCTCCTGGGTGGAGACGTCCTTGAGCAGGTAGCCGAGCGCCCCGGCGCGCAGGCCCTCGAAGACGTAGGCGTCGTCGTCGAAGGTGGTCAGGATGATGATTTTGCAGTCCGGCCAGCGCTGGCGCATCTGCTGGGTGGCGGCCACGCCGTCCAGGACGGGCATGCGGATGTCCATGAGCACCACGTCGGGGAGCAGGCGCTCGTAGGCTTGCAGGGCTTCCTGGCCGTTGCCGGCTTCGCCGGCGACGTGCAGGCCGGGCTCCATCTGCAAGAGCAGGCGCAGTCCCTGGCGCAGGATGGGCTGGTCGTCGACCAGCAGCAGGTGGATGGTAGGCGTTTCTTCAGGCATGGGGGTCCTCCTGGGGCAGGGGCAGGGACAGGCGCAGGCGTGCGCCGCCGCCGGGGCGGGCTTCCAGGGACATGCGCCCGCCCAACTGCTCCATGCGCTCGCGCAGGCCGCGCAGGCCGAAGCTGGTGGGCCGGGCGGAGGCTTCCAGGCTGAAGTCCTGCGGCAGGCCGCGCCCGTCGTCTTCGATCTCGAGCAGGATGCTGGCGGGCAGGCGCTGCAAGCGCAGCCAGGCCTGGCCGGCGTCTGCGTGGCGCTGGACGTTGGTGAGGCCCTCCTGGGCGGCGCGGTAGAGGGCCAGGCGGTGGGTATCGGGCAAAGCCAGGGCATTGGGGGGCATGTCCAGGTGGACGGTAAGCTGGCTGGCGCGGCGGAAGGACTCGGCCAGGCGCGGCAGGGCTTGTTCGAGCTGCAAGTCGGCTTCCAGCGGCTGGCGTAAGCGCCCGACGGTCTGGCGCAGCTCGCCGAGGGCCTGGCGCACCTGCTCCTGGGCGAAGCGGATGGCTTCGGCAGCGCCGTCCGGGTCGGAGGGCGCCTGGCGGCGGGCGGCTTCCATCTGCACGACGGCGGCGGTGAGGTGGTGGCCGAGGGTGTCGTGCATCTCACGGGCCAGGCGGTTGCGTTCGGCGTGCACGCTGGCGGTCTCGACCTGGTCGGCGTACTCTTGAAGCTGGCGGTTGGCGGCGTGCAGCTCGCCGAGCAGCACCTGGCTGCGGAGCTGGGCCAGGCGGGCGCGGCGCAGGGCGGCCGAGACCAGGCCGAAGAGCAGCAGGCCGGCGGTGAAGAGCGCCAGGTCGCCGAGGGCTTCCAGCAGGCCAGACTGGTCGAACTGGTAGACGGCAACGACCAGCAGGTAGCCGAGCAGCCAGAGCAGGCCGCTGCGCACGGGGAAGTAGAGCATGGCTTCGATGCACAGCAGGTAGAACAGGGTGGTGAGGCTCTCGGCCTGGGGGAAGAAGCCCAGCAGGGCCAGGAGCAGGACGCTCTGTGCGCCCAGCAGCAGGCTGGCCGGCAGACCTGGGCGAGCCTGGGGCGAGTCGTCCGGCTGGCGGGAGAGGGGGATGGCCAGAATACCGAAGGCGGCCAGCAGGGCCAGGGCCAGCCAGCGGTCGAGCAGCGGGCCGATGGCCAGCAGGGTGGGCACGGCTACGGCCAGCAGGGTGAGCACGGAGACGGCCAGCAGCAGGTTGATCCTGGGGAGGGCGGAGGTTTTCATCGGGTCGGTGTGGGTATTATAGCCGAAAAAGCGCAGCGGCTGCCGGTCTTTTGGCAGCCGCCACGTAAAGGGGAAAGGGTTTGGCTTACTCAGCCGGAACCAGGGCCGGGGCGGCCGGGGCAGGGCGGAAGCGTTCCCAGAGCAGGATGGCGACTGCGCCGACGCCGGTCAGTACCACCAGGAAGCGCACCAGGCCGCCCAGGAAGGGGATGGCGGTGAGCACGGCCAGGATGAAGACGCCCAGGAGCACGGCCCAGTAGGGCTTCTCGACCAGGGCCGGGTTGAAGCGGTTCAGGATCCAGCGCCCGCCCAGGTAGGCGACGACCAGGTAGGACAGGTAGCTGCACACCAGGCCGAAGGAGAGCAGCAGGGCGCTGAAGGCGCTGCCGCCGACCATCAGGGTCAGGCCGGTCAGGCTGTCGAGGGTCAGGGCGCCGAAGAGGACGGCCAGGGCGATGACGACCACGCCCAGCAGGCTGAGGGTGAAGCCGACGGCGACGAAGGCCAGCAAGCCCGAGCCCAGGCTGTGCAGCGGGCGCTGCTGCAAGACGGCGGCCGGGCGGTTGATCCAGGCGGGGACGAGCAGGGCCAGCAGCAGGCCGATCAGGGACAGGGTGACCAGGAAGCGCAGGGCTTCGAGGACAGCATACAGGACCGGGTTGGTCTCCTGCAGCGGGCGGTACTGGGGCACGTCCTGCGGGCTGACCGGCGGGGTGGTGTAGGTGACTGCGCCGGCGACCACGCCAGCGGGGATGGTGTACTGGCTCTGGCTGGTGTACTCCAGCTTGCCGTCGATCTGGGCTTCGGGGCCGAAGTTCAGGCCGGGCTTGACGGAGGGCACGGGGGGCATGTCGCTGCCCATGCCGTACATGTTGACGGGCATCACGGAGGTCTCTTCGGGGTCGCCAACGCCGATTTCAGCGTCGCCCATGAAGTGGCCGTTGAACTCCAGGCGGTCCAGGCCCAGGTAGGCTTTCTGGGCCACCTGGCTGTCGATCACGGCCTGGAAAGCGCCAACGACGAGAGCGCCGCCGATGGTGGAACCCTGGTTGGCTTCCAGGCTGAAGCCGGCAGCCAGGGCGTCGTCGCCGATCTTCGCTTCGGGGCCGAGCTTGAGGGCGTAGCCGGCCATGCGCAGATCGTCGGTGACTTCGCCGTTGATGGTGACGTCACGCCCGGCGGCGATGAAGTCGCCTTCGATGAGGCCGTTGAGGGTGATGCTGCTGCCAAAGGCGACTACGTCGCCTTTGACGGTGCCGTTGATGGTGACGAGGTTGCCGAACAGGTACAGGTCGTCTTCGATGACTTCGCCGGCTTCGATGGTGATGGTGTCATCGCCGATGGGGTCGAAGGCCAGGGCAGGGGTAGCCAGGCCGAAGGTCAGCAGGGCGACCAGGGCCAGGACGAGCAATGGGTGAAAATATCGCTTGGTTTTCATGGTTTACTCCTTATCGTTGGTTGAAAACTCGCACAGTGTAAGCGCTCAGCGGATTTGCTTGGCGCACTGTTTGTGATCTTGATGAGATGATATCACCGGGGGAGGCCTGTGCGCTAGTGCCGGAGGTCACCTGAGGGGTCATATGACCCTGGAGTATAATTTTCCATATGGATCTGTCAGAGCTCGAATCGCTGGAAATCTACCGCGAGGTTTTCACCGAAGTGCGGTTGTGGGCGCCCTACGTGGAGGAGGTTTGCAATCGCCACGGCTGGACGGCGGGGCAGGTGCGGGCGGGCACGCCGGGCACTTACCCCACTTTCATTGTGGATGATCATTGGGTGGTCAAGTTCTTCGGGCGGCTGTTCGATGGGGAACAGGCTTTCGAGACGGAGCGGATTTTGGGCAACTGGCTGGAGGAGGGTGTGGCGCAAGCGCCGTTGGCGGCGCCGGAGGTGTGCGCACAGGGCGAGCTATTCCCAGCAGGCGGATCCGAGGCAGGACCGGGTTGGCCCTGGCCCTACTTGATTTTCAGATTCGTTCCAGGGGTGAGCATCGGGGAGGGCTACGGGCAAGTTGGCCTGGCCTCTTTGCAACAGTTGGCCAGTGAACTGGGACACATGGTACGGCGGCTGCACGGCCGCCCACTGCCAGCCGGCGGTGTATTTCAGCCAGGCTGGGAAGAATACCTGGCCTTCCTGGATGAGCAATGGAGAAACTGCAGCGAAAATCAGCGCGCCTGGGGCAGCCTGCCTGAGCGGCTGGTGGAGCAGATCGGGGCTTATGTGCTGCCGCCTGAGCGCCTGGTTTCATTGGAGGATGCCCCACACCTGATCCACGCCGACCTGACGCGCGACCACATCCTGGGGAGTTTGGAAGATGATACCTGGCACACAGCAGCGGTGATCGACTGGGGAGACGCACAGGTGGGGAATCTGCTCTACGAGCTGGCGGCTCTGCACCTGGACCTGTTTGCCTGTGACCGGCGTTTGCTGCGGGCGTTTATGCAGGCTTATGATCCGCTGTCCTGGCTACGGGAGGATTTCCCCCGCAAGGCGCTGAGCGTGGCGCTGCTGCACCGTTTCGATGTGATGGGCTGCGTCTTCACGGCTTTGCCAGAGGCGGGCCAGGTGGAGACGCTGGAGGAACTGGGGCGGTTGGTGTGGGATTGGGAAGCTTGAGGCCTATTCGATCAGCCACAGCCAAGCGTTGTCGAAGCGGCACTTGACGTAGCCGGAGTAGGCGAAGGCGAAGAAGCCAACGAAGCCTTCTTCGAAGGCGGTATCACTGGTCTGGTAGGCCTTGACCGCCGAGGAATGGTAGCGCTTGACGGTGTTGGCAAGCTGGTTGAAGACTTCGAGCTGCATCTGGTAGCGCAGCAGCTCGTCCTGGTAAGCCTTGAGGGCGGCGCTGCTGAGCTTGCCCCCTGGGCGGGTGGGTTTGACTGGCGCGGCGGGCAGGTCTGGTAATGCTGGCGGCGGTTGGGTGGTGTCGATCTCGCCGATGAGGGTGTAATTTGAGTAGACCGAGAGCTTCGGCCCGATGGCGCTGACCGCCAGGCGGTTGGTGCTGCCGTTCTCCCACTTGAACTGGGGATCGAGCCAGTTGGCGTAGAAATTGCGGAAGTTGGCGACTTTGCCGGCGGCCTGGGCCAGGAAGTAGGCGTGCCCATTGGCGGAGCGCGAGTACATGACCAGGTACTGGTTGGCGGTCTGGGCCTCGCCATCCGAACGCAGGGCGAAGCCGCAGCCGGAAGCGCCGTACTTGGTGTCCCAGGTGATGTCGGCGACGAGGATGAAGTCGCGGGCGGTGACCTGGGCGTACTCGTTGGCGAACTCTTCGGAGCGGTAGCCTTCGATGTCCAGGTCGACCGGGGGGTGCATCCAGGCCAGTTGCCCGTTGGAGCCGTCCAGGCCGTAGAGAGGCAACTCAGCCAGAACAGGGGCCTGGTAGGTGGCGGTGGCGTAGCGGGAGGCCTGGGCGGCGGCGTCTTCGGCGTCACGCGTAGCCTGGAGGGCCTGGCTGGTCTGGGTGGCCTGGGCAGCCAGGGTCTGCACGCTTTGCAGTCCCTGGCCCTGTCCTTCGGCGCGGGCCGTGACGGTCTGGGAAAAACGCTCAACCCTGGCTTGCAGGGTGGGGTCAGGGCTGGGTGTGGTACTGGTGCAGCCAGCAAGCAGTACCACGATCAGGAGCAGGGCGAGCCAGGGGGGTGTTCGGGTTTGCATGGGGTCACCTGTCAGTTGCTGGCGTCGCGGCGTTTGACCAGCAGCACCGCCAAGGCAAGCTGGATGGCGATGATCACGCCCTGGGCCTGCCAGATTTCGAAGATGGCGGCCTGGAAGACCTGCGGATCATCTTTGCGCACGAAGGCCCAGCCGAAGCGCTCTTGCAGGGCAGCGATGGTGGCTTCACCGGCGCCAACGGCAGCCGAGCGGCCCACGTACCACTTGCTGAGCTGTTCCTGGTAGGCGCTCATTTCGGCCTGGTAGACGGCGCTGGTGAGCTTGTAGGCGTCGACCTGCTCCTGGAAGCCGGCTTGCAGGCGGGCAACGTCGGCCTGGTAGGCTTGCAGAGCGTTGAGATAGGCAGCTACGGCGACTTTGTCGTAGGCGTCTTCAGGCTCGGCAGGTGGTGGGGGGAAGGTGGGAGGAGCAGGGGCTTCGCCCAGGTCGGGGGGGCGCTCGGGGGGCGGCTGGTCGATCTGGGAGGTGTAGAACCCGCCCAGGCCGGGGTAGTTGCAGGAGCCGGGAGCGAACATGTTGACGCCCATGCAGCGGCAGCCCAGGGCGAGCTTATCATCCACGGTCATGGCCTGGCGCAGCTCGAGGGGGAACTGCCAGCAGTCGTCGGCGGCCACGTCAGCGCCAACGCCGGTGATGGCGACCAGGCCGCGGAAGACCCAGTGGGAGGAAGAGACGGCGCTGAGGCGCGGGGGCAACTGCACCAGGGCTCCGCTGAGCACGGTGGTAGGGATGAGCAGCAGGATGGTGATCATGGGGGCGGCGGAGGTGTTGGGGGCCAGGGCGGAAGCGAGCAGACCCAGGGCCATGCCAGCCAGGACCCCCAGGTAGAGGGTGACGAAGATCATCCAGAACTCGGTCTGTCCTCCGGGCATGTCGAAGGCCAGGTAGCGCACCTGGGTGTAGGCGGCGGCGTGGAACAGGCTGAGCAGAGCGGCGAACCAGACTTTGGAGCCGATGTAGGGCAGCAGGCGCAGGTTGACCATGCGCTCGCGCTTGTAGATGGCGGTCTCTTTGGTGAACTCGCGCATCTGCGACAGGCTGGCGACCATCAGGGTGTAGAGGGTCAACAGGGAGAGCGACTGCACGGCGGCCATCGGAGAACCGTGCTGGAAATCGTAAACGTCGGCGCCCATGACCGAGGCGATGAGCCAATCCAGACCGCCTACCAGCAGGGGGGCCAAGAGCATGAGGATCAGGCTGATGCGGTCGCGGGCCAGGATGCGCAGGTTGCGCGCCGAGAGCACCAGGAATTGGGTAAAAGGCGAGATCTGCTGCAGGTAGCTGTCCCTGGCCTGCACCAGGCGCTGTCGCAGGCTGGGGGCTTTGCCAGCGCCTTCGTTTTGGCGCAGGCCGGCTTCGACATGCTGCTGGTAGGCCGGACTGCTCCGGTAACGCTCGGACCACTCCTGAGCTGAACCTTTGGTGGGGTCTTCGAGCAAGGCGTAGATTTCATCGAATTCCATCGGCCCGGCCTGTTGCTCTGCCTCGGTGCGGAAGGCGTCGAAGTAGCGCAGGGCTTCTTCGGGCGGGCCGAACCAGGCCAGGTAGCCGCCGCGCGCCAGGAAGACGACTTGATCGGCCAGTTTGACGTTCTTGGTGGTGTGGGTAACCAGTACAACGGTGCGGCCCTGGTCGGCCAGGCGGCGCAGCAGGTGCATGAGAGAAGTCTCGGTGCCGGGGTCCAGGCCGGAGGTAGGCTCGTCCAGGAAGAAGAGCGGTGGGCGGGTGAGCAATTCGACGCCGATGGAGACGCGCTTCTGCTGACCACCACTCAGGCGGCTGACGACAACATCCTTGCGGTGGGCCAGGTCGAGCTCGTCGAGTACTTCCAGGATGCGTTGGCGGCGCTCGGCTTTCCTGGTATGGCGGGGGAGGCGCAGGCGGGCAGCGTAATCCAGGGCCTCGTAGACGGTCAGCTCCATGTGGATGATGTCGCGCTGGGGAACGTAGCCGGTGAGGGCGCGGATGGCATCGTAGTTTTTATAGACATCGGCATCGTTGGCAAAGACCTGGCCGTGGGTGGCGGGGCGATAGCCGGAAAGGGCATCCAGCAGGGTGGATTTGCCGCCGCCGCTCTGCCCGACGACTATAACGAACTCATTGGGCTGGATGCACAGGGAGATGTCCTGGAGCAGGTTGAGGTCCTTGCGCACCCACTTGTTCAGGCCGATGGCTGTCAGGCGCACGTCGGGGTCAGGGGTGGGTAGGGGAGGTTGGTCGGGCGGCATGGGTTCGATCGGGCGGAGCTGCCGAGCTGGGGCCCGGCGTTCCCAGGGGGTCAGTCTTCGCCCAGGCGGACGACGCGCTGGCGCACTAACCAGAGGGGTAGGATGGTGCAGAGCAGGCTGAAGATGCCGCCCAGGGCCAGTCCAACGAGCTGGCCGAGGGTTTCGGACAGGTTGAAAATGGCAAAGAGGATGGGGGGGCCGAAGAACAACAGCAGGTTGAGGGGCAGGTAGAGCATGGTGAACAGGGCGCCCAGGCAACTGGCGCTGCCCCTCTGCATGTGGCGCGGATCATCCCATTTCATGTTGGCCCCGGTAATGCCGAAGGTCAGGTTAATGCCGGCGTTACCGGCGATGCTGAGGGCGATGACGGGCAAGGCGAAGAGCAGCATGCCCAGGCCTGGGCGCTGGATCAGCCACATGACCAGCAGAAAGAGCCAACTCAGAGCGACAACGGGCAGGTAGGCGACCAGGAACTTGGCGATGATGAGCGTGCCAGCGCCAATGGGGGCGACTTTGATGATCCAGTAGTTCTTGCCTTCCTGCGAGAAGCCCATGCCGGCCAGTCGCCCGAGCAGCATCCAGCCGACGAAGAGGGATATGCCCACATTGGCGTACAGGGCGGCGTTGCCCAGGGCCTGCATGACCAATTCGGGGGCTTCGCCGCGCCCGGTAGGCATCTCACCGCCGCCGCGCAGGAACATAAAGGCATAGACGATGCCGAGGATGAGTGGGGTGACGAGCTGCGACATGTTGCGCAGGTCACGGCGCAGCACCAGCCAGTCTTTGACGATGATGGCGCGCAACGCCGGAGGAATGCGGCGCTCGGCCAGGCTCACCAGGGGCGCCGGGCGGGCAGCCCGAGCGGAGCGCGCCACTTTTTTCTTCTTCTGGGCGCGAGCTTGCATACTGGCCCAGCCAGTGTAATACAGGCGCTCGGCGGTGTTGAGCGCCAGGACGAAAGCCAGGCCACAGGCTCCCAGGGTAAGGCCTAAATAGAGCAGGCCAGGCAACCAGCGACCTTCACCGATATCGATCAGGCCGCGCCCGGCCCAGGCCAGCGGCAGCCAGGGGTTGTTCAGGCGCTCGAATGCCTGGATGGCCTGGGCAGCCTGCTCAGGGCTGGGCTCGCTGAAGCGGGCGAACTGGCCGGATTGCGAGCACAGGAAGGAGATGGTAGCGCCCAGAAAGCCGAGCACTTCGGCAACGCGCCGGGCAGGGAAGATGCGCACGACCAGCATGACCAACAGGCTGGAGAGGCCGGCGGCAGCCAGGGCCAGGGCGACCAACACCAGGATGACCAGGGGATAGTAGAGGATATTGTAGCTGCCCGAAATGCCCAGGCCGAAGAGTACCGGCAGGGCGAACAGGCAGATTAAACCGAAGTTGGGCAGGATGGCCTGCAAGAGCTTGGTGAGGAAGACGGCGCGGATAGGCAGCGGGGCGCTGAGCAGGAAATCCATATCGCCGGCCAGGTAGAGGGCCTGGAGCAGCACACCGAAGCTGGTGAGCAGTACGCCAACGAAGGCCCCGCCTACCAACAGTACGGGTACGCTTTGCAGCAAGGGCGTCATGTCGCCCACGTACTGGCTTAGCTCGGGAGAACGCAGGGCGCGCAGGATGAACCAACTGACGGCAAATGCGCCGGCCAGCAGGCCGAGGAAGAACAGGCCCAGGACAACTGTGCCGATCTTGGCGCGCAGGCGGGCGCGGCGGAAGCCGCTGATCATGATCACCAGGCGCAGGCGCATCAGCTTCCAGACGGCCGGCCAGATCGCCGCGGCGCTGGGAGCGGCTCCAGGGTCATGGGCGATCAGTTCGCTCACGCCAGCACCTCGGCGATCTCGGCGTATTCAGTGCCTCCGGTGAGGGAGAGGAAGATGTCTTCCAGGCTAGACTCGCCGCTGCCCAGGGCGCGCAACTCACTCATGGTGCCGACGGCGATCAGGCTGCCTTTGTTGATGATGCCGATGCGATCGCACATGCGCTCGGCGATCTCCAGGATGTGGGTGGAGAGGAAGACGGCGGCGCCGCGCTCAGCCATCTGGCGCAGGATGTCCTTGATCAGTCGGGCTGACTTGGGGTCCAGGCCGACGGTGGGCTCGTCCAACACCAGAACCCTGGGGTCGTGCATCAGGGCGGCAGCCAGGGAGGTTTTCTGCTGCATGCCGTGGCTGTAGGAGTCCACTGTGTCGTCGGCGGCATGAACCAGATCGAAAAGACGCAGCAGTTCATCGATACGCCGCTCAGTCTGCGGGCGGCTGAGATTATACAGGTCGCCAACGAAGCGCAGCAACTCGCGCCCGCTGAGCTTGGCGTACAGGTTGGGCTCGTCGGGCACGTAGCCGTTGATGGTCTTGGCCTGGATGGGCTGCTGCTGTACATCGAAGCCGCCGACCTTGACTGTGCCGGAGGTGGGCTGCAAGAGGCCGACGATCATCTTGATGGTGGTGGTCTTGCCGGCGCCGTTAGGGCCGAGGAAGCCGAAAATCTCGCCGCTGAAGACATCGAAGCTGACGTTGTCGACGGCGATTTTATCGCCGTAGCGCTTGACCAGGTTGCGCGTTTCAATCAAGGAGGAGTTGTTCATGGTGGGTTGTCCGAAGTGATCGTGTATCAGGTATTCATCCGCAGATGGCGCAGATTAGCGCAGAGATTTCATTCTACCACAGCCGGGATGCGCTCCAGGCCCAGTTGGCTGGCGGCGCGCAGGCGGTAGAGGCCGTCCAGGAGCAGGTAGCTGTCGGGCAGGCGGCGGACGCGGATGGGCGGGGTGATGCGGCCCATGCGGCGGGCGCGTTCGACGGCTTTGGATAGTTTGACAGGGTCGAGGGACAGGCTTTGCTGGCGGCGGCTGAGGCGCACCAGGGCCAGGGAGATTTCGACGATGTGTTCGGTGGGGGGTGTTGTGCCAGGGCGTATGCCATCAGGGCGCATACCATGCGCCCCTACGGGCGCGTTGGCCGGAGGAGGGGCGTTGACGACCAGTTGGTAACCGGTTTGGGTGTAGACGGCTTCTTGAAGGCGGTGCAGGGCTGGCTCTTCCGGCGGCTGGGGCAGGCCCACGGCGACTTCGCCGCGCTCCGGGTACAGGCTGGGGCCTTTTTGGATGTTCCAGCCGGCGGCGAGCAGCAGGGCGCGGGCGGCTTCGAGGATGGCGCCCTGGTTGGGCTGCGGGTTGATGCTCAGTTTCCAGCCCAGTTGGCGGGAGAGGGCCTGGATCTGCTCCTGGTAGCGGCCGCCGACCTGGGGCGAGATGAACGAAAGCTGAATTTCGTCGCCTTTCAGGCTGGCGCGATAGAGGGTGCTGCCTTCCAGGGCGGCCTTGATAGCAGCGTAGGCGGCGTTGATCTCGCAAGGCTCGGAGGCGGCGATTGGGCCGGCTTCTGCCGATGGGTAGACGGGTGGCGGGGCAGCGGCGACGGGCTGCGCCAGGGTGATCTCCAGCTCGAAGCCGCTGGTTTGCTGGAAGGCCTGGCAGGCGGACTGGATGGCGGCGGCGTTGTCGTTGGCGTTGTCGGCGGCTGGGTCTGGCGGGGCGGCGGTGAGGGCCAGGCGCTGCTGCTCGCGGTAGACGGCCGGGCCTTTGAGCAGCTTCCAGCCGGAGGGGAGCAGGCTGGATGCCAGGCTTTTGAGGGCTTCCTGGTTGGTCTCGGGGGCGATTTCGATCTGCCAGCCGGTAGCGGCTTGCAGGCTGTGGATGTGTTCCTGGTACTGCTGGCGGGCGGCGAGGGGGAAATCGAAGGTGAGCACCAGCAGCTTCTGTTCCAGGCGGTAACCGGCGCGGCGCAGGCGCGCCTCGGGCGGGAAGTGCTGGTTGGCGAAGGCCAGGGCCTGGTTGGGTTCCATGCTGGCCTGGGCTCCGGTGAACTGGCGGGCGGAAAGCTGCTGTAAAACCTGCGGCTCGGGCGGTTGGGGACCGAAGACTTGCAGGACATCCTCGGGCCAGGCCTGGAGCAAAGCGTCGTCTTCGCTCTGCACTTGCAGGTGATCCTTGGCCAGGGCCAGGCAGCACGCCAGGAGCGGGTCGCCGCCCGGCTGGCGCAGGGCCAGCCAGCAGCCGACGGCCTGGCGGTAGGCGGGCATGTGTTCCCGGCGCTGGCGGGCGCGCTCAAGTTGGGCGGGCGAGGCGGCGCGGTAAAGCTCGGGGCGCAAGGGATCGGGGAGGAAATACAGGGCATCTTGCTTTAAAGCCTGCTCCAGTTCGGCCAACTGCGAGGGGGTATATTCTCCCCACCACAGGCGGGCCAGCTCGGCCAGCAGGAACAGGCCGCCAGCGGGGGCGGCGACCTGTTTCCACAGGGCTTCGAGGGAGAGGGGCCGGCCAGCGCCCAAACTGGCAGAAGGCCACAGCTTGCGCAGGGAGAAGTGGAACTGGAGGGTTTGCCCGGCGTGGGGCAGGTGGGTGGGGCGGGTGCGGGCTTCCAGGGCTTTGGCCAGGCTGGCGCGGGCGGGGTGGTCGCCGTGCACCAGGACGACTTCCTGGGGATCGAGGCTTTCGGCCAGGCTGAGCAACTGGCCCTCGTCGGCGTGGGCGGAGAGGGAATAGGCGGCGATGCGGCACTGCACGTCGACTTTGTCCTTGCCCAGCCAGATCGAGCCGCCGCCGCGCTGGGCGACTTCTTGCAAGCGCCGCCCAGGGGCCTCCTCATCCTGGTAGCCGGTGAGCAGGATGGCGTGCTGGGGTTTGCCGGCCAGGGCGCGGGCGTAAGCCTGCGAGGGCCCGCCGGAGAGCATGCCCGAACTGGAGACGATGACGGCCGGGCCAGGCTCCCAGATAATGGCGCTGCGCTGCTCGCTGCTCTGCACGGGGCGGATGACTTCGTCGTAGAACTGCGCGCCGCGTTCTTGCAGCGCCAGGGGCAGGTCGGCGGCGAAGCTGGTGTAGGTCTGGCAGATGGCGCGCACCATGCCATCAACCCACACCGGGGCGGCGGGCAGCTCGCCGCGGCGGCGGAACTCGCCCAGGGTGAGCAGCACTTCCTGGGCGCGGCCCAGGGCGAAGGCGGGGATGAGCACTTTGCCTGCGCCTTGCAGAACTTCAGCCACGGTTTTGGCGAGCAGACGCTCCTGGACGGCGCGGTTGGCGTGCAGCCGCCCGCCGTAGGTGCTCTCCAGGATCAGGACGTCGGGCTGGAAGGCGGGCGGGCGGGCGCCGTCGACGGTGCGCTGCGGGGAAATGGAGAGGTCGCCGCTGATCAAAATGCGGCCTTCTTCGCTGTGCAGGCCGAGCATGGCGGCGCCGGCGATGTGCCCGGCAGGGTAGAAGGTGGCGACCAGGCCCTCGCCCAGGGGCAGGCGGGTGAGGAAGGAGACCGGCACGAAGGAGGCAAACAGGCGGCTGACGGCCACGTCGTCGAACAGGGGCAGCTCGCCTTCTTCGTCCAGGCGGGTTTGCATGATGCGGCGCGAGTCCTGGTGCAGGACGCGCGCCAGGGCGATGGTGACGGGGGTGGCGTAGAAGGGGATGTGCGGGTAGCGCTCGGCGATCAATTCCAGGGCGCCGGTGTGGTCGGCGTGGGCGTGGGTGACCAGGACGGCGTCCAGGCCGCCGGCCTGCTCGATGAGGCTGAAATGGGGCAGTTGGTCGCCGCCCAGGCCCCAGCGCGCTTTGGGCGAGGGGCGGATGCCGGCGTCAACCAGCAGACGCCGGCCGGCGATTTCGATCAGGAGGCTGCTGCCGCCGACTTCGTCGGCGCCGCCGAGGAAGGTGATGCGCATGGTGCTCCTTGTGGGGTGCTCAGGATGTCAATGCTCATTTTCCCATTATATCGGCAAGTGACAGAATTTGATATAATCCCTTTGAGAATTGGCTGAAAGAGGCGATGAAATGAGTGTAGGAACGGATTTCGAAAAACTGAACTGGCAAAAACTGGTAGCGGCTTACGCGCGGCCTGACCTGAGGCGCAGTTTGTGGCAGGTGGCGAATACGCTGCTGCCTTATTTTGCGCTGTGGGCGATGATGCTGTGGAGCCTGCAGGTTTCTTACTGGCTGACGCTGGCGCTGGCGATCCCGGCGGCGGGCTTCATGATGCGGGGGTTCATCATCTTTCACGATTGCTGTCACGGCTCGTTTTTTAAGTCGCGCAAGGCTAACGACTCCCTGGGGTTCTTCCTGGGTGTGCTGATGCTGACGCCTTACGCCCAGTGGCGGCACGACCACGCCGTGCACCACGCTACGGCGGGCAACCTGGACCGGCGGGGCGTGGGGGATGTGTTTACGCTGACTGTGCAGGAATACCTGGCTTCTCCGTGGTGGAAGCGAGCGGGATACCGGATCATGCGCCACCCGTTGTTCTTGCTGACGATCGGGGCGACTTTCGTGTTCGTGGTCTCTCACCGTTTCTGGACACCGAAGGCGGGGCGGGAGGAGCGGCTGAGCGTGGTTTACACCAACCTGGCGCTGGCGGCGATCGTGGCGGGGATGAGCTGGCTGGTGGGCCTGAAGGCCTTCTTGCTGGTGTTTACCCCGATCATTGTGCTGGCCTGCGGTGTGGGGGTGTGGCTGTTCTACGTGCAGCACCAGTTCGAGGAAGCTTACTGGGAACGCAAAGAGAACTGGAGCTTCGTGCGCGCAGGTTTGCAGGGCAGCTCGTTTTACAAGCTGCCGGCGGTGTTGCAGTGGTTCAGTGGAAATATCGGCTTCCATCACATTCACCATTTGAGCCCGAAAATCCCCAATTACAACCTGCCCAAATGTCACCGGGAGAACGCGGCTTTTCAGGTGCGCCCGCTGACGCTGTGGAGCAGCCTGAAGTCGATGCGCCTGCATTTGTGGGACGAGACCGCCCGGCGGTTGGTCGGTTTTGATGCACTGCGCCGATATAAGTCGCAGGCGCTGCAGTCGTGAGGGCAAGACGGGATGCGATCCAGATTTAATCGGCGAGATTTGCTGAAGCTGGGAGGGCTGGCCCTGGGCGGTTTGGCTTCGAGGAAGTTGGCTCCTGGAGTGCCGGGCTATCGTCCTTATTTCTCGCGTTGGGTGGAACAGGATCAAGGGCTGCTGGCACGCGTGGCGAGCAAGCAAGTGGATGTGCGCTCGCGCCCGAACGACGAAGCCCCGATCGTGGGCAACCGCTTCCGTGACCAGTTGATCCATGTGTATGAGGAATTGCGCCCGCCAGACGCGCCGCGCTTCTACAATACGCTGTGGTACCGTGTGTGGGGGGGGTATATGCACAGCGCTCATTTGCAGATGGTGCAGGTACGCCTGAATAAAGAGAAAAACTGGCTGCCGGAAGGCGGCACGCTGTGCGAGGTGACAGTGCCGTTTACGGAAGCTTACCAACTCAACAAGATCCAGGGCTGGATCCCCTGGCGCGGCTCGCGGCTGTATTATTCTTCGACGCACTGGGCTACTGGCGTGGAGACAGGCCCAGATGGCAAGGCCTGGTATAAGATCGTCAGTGAACTGAGCGAGACGGAGGTGTACTACATCCCGGCGCAGCACCTGCGCCTGATCCCGCCGCAGGAGTACGCGCCGCTGGCGACCAACGTACCGGCCGAGAAGAAACGCATCGAAGTATCCTTGCCGGAGCAGACGCTGCGGGCGTACGAGGATGACGTGCTGGCTTACGAGGCGCGCATCTCATCGGGCATCCCCAACAACCGCCTGGATCGCGACGAACTGCCCACGGCGACGCCGGAGGGGCGCTTCAAGATCTATTCGAAGATGCCTTCCAAGCACATGGGCAGCGTGGCGGGCGGGGCCGAGGTGGAGGAGAACGGCGGCTTCAGCCTGCCGGGCGTGCCCTGGACGTGCTTCTTCCGCAGCCCAGGCGGATATGCATTGCATGGCACCTACTGGCACAACAACTTCGGCTTGCAGATGAGCCACGGCTGCGTCAACATGCGCAACGAAGACGCCAAGTGGCTGTTCCGCTGGACGACGCCGTTTTTCGACCCAACGGCAGTAGAGAGCGACCGCGACTGGGAAAAGACCGGCAACGGAACCACTGTAATCGTACTGGGATGAGGTTTTCCCGGCGAGATTTTCTCAAGCTGAGCGGGATGTGCCTGGCGGGGGCGGCGTTCCCCGGGCGGGGGCCGCTGGCCGGGCCCTGGCCTCCGCAGGAGTTCAAAGCGGCGCGCATGCGCGGGCGGGTAACGGCGAGCCACATCAGCCGCCACGAAGAACCAGATTTCAGCAGCCCGCGGCTGGGCTGGCTGCGGCGCGATACTACCCTGAAGCTAATCGAAGAAATCGAATCGCCTTCCGGGCCGGGCTACAACCCGCGCTGGTACCGGGTGTGGGAGGGTTACATCCACAGCGGCTACGTGCAGCGCATCGATGGGGCGCACACCAACCGGGTTGTGGAGGCGCTGCCGGAGGATGGGCAGTTAGGGGAAATCAGCGTGCCGTTCACAGACAGTCTGCAATGGGTGCAGCATAGCTCCTGGGAGCGGCTGTATCGCCTGTATTACCAGTCGGTGCACTGGGCGACGGCATTGGAAATGGGTCCGGATGGCACAGGATGGTATGCCCTGGTGGACGAGCCGCTGCACGTGAGATATTACGTCCCGGCGGCGCACGTGCGCCTGATCCCGAAAGAGGAAATCAGGCCGCTGGCTGTGGATGTTCCGGCTGAAGAAAAGCGCATCGAAGTAAATCTGGACGAGCAGATGCTGGTTGCTTACGAGGGCGAGCGGGTGGTACGGCGCTGCCAGGTATCCACGGGGGCGCGTGGCCAGTCCAGTGAAGACGGGCTGCCGACGGCCACACCGCAAGGGGCGTTCAACGTTCAGGTGAAGTGGCCATCGCGGCACATGGGCGACCTGGCGCTGACAGACGATGTCGAGGCTTACGAGCTGCCCGGCGTGCCGTGGGTGAGCATCTTCCACCATTGGGGGATCGCCTTTCACGGGACTTACTGGCACGATAACTTCGGGCGCAAGATGAGCCACGGGTGCGTCAACATGCGCAACGAGGATGCCAAATGGCTGTACCGCTGGACAACGCCGCCGGTTGCGCCGGGTAAGCGTTATGGCAGCGGGCTGGGGACGCGGGTGATCATTCGCTGAGATGCAGCCTGACTCTATTGATCTAAACTGGCGATGAATTGGGTAAGGATTTCTACACCTTCCGGCAGGCGAGAAATGACGAGGCGGTCGAGATTGTCGCTGGGCAGGTGGAAGCCACGGTCTTGCAAGTCCGTATCGTAAGTGCCCAGTACGGCGGTAGGGATGCCGGCTCTGAGGAATGAATAACCGTCGCTGCTGACCGGGCCAGCGGGCTGGGGATCGACGCCGGTAACGTCTCGCACGGCCTGGACAACTTTCTGGTTGACGTTGGGTGCGGTGGGAACCAGCTTGAAAGCGGTGCCATCCTGTTCCCAATACACATATGGGCCGCTCTGCGCCATGACTTCCAGATTGAGAGCCAGGGCAGGGATAGGCCAGGCACGATGCAGGGCGTAGGCGCGCGAGCCTTGCATGTTGACTTCTTCGCCGGTAAAGAGGGCCAGAGTCAGGCGGGTGTTTTGCAAGGTAATTTCGCCATCTGCCAGGCGCTGGGCCAGACCGAGCAGGATAGCGCAGGCGGCGCCGTTATCGACTGCGCCCTGGCTGGGAACCGGGCGCATGGGGCCCAAGGAGAGGTTCAGGCCGAGACCCCAGGCCAGGAAAAGCAGCGGCAGGCTGAGCAGGATGCCAATCGCATAAGTCCAGGTGGCCCAGGTTGAGCCCAGCGAGAGCAGCCAGCCATCAGCAGCGCCGAGCAGGCCGAGCAGGGCGGTGAGCAGGATACCTAGCGGCAGATTCTTGACAAAAAACAGGCGCTGTCGATGGTCGAGCAGTTCGGTTTTACTGTCGTAGTGGGCCGAGATGACCAACTCCTGCTTCGGATCAGGTGGGCCGAATTCCAGCAGAATGTTGTGGCCCTGGGTGGCAAAGGGCCAGGAAACCAGGGGAATATCCAGGGCAACGTCCAGCAGGCCACCTAAAAGGCCGAGCAAGGCGATGGGCAGCGCCAGCCAACCCCAGCGCAGCCAGATTGCCAGGGCCAGGAGACTGCGCGAGACGATGATCCAGGCGCCGATGGCGATGAAGAAATACGGATACAGGCGGAAACTTTGCAGACGATACGGGATGTTCCGTTGGATGAGCCAATCAAGAACGGCGCGGCGGGTGGCGGCTTCGGCGCGGCTGCCGTTGAGGCGCGGCACGGAGAAGATGCGCATCAATTCGTGGTAGTCGATGGTTGATGATGGCATACGACCTTTGGGAAAGGTGTCTCTACACCAACTGGCGCGGTTCGAAGGCGAAGATGGCGGGGAGGCCGCCAGTGTGCAGGAAAATAATGGGTTCGTCGCGCCCAAGCTGGCCTGTTTGAGCCAGATCGAGCAGGCCAGCGAAGGCCTTGGCGGTGTAGACCGGGTCGAGGAGCAGGCCTTGCAGGGCGGCTAATTTGCGCATAGCCATATTCCCGGCTGAGGAGGGCAGGCCGTAGCGCTCGCCAACGTAGGTTGCTTCGATCAGTGGAATTTCAGATGGTGCGAAGTTATGTTGCTGGCCGAGGCGCTGGCAGAGTTCGCCGGCCAGATGGGCGATGGAGGCGAGGAAGCCTTTCCAAAGCTTGCCTACATCAACGCCCAGGGGATGGAGGGGCGAAGCGATCAGGGCCAGACCGGCCAACAGGCCCGCCAGGGTGCCGCCAGAGCCAGCAGCCAGCAGCAGCCAGGCGTTGGAAAGCCCGATTTCACGCGCCTGTTGGTCGATTTCCAGGGCGGCCTGCACGTAGCCCAGGCAGCCCAGCCAGTTGTGCCCACCTACCGGGATGAAGTAGTGCTGCCCAACCAGCAAGCGGGAGACCCAGCGCACCAGGCGGATAGTGGTTTCCAGGGTCATGCCGCCGGCGCCTTCACCGAGGGGGATGAAATGCATGTTGGCGCCGAGCACCTGGTTGAGCAGCAGGTTGCCAGACAGGCGCGGCGGGCGGCGCTCGAAGTAGAACAGGTGAGGCTCCAGGCCGCACCGGCGGGCGGCGGCGGCAGTGATGCGGGCGTGGTTGGACTGCAAGCCGCCGAAGGTGACGACTTTTTTGTGTTTGCGCTGCAAGGCGTCAGCCAATAAGTATTCCAGTTTGCGGGTCTTGTTGCCGCCCAGTCCGGGACCTAGCTGATCGTCGCGCTTGACGTAAACCGGACGGGCCAACTCCTGGCTCAGGCGCGGCAGGTATTCGAGCGGAGTGGGATATTGGGCCAGCGGCAAGCGCGGGAAGCTTTGAAGCTGGCAGGCGAGGGCGGCGGGATCGAGTGTCATGCTGCCAGATGCCTGGCCAGGCGCTTACCCAGGCCGATGATGGTCAGCACGGTGGGACGGTCCAGGGCTTCGGGAAAGGTGCTGGCGTCGCATACGTACAGGCCCTGGATTTCAGTCTGCAAATTGTCGTCAAGCATCTCCCCCAGGCGCACGGTGCCACTAGGGTGGGTGCCGCGCAGGGGCGTCATGAAGATGGTTTCGGGCCTGGCACCGGCCTCAACGAGAATCTTGCGGCAGACCTCTTCGGCCATCCTCAGTCGTGGGCGATCATTCTCGGTGAGTGGCTTGCTGATCTTGCCGTTGGGGAAAACGCCACCAGAGATAGAATCCTTGAGCTTGATCATCACACCCAGGATGTTGTTCCAGCGCGGCCAATACAGAGCGTATTTCGGCCCTTTGAGGATGTTGATCAGCGGGTAGAGCAGCCAGGGGTCGATCAGGGTGCTGAGCATGTAACCGACTTCATCGTTTTCCCATGACCAGGTCATGGGAGGCTCGTTGCCGATGCCGCGTCCTTTGATAAAGCCATAGACCATAACGGTCACGTCCATGGTCATGCCCTGCCCGGCGGCGGACAGACCCGAGGCTTGCAAGATGCGCGGCGTGCCGATGCCGCCAGCGGCCAGGATGACGGTATCGGCCTGGAGTTGAAAGGCCTGACCGTTGCGCCGGCCAGCTACGCCGATGACCTGCCCACCAGCGTGAAGCACACGGTCGACACGCGCCCCGGTCCACAGGGTCGCACCAGCCTGGACAGCTTCGTCGACCCACTCGGCGGCGTTCCACTTGGCGCGGCAGCGGCAGCCCAGCATACACTTGGCGCCGCAGTCGAAACGTGACGAACGGGCCGGCGACATGAACTTCAGTTGGGGTTGCCAGTCATAGCCCAGGGCCTGGGCGGCCTGAGCTATATGGGTGGAGGCCTGGCCGCGCAGCTCAGGAGGCAGAGGAGCGATGTGCAACTCGTCGATGGTCTCGGCGACTTCGGCATCGATATCCACATTGTATTTCTCTTTCAGCCAGGGCGGCGGGGGAGCGGCGCAGCCGCAGTACATGCTGGTGGCGCCGCCGAGCAGCAGAGGGCGCACAATGTTCAGGCCTTCCTGGGTGAAGAGCAGGCTGCCTCGATCTGAGTAGAGAATAGCGCCCAGGTAGGTGCCGTAGTAACTGCGTGGGCGGTGGTCGATGCCCCTCTCCAGCAAGACAACTTGTTTGCCTTGCCGGGCTAACTGGCGGGCGAGGGTTGCTCCACCCGGGCCTGAACCAACGATGGCAATCTCGGTTTTTGTCGTGAACATAGCTGCCTCCTGCTGGGTCGTGGAAATTCTTACTGAGGATAGTATGCTCGATTTTGGCTATTTCGGCAAGTGGCTGGTGTGCTATACTTGGCCGCAATTCTTCTGACCCCATCCGTGATATTTCGCTCTCAGGAGGTCAAGCTATGCCAGGCGTGCTCTATTCTCGTCGATATCTGGTGGTGGTTACGTTATTGTTGATGCTGGTCTCGGTGGTCAATGTTGCCGACAAAGAACTGCTGGCACCGGTAGCCGACGCGGTGAAGGCTGACCTGGGGATGAACGATACCCAGCTTGGGACGGTGCGCTCGGCGGTGTTCCTGGCGGCCCTGCTGGGGCAGCTTGTCTGGGGACCCCTATCTGATCGCTGGGTGCGCAAGTACATTATCGCGACGGGCACGGTGGTGTGGAGCGCAGTGACCTGGGTGACTGCCTTTGTGACTGGCTTCCCAGGCCTGCTGGCGGCGCGGGCGAGCATGAGCTTCGCGGAAGGCTGTTTCAACCCGTCTGCTTATGCCCTGATTACCGACACCGTACCCAAGCCGCGACATGGGCTGATCCTGGGATTGATGAGTCTGACCTACCCGGTCGGAACGGCAGCGGCGCTGGTGATTGCCAGCCTGGTTGGGACGCGGCACTGGCGGCTGCCGTTTGTTTACTATGGGGTGGCAGGCCTGGTGCTAGGGGCGTTGGTGCTGTGGATCGTGCGCGAGCCACAGCGTGGAGCCAACGAGGAGTCGGTGGAAGGGCGCGATGGGGCATATACCGGGCGATTTTCTTTGCGAGAGTTCGCCCGCGTGCTGCGCACGCCAAGCTTGCTGCTGGCTTTTGGCTTAGACACCTGCCAGGCTTCGGTCAATTGGGGGTTTGCTTTCTGGGCGCCCACCTACCTGACGCGCTATCATATCGCCCCGAACTCCGAGGCGGCGGCGCTGGCTTTGCTGCCGGCGATCCTGGGGTTCGTCCTGGGAGCGGTCCTGGGCGGCTGGGTCATCGACCGGGTGCGCCAGCGCACGCGCATGGCGCCGGTGTGGGTCAGCCTGGCGGCAATGTCGGGCGGGCTGATAGCGGCGTTGTTCGTTTTCAATCTTTATAACCTGACGGCGCTGATGGCGGCGGCCTTTGTGCTGGGCACGGTGACTTACATGGTCATGCCAGGCGTGACGATGATCCAATTCAGCGTGGTGCCGCCGGAAACCAAGGCGACGACGATCTCGGCCAGCAACGTGATGCTCAACCTGGTAACGGCGGTGCTGTCTGTCTTGATCGGGCTGATCAGCGATGCGACCGAACTGCGCCTGGCGTTCGGCGGCTCGGTGCTGGTGATGTACGCCCTGGGCATCCTGGTGTGCCTGGCGCTGCTGCGCACCTATCAGGGCGACCTGGCGAAGCGAGACGGCGTGGTGGAGCAGCGCGTGGTGGCGTAAACTGTCAATCCATCCAGTAGTCAGGTTGTACGCAGTTCTGAGGAAACTGGTTGATGAATACCTGCCAATGACCGGCATCCTGGCTGGTTGGATAGGCATCCAATTCAGGCTGGTAGGTTTGTAACAGGAGGCGAGCCTGCTCTTGTGAGATATTTAATGAGGGCCAGAGTGTGGGGGCGCTGCCCTGGGCAAGCGCGGTGCGACAGGCCAGGGTGGCACCGGCTTTATCTTTCACGGGTTGTGGAAGCTGGCTGGCATGGAACAGGCGAAACAGGGTGGGCACACTGTCATCGGAAAGGCTGACCAGATAGGGGATATCCAGAGCTTTATCTTGCTGGGCACGCGCCACATTCTGGCTGGCAACGAAGCCATCCACATTGAGCAGGTTGAGGGTCGCGCCGAAGCCCAGGCTGGCGATGACCAACGCCAGGGCGAAATGGCGCAACCTGCTGGTGGTTTCCATGAGGATGGTTGCCAACAGCAGCGCTCCCAGCCAGAACATGAAAACGTGTGAATAGGTGCGCAGGCGCGAGAAGCCGTAGGCGGCCTCGTACAGGAGCAGGCGCTGGAAGGCGGAGACCAGGATCACCCCGACCAGGGCGACCAGGGCAACGCCCAGGCCCGAGAAAACACGGCGCGGCCAGCTTTGCTCCCGGCGGGCGATGACGCTCAGGCCGAGGAACAGCAGCAGGCTGAGGATGGCGACGATGACCAGCTCGCCGAAGCCGCGGCGGGCGTATTCAGCGTAGGTGAAGCCTTCCAGGTTAATGTTGGCCTGGCCGCCGAAGAAGTATTTGAACTGCACGGTTACGAAAAAGGCATATAACAGATCCACGCTGAACAAGAGCGTGGCGGCTTCCAGCCAGCCCAGAAACGGGGCGACCAGGGGTTTTTCGCCAGAGGTGGTTTTCTCATCTGCGCTCGAAAACAGCAAATACAGCAGGACGCCGCTGAACAGGTAAGCGGCAATCAGGATGTAGAACAGGCGAAAAATATATTCACCGAGCTTCTCGATCTTGAGCAGGCGTTGCAGCTCGCGTGAAAAGACCGGGTCGGCCTGGGCCAGCAGGCCGGCGAGCACGAAAACTACGGGCAGAGCCAGCAGCAGGCCGCGCAGGATGGCGGCAATTGTCTTGGATGGAAACTGGCGCGGCGCAGCGCTGGAGGTTGTGGGTTGATCTGCTGGGGCGTCTGTTGCGGGGTTTGCCGGATGTGGGGAGCGCAGCAATTGGGATGGCTTTGCCAGGGCCAGGCCCACCCAGCGGAGGCTGCTCCACAGGTGATCGAATAGGGTGTACTGCCACCATTTGCCGCCCATCCAGGTGATCGAAAGCAGCGCCAGGCACCACAGCGTGAAGGTGTAGTTCAGGAATTGCGTGAATGGCTCCCGGCGCAGGAAGCTCATGGCAGAGAAAAACAGAATCGGGATCAGCAGCAGCAGGCTGCTACTGGCAATGGGCCGTTTCTCTACCCAGGCCAGCCAGAAACCGGCTGCCAGGCAGAGCAGGGTGAAGATGGGGAAAGAAATGCCCGGCGTTTTGCGCCAGAACAACTGGTCGAAGCACCAGGCGAGCAAGAGGGCGACGACAATCAGGCGTGTAGGGCGATTGAGTTGCATAGGGGGTGGCTCCTTCGTGGCATAGTATAGACCAGAGCAGGGAGCTTTACAACCTCTCAGGGGCGCGCAGGCGCGCACTCAGGTGCTTGACAGGCGTATTACTTTCAGATCAAGAGAGCTATCCCCAACCCAACTCCAGCAACCAGGATCAGCAGCAGACCAGGCAGGATGGTTTTGCGTAAACCAGGGGCGCTGCCGAGGAGCACGATGCTCCCCTTGATGACTGTGTTGGACATGGTAGCCAGGATGACTGCCAGGGCGGCAATTTCGATATCCAGAGCGCCAGCGAAACTCAACTCGGCCATCGAAAGGGTGATGGCGTCTACGTCTGCCAGTCCGGAAAGGACACTGGAAACCAGCACGCCAGTATTGCCGAAGTACAGCAAGGCAGTGCGGGCTACCAGCAGGATGGCGGCGTAAAACAAGCCAAATTTGACAGCGGAAGCCAGATCGGGCTTGGAGACTTTCAACTCGCCAGCGGCGGTGGCATGTTGGGTGAAATGCAGGAAAGCGCAGTAGAGCAGGCCTGCCAAAGCGGCTGCCAGAAGAGGCGGCGCCACTTTAGCGAGCAGAGCTTTGTTCATTACGGCCACTTCAGCCAGCACTCTGGCGAACATCACCGTCCAGGCCAGGGTGATGGCCAGGGCGAAGGTCTTGGAGAGGTGTTCTTCCCGGCGGCTGCGCTCGGAGAAACCCAGGGTGACGGCGGTGCTGGATACCAGGCCGCCGAGAAAACCGGTCAGTTCGATGCCTTTCTCGGCGCCGACAGCTTTCATCAGAACATATCCTAAGAAGTTTATTGCCGAGATGAAAACAACCATCAGCCAGATGTTGAAAGGGTTGAGGGCATCGAAGGGCGGAGGACCGATGCTTTGATCGGGTAGAACCGGCAATACGATGGCGCTGATGACGGCCAGTTGCAGGGCGGCAAAAATATCTTCGTTGGTCAGCGCCTGGACCAGACGTTCGGTCTCGAATTTTATGGTGAGCAATACAGCCGTGGTGATGCCCAGGGCGACCGCCAAGCCCATGTGACCCCAATAGCACAAAGCGCCCAGCAGGACCACGATCAGGGAGGCGATTTCGCTGGTCAGGCCCGGATGCCCGCGCCAGGCTTCGATGAAATAGGCAACCAGAACGAACAAACCGACCAGGATGATGATGGCTATAAAGGCCAGGGCAGCGTTGAGCAGGTCGGCGACCATGGCTGCCAGGGCTCCGGCCAGGCCCATCAGGGCCAGGGTGCGTTCTCCGGCGACCAGCTTACGTGATGAGCCGCGCGAAGCAAACTCGCGCTGCAAGCCGATCATAAAGCCAATGCCGATGGCTAGGCTAAAGCGTAAGAAAAGATCTGCCTGGCTCATACTTCTCCTACAAAGCTTGAAATTCTTGTAAAGAGCGAGCGATTGTTACATGTGTTGCACTTTGCGCAACGGCTCCAAAAAGGTGCGGGTACGCGGGTCTTTGGGGTTATCGAAGATTTGCTCAGGTGGGCCTTCTTCGACGATCTCGCCGTGATCTACATACAGAATGCGATCGGCAACATCGTGGGCAAAACCCATCTCGTGACTGACGACCAGCATGGTGGTGCCTTCCTGGGCAAGCTGTTTCATCACATCCAGCACTTCACCGATCAACTCAGGATCCAAGGCAGAGGTTGGTTCATCAAAGAGCATGACGGCGGGCTGCATAGCCAGGGCGCGAGCGATGGCGACGCGCTGCTTTTGGCCGCCTGACAGGCGGATTGGGTGAACGTCGCGCTTCTCCAACAAGCCGACTTTACTCAGATAGGTTTCTCCCAGGGCAATAGCTTCATCTTTCGGCATCTTTTTCACGGTAACCAGGCCCTCGATGACATTCTGTATAGCAGTCATGTGAGGGAAAAGGTTGAACTCCTGGAATACCATACCCGTGCTCAAGCGCAGGGCGAGCACCTGCTTGCGGTCAGGGGTGATGCCTGGGCCAGTGACCACGGATTGGCCGGCGATGGTGATCGTCCCAGAGGAGGGCTGTTCGAGGAAGTTCAAACAGCGCAGCAGCGTACTCTTGCCAGAGCCACTGCGGCCGATGATCACCAGGACTTCACTGGTCTGGACGTTGAAGGATATCCCTTTGAGGATGTGCAACAGGCCAAACCACTTATGTAAGTTTTCAACGTGGATGATCGGGTTAGCGTTCATAGGCGTGTGCAAGGCGGCGTTCCAGGCGGTCTTCGAGCCAGGATGAGACAATGGTAATGATCCAATAGAGAGCAGCCGCCAACACGAACATTTCCATGAATTTGCTTTCCTGGCGAGCCAGGCGGTTGGCGCGGTAGGTGATTTCCCAGATGCCCATCACGGACACCAGGGCGGAATCTTTCTGCATGGCGATGAACTGGTTGCCGATATCTGGGATGATCACACGTACGGCCTGGGGCAGGATGATGCGGCGCATCATCTGCCAGCGAGTCAGGCCGATGGCCTGGGCGGCTTCACGCTGTCCATAGCCAATGGATTGGATGCCGGCGCGGAAGATCTCTGTCATGTAGGCGCCGTAGTTCAGGCTGAGGGCCAGGATACCCGATTGGATGGCGGTCAGTGTGAAGAGCCGACCGAGTTCCTGGTAGCCGAGGATTTGTAGCTGGCGACCGACTTGAGGCAGCCCCAGATAGATCAGATAGATCTGGATCAGCAGTGGCGTGCCACGCACCACAGAGACATAAAAGCCTGAGATACCCTGAGCTATAGGACTGGAGGACAATCGCCCCAAGGCTCCTAACAAAGCCAGAATGGATGCGATGGAAATAGATGCCAATGAGACACCGATGGTAACCCATACACCTTCCAGCACAAAGTTGTAATGATTGGCAACGTATCCGGGGTCAACTTTGAGTGTCATCAAGACCAGGGATAGTAATGTAACCAAGGCCAGCCACACCAGTCCAACTTTGAGTGTGTGAATCCACAAGTTGTGGCGTTCGATGGCTACCAGGCGATGGCCCATCGATAAGTGGGGATCGCTGTCCGGGGTTGCGGGCGGCGAGATTTCTGTGCTCATAGCCAGCCTCCTTTGGCAAGATGAGGATGCATTGCAGATGAAACGCAGGTGAGGCTCACCTAAGAGCCTCACCTGCCTGTGAAAACAAAAGGTTACTGTTTAAGCTGTGCGAGATCGAACTTGCCTGCGGCAGAGGTCAGATCCAGGTTGTAATACTGCTGGGAGAGCTTGAGCAAGGTGCCATCGGCGTGCATGGCTTTGATGATTTCGGTAACCTTGTCTACGAAAGACTTGGGATCTTTGCTGGCGGTTTTATCTACCGCAGCAGCCAGATATTCGAAGTAAACCGGATCGCCTAACTGCTTGAGCGGCAACCCATCGGCGATGGCCCCAGCCCCAGTGGGCTGCGCAGTCAGAACGGCATCCAGGCGGACGCTATCTCCGAGGGCCAGATCTTGCAGGGCGTTGAGGTCGGTCTCATAGCCAGTGAAGACTGGGTTCTTGACCACATAATTCATCGTCTCGCCAGGAATTTGCAGCGTACCTGCCAGGAAGAAATCGTAGGTACAACCGGTGCAGGCGCCAACTTTCTTGCCGGAGAGATCGCTGGGCTGCGTGAGGGTGGTGTTGTCTTTGTGAACGAAGAAGGCAGCCGGGGTGGTATAGTAAGGCTGGGTGAAGTACAGATTCTCCATGCGTTCAGGGGTGATGGTCATAGAACCGACGGAGATATCCCAGCGGTCGGCCCAGTTGCCAGCTACGATCAAGGTCCAGTCGGGGGTGGTAAAACAGGCTTCCACACCCAGGCGCTTGGCGATTTCGACGGCGACATCGATATCAAAGCCGCGCAGTTCGGCTGCGGTACGCTGGTCTGAGGCGCACTTGGTATTGTCGGGGCGCTTGGCATTTTCGACCAATTCGGATTGGGGTGGATAGGCCGGGTCGGTGGAGATCAGCAAGGTGCCGCGGGCTGTAATTTCCCCGATCTTATCTTGGGCCGCGGGTTGCGTAGCGGGCGCGCCACAGGAAGCCAACAACAGGCTAAGGGCGATGAACACGGTCAGGAATAGGTATAGTCTCCTCATTTTGTTCCTCCTAGATATGTGTATGTTTGGTTCTTGGAGCTTTTGACGAATCAGAAACTTACAGGATGTTAGCGGCGATTCACCTCCTGTTGGTCGATCTTCGGACCGGTTTGTAATGAGAGTCCTTGGAATGTTGTTGCAGTGTGGAGCAGGACTGGAAATTATTATATCACTATTGAGCCCTGCCAGATTTTCTAGCAGGGCTCAATAGTGATATCTATGAGGCTTGTACAGTAGCCAGGTGCACGTCAAAGTTCTGCTGCACAGTGCACAGGCGCCTGTAGAGCCCATCCTGGGCGATCAGGTCGGTGTGAGTGCCCATCTCTTTGATGCGCTTGCCTTCCAGGACAACGATCTGGTGAGCGTTACGGATGGTGGATAGGCGGTGGGCGATGATGATCGTGGTGCGCCCGGCAATCAGGCGTTCCAGGGCTTGTTGGATGAGCAGTTCGGTTTCGGTGTCTACCGAAGATGTAGCCTCGTCCAGGATCAAAACGGGGGCGTTTTTGAGCACAGCGCGGGCGATAGACAGGCGTTGTTTCTGCCCACCGGAGAGCTTGATGCCGCGCTCACCAATCATCGTGTCGTAACCGTTAGGAAGATCCTGAATGAAATCGTGGGCGTTGGCGATTTGGGCGGCTGTGATCACATCAGTTTCGCTGGCATCCGGACGACCAAAGAGGATGTTCTCGCGCACGGTGCCGTAGAACAGATAGACGTCTTGAAGCACGATGCTGATTTGCTGGCGCAAATTCTCAAGCCTGAGTTGGCGAATATCATGCCCGTCCAGGGTAATCCTGCCTTCGGTCACATCGTAGAAACGCGGGATCAGGCTGACCAGGGTGGATTTGCCCACGCCAGTCGGTCCGACCAGGGCGGTGACGCGCTGAGAGGGGATGGAAAGGGTGATCTTTTCCAAAACTGTCTCGCCGTGGTGATAGGCGAAGTCTACATCCTGGAAAACGATCTCGCCACGCACGGGTTGTGGCAAGTTGTAGGCGTGTTTCTGATCTTGAACTTCCTGGTCTTCCTGTAACAATTCAGAGACACGGTCGGCGCCTGCCAGCGCAGACTGGACGTTTTCCCAGGCGCTGCTTAGATTGCGAATGGGCTGGTACAGGATTTCTAAGTAAAGGAAGAAAGCTACAAGATCGCTGACCGGCAAGATGCCCTGGTAAACCAGGCGACCACCGAAAAAGATGACCACCAGGGTGCCTAGAGAGGAGGCGAATTCGATGAACGGGGAGAAGGTGGCCATCAGGCGCAGAGCTTTCAAGAGGGCGCGGCGATAATTATCGATGCGCTCACCTACACGCTGAAATTCGTTGTCTTCACGGGTGAAGGCTTTGATTTCACGTATGCCTGAAATATTTTCGTTGAGCAAGGCATTCAGATCGCCCAGCTCTTTTTGCCGGAAGCGGAAAGCAGGGCGAACGTAGCGAGCATAGATGCGCAACGCCAGAATGATCATTGGCACGGGCAATAAACTGAGCAGCAACAAACGCCAGTTCAAGTTGATCAAGACCATGACAACGCCCAGAAGTGTGAGTACGTTCACGAAAACGTCTGGTACGGCATGTGCAATGAGTGTCTCGAACAAATCGGAATCGTTGACAACCTGAGACATCAACTGCCCGGTTTGTTTGTCCTCGTAGAAACGCAAGGAGAGGCGCTGCAGGTGTTGGTAGATATGCTTGCGCAGATCGGCGACCACGCCCCAACCAGCTATGTGGGCCACATAGCTGCGCACGAATTGCAGGAAACTGCGCAGAATAAAGATGCCCAGGACGATCAAGGCCAGGTTGGTGATTACATCCAGGGAGTGTGTACCCCCACTGGGATCGGTGACGTTCTCGATCAGGGTCTTGATGATCCAGGGAATCATCAACTGCATGGCGACCAGGAGCAGCATGCTGATGACGGTGATGGTGAGGTGCAACGAGTAGTTGCGCGAGTATTTGAAGATCAATCGTAGTGGTTTCATGGTGTAGAGTCTCGGAGGATAAGTATACCCAGGAATCTGTGGCAGCGGTTAATACTTTTGTCAGATTGACGGCGAGAATGAAAAGCGGGGCCTCATGCTCGAAGAGGCCCCGCTGTGCCAGGTCAGGTTGGAGGACTCATTCCGGCGTGATTTGAACGGAGACCGTGTCGCCCGTTTCCATCAGCGTGATCGAGATCGATTGGCCATTTTTGGCGAAAGTGAGTACAACGATCATGCCGAGGGTGGTTTCGTTAGTTTTTTTCCAGCCGGCCACAACCATTTCGGCGAGGTAAAACTGCTGCACTTCTTGCAGCGAATGGTTGGTCTGGTAGAAAAGATTACCAGAATCTTGCATGACAACTGTGGCATCATCCATCATCGGGTAGGCGGCATCGTCTCCACCTCCGGTAGTTGCGACCTGGCACCCTGATGGCGGGGCGATAGGAGCCATGTCGGGAAGCGTCTGAATCAGCTCAAAGGAGCGCGAGGATTTCATCTCACTGCCTGGGGCAAAGAAGAAATCGTTCTCGGTTGCCGTGGCGCTATCTGCTAATTCCAGGCGAACTACGAAACCGCCGAGGCGCGCCCGGTACAGATTGCCTGTGCCTTGCAGGTGGATGGTGGTGGTGGTGGTCGAGGTTGAATCGCCGTCTGTTATTGTCTCTTTAAGCTCGATTTGCGCATCGGGAACCAGGTTTTCCACCTGAATAGCGTAGCGGTCTGTGATAAAGCCGTTGATCTCTACGCCAGTTTCAACTTGCTGCGCCTGGCCGGTGAGAACCGCCGATAGGGATGTGTATGGGCTGGGGGGAGGATCGCCTGGGGCGGAGGTTGTGCAGGAGCCATCTACGCTGATTGTGTAAAGCTGACCATCCACAATGGCGGAATCGGTTTTAAACTCATCACCCATCAGACCATTGATCGAGTACCAGGCCGTGCTGGGCTGGCTCTGGTAGCGCGTTTCCAGGCTGATGCGCATGGTAAACGGGGAGTTGCCTGGATCCAGGCCTTCGATCTGGTCGAGATAGCGCTCGGTGTAATCAGTGAGTGTAATCTGGAACAAGGTTGCATCGCTCAGGTCGAGCGAAGCCGGGCCGGCCGGGGCTTTCGATTGGTCGGGCGTTGGGGCTGGCTGTATGGCGGTGGGCTCGGCTTGAGTCGCCGTGGGAGCTGGTTGGGTGGCTGCCTGACCTGATGGTTGAGTAGCAGCCCGGGTAGGAGCGTTGGTGGCAACTGGGGCTTGCGTGGCATCTGGCGCACCGCCAACTAACGCGCAGGCCATTTGCATAAGCGCTATGAGAAGAATGAGAGCCAAAAAGCGAGTTTTCATATGGAGCAATACCTTTCAGATGGAAAATCCGAGCCGAAGTGGCTCGGGGCTGATGTGGATATATTATATCGCAATTGTGCAATTAATGTAAGAGTCTTGTAAGATTTCGAGCCCTAGTTGGGTTGACAGAACCGAAAGATGGCGATATACTTGAAATGAACGGGCGTTCAAGCAAATGAATAGAAATTCAGAAATTGAAAGGAGCCGGGATGGCAAAGAATCAGCCAAGCGATTCGATCCAGGAAATTTTGACGCAAGCCAGGCGTGCGCAAATTTTGAATGCGGCTGCCCGGGTGTTCGCCGAGCGCGGCTATCATCGGGCGACGATCCGGCAGGTGGCGGAATGCGCGGGAATTGCCGATGGCACGATCTACAACTACTTCGAGAACAAAGCCGATTTGCTGTTGGGGATCCTGGATCACCTGATCGAGGTCGAAACCGATGAAGGGAAATTTGAGGGGCTTTCTGCGGCTGACTTCCGCCAAACTTTCGGAGCATTGATGCACCAACGCCTGGAAGCGTATTTCGCCCATAAGGAGATATTCCGGGCGATACTCCCGGAGTTACTGGTTGACCCCGTGCTGCGAGAGCGCTATCACAGTCAATCGATTGTGCATACTTTGAGCGCGATGAGCAAGCATCTGGAGGCGCGTGCAGCCGGAGGGCACATTCGCCCAGTAAATTATCGCCTGACGGCACGAGCGCTTACCGCACTACACATTGGCCTGATCGTATTGGATTTGCTCGATGTTCCTATGCATTTAGATGATGTGGCTGAATTACCCGAAGCGCTGGTTTCGCTTTTGTACGAGGGCTTGAAACCAGATGAAGATCGTGGTCATACTAAAATAGAAAGGGAAAACTAATGAAAGAAAGTCTGTTGATGGGTATCTGGCGTTTTTTGCTGCCCTTGCCCACCCAGTTGTGGAAAAGCCAGTTGCCCAAACGAGTGCAGCACAGTTATGCCAGCTTAAGTTTCATGTCCGAAGATCACCACCGGGTGCGTAATTTTGTGGTCACTGAAATTCCACGGACGGGCAAGCCGCTTTCGCCAACTTTTATCTCTCAGGAATTGAGCATTCCAGAAGGGAAGCTGGCAATCATTTTGGATGAGCTTGAAAAGGGGATGACTTTTTTGTATCGCAATAAACAAGGGGAAGTGCATTGGGCATACCCTGTAACGAGCGAGGCAACGCCACACCGGGTTTCATTCGATACGGGTGAGCAATGTCATGCAGCTTGAGCGATCGACGCGGTAGCGGTGCCCTTCGTGCAAGGGCAACTTCGAAAAACACCTCTCAAGGTCCATATTCAAACCAGTTGTGCCTGTTGTAAACAATCCCTGAATATTGAGTTTGATGAAAAGCTCAACTTCCGTGTTACTGAGCAAGGCGCTGATCCAATTGTGTTCATCCCTCTGATCGATTTTGAAACGCTTGAGGATCCCAGCATCATCGATGCTTTCTGAATGAACTCGGTTTTCTTCTGGTCAGAAGAACACGCACGTGGATACCGCAGTAAGATGAGCAACTTGAAAGGGTTATACCTGACTTTGGAACAGGCGGCTTGGCTAACGCCCTGGACACAAGGGCCAATATTCAATATCCCCCTGGAGGAATTACGGACTTTCCAGGAAAGATGAACGCCAGTTCGTCACGATAAACGAGGCTGTCGCAATTAGCGATCAGCCTCGTTTATAATAATGGTATCCATTTCTTGGGAGAAGAACATGCCTTTAGCTACAGGCCAGGTTCTGAATAGCCGTTATCGGATCGTCAAATTACTGGGGCAGGGCGGTTTTGGGGCGGTCTACCGCGCCTGGGATTTGAATCTTCAAGCGCCATGCGCGGTCAAGGAAAGCCTGGATACCTCTCCAGAAGCACAACGACAATTCCGGCATGAAGCTTCGATGCTGTATTCGCTAAATCACCAGGGGTTGCCGCGGGTAATTGATTCGTTCAGCATTGCCGGGCAAGGGCAATACATGGTGATGGAGTATATCGAGGGCGAAGATTTGCAGGAGAAGCTGGACCGGGCAGGCGGTCCACTGCCCGAGGCGCAAGTGTTGCCCTGGATTTTGCAGGTGTGCGATGCGCTGATTTATCTGCACAACCAGAATCCGCCGATAATCCATCGGGATATCAAGCCGGCTAACATCCGCGTCCGGCCAGACGGCAGGGCTGTGCTGGTAGATTTCGGGATTGCCAAGGTGTATGACCCA
This sequence comes from Chloroflexota bacterium, assembly GCA_040752025.1. Lineage (GTDB taxonomy): Bacteria > Chloroflexota > Anaerolineae > Anaerolineales > UBA4823 > JBFMFR01. The sequence goes on along the minus strand of JBFMFR010000019.1, from coordinate 42,292 downwards.
CATCTAAGGACCACCATAGGAGCAAGGGCAGTTACACCAGGATATTCACCCCTGGAACAGTATGGGCAAGGCCGAACGGATGCCCGGACGGATGTTTATGCTTTAGGGGCCACTCTATACCATCTTTTGTCTGGTCAGCAGCCACAAGAGAGCATCCAACGAGCTACAGGCGACAGGCTTCCTTCCCTGGGGAGTATGAATCTGGCTGTGTCGCGCAACAGTGTAGCGGCATTGGGGCGGGCAATGCAGTTGCAGCCAGACCAACGTTTCCAAAGCACGGCGGCTTTCAAGCAGGCCCTCGTTATACAGGCTACAGCCTCCAAACCCTGGCCGGCAACGGTGCAGGTAGATGGGGCAACGCAAATTGGCGCCAGCAGAACGCAGGCAGTGGCGCTGCCACAGGTTGGACAAGCGCGAGCGGCCTCAGGGGCCAAGATCCCCGCCTGGGGATTTGCAGTTATCGGCCTGTTTGTAGTATTGTGTGTTTTGGTGGTTTACAATTTGATGGGAGGCGCGCCTGCGACTCCGGCCCCGCCAGCGCCTACCAGCGCGCGTGTGACCAGTGCTTCGATAGCAGATGAGCCGGTGGCTACCAACACCAGGCGAGTTACATCGTCGCCGCGAGTTACACCATCGCCAACGCGCCCAGTCGCTACACAGGCGAAAATTTTACCTACAGCTACCAATACCTCAACGCCAACTCGAGTTTTGCCAAGCGATACGCCCACCTCGCTACCTCCGCAAGTATTATATTTGCGCCCTTCTTGCGGTAAATCGTTCACGGTTCAGGCAAATCGCCCAATTCATTTGATCTATGGGTTGTGGGGAGTGAAAGGCGCTGACCTGGCGCGAGAAACGCGCCCGGCGATCAACGTACGCCTGACGATCAATGGCTCGCGTTTGCAAGGGGAGCTACAATCGGATCTGCTGTCCATGTCCGAAGTGCCGTGTGGAACGAACCTGGATGGGGCGTATTGGGTGTATTACACGATCGATCTTGGCTCATATTCTTCGGGTACTTACAGTATCCAGGTCGATTTTACTTTCTCACAGGAGATCACGGATGGGTATGATGTGAATAAGGATGGGAAGTTGGATACTTACAATTCCAAGACTCCTATCCAACAAAAATATACCCTGGTGGTGAAGTGAATGGCATCCCAGATTAGAAGCCTACACTAATCGATCGATCATCAAGACGAGGAAGATGAAGGCCAGGTACATGCTGGAATAGCGGTACATTTTCCAGGCCAGCTTATTGCCACCCTGTTTCCAGACCCGGTAGGCGGTAGAGAGCAGCCAGAGGCCGAGCATGCCAGCTCCAACCAGATAAATGCCGCCCCCCAACCCGAAGATGGGCAAAACCAGGGTTAGAGCGACGAGCTCCAGGGTGTAGATAAAAATCTGCCAGCGGGTTTCAGCCTCGCCGCGCACGACCGGCAGCATGGGCACGCCAGCACGGGCATAATCTTTGCGCCGCACCAACGCCAATGCCCAGAAGTGCGGTGGAGTCCACATGAAAACGACGGCGAACAAGAACAGCGAAGGAATGTTCAAACTGCCGGTAGCAGCGGCCCAACCAACCAGGGGTGGGATGGCGCCTGCACCGCCGCCGATGACGATGTTTTGAACAGTGGTCTTTTTCAGGAAGATGCTGTAGATCAACACATAATAGATTATGCCTGCCAAAGTGAGCAAGGCTGCCAATAAGTTGACATAGGCTGTCACCAGGTAAAATGAGGCCAGGGTCATGGCAACTCCGAAGGCTAAACCCTCGCCCGGGGTCAGGCGGCCAGCGGGGATGGGACGCTTTTGGGTGCGCTGCATTTTTTGGTCGTCGTAGCGATCGATGTATTGGTTGATGGCTCCCGATCCGCCGGCCGCCATGAAGCCTCCTACGAGAGTCCAAAAGGCGACGGGGAAAGCGGGCCATTCTCGAGCGCCGATCACCATCCCGGCGTAGGTGGTGACCAAGAGCAGGAGCACCACAATGGGTTTGGTGAGTAACAGTAGATCTTTGAGCAGACCTTTGCGCCCGCGGAGGCTGGCGGCTTCGAGGCTTTCCTGTTCGCTGGCGCGGTTGGCATGCAGAACGGTAATGAACTGCACCACTAATACGGCCCAGACGGCAACGGCTGTGGCCGTATGCAGAACCAGCAGGTAACCCGGGAAGCCTTGCACCATGCGAGCACCTAACAACGCCTGAGCGAGAAACAACACCGCAGCGGCAGTGGTCGCTGTGATTACGGGGGTTTGGGTGCGCTGTGTGCGCCAGGCCTGCACGAGCAATGTAAACAGCAATATTCCTGCCAGGGCAACTAAGCCGCGATGAGAGAGATTGATCCAGGCGGCACTGTTAGAGGGGAAAGTGTCACACAAAGGCCATGCCTGGCAGGTCGAGGATGCCTGGCTACCAGCTACGATTGCGCCGCTGACCAGTAGAAGGAAAACCGCCAGGGTAGTCAGCAAGGAAAGGCGGGTAAAACCAGACCAAGCGAGATTGTGGGGAATGGCTACACCAAATGCTGCTAAAGTGGCGGTGAGTGAGGCTGCTAGAGCGAGCAAAGAAAACCCCAGGTGGAGGGTGGAAAGCCAGGCCTGCGAAGAGGATAGTAAGTTCAATGCCAGGGCTGCTCCCAGAGCAACTTGTACACTCATCAGGAACATGGCAACCTGGGCGAACCAGAACAGTAAAGGCTGTTGGCGGTGGCGAATCAGCGCCAGAACGGCAAAGCCGAGCGCCAGGATGACTGCCAGAACAGTGGCCGCTCTGTGCGCATAGTCAATCAAAGGGCCTTGATTGTCTGGAGGCATCCAGGTATTGAAGCAGGTGGGCCAATCCGGGCAGCTATTCCCTGGGCTAACCGTGCGCAGGATACTCCCAGTAACAATGACCAGAAACAGTACAATGGTTGTGGCAAGCGCCAGACGGCGGAAAGGGAGAAGGTCGGGAATAGAGTTGGTTTTCAGGTTGTTCATCAGGCGGTCACTCAAAAAGCGATAGATGCAAACGATGAGATGTACAATTCAGAGCTTGACGATCTAAATTTACCAAAGTTTGAGAGGATTGTCATCAACATTTTTGTATTCCTGGGGAGGAAATTCGTCTGCCCAATGGGGTGATTCTGGCATCACCCACTTTTCTCAACTAAAAAAGCCGATTTTCTATGAGAAAGCTTGCATTGGAGCCGGACCTGCCCTAAAATATAAGAACCCAGGAGAAGATTATGTTTTGTCCATCATGTGGAAGCGAAAATCTCGATTCGGCGCAATTCTGCGCAAATTGTGGAACGCGGCTGGCGGTGATTTGCAAGCGATGTGGCGCTAAGATCACCAGCGGGGCACGTTTTTGCCAGGCATGCGGGCACAAGGTGGAGACAGAGCCAGGGGTTCGCGTGCTTGCAGATGAGCCTGTGCCAGATTTACCAGGCGATCTTATGGCGCGCCGGCTACAGCGCATGATCCCGAAGGAGTTCGCCGAGCGGCTATTGGCTACGCGTGGCAAGGTCGAGCGCGAGCGGCGGCTGGTGACGATCCTGTTTTCGGATGTCAAAGGCTCAACGGCAATGGCTGAAAAATTGGACCCAGAAGAAGTCATGGAGATCATGGATGGGGCATTCGATTTCTTGATCGAACCGATTTATCAGCATGAGGGCACGCTGGCGCGGCTGATGGGGGATGCGATCCTGGCCTTTTTTGGCGCGCCAATCAGCCACGAGGATGACCCAGAACGAGCGGTGCGCGCCGCATTGGATATCTTGGAGGAATCGAAGGCTTATGCCAGCAAGCTGGAACAAGAATGGGGCATCAAGGGCTTCAACGTGCGCGTGGGTATCCATACAGGCCTGGTTGTGGTTGGCGAGGTCGGCTCGGATTTGCGTGTGGAATATACAGCGATGGGAGACGCGATCAACCTGGCGTCACGCCTGGAGCAGAATGCCCCGGTGGGAGGCGTCTTGATTTCGGCAGACACTTACCAGCATATACGCGGGCTGTTCGACGTGCAGGCGTTAGAACCTCTGAGTGTCAAGGGGAAGACGGAACCTGTGCGGGTTTACGAAGTGCTGCGCGCCCGAAGAGACGATTTTTATCGCGAAGGCCGCGGTGTGCATGGCGTCCGAACGCAGTTGATAGGTCGGCAAATGGAACTGTCGATTCTACAAGATGCGTTCGCCGGGTTGGTTGAGAACGGGGCGACGAAAACGATCACTGTTGTAGGGGACGCCGGGATGGGCAAGACGCGCCTGCTGCAAGAATTCGAGGGCTGTTTAGAAGGATGGTCTGAAGCGCACGATTGCTGCCGAGGCAGAGCGCTGCCTACCACGATGCGTACACCCTACGGCGTGCTGCGTGATTTGTTTTGCCGGCGATTCAGCATCCTGGATAGCGATAGACCTGCCGAAGTGCAGGTCAAATTCGAGAGGGGAACAGCTCCATATCTCGAACCCAGACAGGCACATCTGGTGGGGTATCTGGTGGGTTTGGGCTTCGAGCAAACGGCGGCTGTGCGGGACCTGGCTGCCAGCAGTTCGCTAGCAGGTGAGGCGCGCATCCACCTAACAACTTACTTTCTCTCGCTGGCGAAGGAACGCCCGTTGCTGGTTTTGCTGGAGGATCTGCACTGGGCGGATGAGCTGAGCTTGAACTTTTTTACCGATCTGGTTGAGACAGCGGAGCGCCTGTTGGTGATTGGGCTTACCCGCCCGACGCTCTATGAACGAGCAACAAAATGGGGCCTGTCACACCGGCAGCAGAGGATGGATTTACTGCCGCTGGCGGAGAATGACAGCCAGGCGTTGGTGAGGGCGATTCTGGAGAAAGTGGCCGATCTGCCTGGCGAGATGCAGGATTTGATCGTTAGAGGCGCGGAAGGAAACCCATATTATATCGAAGAGCTGATTGTGATGTTGATGGGAGATGGCGTGATCGTGGTGGATGGTGATGCCTGGCGCGTGGAAATGGAGCGGTTGAAGAACGTGCGCGTACCTACGACTCTGACGGGAGTGCTGCAAGCGCGGCTGGACAGCCTGCCAGAGGCGGAGAAGCAAATCTTACAACGGGCAGCGGTAGTGGGGCGGCGCTTTTGGGATGTGGTGGTGGACAGGATGGGTGGATTGGATGGCGAGCCAGACGGTGTCGTTGAGCTGTTGCAATCCCTCTTGGGGAGACAGTTGATCTTCCCGGAGCGGCGTTCGGTGTTCGCTGGCGTGAATGAATACCTTTTCAAGCACGCGGTCCTGAGGGATGTGACTTATGAAACGGTATTGCTCAAGTTGCGAAGGGTCTATCACCAGCAAGTGGCCGAATGGCTAGAGGTAAATTGCATGGAAAGGTTGGAAGAATATGCTGAGGTGATCGCCGGGCATTACGAGGCAGCGCGAGAGCCTGCAAAGGCTGTTACCTGGCTGCGCAAGGCGGGCCGGGCGGCGCAGCGCTTTAGCGCTTTCCATGATGCCCTGGATTTGTATGGCCGGGCGTTGGCATTATTGCCCGAGACAGACCTTGCAGAGCGCGCCCAGATATTGGTGCACATGGGCGACTCACACGAGAAGCTGAGTCAATATGCTCAAGCAAGCGAGTGCTTGCGAATGGGAGCCGACCTGGCACGAAAGGCTGGCGATTGGACTACATTGGCCAGCGCGCTGATAACGTTGTCCTGGATCACCTGTATCCAGGGGGCGGCACAGGAAGGATATGATCTGGCCGAGCAGGCCCTGGCGATGGCCCGCCAGGGTGGCGATGGTGTCATGGTGGCCCATGCGCTGATCCGTGTAGCGGATGAAAAGATTGACGCAAACGAAGAGCGCCAATATTTGGAAGAAGCCCTGGCACTCTTCAAAGCAGCAAGCGACCGATCAGGAGAAGCTACCTGCTTGCTGAACCTGGGAAATCTGACCTACCATCAGGACGATTTCGAAGCGGCCAGAGGGTATTATGAAGAGAGCCTGGCGATCTATCGACAGATCGGCGACCGTTGGGGAATCAATAACTGCTTGGGGAACCTGGGGGGCGTCGATCTGGCAATCGAAAATTATGCGCAGGCAAGCAGGTACTATCAAGAAGCTTTGGAAATTGCCAATGAGATTGGCGATCGTGAATGCCGATCGATCTGGTTCGGGAATCTCTCTAGAATCGCAGTGCTGCAAAATGATGACGATTTGGCTGTAGAATACTTGCGCCAGGCGCTGGCGGAGTCTTACGACATTGGTGTGATGTGGTTGACGCTGGATGCACTGGCTCAATTCGCAGATATTTATGCCAGGAATGGCGATGTTGTGCGGGCCGCTGAATACCTCGGCCTGGCTAAGAACCACCCGGGGCGTGGAAAATATTGGGAGGCGGAGGCGGCTGAAATTCTCGATAGGGTGGGCGCGGCGTTGGGAGAGATTGAGTTTCAGGCGGCGTTGGAGCGCGGCGCGGCGGCCGACCTGGAAAGAGTCGTGGAGAGCTTGCTCGGCAGGCAGTCTTAGAACGGGTTTTTGTTCAGTTATTGGATGCGCCAGACGTGCACTACCGGCTGAGCTTCGTCGGCGAATAATTCCAACACATAGAGCAACCCATTTTGGCGGTCATAGGCTACATCGCCGATGCGGTTGCGCTGCTGCTCACCCGTGCCGAGCATCTCGGGTTCCAGGCCGGCAGGATTCAGGTACAGGTGTTCGTCCAGGTTCAGGCTGGCATAGGGCTGCGGTTCCCAGGACTGTAATTGCCCGGCAGCCACGCGGGCGAGATCGTCCGGATCATATAGAATGAACTGCGCCTGGAAGCGCGTGCTCCACCAGCCGCGGTATTCGGTGTGGTTGCTACAGCCGGCGAAATCGGCTTGCGGGCAGGGAGAGCCATCGGCCTGACGGCACAAGGTGAACATGCCGACCATTTCAACTTCAACGCAAGGCTGCTGCGGATCGGTGGGGTGCAGGAATCCATACCAGTACTTGTCGCCAACGCTCTTGGTGCCAGCGAAGAGGATGGCGGATTGGCCGGAAGGCGTTGTGATCCAGGCGCCGCCCTCCCATTCATCGGGATGTTGGTAGCCTGTCATACTGCGCTCGATTTCCGAGGTGTTCAGTGAACTCTCGTAGAGCAGGAGCACACTGGCCTCCAGGTGAGTCTGGTCTGGGGCAGGGGTGCCGTGTTCGTCGACCCAGGGCCGATAAGCGACGATGGATGGGCCCATGCCTGACCAGCCACCGTCTCGGAAGCGTCCGGTGGCAATTGGCCGGCCCTGAGCGTAGGCGTTAGCCCATTCGGCAGGGATCTCGAACATGTAGCCATTGACACTCTGTGGGTGCAAATCGTCGATATACCAGGCGCCCTGCATGTGCGGATCTGCCAGGTTGGGATCGAACCAGGCATGCGAGGCGTCTGGGGGATCGGGCTGCAAGTGCTGTCCCCAGGCCAGATGGATCTTTGGCCCGGTAGCAGGAGTATCCAGGTAGAGCATGCCAATGCGCGGAATCTCATCCAGCCCTTGAAAATAGCCGCGGGCTATGTCATGGAAACCCTGGATAAAGGTAGCCTGGTTGAGCGCTTGCAGGTCTCTCGATGGTAACGGAGCGGGGATGTCGATTTCGGCTACCTGGCTGCCATCAGGCAATTCTCCGTAGGCCAGGCGGTCGTGCCCGGTGATGAACAGTGAGCCGGGGAAGCCATCGGCCGCTCCGCCGGGATCGCCCTGGGGGTTGAATGTCATGGCATTGCCGCCGTAGGCAAAGGTTAAGGGGCGGTCTTCGCCATAGGGCAGGCGGAAAGCTCCCAGATATTGCAAATTCGCAGGCTGCAATCGTTTCGATGTGTCTGTCCCCGCGGGCGCGGTGGCAAGTGGGGATGTGGGCAGCGGTGATGCAGCAGCCAGGGTTGGGGCGATATCCGTTGATGGCAGGTCAGTGGGCAGCAGAGCAGGATGGGACGAAAACAGGCTACAAGCCAGGCTCAGGAAAATGAGCACGATCGAACAGACGACAGGCCATTTGTTCAAGAGGGCGGCCTTTTTCATGATCAACCACCTTTCTCGCCGGTCAGGCGAATGAAACCCTCTTGAGTGTATCCTAAAGCATGGCGTGCGTCAACGCCTGGAGGTTGGGAATCTACTTATGGGAGCCGGAAGCTGTCCCATGAAAGGTGACGAATACCTGGGCATCAGGTACTTCGGCCTTAATCTGAGCGTAGACTTCACGATACAGGCTGAGATAGTTTTGAAAATCTTCGGGGTGGGCGTCGATGTAGGTGTTGATCTCTGAAGCCAGGCCGATATAGCGTGGATGGAACTGGCGGGCGATGCGTAGAGCGAAATTGCTGAAGGCGGCGCGGACTTGCGGATTGCCGAAGCTGGGCTCCCAGCCGGAGGGCAGGCCCATGAACTCACGGCGATTGAGCCCATTGAGCGGGTCTACAACGAAGATTACTTCATTACATCAGCGTGTTGGCCAAGGTCCTTGTATAGCTTGAGAGCGCTTTGCAGGCTGGTTTCTGGCGGCACTGGGAAGAATCCGTAAGCTGTGCTATCCTCCTGAAATGGGTCGGAAGCCAGTGTAGGGATGGCGCCGGGTTCTTCTGAGCCGCAGGCCAACGCGGCCAGGATCAGTGCGACGAAGGCCAATCGGAGGGCAGATTTCATTGGGAACTCCTTCTTGAAGGTTGATGGGGCGCAAAGGTAATGCCAGACAACCACTGGCTATAAGGTTGTACAGAATTTGGGGCGAAAATTTGCGAAATCAGCCCGCGATGATCAAGAGTCTGATTTCTTTGTGGGGGGCTTTCTTTCCTGCCTGCGGATGAAGAAGGGATAACCCAACCCCAGGATGGTAGCGAAGGCAAACCACTGCATCGCATAACTTAGATGTGGCCCTTCAGTCAATTCCAGTTCGGGCTGGGTGCGGTAGGGCATGGCGCTCCAGGTTGAGTCAGGGGCTTGTTGGAGATAAGCAGGCAATAAAGTGTAAGGAATTTGCCTGGCAATTTGCTCAATATTGACGAAGTTCCAGGCTTTCAACGGGGCCGAGCCAGGAGCGGGGGTAGGGTCGCTGCGCCCGCCCAGTTCAGCTTTTACTTGCGGACGGCGGAGAACGCCATTTACGGTAATCTGACCCGGCTCATCGAACTTAGACCAATCGCCGCTCTCGAAGTCCTCGGCGGGGATCCAGCCGCGGTCGACCAGGATGGCCTGTTGGCTGCCTGAGATGATCAGTGGTGTGATCAAATGTACTCCCCATTGATTTTCCCAGTACTGGTTACGTAAGGCGATCTGGTTCGAAAAATCATATTCGCCGGTGGCTTGCACCTGGCGGTATTCCATATCGAAAAGATCGGCGCTCAAGGCTTCGCCTGTGAGGACCAACAAGGGGGCGTCAATTTGGGCCTGGACACGCGCATTGAAGGCGCGGCGTTGATCCAGGCGATCGAGCTGCCAGATACCCAAGCGGGTGAGCGCAGCCACACCAACTGCAACCAGCAGAGTCGCGATGAACCAACGGCGACTGAACATGCGCGAGACGATAGACATGCTGGCAATTATAAACGATGGGGGGATGGCAGGAGGAAAACCGGGGTTATCCAGCCTGAGGAGACCGGGTATTCTGTTTGGTTTTGATTGGATATACCAGCAAACTGTATAGGAATAGCAAGGAGCCCATCGTGGGCGCCGTAATGGAGATGGCGGTGAGGCGCGTACCAAGCGTTGTGGGTTGGCGCACATCAAAATCGAAATATTTGCTGGCTTTGAAGGAGCAAGCATAGGTGAATTTTTGGGCATCTCCCATCACCAGACTGCCTGTGGCGTCTGGGGGCACCCAGATTGGACCAATCTGGTGGGTCACGATATCTTCGTTCTTGACTTCTAACACATCGCCCAAGACGAAAACCATCTCTGGGGGAATGATTGACACGTCCACACCAGATTCGAGGCTTTGTGCAGTTCCTGCCGGAATAGTGAGTTGGATGGTCTTTGGAGCGCGATCATTTTCATCCTTTTGAATGAGGTAGGCAATTTCGTTGAAGGTGATGACAATACCCAGAGAAATGGCTGAAACCAACAAAAGACGAAGCAGGTATGGATAGAAACGGGATTGTTTGGACATGTCCTATTCCTTGATCAGGTGTTGAAGATCAGCTACGATTTTCTCGGTTTCCATGCCAAACGGGTAATTGATATGCCAGTTGCTCTGCGCATCGATCAAGAAAGTGATGGCGGTGTGATCTACCAGGTAGCCAGAGGCACTACCCACGTCGCGCTTCTCCTGGTAGACGCCATAACTTCTCCAGATTGGCTCGAGTTGAGCACGCGTGCCAGACAGGCCAATGAAGGTTGAATCGAAGTTAGCCAGATAGGCGGCGAGGCGTTCCGGGCTGTCACGCTCGGGATCGACAGTGATGAAGACAAAGCGCACATTTTCGGCTTGTTCGCCGAGCTGGGCCTTGATTTGCTTATATTCCGAAAGGGTGACCGGGCATACGTCCGGGCAATTGGTGTAACCGAAGAAGATCAAAACGATCTTGCCTTGCTGACCTCTTAAGTGAAAAGGTTGGCCGTGTTGATCAGCCAGTTCGAAATCGGCGGCGGGCGCTGGCGGATCGATCACGACGCCCTGGTAGGCGTAGTTCCGTTGTGTCACATACCAGGCGATGAGTACGAGCCCCAGGCCAATCGTCATCCCAAGAATAGTCCAAAAAATACGTTTCATGTCAGGTTTACTGCAAAGCTACTCTTCCGATCAGGTACAAGGCTGGATAGAAGAAGACCCAGACTACGTCAACGAAGTGCCAGTAAACCGCCGCAGCTTCAACGGGCCAGTGGCGCTCGGCATTGTATAGTCCTTTGCGGCCATTGCGGTACACAATGAGCAGAAAGATCACGCCGGTAAGAACGTGAAAGGCATGGAAGCCTGTCATGGTGTAGAAGAGTGAATAGGCGGCAGAATAGTTAGGAGCATGTGGAGAAATTTGCCATTCCACGCCAACCACACCAACCAAGAAGAGCGTGCCGAGGGTGATGGTGACCAGGACATTGTTCAAGAAAGCTTTTTGATCGCCAAAGGTGATGGCGGTTTCGGCGCGGTTCATGAAGAAACTGCTAACCAGCAAGATGGCGGTGACAATCAAACCAACGAACTGGCTTACCTCGGGACGCTCTGCGGTACCTAACAAATAGAAGCGCGCTACCAGCAGCCCGCCGAATATAAAAGCATCGGAGAGGATGAACAACCACAACCCGAGGCGATTGGTGGCGGTTTTGGTGCGATATTCGGGAAGTGAAACGGATTGCGCGGTCATTAATGTCCTTCCTCTTCACTGGCAAACAGGCGCGCCAGGTGCATGTAGTCTCGGACGATAAAGTAAGCCTTGAACAGAGCGATGCCCATCAGGGGGGCCCACCAGATAGAAGCTACAGAGCCGATGAAATACTCACCAACGGTGGCAACGCCCAGGATAAGAAGCACGGCAGCGCCGTTGCTGTAGATCTGTTTTTTTTTGTCTTCATCCATGTTGTTTACTCCTCAAGTAATAGAAGAAAGGCTGTGTGGAGCGATGGTTCAATCGGCCGCGGCTGTTTCGGCAGCCGGGCCGATGCCCGGCGAGGATTGGGCGGCAGGAGCGCGGTCGGGATCGATGCTAACATAGGCTGAGCCTTCCAGGCCATAATCGTAGGGCTCACCGATTACCTCGAAGGGCTGATCGTAGTTGTGAACCGGGATGGGAGAAGGCAGCATAAACTCCGGCGAGCGAGAGCGCCAGGGATTGCGCTCGGCGACGCGCCCGCGCGAGGCGCTGTAAACCAGGTTATAAATGGCGATCAGCACCGAGATGCCGATGATGAAACCGGCGATGGTGATGAGCATGTGTGAGGTCTGGATATCCAGAGTGGGGTCGTAGTCGCCGATGCGGCGGCGCATGCCCAGGAGACCTATTTGCATTTGCCCCAGCGATTGCACGTAGAAGGCAGGCAGCATCAAGAAGAAATGCAGTTTGCCCAGTTTCTCGTTGTACATACGCCCGGTGAACTTGGGGAACCAGTAGTACAAGGCGGCAAAGAATGGGAAGACGTAGCCGCCAAACATGGTGGCGTGGAAATGCCCGACGATCCAATAGGTGTCTTGCAGGTGCAGGTCGGTGGCTACGGTGGCGTTCGGGGGACCGCTCAACCCACCTAACAGAAAAATCGAGATGGCGCCCAGGACAAACAGCATAGGCGTTTCGAATGAAAGCTTGCCCTCCCAGATGGTTGCTATCCAGCTAAAGAATTTGACCCCAGTGGGGATGGCCACCAGCAAGGTGCTGTACATGAAGGGAACACGCAGATAGGAAGCCATGCCGCTGGTGAACATGTGATGGGCCCAGACCAGGAATCCAACCAGGGCGATGCCGAAGGAAGAAAGGGCGACCCAGCGGTAGCCAAAGAGCGGCTTGCGGGCGAAGACAGGCAGCAGTTCGCTGATCACGCCCAGGCCGGTGAGCACGAAGACATAGACGGCAGGATGTGAGTAGAACCAGAAGAGGTGTTGGAACAGGATCGGATCGCCGCCGATGAGCGGGTTGAAAAATCCCATGCCAAACAGACGCTCAAATAATACCATCTGGAAAGAAAGGCCGATCAATTGTGTTGCTGTGGCACCGATGGCGGCTGTTGCCAGGGCGGTCCAAACGAAAATGGGCATACGGAAGTAAGTCATGCCTTTGGCGCGCAACCGGATGGTGGTCACGATAATGTTGATGGAGCCCAGGATGGAAGATAGGCCGGCAAAATAAACGCCCAGGAAGAAGAAATCCATCCCCAGGGGAGCTTTAGCGCTCAGGGGTGGATAGCCGGTCCAACCGGTGTCGAAGCCTCCCAGAACCAGGCTGCTGAGCAGCAGCAGCGCGGCGGGCACGTTGACCCAGAAGGCGAAGGCATTCAGGCGAGGAAAGGCCATATCGTTAGCGCCGATCATCAGGGGAACCAGGTAGTTCGACATGGCGCCAACGCCTAACAAGATGGCGACGATCATGACGATGCCATGCAGGCTCATGATGGTGTTGAATTCTTTGAGCGGCAAGAACTGGATGCCAGGGGCGAAGAGTTCGCTGCGGAAAATCAGTGCAAACAGTCCGGCGACCAGGAAGACAACCAGGGAGGTGGCGCCATACTGCACACCAATGGCTTTGTGATCATAGGTGGCGCTAAGAAAACGGGCTGGGCCGGATTCGAAAGCGTCCTGGGGATGGTTGGCAGTCTCACGCCCAAACGACCAAGCGATCCAATCATCCATTACGCCGACGCGCAGCATGAAGCCGGCCCAGGCGAAAATGCCGCCGAGAACCCAGGCTGGCTCACTGAAGCCGAACTTCCCGGCTCCAGGATCCCATGCCCAGGCGGAAAGGCCCAAAACGGCACGGATCAGAGTGACAAGAAGTACACCGATCAAAAAGCCAATGATGAAGCCGATCAGGCCGCGGATCAGACCTATGTTGAGAAGTGTGGGTTTTCGTTTTTCGGACATTGCAACCTCCGGGCCTATTTCAACGTGGACAGATAGGCGATGATATCGGCGAGAGTGGCTTGTGAAAGCTGCTGGGCGAAGTTCTGTGGCATGACTCCAGCCGGGAAACCCTCAACGATCTGGCTGTTCGGATTGAGGATCGAATAGCGAAGGTAGGACTCATCCACTGTGACTGTACTGCCATCAGTGAGTTTCTCCTGGCGGCCGAGAAGGCTTTTCCAGGTAGGGCCAATACCTTTGGAGCCATCCAGGCTGTGGCAGGCCAGGCAGCCGTAATCCTTGACAGCCTTCTCGCCGCGGGCTACCGGATCGGCGTTGAAATCGGACTGTTCGGCGAGCCAGACATCGAAATCTGCTTGCGAGACAACTTTTACAGGGCTCTCCATCAGGGCATGTTGTAACCCACAAAGCTCAGCACAGCGCACTTTGTAATCGCCGATGAGCGTTGGCGTGATACGTAAGTCGCGGATAAAATCGTCCCCTCCGGGCAGGGCATCTTGCTTTACCCGGAACTCCGGCACCCAAAAGGAATGGATAACGTCTGCTGAACTCAGGTGCAAGATGGCCTGTTTATCGACCGGCATATAAAGCGTGCTAGAGGTCAGGTTGTAATCGGGATATTCGAATCGCCAGGTCCACTGCTGCCCGATTACATTGATCTCCAGCGGCCTGGGATCGGCGCGCAGTGTCTCGGAGAGCGAATCGCCGCCCAGGTAGGCGAAAACCATTACAAGTGCCAGCGGAGCAACGGTCCAGGCAACTTCCAGGCGGGTATTGCCTTCCACGTGGCGAGCGTCGCTGGTGTCGCCGGGCTTGCGCCGGAAAACGAAGATGCTATAGATCATAAAGACGACGATAAGAGAAAAGAGGAAGGCTATCACCATAAATTCCAGGCGGAATAGCTGGTCGATGGGTCTGGCCTGGGCGCTGGCTTGAATGGGCAGCAGGTGCGCCTGTCCCAGGCCTAAAATGAGCAAGGCGGTGACAAGCACAACCAGGAAACCTGCGATGACAAGATGTTTCATATTTGAACTCCTGCTTGGGGTTTTCGGTGGAAGTGCGCCATTTTCGGCGGATGTAATGGGGATTTCACTGTTAGAACGCCACTCCTCTAGCCAGTCGTCGATTTTTGCGGCCGCCAGGGTACGCCGGTCGTAAATGATGGCCTGGCTGCTGCTTTGCAGGGAAAGCAAAACCACGCGCAGCTTCTTTTCGCCTTCTACAAAGCGAGCCAGGAATTCATCACGGTTGAGCGCCTGATCATCGTAATCAACGATCACCAGATCGGGAGTCAATTGCTCGATCGCTTGCAGAGCTTCTTCTAGATTAGAGACCATGCCAATGACTTCGACGCCTGTCTGGCGGCGTTCATGCAGCAGGCTACGTAACCCCTGGCCAAAGAGTGGATGGCTGGAGGCGATCAGTACACGTCTGGTGGGCGTTTGACTGGTGTGTTTCATGAAAGATAACTCAGTAAGACACAAATCTGACAACGATAATTTACCAAATCTACTCGCAATTGTCATCAACCCGGCTGGATTGTGTGGAGGGATTTCAATAATCCGGAAGGATGATTCTGGTATCACCCTTATGATGCTTGACAGCCCTTTGCTTTCGATCTACAATCTTAACTAGTGAAGTGTGTGTACAGGTTTACAGGTATCGTGTTCCAGGAGCAGTGTTATGGATCTGGATTCCGGAAGAATACTGAATAATCGCTACCGAATAGTTCGGAAACTCGGACAGGGCGGTTTTGGGGCAATTTATCGCGCCTGGGATCTCAACTTGAAGGCCCCATGTGCTGTGAAAATCAATACGGAGATATCTGAAGAGGCGGCGCGCCAATTTGCCCTCGAAGCCTCGATGTTGGCTAACTTGAATCATGCCCATCTACCTAAGGTGACGGATTATTTTACGATCCAGGGCATGGGTCAATATTTGGTAATGGAATATATCGATGGGGAGGATCTACAGGAGAAGCTGGATCACGCCAATTTACCCGGCGAGCCCGGTCACCTGGCGGAGGCGCAGATCCTGGAGTGGATGGGGCAGGTATGCGACGCGCTGAAGTATTTGCACAGCCGGACGAAGCCGATCATCCACCGGGATGTCAAGCCAGCCAATATCCGCATCACCTCTGAGGGCCGAGCGGTGTTGGTGGACTTTGGGATTGCTAAAACCTTTACCCCGAACATGGCGACTGCCGCGGCTGCAAAAGCCGTTACTCCGGGCTTCAGCCCCCCAGAACAATACAGCGGAACGGGCACCGATAGCCGATCAGATATTTACGCACTGGGGGCAACAATGTATGCCTTGCTGACCGGTGAGGTGCCAGTAGAGAGTGTTCTTAGGGTAGCCGGGCAGGCAGATCTTACACCCCCAAGTGAGCTGAATCCAGAGGTTAGCACGCAAGTGGAGGCTGCCATCCTCAAAGCGATGGCAGTGCAGGCACAAAATCGCTATTTGACTGTGGATGCCTTTTGGACGGCGTTGTCAACAACGCCGGCCAGAAGACCAGAAGCTGTCACACAAGTTTCATTGCCTGCTGTGGCAACACAGGTTGTCCAGCCTGGCACACGTGAGGTCAGTTATGGCAGCAGCGAAGTTGTTTCGGAGGTTCGCCAACAGCCACCCCGACGCAGCAGTATCCCCTGGCTATTGATCGCCGGGCTGGGGCTGGGTGGGGGGGGATTGCTTGTGGTTGTATTGCTGGTGGCAGCCATGTTGGGCAATAGAGGGGACGTAACGAACCTGCGAGCAACACAAACCGCACTGCAGAGGATGTTCGTGACCAGCGCGCCGGCCACACAAAGGATCGAAACACGCCCCACTGCAACCAGTCCAGTTTTGCCGACTCCGCAACCCGCAGTAAACGCATCAGCCACGCCGGTACCCACCAGGGTTCCTACACAACCCCCACCAACAGCGACGCGGGTGGAGCCGAGTCCCACATCGCCTCCGGTGCAGGGAACTGTAAAAGTGCAGATTCGTAACAGAACTGGCGGGGACGCCAACCTGTATCGTATTGGAAGTTCGGGCAATAGGAATTTCCTGGGTTGGCTGTCCAATGGGTTTTATGGGATATATACTTTCCCGTCGCTGGGCAGTTGGACGATCGAATACTGTCAACGCGACGCGCAGGGTAATGATGCCAATTGCCGACAGAAGGATATTGATGTTTCCGAGTCCGGGCAGGAGTTTGCAGTGCCTTAGGTTCAGAAAGGAATAAAACGATGAGGATTCCCTTTGGGCGCGTATGTAGCATGGTGATTGTTTGTGCCAGCCTGGTGGCAAGCTGCTCTTTCCCAACTTTCCGGGCGGCTACTCCAACCGAGACGCCTGTGCCCAGTGATACGCCTGTGCCAACCGATACCCCACTTCCTGAGGTTGTTGAGCCAATTGCCACAGACACACCTGCACCAAGCGCTGCGCCCACCATCACGGAGACACCTACTGAATTGCCCAGCGCAGAATCTACGGGTTGGGCAACTTTCAGCTTTACGCCCACGACTCTGACTGGCTTGTGGTACCGGATTCGGAATAAAACGGGCGTTAACGTCAACCTGTATCGCTTCAAGAATTCTGGCGAGATTATTTTCCTGGGTTGGCTGGCTCCCAATTACTATGGGGAGTATCCAATTTCTGACTTTGGCAAATACCGGATCCGCTGGTGCGAGCGCGATTTTGGGGGCGAATCATTCAACTGCCAGACGAAATATATAACGATAGAACGCCAGTTGCAGGAATTCACTGTGCCCTGATCGGCGAGGCGCTTACGAGAAGGGTGTGTAATTTCGGTTTGACAAATTTCGATTATTTCGGTAAAATCGAAAATAACTGAAATATACGTAGAGAACAGGCTGCAAAAACAATGGCTGAATTGACTCCGGTTATGAAAAAGTTCATCCTGCACTGGGGTGAGATGGGAACAAGTTGGGGTTTGAACCGTACGATGGCGCAAATTTATGCAATGTTGTACCTTTCGCCCAGCCCTTTGACAGCAGAGGAGATCAGCGAGACTCTGTCGATTGCTCGTTCTACTGTAAGCACGGGCCTGCGAGAATTGCTGGGATGGGGGGTCGTGCGCACCGTGCACATCCTGGGGGACCGCCGGGATCATTTCGAGACGATGAGTGACGTGTGGGAGATGTTCCGGGTGATCTTGCGCGAGCGCAAGCGGCGCGAGATCGATCCGGCGATGGCGATCTTGCAGAAAAGCGTGGAGGAAGTCAGAGATGACAATCAAGTGGATGCTCACGTATGCGAACGTTTGCGGGAAATGTTGGAGTTCTTCGATGTTGTCATGAGTGTATACGAGCAAGCAGAAGAATTGCCCACCGAAACTTTGAAGAAGGCCGCCAAGACAAGTGACCGGCTTGTAAAATTGCTGAATAAAACGATCCGGAGTTAGTTTGGAGTATTGCTATGGCCAGCGCTGATTTGCTAGATACGCTTACACCTATGATTGTGCCGGCTATCCTTCCCTGGATTGCACCTGTGCAATCTGGCATGCAGGCAGTCGAAGCCAGACTGCGACAGGCTGCGGCGGATGAACATATTTTGCTGACCGCGGTGATCGATGGTCTGCTGCGGGCTGGTGGAAAGCGCGTGCGGCCGGCGCTGTGCTTGCTATCGGCTGGCAGCTTCGATGCCGATTTCGAAAACGCAGTTGTTGTTGCAGCCGGGATCGAATTGCTGCACACCGCTACATTGGTTCACGATGATCTAATCGATGGGGCCTCGATGCGGCGAAGCGCGCCCACGTTGAACTCAACCTGGGATCCCGACGCGGCTGTCCTGGCGGGCGATTACCTGTTTTCCAGGGCCGCCAACCTGGTGTTACAGGCAGGAGACCTGAAGGTGATGGAACTTTTTGTCAGGACCTTGATGGTGGTCCTAAATGGTGAAATTGCTCAGCGCTTCTCGCGCTGGCAGATCGACCGGAAGGAATACTACCAGCGCATCTACGCAAAGACGGCTGCAATGTTCGTCCTGGCAATGCAAGCCCCAGCAATTTTAGCGCAGGCCGAGAGCGAGCTCCTGGAGGCCATCGTCGAATATGGGCATGATGTGGGGATGGCGTTTCAGATTGTGGATGATGTACTCGATATTTCTGGTTCAATCGAGCAGGTGGGCAAGCCTATCGGGAGTGATCTGCGCCAGGGCCTGTTCACTCTGCCGGCGATTATCTACGCTGAGGCAAACCCGGATGATGCTGACCTGCTGGTTGTGTTAAACGAGCGAGATGGCAACCATCCGGCGATTGAGCGCCTGATCGAAAAGGTGCGCCGGGCCGGAGCCGTTGAAGCAGCGATGGAGGAGGCGCGGCGGCTGGCGGCACAGGGGCAAAGTGCATTAGCCAGGCTGCCAGACTCGGTTTATGTTTCGGGGATGTTTGCATTGGCCGAGACAGTCGTGAAACGCCAGGGGTAATCTGGTAAAATCTTGCAATGCCAGATTCATCTTTCAAATCTATCCAAAGCTATCGATCTGAAGTTTTCTGTGCATTACCCGGTAGGCGTGTTCACACACCCGAAGAAGCTGTACGGTGGGTAAATGAGCGCGGCTTTGTCTATTTTTGGCCGATCACCGGCGTGGTGTTGCCCAGCCTGTGGGTGGCGGCGGCGGGGGACCGTCCGGTGGCGGATGCTCACGACGATCCAGGTCATATTACCTGGGGTTGGAAGGATGCATTACTGGGCGGGCGGGATTGGTACTACGCCAAGGTGCTGCGCAAGAAAGCTACGATGATTTCCTTCGATCTATTGCCCTATTTCTATGCCCTGTCTGAGAACTACGGCTCTTACGAGGATGATTATTTGACCCTGTACGAACAGGGGAAGTTGACGCAGGAAGCAAAAACGGTGTACGAGGTGCTGTTGGACGAGGGGGCGTTAGATACACCCGCACTACGACGGGCCACACACCTATCGGGCGTGGGCAGCGAGGGGCGCTTCAACCGGGCTTTGACCAACCTGCAGGCGGATTTCAAGATTTTGCCGGTGCGGGTGACACAGGCCGGCGCCTGGCATTACGCCTTTGCTTATGATGTCGTGGCGCGCCACTATCCAGAACTACCTGACCAGGCACACGAGATCACAGAAAACCAGGCCTGCCAGAGACTATTGGAAGCCTATCTGATTTCGGTTGGTGCGGCTCGGGTGGGTGATATCCGCAAGCTGTTTGGCTGGCGTCTGGTGGCAGTAGAACGCGCCGTGGAGCGGCTGGTGAAGGCCGGTGTTGCCTGTCAAGGGGTGAAGTTTGCCAATCACCCAGGCGATTGGATCGTTCTGGCTAAACTGGTGGGATCGGGCTGATTCGAGATGTAGATCAGGGGATTTTCTTGAAGATCAAGATTTGCGAGTCTTCCCGGCAATAAACGGTGGGCGGCGTGGGTGGTAATTGTTCTAGGGGCAGAGTCATGATGGCGTCGCGCAGCCAGCCTTTGAAAAAGCGGGCTTCGACCAGCAAGATATCGGCTTCATCCAACCACTGGCGCGCCAGAGCTTCGTTCCACCTGCCCAGGCGATAGATCTGATCCAGATCTTCACCGCCTTCCAGGTAAGTGTAGCCATCGTTGATTTGGGGCGGATAGATGCGGATGTCCGGCACATACAGCAGCGGAACAGCAGAAAGAGTGCCGCGCCAGTAAACGCGTGAGCCAGGGGGAATCGTGGCAGCCAGGTGCTGCCCGGCAGCTTCGTAAGAAGCGATTACATCTTCTGAACAGTCATAAGCATTATAACCGCCGCCCAGAACCAGGGTTGGGCTGAGCAAAATCCCGAGAACAAGAAAAGTAACCAAAGACCAGTATCCAAACGATTGGCGCCTGGAATGGGTGATTTTCCTGGCGCTCCAGGCCAGGAGCAATACCAAAACCCCTAAGGCAAAGCCAAAGACGGTGGGCAAGATTCGGCGTAAATCTTGCGCCAGCAGGCCGAATTTGTTGACCAACACTGCACCCAGGGCGGCCGAACCCGGGGTACTTGAACCCAACAGCCATTGCGGAATGCTGATATTGTAGATAGATTTGCCTAATTCTTCGAAAGATCCAAAACCCAACCCGGCGCTGCTGGATAAGATCATAACGATAATGATTACTTGCAACCAGATGGGGAGCTGGCTGCGCCAGTTTTGAAAGGTCAGGATCAGCAGGATCAGGCCCAAGGGAGAGAAGAATGCCACGTAACCTGCCAGGCAGAAAACACAATACTCTTTGCCCAGAGCAGCCCACATGTGCGTGGCCATCAAGGCCACGAAAAGCGCCAGGAGAAAAACCCCGCTGCGGAATTGAGCTTTGCTTTTCCAAGTCTTGGGCCAAAGCAGTACTGCTGCGAGAGGGCCTATGATGCTGGCAAATTGAAAGCGCAGTGCATGGAAGAAGCTCAAAACGCGACCGGCGTTGGTGACCGTAGGGTCCCAAGTGCCATCGTAGTCCTTGGGAAGCCGCCAGGCGCTCAGAAAGGGAGTGGCCCAGCGCGGCAGACGATTCCACACTTGCATGATATTGGGCCAGTACAGGGCGAAAAAGAAGATCAAGGTCAGGCCGCTGGCGAAGGCCGATAGCAGGCCAATCCGCCAGCCATATTCCCAAAGCAAATAGAGCACCAGGAGGGGCAGGATCGGGAGCATATTTTCGCGCGTCATCACGATCAATCCGGCCAGGATTGACCCCAGCACCAACTGCCAGACTGAACGGCGTTCTCCCAAAACGAGCACCAGAACCCAGACCAGCATGCAGGCAGTCAATCCTTGCGATACGGCCGTGCTGTAAGCTTTCAGCATGGCCGGGTTTAGCGCCATGATCCAGATCGCGCTCGCGGCCCACCCGCGCGTGCTCAGCCGCCGGATGAGCAGCCAGAGGCCTAATAGCATCAGGATCGCTGTGAATATGGCAAACAGACGCGCGGTGCGTAAGCCTGGCCCAAACCATTCCTGGATGTAACCCGGGATGAGAAAGGCCAGCGGCATGTGGTTGCTCCAGGGCCCATAGGGCTGGTAGGGCTGGTATTGACCACTGGCAAATAAATAGCCTTTGTAGACATAAGCTCCCTCATCGAGCACCGAGTCTTGCAGATGGGCAAAACGCCAAAGCTGTAGAGTGCTCCACAACCCGCCTATGAGGGCTATGATTTCTGCTATCCACGGTATTGTAAGCAGTTTCCGGATCGAGTCGCTGTGTATTTTCACGGTTATTGGATTTATTTTGGGTAATTTTTACTGGAGTTTAGCTTACTTCATTTTTAGAAACTCGTCAATGAGATTTGGATGAGATTGAAGCGCGGCTGCGCACCAGAGGCCCAATAATCCTGTATAATGGGTGCTAGAGCAAGGCACAAACACCGATACCCGGACGAGACCTCTAACATTCATCTTCTGAAAAGGGAATAGCATGGTTGCTGATGATCAAGGGCATGTACCAATCATAACGATTGAACGCCATATCCTGGAAGAGCAACGTCATCACCCGGAGGCTACAGGTGTGCTAACGCAGCTTCTCTATGACATTGCTTTAGCGGGGAAAGTAATTGCCAGCAAAACCACACGCGCTGGACTGGCAGAAATCCTGGGGCGTACAGGGGAAATCAACATCCAGGGAGAAGTGGTTCAGAAGCTGGATCGACTGGCAGACCTGACGATCTACCGATTGAATGATCATACCGGACGGCTGGCAGCAATGGCCTCCGAAGAGCATGAGGGCTTGCTGCCGATCCCCGAACGATATCCCAAGGGCAAATATGTATTGCTATTCGACCCTCTGGATGGTTCTTCGAACATCGATTTCAATATCCCGGTTGGGACGATCTTTTCAATCTACAAGCGGGTGACGCGTTCCGGGCGCGGTAAGCTGGTTGATTGTTTGCAGCCAGGAAACCGTTTGGTGGCAGCGGGGTATATTATTTACGGGATGAGTACCATGCTGGTTTACACCACTGGAGATGGCGTACACGGTTTTACGCTGGATCCTACTGTAGGCGAATTTCTGCTGTCCCACGACCGCATTCGCATTCCAGACGCACCCACTTACTTCAGCGTAAACCTGGGGTATCGCCGGAATTGGTCGGAGGGTGTGCGACGTTACACCGATTACTTACAGGGACTAGATGGGAAAATCGAGACGCCGCTCTCGTTGCGTTACGTGGGTTCGCTGGTGGCGGATTTCCATCGCAATCTACTGGCAGGCGGCGTGTTTTATTATCCGGCCGAAACCAAGAAGCCGGAGGGCAAGCTGCGACTGCTGTATGAGGCTGCGCCGCTGGCTTTCCTGGCCGAACAAGCGGGGGGCAGGGCATCGGATGGCAGAAGGCCGATCTCCGAGATCGTTCCGAAGGGTTTGCACCAGCGCACGCCACTGTTTATTGGCAATCTCGAACTTGTTCAAAAAGCTGAGGAGTTTGTCCAGCATTATGATTGAAATTGCGCTCATGATCGAAGGGCAGAATGGCCTGAATTGGGAGCGCTGGCAGCGCATTGCCCGGGCGGTAGAAGATTTGGGTGCGGAAGGAAGGGATTTTGGTTGGGGATGCGGTGGAAATCGGAGAACAGATTGCGTTGTTGGGGGAAGCTGGCGCGCAGCGGGTAATGCTGCAATGGCTGGATTTGGATGATTTAGCTGGCCTGGAAGCGCTGGCTAAGGTCATCCTGGTTTGATATTAGCAAATTAATTTAGCGGTATGGAAGGTTAGTCGGTTTTTCTGAACAAGTTTAGTGAAGCAAGGTTTTTGGAGGAACTATGCACAGCAAGAAACTCTTTCAATATCTTTGGCTGATCTCTATCCTGGTTGTAATCGCCCTGGGCTGCAGTATGCTCTCGGGGGTCGTCGAGCGCCAGATAGAGAAAGGTATCGAGACCGAGATGGAAAGCATCGGAACTGAGGTCGATGCGCTGATAACGGATATGGGCGGTGAAGGAATGATCGATACCATGGCGGCTGAGTTTACCGATATCCCATTTCTCGATGAAACGGGCATCCCATTCTTCGACGAGACCGAAGAGCCGATGGGAGAGAAGCCGGCGGATATCCCGGTGATGCCGGGAGCAAAGATGGATTTCACTTCCCCGACTTCCGTTGAATATGGGGTAGAGGCAGAAATCAAGGCCGCGGTGGATTTCTACGAGCGCGAGATGCCTGTGAACGGGTGGATAAAGGTGGAAGCCGAATCCAAGGTCGATTTGCCTAACGAGATGGCCAAGCTGGTTTTCCAAAAAGAAGGGCGTAAGGCTACTGTTGAAATCGAGGTGGATTTCCTGTTCGATGGAACCTATGTGACCATCAGCATTGTGGGTGGGTAAGGCACCTTGTGAAGTGCCGATCATAGCAGGCAGGTTAAAGTATGTGAAGATATGTTCGTTTGCAAGGTTCACCAGAAGACCGGTTTGATTCAGGCAGCAAGAGGCGGATGAGCCGCGTGTATTGTGGCGCGACCGTTTTCGTCCTGGCACATTTTGCTGGATAATTCTATAGAACGGAGACACAATGGATAATCAAATCGATATGACGAAATTTCCACAGTTACAGATGCCGCCCCGGGTGCTGCTCGGGCCGGGGCCCAGTATGGCAGATCCACGTATTCTGCAATCGATGGCCACGCCTCTGGTTGGCCACCTGGATCCCAGTTTCCTGGAATTAATGTCGCGCATCCAAGAGCTGCTGCGCTACGCGTTCGAGACGGATAACCCGCTGACGCTGGCTGTTTCGGGCACGGGCACGGCGGCAATGGAGACGGCAGTTGCCAATATGGTAGAGCCGGGCGACCGCGTGCTGGTGTGCGTGAAGGGCTTCTTCAGCCTGCGGATTGCAGAAATGGCGCGCCGCTATGGCGGGGAAGTGGAAATCATCCAGCGTCCGTGGGGGGAGATATTCACACCAGAGGAAGTGGAGGCTGCCTTAAAAGCGCGCCCGGCAAAGCTGGTGGCGATTGTGCATGCAGAAACCTCCACCGGCGTTTTGCAGCCGCTGGATGAGATTGTCCAAGTGGCACACCGGCATGGTGCTTTGGTTATCGTGGACGCAGTTACTTCGTTGGGCGGGCTGCCGGTGAAGGTGGGAGCCAGGGATATCGATGTGTGCTACAGCGGGGTGCAGAAGTGCCTGGGCGGGCCTCCTGGGGCCAGCCCGATCACCTTGGGGCCACGAGCGGTTGAGAAGCTGGAAGGGCGCAAGTCGCCGGTGGCTAACTGGTATCTGGACTTAAGTTTGCTGCGAAAGTACTGGGGCAGCGAGCGCGCCTATCACCACACCGCTTCAATTTCTAGTTATTACGCGCTATATGAAGCGCTGAGGATCATAGCAGAGGAGGGATTGGAGACGCGCTGGGCACGCCATCGCCAGAACGCCGAACTGCTGTGGGATGGGTTGCAAGCCCTGGATCTGACCGCACACGTGCCTTTGGAGTATCGTTTGCCGACTCTGACGACGGTGCGCGTGCCATCGGGAGTGGACGATGCGCAACTGCGAGGACGTTTGCTAAAAGAATACAATATCGAGGTGGGCGGCGGCTTGGGAGAGTTGAAAGGCAAGGTGATCCGGGTGGGTTTGATGGGATATTCATCCCGACCCGAGAACGTGGTCTTGCTGCTGGCGGCTCTGGAGCGACTGCTGGGATAAAGGATGAGTTGAGATTTGCCCAACCTGGAGGCCGGCTAAGCTTTCGGGTTGGGTATTTATTTTATACGGAGAGTGAGAAATGGCGATATTCGATCTTAGCCTGGACGAATTGAAAGTTTATACACCAAAGCGACAGGAGCCAGCGGACTTCGATGCGTTTTGGCAGCGAACTCTGGCTGAGGCGCGTGGTTTTCCTCTGAATGCAACCTTCGAATTTGTCGAGGCCGGTTTGCAAACAGTCGAAGCTTTTGATGTGACTTTCAATGGTTATGGCGGGCAGCCGATCAAAGGCTGGCTGCTGCTGCCCAAGGGGCAATCCGGGCATTTGCCTTGCGTAGTGCAGTATATCGGGTATGGCGGCGGGCGCGGTTTCCCGCTGGACTGGTTGACCTGGTCAGCAGCCGGTTACGCTAATTTCGTCATGGATACGCGCGGGCAGGGCAGCGCCTGGCAGCAAGGCGATACACCGGATGTAGAGCCGGAGGGCTCTTCACCGCAGCACCCGGGTTTCATGACACGCGGCGTGCTCAAGCCGGAGATGTATTACTACCAGCGATTGATCACGGATGCCGTGCGGGCGGTGGAGGCTGCCAGGGAGCACCCGGCGGTGGATGCCGAGCGGATCGTTGTGACGGGGGGCAGCCAGGGAGGCGGGCTGGCGCTGATTGTAAGCGGGTTGGATTTGCAGGTGCAGGCAACGATGCCAGATGTGCCATTTTTGTGCCACTACCGCCGGGCGACTGAAATCACAGACGCGCATCCGTACCGCGAGATCGGTAAATTCTGCGAGGTCCACCGCGATAAGATCGAAACGGTTTTCCAGACGTTATCTTATTTTGACGGAGTGAATTTTGCGGCGCGGGCCAGGGCCCAGGCACTTTTTTCGGTTGGGCTGATGGACGAGATTTGCCCACCTTCTACGGTTTTTGCTGCTTACAACCATTTCGCCGGGCCGAAACAGATTCGTGTCTATCCTTATAACCACCACGAAGGCGGCGACTCTTACCAGGTGGTCGAGCAGATGCGTTTTTTGAAGCAGTTGTGGGGTTGACATTTCAGCCCCTCTCAACGGGCGGCGTTGAGAGGGGCTGTGGGGCTTACAGGCTATTCGACCGTGCTGCTGCTAATTACACTGGAATACCATTTGCCGCTGTCTTTGAGGATACGCTGCTGGGTGGCGTAATCAACATAATAAAGGCCGAAACGTTTCGAATAGCCATGGGCCCATTCGAAGTTGTCGAACAGTGACCAGACGAAGTAACCGCGCACATCCACACCGTCTTGCATTGCCAGATGGGTCTGGATGAAATGTTCGCGCAGGTAGCTCAGCCGGCGCGGGTCGTGAACCTGGCCTTCTGGAGTCAGGTGATCGGCGAAGGCAGCGCCGTTTTCTGTGATATAGATAGGTGGTACGGGGTAGTCATTCTTCAGGCGCACCAGCAGCCTGCGCAAGGCGGGGGCGTGCACTTCCCAGCCCATTTCGGTATATTCGGAGCCGCTCACCGGGGTAATCTGGCCAGCGGCGCTGACCAGGTTGCGTGAATAGTAATTGACCCCAAGGAAATCCAGGCGTTGAGCGATGAGCGCCAGATCACCAGCCTGAACGACCGGAGCGTTAGCGCCGGCTGCGTTCCAGGCTGCCAGTGGATAGCAGGCGCGGAACAAAGGACCCAGGTACCAGGTCTGACTCAACTGCCAGGCCAGTTCAGCGGCGTTAACATCGTCAGGTGAGCTGCTGGCTGGATCGGCAGGCCAGAGATTGATCACGATGCCAACTTCCAGTTTGGGGTTGATGCTGCGGATGGCCTGGGCGGCCAGACCGTGTGCGACTAGAAGGTTATGGGATACTTGCAGGGCTGTTTTTTCGTCTTTTAAGCCAGGGGCATGTTCGCCCCTGAGGTAACCATCGATAGCTACTACGCTGGGCTCGTTGAAAGTTGCCCAATGCTGGATGCGATCGCCCAGACGACGCACCATCAGCGCGGCATAATCGGCGAAAGCGTAAGCGGTGTTCCGTTCGGGCCAGCCGCCCTGTTCGTGCAGAGCCTGGGGTAGATCCCAATGATAAAGTGTGGCAAAGGGTTCAATGTTGGCAGATAGCAAGCTGTCGACCAGGCGGTCATAGAAGTCCAGCCCGGCCGGGTTGATCGCTCCACGCCCGGCAGGGAGGACACGCGGCCAGGAGATCGAAAACCGGTATGCTTTCAAGCCCAGGCTACGCATGAGCGCGATATCTTGTTGGTAGAGGTGGTAGTGGTCGCAGGCGATATCACCCGTGTCACCGTTGTAGATGCGGCCTGGGGTATGGCTGAAGCGATCCCAGATAGATTCGCCTTTGCCGTCTGCGTTCCAGGCGCCTTCGATTTGGTAAGCCGCGGTAGCGGCTCCCCAAAGAAATTTAGGGGGGAAACGATAGATCGTCATTTTGAAGTCTCCGAGTGGGTATTGAAATGAGAACTTGCTTACACCGGGGAAAGCAGGCGAATTTCGCCACCTGCCAGGCCAACGATGATCGGGGCGTTCGCGCTAAAGCCTTGCGGAGCCGCACAGGCTGTAACCTCCTGTCCGTTTAGTTCGCCCGCTAACCAAGGCTGCCAGGTGAGGCCATCATCCGGCGAATACAGCAGGCTGCTGCCATATAGGATGAGGATTTCCGGTTTTGCCGGATAGTCCCTGCCCAGTAAAATGGCGTTCAAAGGCTGATCGGCAGCAAGGGGTTCCTGTAGCAACTGATGCCAGGTCTGCCCACCATCGCTCGAGCGTAATAAGCCTTGCGTTTCAGTTCCGGTAAAAATCACACCGTCTTGAGCAAAGTCTGGCGAGCAGGCAATACAGAGGACAGGGACATAACCTACTGGAAGATCGATTTCTTGCCAGGAGCGCCCAGCGTTTGTGCTGCGGAACAGGCCGCTTTGCACACCTGCCAGGAGCATCTGATCCCTGGCGAAATCAGGCGAACAAGCCAGGCAGAGCATGTTCGCATCTTGAAGGCCGAAATTCCAGGCAGCCCAACTCGGGCCTGGATTGGTGAATATCAGCACACCGTCTTGCATGGTCCCGGCGAACAATAGGCCATCCTTTTCGAACTCGGGGGAAGATACCAAGGCGGTAAAGGTGGGCAAGGGGGAGGGCAACGGTAAAGATTCCCACTGGTCGACGCCATGTAACGAGCGAAGTAACCCGCCGTCCAGGCCGGCAAATACGATGGGCGATTGCTCTTGGGCAGGTGGAACTGCCAGAGCGAGGGTCGGCAGCGGTTCCGAGAGATTGAGTGAGGCGTAGGCAGATTGCCAGGACTGCCCTTGATTTATCGAAAAATACAAGCCGGAATTGCGGGCAGCGTACCATCCTGAGGGGCTGGTTACGATTTGATATACGATATCCACAGTGTGGGAGTCTCCAAGTGTGTCTTCAATAGCATTTTTATTTGTTGTCATGTTGGTATCTGGGTTTACGGGGCATGTGAGGAATCCAGGGGGTTAGCCTTGTGCACGAGTACATCCACGGTGAGCGCCAGGGCTGCGCTGTGGATTGCACCCCAGGTAGCAGCACGGATTACGGCAGCAGAGTCGAGGATGCCAGCCTGGCTCATATTCACCGTACGCTGGCGGGTGACATCGAAGCCGTAGCCTGGCTCAGATTGGGGTAATTGTGCAAAAATCTCACTGGGATTGAAACCGGCATTATGGAGCAGGGTGCGGAAAGGGGCCTCAACCGCCTGGAGGAGGATGTGATAAGCGGCGCGTTCATCCGCATCGCCAGCAGCATGCAGGCGCGCCTGTAGTGCGGGGCGGCAATCCAGCAGCGCCACGCCTCCACCCGGCAGCAGGCCGTGCCGCAAGGCGCCGCGCAGCGCGTCGGCGGTGCGCGATGCTTTTTCTTTGCGCAGCTCAAGCGTGGTGAGATTCAGGTCGCCAATCCACAAAACTGCTGTACCTCCAAGTAGATTGCCCAGGCGCGCCAGTAGATCTTTCTGATCGCTGGCTTTCTCGGCGCGTTCGTAAGCGGCTTTTAAGCTGGCAGTGTGCTGGCGTATCGATATGGGGTCTCCGCTGCCCGTGGTGATGCCAAAGTACTGATCGTTAGCCCAGGCATGGCGTGCTCGCCCCAAATGCTCGATGCGCACTGCATCAAGTTTGGCGCCAGTGGCCTGGGTCAGGAATTGACCGCCAGTCAGGATGGCTATATCTTGAAGGTGGTTGTGTAGTTTAGTCATCTCTGCCCCGGGCGTTTTGACGGCGGTCATGGGCAGTCTCTGGCGGTTGGCCGGTGAGGCCAGCAGGGAGAGCGCTTTTTCGGAGAGCGCCTTTACAATCAGCAGCAAAGATTCGGCCCCCGAGGACAGTGTTGCCTCCAGGATTGGGATCAGGTCTTGGGGTTCTTGCACTTCCAGGTCGCTGATCAAGATGGCAGGGTTGTCTAGCTCAGCACGCTGGGTGCGGGCATCGGTGACCAGCAATGGCGAGGATAAACCGCTGTCCCAGTAACTACCCTGAACATATTCCTGTTCGATATCTCGACCGCGCCCTGGACGGATCTCTAATCGCCCATAAGGGCCGATCAGGTCGAAAGCCTGGCCCAGCGCCTGGCTGAGGGGTGGGTCATAGCAGATGGTTTCTGCCAGACGCGCCAGTTCGCCTGGCCCAGATACCTGCTGGGTCTGTCCTGCGAACTGCTCCAGGATGAAGCCGGCGCCTTCATCAAGGTAACGGCGCAGGCGCATAGCGTTGCCGCCAGCAACCAGGTAGCGAATGCCGAGGTTGTACACTGATTCGAATAATACCGCGGCAGCGGCAGTGCCGTCACCGGTTGTCTCATGCAAATGCCAGAGCAGTTGGCGCAGATACATGGCACCCATATCGGCGTCGCGATTTTCGATCTGGGTAATGCGCCGTGCAATGAGAGCAGCGCTATCCAGGAACTCGAGCTTGTGCTGGCGGATGGCGTCATCGTTGATTACCAGGCGAGAAAACGGCCCCAATGTTGGGCGGACCGCATCCACCAGGGCATTGATGCCACGCTGCATGCCCTGATAGGCTTGTGGATTGAAGATGACTTTGGGCGTTTGCCAGGGCTTTGATGTTCTGGTCATAGATGTCCTTTTCGTTCCGGAGTTCGGTGTGCGGGGGAATTATAACAAATCCTGAGGCTTCCTCGTTATTTCAGAGGAAGCCTCAGGTTAGGTGTATCAATCTATGCTCGAACTGCGAGCCAGCCAGGCGCTTATTGTTTCTTGACCAGGCGCTTCCTGCGCTCTTCCAATTGAGCGTTGATTGCGTCGCGTTCGAGAACACGATCGATCTGTTCATCCAGGCCAGTAGAGCGCAATTCAACAGCAGCGGAGGCTTTGTCCAGGCGATTGTAGATGCTCTGGGCGATGCGGCTGACATCACTGTCACCCGAGCCCATCATATCATCCAGGCTCTTGACGGTTTTGACAACGACCTCTTTGCTCTTGGCCAGCTCCAGCAGGGATTGCAGTTCGTCGCGCTGCTGCTTCATAGTTGCCAGGCGGGCTTCAAGCTTCACTTTGGCATCCAGCAACTTCTGGTATTCGGTTTCCTGACCGGCGATCTGGGCCTGGTAGGTTTCTACCAGACGCTGAGTGCTGTTGAGCTTGCTTTGGGTGGAGGCGGCTGCAGTATCGTTGCCTTCCACCAAGAAGGCGTCGATGGCACGATCCAGTTCGGTCGCTTTTTGTTGGTGCTCATCCAGCTTGCGTCTGAGGGAGCGGATTTCTCCGCCCACGGTGGTGGCCGCGTCTTCCAGGTTCTCCAATTGTTCCTCTACCTGGCGAATATACTGATCGACTACTGCCAGGCTGTTGCTCTCAAGCGCCTGGTCTACGAGGGCATGCAGATTTGCCGAGATCAAGGTTGAAACTTTCTCAAGTAAGGTAGCCATGGTTTTTTCTCCTTTCCATTTGAAACATAGGCATGGTTTATGAAATTTCTGGTTGTCCTGCGGTATCGTTCGCGCAGCTTCGTTTCGGGCGTGCCAGGGCCTGGTTCGTAATGGAAGGACCCACGATCATGACCAGCGAGGCGATGGCTCGCCCAGTTTGCGTAGCTGCGAAGACATCGGCATATCCGACTGATGCGCAGGTAGAGATATAGTAAAACGCATCAATAAAGGTATTGACTTTGGGGTTATCTCCCTTTTCTACCTGGTAATACGCCCAGGATGCGATAGCAATGAACTCGAAGGTTGCATCCAGTGGACTGGCTTCAATCCAATCTAGGAATTTGCCCTCGTACTCGCCTTTGACAGCCAGCAGAGAGTTTACAGCAGATTTCACGTCTTCCTTCGACAAGCCCAACCAGGTCTTCAACCAGTCGGGTTGAACCGGTTTTTGCTCGGGTATATAGCTTACCAGTTCATCCAAGGCGTGTTGTTGTTCGGGTGATAGGGCCATGTGCTACTCTCGACTCTCGTTGCGGCGGTTGATCTCTTGGCGGGCGGCAATGCGATCTTCACGGCGTTCGAGCTGTTCCTGGCGCGCTCTCAAATCGGTCTGAAGTGTGTTCATTTGGCGATCCAATTCGCGACGCAGGTTGGAGAGTTCTTCCAGGGTTTCAGCGCTGCGCTCCCGGTGAAGAAGGTCATGCGCCTTGCGTTGGGTGCTTTCCAGCCTGGCTTGTTGAGTGTAGACAGCCTCTCGAAGCATGCTCACCCATTGTGCATAGGACTGGTTGAGTTCGTAGAGTTCTTGTACTCTCTTCTCAAGCGCCTGTGTTTGTATCAGCTTGTAACGGGCTAAATCATCTTGCCCGGCTTGTAGGGCATGGTCCACAGCGTCGCTCATGGCCTGCGCTTGCGCCTGGGTTTGCTGCCAGTCAAGCTCAATGCGCTTTTGGTGAGACTGCGCATTGGCCAACTCGACACGCAAGGTATCCAGACGAGTCTGCGCTTTGGCGATCACCTGGCTCAAGAGTTCATCCGCAGCGTGCATAGATGTACTGTTATTGGCAGGCGCCACTTCTTCACTGAAAATATCTTTCAGGAAAGTTTGGAGTGCAAGTCGCAGACGCTGGGACCATTTCATGGCAGAAATATACCGTTCGCTATTTGGTTGTCGCTCGCAGGTAAAGATCTTCAAAGGGGAGATCATTCAAGATCGGCAGAACGGCGAAAGCATCTTGAGCTTTCTTGACGGTGGGGCGATCTTTTTCGCTCACCTTTCGAGAGAGGGCTTCCAGGGCTTCGCCAACCGACTTGCCTTTGAGCTTTTCGATGTCCAGATGTGCATCGATCAGTTGGATCAACTCGGGCAGGAGCTGGGCCAGTTCGGGAAGTGAGCGGCCAGACTGTTGTTCCTGTGGGGCGATATCCACCAACCCGCTACCTGTGCTATCGCCTGTGAGCTTATTGATGAGCTGTTGGCCAGCCTCGCGCACGGGCTGTGGGGCAGCTTTGAGAACTTCACCGATACCATCGGCCAGGGTTACCATGCGCAGCAGCGTGGCGGCGGCGTTCGGGTCGCCGATCAACTTGAGATCCATAGAGGCCAATGCCTGACCGAGAGCCTGGGCTTTAGCGATTTCGATGCGAATCTGTGCATCGAGCTGCAGTTTGAGCACTTCCACTCTTTGAGCGACGCCATCGAAGGCTGCCAGGGCTTCAGCTTTGGCTTTTTCGGATTCTGCTTCGGCGAGGCCCTTGGCGCGTATTGCTTCAGCTTCGCGCATGGCGGCTTCGGCTTTGGCGCGCATGATCTCCGCTTCGGCCAGGCCGGTGGCAGATTCTTTGGCTTTGGAGGCCTCGGCATGCAATTTCCCGGCTTCTGCCTCGGCCTTGGCCTGTGTGCGCAGGGTTTCGGCCTGCTTGAGAGCAGCCTCGGCTTCGGCATTGGCGATTTCTTTCATGGCTTTAGCCTGGGCTTCAGCCTCGCGCTGTTTGCGGAGCGCTTCGAGCTCGATGCGGTTCTTCTGCTCGATCATTGCTTTTTGGGCCTCGCGCTCAGCTTCGATCACTTTGATCTTGGCTTCACGTTGGGCTTCCTGTGTGGCCTGTACGGTGATCACGGCCTGGGCAGCTTCTTCACGAGCGGCGGAAACAACCATGCGCTCTTTTTCAGCGTTCTCGCGTTTCTGCTGTTCCTGCGTGACAACAATCTGGCGCTGTTGTTCGGCCAGTTCGATGGCCTGCCGGCGTGTTACCTCGGTGGCCATGACTTCCTGCTGTTTGCGCTCGTTCTGGATAGCAACCTGCTGGTCGCGCTCGATTTCCATCAGCGCAACGGAACGTTCCTTGGTCACGCGGGCGGCCTCGGACTTTTGCATTTGCTCGAACTCACTTTGTTCAGCCTGGGCTTTTTGTTCGGCTTGCACAGAGCGGATCTCGCGGTCTTGTGCAGCGGTAGCCAGGGCAACGTCGCGATCCAGATCCAGGCGAAGCTTGGCGGTTTCGGTGTCGCGTTGTTTGATTTCGATTTCCGTTTGGCGTTCGATATCGTTGCGTTCTTTCAGGGCCTTCTGGATTACTTGAGCATTAGCGCGGGCCACCTGGGCGCCGAAGACATCATCGGTGCCGAAGGAGCCCTGGCGGGCAGCTTTCAGGGTCAGGATCGCAACTGCTTCCAATACCAAGCCATTTTCTTCCAGGTCCGTCTTCAACCGATTCTGTACTTCCTGGATGAATTTCTCGCGCTCCTGGTGCAGGCTCATCAGGCTGAAAGATGCGGCTACGTCGCGCAGGGCGCCATCCAGCTTGGCATCGACGAGTTGCTTGACGGCTTCGGCATCAACTTGTTTGCTGCCGATCGTCCTGGCGGCATCGCTGATGCCTTCCACCGTGGGATTGACCTTGATGTAAAAGATGGCTTTGATGTCCGCATATTGAGGGTCGATGGTTACCAGGGCGTTATTTTCGGTGCGTTCGATTTCAATCGCCATGGTTCCCAGGTCTACCCAGGTAATTTCGTGGAAAGTGCGGAACACCCAGGCTCCACCATTCATAACAACCTTGGGAGGCGAGGGCGTGCGTTGCCCCAGCGGGCTGAAGCCTCCCGTGCGGACAAATGCCCGGTTGGCGGGGGTCTTTACGTATGCTTTCAAGATGGTCCTGATGAATACCAGGAACACCAGAAAGAGCAGCAAAACCCCGAACAGAAGGCTGAATGAGAATATGCTGTCCATTGTGGCACTCCTTCTCTATTGTTGATGTGTAGTTTTCACTACAGTTGATGCGCCGGTGGTAAATTGGGGTTGGCGCGTGTTACCAGATAACGTTTTTGTTCGGCTTGATAGGATAACAACAGGATTTCTTCGCCTCGCGGAATTGGTTCTTCGTCCTGAGAGACCACAAAAATGCTGATGAGCGTACCGCCTGAGTCGCGTATATGTACCAGACCGTATTTATCGTCCACGAAAGGGCTGGTCACTTTGCCGCGCCGGCCTACCAATCCCTGGGCGCGCGTTGCGGTGGTGCTGATCGGAGGAAGAACCTGCCCGATGAAGCGCGTTGCGCGTGAAGTGATCAGGCTGCCAACGATCACAGCAGCCGGCAATATGCCTGCGAAGATTGCACCAGGATACACATTGAAAATCGAGCGCACTAAACCATTCAGCAGCCAGCCCAACATACCGATTGAGTAGAAGAAGATTAACAATACAACCATCAGGGGCACTTTGCCAACGCCCAGGAAGGCCATTAGATTCAGAAATGATGCCCCAGCATCTATATCATGGGAAAGATCTTGTTCGAAATCGTGATCGATGTCGTGTTCCAAATCGTGTCCCAACTCCAGATCGTGATCGGCGTCGATGTCGTGGGAAAGGTCGAGTTCATGATCCAAATCCAGATCATGATCCAAATCCAGATCGTGATCTAGATCTACGTCATGCTGTAGATCGACTTCGTGATCCAGATCACTTTCACTGTCCTGGTCGCCACCCAGGCCGATTAATTGCAGGGCGGAAAGCATCAGGCCCATGGCGATCAGCAGTGTAAAGGGCAGGTTATACCAGGTGGAGATAGAATTCCAGATTTCGATCATAGGTATCCCTCAACGCAAACTTGGCGAGCAAGTGCAGGCTGTGGGGCGTTTCGAATATTGTTGATTGGATTGTATACAATCTATGGATAGTGCAACTCATAATATCTTAGGAGATTAGCGAAACCCTCAGGCTGAAGCACCTTGCTCTCGGATCATGTAGAATCATTATACATCAAACTGTGTTGCAGAATCGATGATGTCGCACCGAATGATTTTGAAGGCAGGTGCACAACATGCCAGAATATGCTAAACTAAAATGGTGCTTTTTTCTTATGGCGTTGTCTGGGCAAGCCAGGTATTTGTCAGGCAGGAGGTAATGCTGCGATGGTGTTGTTAATTTTGCTTTCTATCGTTCTACAACTTGGGGCGGCATTTCTGGCCTTGCAATTGATCCCGTTGACAGGCCGCAGGGTGGCCTGGGTGTTGATCGCGGTGGGTATGGCTCTGATGGCTGCCCGGCGTTTTGTGTCTTTGTTTAGTTTAGGTGGAGACTACTTATTTAAAGCCGCGGTCTCTTTCGATGCCTTAGGATTGTTTATCTCATTATTGATGTTCCTCGGTGTCTGGCGTATCCGCCATTATTTCCAGGATTTGACCTTGGCGGAAAGAGAATTGCGCAGCATGG
Organism: Chloroflexota bacterium; assembly: GCA_040752025.1. GTDB lineage: Bacteria > Chloroflexota > Anaerolineae > Anaerolineales > UBA4823 > JBFMFR01. Next base: position 6,589 of record JBFMFR010000019.1, on the reverse strand, counting down.
GAGAGGCGCTACGAGAGTCGGAAGAGAAATTCCGCAGCATTGTGAATTCCGTTCCTTTGGGTATGCACATATATGAGCTTCGGTTAGATGGGAGCCTGGTGTTCGAAGGAGCCAACCCAGCAGCGGACAAAATCCTGGGCGTAGATAACCGGCAATTCATAGGTAAGACAATTGAGGAAGCTTTTCCAGGGCTGGTCGACTTAGAGGTGCCGGAAAATTATCGCAAGGTGGCCTCGTCGGGAGAGAGTTGGAAAGCTGACCAGATAACCTATCAGGAGGGGCAAATAGCAGGCGCTTTTGAAGTGCATGCTTTCCGAGCTTCCCCAGGTAAGATGGTTTCGATATTCCAGGATGTCACGGAACGCGTTAGGACCGAGCAAGCTTTGCAGCGCGAGCGGGACCTGATTGCGCAGGTGATGGAAACCAGCCCAGCGGGGATTGTCACCCTGGATCGAGCCGGAAAGATTGTTTTTGCTAACCCTCGCGCTGAACAAGTATTGGGATTGGAGCGAGACGAGATCAGTCATCGGGACTATAACGATCCTGGGTGGCAAATAACTGCCTTTGATGGGAGTGCATTCCCGGATGACGAGTTACCGTTCGTTAAGGTAATGCGCTCAGGACAGGCAGTCCAGCAAGTGAAGCATGCGATTCAGTGGCCAGATGGACGGCGAGTGCTGCTGTCGATCAATGCTGCGCCTTTGTTTGATGAGGATGGCCAAATCGATGGCATGGTGACGACTGTTGAAAATGTCAGTGCAGCAGTGCAGGCTGAAGAGGCTTTGCTGCGTAGAGATGTGATCTTGCAGGCGATCAACCTGGCTGCTGAGCGTTTTTTGCGCGAGGCGGATTGGACTAGCGAGATCACACAGGTATTGGCAATCCTGGGTGAGGCAGCTGGGGCCAGTCGGGTACATGTCTTTGAAAACCGCGTCGATCCGACTGGCGCACAATTCACCAGCCAGCGTTTCCAGTGGGCTGCGCCCGGGATTGCAACGCAGGTGGAAGGCCTTCAGTTGCGGGATATCCCTTTGTCAGCAGCGGAGTTGAAGCATTGGTTCAATGTGATAATGGCCGGGCAGCCAATAATTGGTTACACATCTGAATTTCCAGCCTGGGTGCAAGAAATCCTGTCTGCACTGGATATTACTTCTTTCCTGGCCGTGCCAATTTTTGTGGGAGGACGTTGTTGGGGGATTATGGGTTTTGATGATTGTACACAGGGGCGAACCTGGATGGATGCTGAAGTGGATGCTTTACGTACGGCTGCACGGATGTTTGGAACTGCAATTGGGCAACAACAAGCTCGCCAGGTGTTGGATGACCTGGTCAATACGATCGAAGGAATTGTATGGGAAATCGACTTGCGCCGCCCAGGATATACTTTTGTCAACCGCCAGGCAGAGCGCCTTCTGGGTTACCCGGTGGATCTATGGGCTCAGGATCCAGATTTTTGGCAAACGCATATGCATCCGGATGATCGAGAATGGGCACCGGCCTATTCACATCAGGCAGTGGAGGAAATGCGAAATTACGAGTTCGAGTATCGCATGATCTCTGCTGATGGACAAACTTTGTGGTTCCGAGATGTGGTAACAGTGGTGGTTGAGGCGGATCAGGCAACTGGCCTGCGCGGGGTGATGCTAGATATTACAGAGCGCAAGCTGGCGGAGGCAGCATTGCAAATCGAGCGGGATCTGGCGGTAGCGGTTGGTTCGGCGCGCAGTTTGACAGAGGCTTTGGATCGAGCCCTGGAGACGGCGCTAGAATACGAGGGGGTTGATAGCGGCGGGGTATATCTTGTCAATCAAGAGAGTGGGGGGATAGATCTGATTTCTCACCGTGGTTTTACCGATGAATTTGTGCAAGCTGTCCATTGCTTCGAGGCAGATACGCCTCAGGCAGAACTGATTAAAGCTGGTAGGCCTTACTATAAAAAATATTCAGAGGCTTTTCCAGAGGCGGAAGGTGGTGTACGCGAAAATGAGGCCCTAAAAGTATTGACTGGGATCCCGGTGCTGCATGAAGACCGGGTCATTGCTTGTTTCAACCTGGCTTCACACACTCACGATGATTTCCCCCCCAGCACGCGCAATGCTCTGGAGGCTATTGCAGCACATATTGGGGGCAGTATCGTACGATTGCAAGCGGAAGCCGCCTTGCGGCAAAGTCAGGCGGGTTTGAGCCTGGCTCAAGAGATAGCTAAATTGGGTAGCTATGATTGGGATTCGCGCAGTGGCCAAGTGAGGTGGTCACAACAGATGCGGGAGATTATGGGCTACCTGGATGGTGAACCTTCTTTTGAGACAATGCACAGCCTGGTACATCCGGATGACCGGGAGAAATTGGCTCGGACGATAAGCCTGGCTCGCGAACAAGGCGAACCGTTTGATATCGAATTCCGGATTGTTCGCCCGGATGGCGCAGTTCGCTATTTGCACGACCAGGTACGGGTTGTCCTTGACGATCATGGCAAGCCGGTGCATTTTTATGGAGCTGCGCTGGATATTACAGATCGCAAACGGGCGGAAGAGTCGATGAAGAAGCGCGTTGCGCAACTGGCGCTGCTCAACGATGTGGGTAGACAGATTGCAGCGCTACTGGCGCCGTCCGAAGTGGTTGGTCGGGCAGCTAACTTGATCCAGGAGCGTTTTGGCTACCAGCACGTGGGGATATTTTTGCTAAATCATGCGAATAATATGCTGGAGGCGAAGGTGATGGTGGGGGAACGGGCCGCGCTGTATCCCGAGAACCATGCCCTGGCGATGGAACAGGGTATGGTGGGCTGGGTAGCGGCGCATGCGCACAGTTTGTTGGCTAATGATGTGGCCGCGGAAGAACATTATGTGCACTTATATCCCGAAGTGCCCGAGGCGCGTTCTGAATTGAGTGTACCGGTGAGATTGGGGGAACAGGTTTTGGGTGTGCTGGATGTGCAAAGCTCTGAAGCAGGCGCATTTGATGATAATGATGTAATGGTGATGGAAACTGTGGCGGGACAGGTGGCGACCGCTCTGGAAAACGCCCGTTTATACCAATCTACACAGAATGAATTAGGAGAACGTCAACGTACCCAAGCTGCCCTGGACCGACGTGACCGTATTTTGGAAGCTGTAAGCTTCGCGGCGGAGCGGTTTTTGAGCGAGGGTGTTTTGCAGGATGTTGTTCAGGAGGTATTGGAGCGCCTGGGGCAAGCAGCGGATGCCAGCCGGGTGTATGTTTTCGAGAACATGCTCAATTCGGACGGGCAGTTGTGCTCCAACCAGATCTACGAATGGGCGGCGGCTGGAATTGAAGCGCAGATCGATAACCCGAGTTTGCAAGGTGTTCCCTATCAAGCTGCAGGGATGGCGCGCTGGGAACAAATCCTCGCACATGGTGAGGTAGTTGCCGGACCGGTGGCCAGTCTCCCGCTGGGCGAGCAGGAATTGCTCGCTGGTCAGAATATCCAGTCGATCTTGATTGTGCCTGTAAAGGTAGGTTTAACCTGGTGGGGTTTCGTTGGGTTGGATGAATGCCGGTACGAGCGCGAATGGTTATCTGTGGAGATCGAGACGCTGCGGGCAGCAGCCAGTATCCTGGGGGCAGCGATTCGACGGCAGCAGGCAGAACTGGCATTACGCGAGCGAGAAGCGTCTTTGAGCAGTATTTTCCGGGTGGCGCCAGTGGGGATCGGCCTGGTTCAGAATCGAGTCTTGCAGCAGGTTAACCAACGGATCTGCGAGATGGTGGGCTTCACCCAAGAAGAATTGGTAGGGAAGAGCGCACGTGTGCTATATCCATCGGATGAGGATTTTGACTTTGTGGGGCGCGAAAAATATGACCAGATTCAGATGCGCGGAACAGGAACCGTAGAAACACGCTGGCAGCATCGGGATGGGGCGATTTTGTACGTCTTGCTTAGCTCAACGCCTCTGGATCCATCTGATCTAGCGGCTGGTGTGACTTTCACGGCATTGGATATCAGTCAACGCAGAAGAGCAGAGCAAGAATTGAGAGAGCGGCATGAGTTTTTGCAAGCTCTGAACGAGATTGCCCAAGTTTCCCTGGCTTCCCAAAACCTGATGATTGTAATACAGGCGCTATCTGATCGTTTGGCTAAGTTGATTAACGCAGACGAGTGCTACATTACGGGCTGGGATGACGCCCAACAGAGGTCGATTCCGTTGGCCGCTTCAGGAGAAGCGCGAGAAGCTTACCGGATCGCCAAGACAACTGCTGGCGAACGCTCAATGACGGCTGCGGTGCTGAATGCAGGGCAGGCTTTGATCGCTGAGGATGTATTCAACTCACCTCATTTAGATCCGAAGATCGCGGCGCTATATCCATCCCGTTCTTTGCTGGGAGTCCCTTTACAAGCAGGTGGACAAAAGTTGGGGGCGGTTCTGTTTGGTTTCCGTCAAACCCATGCGTTTAGCCAGGCAGAAGTTCAGCGGTGTGAACAGGCGGCTAGTTTGATCGCGTTGGCGATCGCGCGCTTAAGGTTACTGGAGGAGACGCGCAAGCGAGCGGAGGAAATGGAGGCATTGGCGCAAGTATCGGCAGCTATGCGCGTAGTCAGAACTCGGGCAGATATCCCCTCAGTCGTGTTGGAGCAACTGTTATCGCTTTTCGATGCTGAGGGAGCGGCATTCATTACCAAAGATACCGGGCATGATGGTTTTGTTTTCGAGGTCGGGATGGGTGCGTGGGATCAGTTTTCGGGCAAAGCGTTTCTGTTTGGGGAGGAAAGTGAAGCTGGGAAAATCAGATTCGACCAACCCTATTTAGATAATAACGCGTTGCACCTGGAGGGCGAAATTATTGCCCAAGAGACTGACCTGCAACCTATCTTGGGGATGCAGTGTGTCGCAGGAGCTCCATTGATCGCTGACAAGCGGCTGATGGGAGGTTTGTGGATTGGAAGAAATACCGAGATCAGTGAGGCTGAGTTGAACTTGCTGGTAGCGATCGGCGATATTGTGGCGAATGCGATGTATCGCTCTGAATTACACGAGAACCTTGAAGCGCAGTATACCACGCTGCAGAGAACTCAGGCGCGATTGGTGCAGAGCGAAAAACTGGCGGCGATTGGTGAACTGGTAGCTGGGGTGGCGCACGAGCTCAATAACCCGTTGACCTCTGTCGTGCTGTTTGCTCAACTGCTACAGGCTCAATCTGCTGATATTCGTTTCAATCGAGATTTGGACCGAATTGTAACGGAGGCGCAACGAGCCAGCCGGATTGTGCGTGGTCTATTGGAATTCGCTCGCCAGCGCCCGGCGGAACGCAAACCGGTCCAGATCAATAGCGTTTTGCAGGGCGCTTTGGAACTTCTGGGATACGAATTGCGAACTCACAATATCCAGGTTGAGACAAAGTTTGCTGTCGACTTGCCGTATACGATGGCGGACCCTCACCAGTTACAGCAAGTCTTTGTCAATATTATTACCAATGCCTGGCAAGCCATGCATGGGCAGTCCGGGCAAGCCGGGCGATTGTTGGTTACAACGGAACTGGGCTTATCGATCTTTGGGATAGCTCAAGCGGATAAGTCGCCGATGGTCCGCATCCGATTTCGGGATAATGGACCGGGAATCGCACCAGAGACGCTCGCGACGATTTTCGATCCATTCTTTACCACCAAACCCCCTGGGCAGGGTACAGGCCTGGGTTTGTCTATTTGTCATGGGATTGTCAGCGAGCATGGTGGGCACATCTGGGCAGAGAGTGAGATTGGGCAGGGGACTACTTTTTATATCGAGTTGCCCCTGATCCTGCCAGAGGAAATAGAGATACATGGTCTATTGTTTTCAACCACCGCCGAGGAAAAGAAAATAGACCCGGAGCGCCAGGTTGCGCGTATCCTGGTTATCGACGACGAACCGGGTGTGTTAGAGGTTCTGAAACGAATTTTGGAGCAGGAAGGTTTCCTGGTGGAGGCAGTAAACAATGCGATGGTCGGGCTGGAGCTGTTGAAAAATGATCATTATGCATTGATTCTGTGTGATATTCGTATGCCTGAAATGAGCGGCCTAGAATTCTATCAAATGCTGGAATTAATCTACCCTGAACTGACCCAGCGAGTCGTTTTTTCCACTGGAGACTCGGTGAGCGCAGGTACGCGCCAATTTCTAGAAAAGAATGCGCTGGTTTGTTTGAACAAGCCCTTTGAACTGGACGAATTATTACAGCAAGTGCGGGAGAAGCTGGAACAACTGGGAGATTATGGAGGTTCGCAGGTTGCCTAGTACTCTGTCAATCATGCTTTGATAAGTGGTAATTCTTTAACATTCTGATTGAGATGGATGATCGGATAGAGTTTCTTGAGCTTGATACGAGCATCAGCGGTTGTGAAGCGCCATTCGACAGTGGCTTCACTATTGTTGCGTTCTGTTTCCCAAGCCAAGGTCTCACGTTCCAAGGCTGCAATGCTTGGGATGTAACCATCCAAACATTGGCGGCTGAGAACACTGAATTCGAGTAACTACCTACCCATCTTACCAGAAATTTGCTAAACTATAAGCATGGCTGAACAAGCGTTGGAAATAGAAGTCTTGCTCAAACAACTGGGCTTTCTCGAGGCCGAAGTTGCCCGCTTGCAGGAGGA
>JBFMFR010000018.1:0-103309 GCA_040752025.1 Chloroflexota bacterium | reverse complement strand
ATGTGTGGACAACACAAGAGTTGTTATCCTTTCGTGTTCCAGCTCACTTCTTGGATCAATTGTCAACGATCAAACCCTTGTTTGCCTTGCCAGATGAAATCCATCAAGTCAAATGAGGGACAATACCAATTTTTTTGATGAGGACATTAATCCACAAGCTAAGGGGTATCAAGTAGCCGTTGACGAAACCGACAAAATCCTTTACCTTCTTTTAGGCGATAGTAATCAGTTATTTGCTTTTAGGATAAAATCTGGCTGATAAGCATAAGTTTCGCCAGTCAGATACACCATGCACACATCATATTCACCGCAAAGCCGCGAAGAGCGCAAAGAAAGACTGGAAAAGCTTTTCACAGCACGCCGAAAGGGATTTGTTTCCAGATGCAATTTATAACAGAGCGGCGCTCGTGTCAGGGGATTCCGTGTGCATCCGGGTAAATCCGTGTACAATAGGCGCATGAGAATCTCCCCCCTGACATCCGCACACCTGCCCCAGGCAGCCGCTCTGTTCGTGCAGAGCTTCCAGAAACAGCGCCGCGCCGTCTCGGTCTTACCAGCACGCATGGCGAAACCTCAACTCGTGGCCGATCTTTTGGCCGACAGGGCCCAGGCGCGGGCCGGCCTGGCGGCTCTGGAAGGAGAGCGGCTGCTGGGCTACCTGGCCTGGTATTACGCCAAAGACTTCCGCGGCACGGGGCGCAAGGGAGCTTACTGCCCGGAATGGGGGCATGCCTGCGCACAGGCAGACAGCGCCCCCATCTACCAGGCCCTGTACCGGGCGGCGGCCACCCAATGGTTCGCCCAGGGCTGCCAGGTGCACGCCATCACCCTGCTGGCCCATGACCGGGCAGCCGAGAGAGATTGGTTCTGGAACGGCTTCGGCCTGGCGGTGGTGGACGCCGCCCGCCCGCTGCGGCCCCTGGATGCGCCGCCGAACACCGATTTGCACATCCGCCAGGCCGGCCCGGCGGACGCCCGGGCTTTCGTTGACCTGGACGCCGAGCACCGCCAGCACTACACCCAAGCGCCGGTGTTCATGCCGCGCCACCCTGGCTTCACGGCGGAGGACTTCCACGCCCATTTATCCCGCCCGAAGAACAGCATCTGGCTGGCCCTGGACGGCGAAACCCCGGCCGGTTTTTTGCGCTTCGAGGGCTACGATTTCGAAGGGGCTGCCATCGTAGCCTCCGGGCAAACCATCTCGATCAACGGCGCCTACATGCGCCCGGCCTACCGCCGCCGCGGGGCCGGCGCGGCCATGCTGGATGCGGCCCTGCGCCATTACGCCGGCCTGGGCATAACCTGCTGCTCGGTGGACTTCGAGTCGTTCAACCCGGAAGCGGCCAATTTCTGGATGAAGCACTTCCAGCCGGTGTGTTTTTCGCTGCTGCGCGTGCCAGAGACCCTTCCATAAATTCTAATTTTATATTTCACCGCAAAGTCGCAAAGGGCGCGAAGGTTCTTGGATAAGGCTCTGAGGGATGGGGTTTATCTTTCACCGCAAAGGCGCAAAGGTTCTTGGACATCCCCCTTCTACTTTCTAACTTCTAACTCGCCTCTTTTTTCCAGCCTACGAAGAGGTGGTTGAGGTTCCACTGGGTGGTGAAGTGGTGTTTGGTGAGGCGCTGGAAGCCGGCGCGGGCCAGGCGGGTGGTGATTTCGGCGTCGGTGAGGTAGTATTCTTCGCCGGCGTGCATGCCGCGCTCGTTGTCCATGTCGTAGTGGGTCTTGAAGAGGGTGTCGTAGAGCCAGACGACTTTGTGCACCAGCACTTCGGCCAGCGGGTTGCCCATGGTGACGATGATGTTGCCGCCGGGCTTCAGCACCCGGTAGGCCTCGGCCAGCTCGAGGTCCCTTTGCGGGCGCGGCACGTGGTTGATATTGGCGATGAAGGTGACCGAATCGAAAGCCGCCTCGGGGAAGGGGAAGTGGGTGATATCCTCGACCAGGTTCTCGGCGCTCAAGCCCTCGTAGGGGTAAACGTCGATGCCTTTGCCGTTGCCGTGCAGGTATTCGACCACGAAGCGGTTATCGCGCCCGCAGCCTACGTCCAGGCAGTAACCGGTCACCTGGGCAGCGACGTAATCGAAGCGCTCGGAGGCCAGGGAAGACAGGCCCCAGCGGTCGCGGTGGAACAGGGTCAGCGCCCGCAGGGGGAAGGTGAGGAAATCTTTGGTTTTTTGCGAGGTGCTGCGAGGCATGCTATCTCCAATCTTTCATCCGCAGATTGAACAGATTTTCGCAGATAACAATGGAGAATCCGTGTAATCTGCGGATAAGAGAAACAAAACACGAGTGGAAATGCAGCACAGGAGCGGCACCTCCACTCGTGAAGGTTGTTACCAGGAAGTCAGGCTAGCGCCGCGAGCGACCGCCGCGGTCGTCGCCGCGCCGCCCGCCGCGATCACCGCCAGAACGACCACCCGAACGGCCACCGCTGGGACGCCGGTCGCGCTCGGCGGCCTCTTCGACCGTCCAGCCTTCCAGCACGGCCTGGCGAGACAGGCGGATCTTGCCCTGCTCGTCAATGCCGGTCACCATCACGGTGATCTCGTCGCCCATGCGCACCACGTCTTCGACGCTGTTGACCCGCTGGCTGTCGAGCTGCGAAATGTGCACCAGACCATCGATATTGGGCAGGATTTCGACGAAGGCGCCGAAATCGGCGATGCGCACCACCTTACCGGTGTAAATGCGCCCGAGCACGGCCGATTCGGTCAGCGCTTCGACCATCTCGCGCGCCTTGCGCGCGCTCTCGCCATCGTTGGAAGCGATAAAGACCGAGCCATCTTCGCCGATGTCGATCTTGGCGCCGGTTTCTTCTTGAATGCTGCGGATCATCTTGCCGCCTGGGCCGATGACTGCGCCGATCTTATCCACCGGGATGTGCACCACGGTGATGCGCGGGGTATGCGGCTTGAGTTCCGCATTGGGTTTGGCGATGACCGCCAGCATCTTATCCAGGATTGCCAGGCGCGCCACACGCGCCTGTTCCAGGGCCTGGGTCATGATCTGGAAAGTGATGCCCTTGATCTTGATGTCCATCTGCAGGGCGGTAATGCCCTCGGCCGTGCCGGCGACTTTGAAATCCATATCGCCCAGGTGGTCTTCAGCGCCGAGGATGTCGGTCAGGATGCTGTAGCGCTCGCCTTCTTTCACCAGGCCCATGGCCACGCCGGCCACGGGGGCTTTGATCGGCACACCGGTGTCCATCAGCGCCAGGGTCGAACCGCATACGGAGGCCATCGAAGAAGATCCATTCGAAGAGAACACCTCGGAAACCAGGCGCATGGTGTAGGGGAACTGGCTTTCGGGCGGGATCACCGGAACCAGAGCGCGCTCTGCCAGGGCGCCGTGGCCAACATCACGCCGGGAAGCGCCGCGCAGCGGGCGGGCTTCGCCGGTGGAGAAAGGCGGGAAGTTGTAGTGGTGCATGTAGCGCTTGGAGTCGCCCGGCGTGAGGGTATCCAGTTCCTGGGCCTCGCGCGGCGTACCCAGGGTCGCCAGGGTAAGCACCTGCGTCTCGCCGCGGGTGAACAATCCCGAGCCGTGGGCGCGCGGGCTGACTTCCACTTCGCACCAGATCGGGCGAATTTCGGTCAAGGAGCGCCCGTCGGGCCGCAGGCCGCGCTCCAGGATGCGCTGGCGCACCACCGTGCGCAGGGCTTCTTCGTAAGCATCGGCCACTTCGCGAACCAGGCTTTCATCCTCGGCGGCAAATTCGGTCACCAGGGCCAGCTTGAGCTCATCAAAAGCGGCGTTGCGCTCGGCTTTTTCGTAGGGTTGCTCGAGGATGGTGTGCAGGCGCGCCGTCGCCCGTTCGGCCACGGCAGCCCGCAGGGCCGCGTTGGTGGCGGCCGGGGTGTAAGCGCGCTTGGGTTTGCCAACTTCGGCCGCCATGCGTTCCTGCACATCGATGAAGGGCTGGATGGCCTTATGGCCAAACTCCAGGGCTGCCACCATAGTTTCTTCCGAAACTTCCTGAGCGCCGCTCTCCACCATCAAAATGGCATCGCGCGTGCCGGCCATACGCAGGTCGAGCACGGAGGCCTGCAGCTCGCTGAAGGTCGGGTTAGCCACGAACTGCCCGTCGATCTGAGCCACGCGCACCGCCCCTACTGGCCCACTCCAGGGGATGTCCGAAATCGTCATGGCGGTAGAGGCGGCGTTGACCGCCAGGATATCGATGGGGTTTTCGCCATCGATCGACAGCGAGTACAGGATCACCTGTACATCGTTGCGCAGGTCCTTGGGAAAGAGCGGGCGCAGCGGGCGGTCGGTCAAGCGGGCAGTGAGGATCGCATCCTCGCTGGGACGGCCTTCACGGCGGAAGAACGAGCCGGGGATGCGCCCGCCAGCGTACATGCGCTCTTCGTAATCGACGGTCAGAGGCATGAAATCGATGCCTGGACGCACGTTAGAGTCCATTGTGGCGGCGGCGAACACGACTGTGTCGCCCACGCGCAGGGTCACCGAGCCACCCGCCTGGCCGGCGAGCTTGCCAGTCTCGAAGGTAAATTCGCGCTGGTCGATCGTTACTTGAAAACGTTTTCCTTGTGGTTGCATAAGATTATTCTCCTGTAGGTACCCACCTGGTCAGGGACTGAAAGCCGCAGGTAACGGATGCAACGGTGTTGACCAACAGCATCAACGAAGTTGCCAGCGTCTGTCAATTCCTAACCGGTGAGCTCAAAAAAAATGATACTGGCCGGCCTCCCGCAGGCTGCTAACCCCACCGGGAGGCCTGGCAAGCTAGTGCATAAAAATAACGAGTAGATGGGGACGTACACACCATCTACTCGGGCCGCTCGCCTTACTTTCGGCGGATGCTCAATCGATCGGTCAGGGCCATATAGCGCTGGAAATCCGTACGCCGGATATAGGCTAACAGGCGACGACGCTGACCTACCAATTTAAGCAAACCACGGCGCGAGGACTCATCGTGCTTATTGATGCGCAAGTGATCGGTGAGCTGGCTGATCCGGCTGGTGAGCAAAGCAATCTGCACTTCAGGCGAACCCGTGTCACCCTGGTGACGGGCAAACTCCTCGATCAACTTACTCTTGGTGTCTTTGTCTAGAGTCATGACGTCTGCACTCCTTTCTATAATATTCTTGCAGGTCTCCATACCAGCAGTAGGGCACCACCGGCAGGTCTAGTCAAGCGGAAGGATTATACCAAAGAGCAAGAATGGCGACAAGGTAAATCTGAAAATGATCGGCGTGTAGGCGATTTGCTAATGGTATACTTAACTTACTGAAGTCGAGCACCGCCTGGCGGGAAGATGCTGGCGACTCTCTGAAGATTTCGGCTTTCCACACGAAGGAGCCTCACATGAAGAATAAACCTTTGCTCATCGCCGCCTTGTTTTTCGTCCTGATGCTGACCTGGGCGTGCAACGCCGCCCCGCAGGCCACACCAACGCCGGCCCCACCACCGAAAATCAACCAAAATAACCTGGCAATCGGCAAGCGGGTGCGCGCTTCTGAGGAGCTGGCCGACAGCCCGGCAGCGCAGGCCGTGGATGGTAAGCCGAACAAGGTTTGGAATTCGGGCGCATTTGCGCCGCAGTGGATCGAAATCGACCTGGGCGGGCCGTATGTGATTAGCTCCATCCGGCTGCACATCACGCAAGAACCCGCCGGGAAAACCGACCATCGCCTGGGAGGCATGCTCGAAAAAGGCGCCCCGGTGAGCCTGCACAAATTCAGCGGAAATACCCAAGAAGGGCAGGTGCTCGAGTTCACCCCTCCCGCCGGGAAGGTAATCCTGCAAATGCTGCGGGTAGAAACCACCGAAAGCCCCTCCTGGGTAGCGTGGAAGGAAATCGAAATCGAGGGGCAGTTGGCCCAATCCGGCGGGCTGGCGCCGGCGGCAGTGGAGATGATCTTGTATCCTGAAGGCGTCTTTCAGTTAGTGTACTACCAGCCCGGCAGCCTGGCGCTATTCCCGTAAATCGCCGGGAACAGCCTCTGGCCGGCGTACATCTTCGCGCAGGCGCTTCTGCACCTCCTCGGGAAAGACCGGCAGCAACTGGCGAATGAACCAGGGCGTATCTGGGCAGTTGGGCAGTGAAAGGGTCTGGCGCAAGAAATAGGCCGTCTCCTTGGGCGAACGGCGCGCCAGGGCTTCCAACACATCGAGCACATCCGGGCGCAGGGCGCTGGGCGACTGGCGCACCAGTGGGTGCACCAGCCGGAAGAAGACCGGCAGGTTCTCGAACTCGGGGGCGTTGATCAGCGGCAGCAGCACCGCCAGACCCAGGTGGCGGTGGAAGACGCTGGCCCGGTCCAGCCAATCCTGGGCAAGCTGCACGATCGCCTGCGGCTGCTCCCGGCGCAGGGAGAGCAGGGCGTCCGAAAGCAGGGCCTGCACCAGGTGTTCCTCCAGGCTAGGAACCAGCCAGGCTTGCAGGCGTTGGGTGACCTCCACCGGCGCTTCCACCGGGATCACGCCCAGAAGCAGGCTGGCAAGCTGGCGGAATTCCAGGTAAGGCTGCTGCCAGAGCACATCGCACAAAGCCAGGGCCTGCTCTGGCGCGGCGCTCGCCCGCGGGGCCAGTTCCTGGTAGACCTGGCGCAGCACGGGCGGGTGCACCTTGTAAGCCATCGCCAGCGGGCCAGGCTTACCCGACTGCCCCGGGCGGCGGGTGCGCTCGGCATAGAACTCCAACATCTCGTGCAGGCCGCGCACCAAGGCGGCGGGGTCTGCGAACTTCTCCGCCAGTTGGGCGGCGTGCTGTTTCAGGCGAACGGGTTGGATGGCAGGCACGGCTAATAAGCGCGGGCGAAATACACCTTGTGCTTTGCCGGCTGCCCGCACACGATGCAGCGCCCCTGCCCGCCAGGCTGCTCGAGGGGGATGCAGCGCGTGGTGGCTTTGGTGTCGTCCTTGACGCGGGCTTCGCACTCGGCTGAACCGCACCACCAGGAATACGCCCAGCCCTTCTCCACCGCCTGCACCAGCCCGGCGTAATCCTGGGGATCCGAGGTGTTGGCCAGGCGGAAGTCCCGGGCGCGCTGTAACATCGAGGTGTGGATGGTTTGCAGCATCTCGCCCACCTGGGCGGCGATCTGGGTCTGCGGCACGAAGGATTTGCCGGCCTTGCCCGGCAGGTCGCGCCGCGCCAGGGCCAGGCTGTTCTTCTCGACATCCTTGGGCCCGATCTCGATGCGCAGCGGCACGCCGCGCAGCTCCCAATCGTTGAACTTGAAGCCCGGCGTGACTTCGCTGCGGTCGTCGATCTTCAGGCGGAAGGCGCTCAGCTCAGCGCGCACGCGTTCGACCGCTTCCATGACACGGGCGCGCTCGTCTTCATTCTTATAGATCGGCACGATGACCACCTGGACGGGCGCCAGCCTGGGCGGCAGCACCAGGCCCTGGTCGTCGCCGTGGGTCATGATGATCGCCCCGATGAAGCGCGTCGACAGGCCCCAGGAGGTGGTCCACACGTATTCGAGCTGGTTGTTCCAATCCGAGAACTGGATATCGAAAGCTTTGGCAAAGTTCTGCCCGAGGAAATGCGAGGTGCCGGCCTGCAGGGCGCGCGTGTCGCCCATCATGGCCTCGATGGTGTATGAGCGCACCGCCCCGGCGAACTTCTCCTTTTCGCTTTTCAAGCCCGGCACCACCGGCACAGCCGCGTCGTTGATGGCGAAGTCGGCATATACGTCGAGCATGCGCAGGGTTTCTTCCTCGGCTTCCTGGGAGGTAGCGTGGGCGGTGTGGCCCTCCTGCCAGTAGAACTCCAGCGTGCGCAGGAACAGGCGCGTGCGCATCTCCCAGCGCACCACGTTGCCCCACTGGTTGATCAACACCGGCAAATCGCGATAGGATTTGATCCACTTGGAATACATGTAACCGATGATCGTTTCGGAGGTCGGACGCACGATCAGCGGTTCTTCGAGTTTTTCGCCGCCGCCAATGGTCACCACCGCCAGTTCGGGCGAGAAGCCCTCCACGTGCTCCTTTTCCTTTTCCAGGAAAGACATGGGGATGAACAGCGGGAAAGCGGCGTTGACGTGCCCGGTCTCTTTGAAGCGCCGGTCCAGGCTGTGCTGGATGTTCTCCCACAGCGCCCAACCGTACGGGCGCACCACCATGCAGCCGCGCACCGGGGCGTAATCGGCCAGTTCGGCGCGCTGCACCAACTGGTTGTACCATTCTGAGAAGTTCTCACTGCGGGAGGGGAGTTTTTCGATTGTCGTCATTGTATTCCTCTACTAAATAAGCTTGCCGGGATGATGGCAGATGGTCTATTTTACTGCCAGGTGGCGCGCAAGGCAAGGCAAAGATCACCAGCCAAAAACGCCTGCGGATGCAAGCCTTGCGCTTCTGGAGCGGCGGTGATCCAGTCGTGCATCCCCGTTCACTCGCTGGAGGGCCGGGTAATCAAAGGCAGCAGTCCAAGCACAAGCAAGTTGACGCCGGCAAAGGCCATAAAGGTCAGGCTAAAGCCGAGGATATCCACCAGGGCGCCCCCCAGGCCCAGCCCGATGCCCTGGCCCAGGTTGGTGAAGGCCATCAGGATGGCGAACATGGAAGCGGCGATGCGCGGCTCGGTATAGCGCATCGCCAGGGCAAAGATCACCGTCTGGTACACGCCATAAGCCAGGCCGAAGAAAGCCAGCGTGCCCCAGGCCATCCCCAGGCTGCCCGTCAGGGTCAACACCAGCAAAGACAGCGAGGCCGCCGCCATAGCCACCAGCACCACCTGCTTTTGACCGAGGCGGTTATTCAGGCGTCCACCCAGCGCGGCGCCAGCCACGGTGAACAGGCCCCACAGCGTGGTGAAGAAACCGGCCTGGCTGAGGTCGATCTGGAAGCGCTGCTGGAAGAAAGGATTGACCAACTGGTTGGCGCCGACGATCACCATGAAAGAGATCAACCCCACGCCGCCCACCGCCAGGACCGCCCGGCTCTTGAAGGCAGCGAAAGCCTTCCAATCGAAGCGGCGCTCTGCCGGGCGCTCGGACTCGCGCACGCCCAGCACCAGCGGCAGGGGCAGCAGGGTGAGCGCCGCCAGCAGCCAGAAGACCGCCTGCCAGGAGACATACTGCGCCAACACACCTACCACCGAGGCCGTGGCCACCACGCCCAGCGCCCGCCCGCCGACCATGAAGCCCTGGATAACGCCCTGCTCCGCAGGCGGGGTAGTATCCAACGCCAGGCCGTCGGTGCAGGTGTCGTAGAGCGCCATGCCCATCTGCAAGACGAAGGCCAGGGCCACGAACAGCCAAAACTGCGTGGACAGATCGATGGCAGGGGCGATGAGCAGGCAGACGAACTGCACCGCCAGCCCCAAGAGGATGTAGGGTTTGCGGTAGCCCATTTCCAGCAGGTTGATGCGGTCGCTGAGCATGCCCAGGAAGATCTTGATCACGAAGGGCAGCAGGGCGATGGCCGAGAAGACGCCGGCGTTGGTCATGGTCAGGCCCTGGGAGAGGAAGTACAGGGCGTTCAGGGCGGTGAAATAGCTCAGAATCGTGCCCTGGGTGAAATACAGCAGGCCGAACATGAGGTAGCGCAGGGGTTTCGAGTGATTCATTTTTTCAGATTGTGATAGCGTTGCTTGCTAGTTTCTCATAGTAAAAGTGCGACCCATAGCAATCATCAAGGCAATCGCGACAGGCCCATTTGATCGAAGTGATGATCGAAAGCAAAAACTTCTTCAATATTCAACTCCTGTATAACCGCAAGTGAAGTGCAATCTGTAAAGGACCAAAATTTATCCGTATCAAAACGCTCAAAAATCTTCCAGGCATCTTCGCGCAGTAATTCCGAGATATGAACGATTTGCAAAATTCCCCCTTTTTCTAGTTCTACGATCTTTTCATGAAAAGCCAGCGTGCGTTGATGGCCAATATTCAACAATAAAAGCGTATAAGTTTCATCCAGGATATAGTCTGTGGTTACAAGTATATAGTCATCGGAAACGTGCGCTTTGAAATGCATCGCGGCAGCATGGTTTTTATCACCGCCATCTTCAATCGCATCCCAAGCACTGGTATCTACGAACAGACGCTTCATTCAAACTTCCCATACAAATACTGATCGTGATTCGATGATGCGTCTGATATCCGGCCTGGAGCGGCATTTTCTCCTAGAGATCGAAATATTTCCCAGGCAGCTAAACTCTTTTGCTTATCCGCTTCTGGGACATCCAGAACCACCCTCACCAGAGAATTGGGTTTCAACCCTAGCATCCTGCGAAGCTCCTGAGGCAAGGATAAATGCCCATCTTCCAGAACTTGTGCCACATACTCAATTTGTTTCATCGGGAGTCTCCTATCGCTGGCTTTATTTTAACATAATCAAGGAAATTCCCCCCACCCATTATGTTCAACCAAAGCGTCAACCGCCTGATCCACGTCGCTGGCAAAGGCAAGCCACCGGCGCTGCTCCGAGGGAGTGTACTCGCCCAGGGAATGGTAGAACTGCTCGAAGGTCTGCCGCCAGCCGGGGCCGATCAGGATCAGCGGGCGGGGCGTGATAGCGCCGGTGAGCAGGTGCGACCACATCATGGCGATCTCGGCCAGTGTGCCCGGCCCGCCGGGCAGGGCCAGGGCGGCGTCGCATTCATCGATGAGCGCGTTCAGGCGCAGGCGCAGGGTGGGATAGCGCAGTTCCTCCTGGACGTAGGCGTTGGGCCGCACCGGTCGCCAGGCCTCGATCTCGTCGCAGGTCACACCGATCACGTGTCCGCCGCTCTCAGCGGCCCCGCGCGAGACGGCTTCCATCGTGCCGATGTAACCGCCGGTCAGGACGGTGTAGCCCGCCTGGCCCAACAACTGGCCCAGGCGCAGGGCCTGGTCGTAATGCTCGTGGGTGGGGCGCGAGCCGCCGAACACGGTGATGCGTTTCACGGGCGCAGCTCCCCCTGGTTGTCCCATTTGCGCTGGTAATTGCGCTCCAGCTTGTGCAGGACAGCCTGCTCCAGGTCGATCTCCGCCAGGCTGGCGATCTGCAAGAGGTACAGGGCCACGTCGGCCAGCTCGTCGCTCAAGGACTGGCGGTCGCGCGGGGCTTCGCCCCACTGGAAGTGCTCCAGCACCTCGTTGGCCTCCAGGCTGAGCGAGATGGCTAAATTGCGCAGGGTCTGCGGGCGCGGGCTGTGGGGTTCGTACCAGCCCTGGGAGCGCACGAAGTCGTGCATGGCTCGGGTGAGTTCGGGGATATCCATGCGCTGGATTATATGAGCGAAGGGGGAATCAGTCAATCAAGGATTCGGTTTTTCGAGGTGTAGTGCACACGCAGATGATGGATGTGCCCATCCCGTTGGAAAATGTGCTGGCTGTCGGCAGCCTCCAGCGCCTGCCCGGAGTGCGTTTGCACTGCGCCGTCCGACCGGTGCACTTCGAGGCTGTCCTCGTGCGCAGCTTGCAAGATGATCGGCACCTGGCAGAAAGTGTAGGCCAGTGAGCCGGGAGGCAATTCGAGAGATTGGAACTGCCCGGCTACGTCCAGCCACTGGAAAACTGCGGGGGCGGCCAGCAGTTCTTCAGGATCGAGCAAGAACGGGTCGAAGCACAAGCGCCCAGCCTGAATGCACAGACCCAGTTCGGCCATGCGGGCCAGGATTTCTTCTTTCACCTGCCCGGTCATGCCGGGCTGTTGGGCGCCCCGGCCCTTGGGCGTGTGCGAATAAGGATCGGTGGGAAAAGCGCCGTAGACTTGCGGCGACTTGTGGAAACCCAGCCCCTGGCGGATATCCTGGTAGATTTCCGACAGGTCCCGGCTCAAGGCGGCCTCAGGCGCGTCTCGCTGCGCCTTTTGCGCCACCTCTTGCACCGCCAACAACAGCTTCGTCACCATGTGCCAGTAAATGCTCCCCAGGCCCTCGTAGGCGAAGAAGGTGCCGGCGCGCCCGATGAACTGCTGGTGGTGGAAGATTTCTTCGAACAGGTCACGGATTTTCCCGGTTTCGGCGGATGCCAGTTCAGCAAAAGCGGGCTGCGCTTGCAGTTCGGACAGCGCCCGGTCCACATCCTTGACATTGCGAATACGCCCGCTGAAATGATAGCTTCCATCGTCATCCTGGACCACCAGGCTTTTATCGCCGGCTGCCGCCAAGGCCGGGAACAGGCGCAGGCGGCGCACCTGCTCGGGGCGGATGCAGTTCTTCTCCAGAAAACCGGGCAGGGGGTGGTCCGGGTACAGGATGTAGCTGTGCTGGTCGGCGCGGTAGAGCGGCCCGGCCCGCAAGCTGCGCAGCAGCGCCAGGGCCTGCTCACTCGAAAGCAGCCCGGACGAAAGGATGGCTACCTGCCCCTCCAGCATTTCGTACAGGTATCCGACGGCGGCGCGGCCTTCGCTGAGGTGCAGGATATTGTAGGCATGGTAGAGGTGGTCCGGGCGCTGGTTGGCGCGCAGGGAGTGTTCTACATACTCCAGCGCCAGTCCGAAGAACTGCTCGATGTGCCGCACAGGCACCGCGGCCGCCTCCCCCGAGAGGCCGTGCTGGTAGTAATCCCAGCGGTAATCGCTGCCGGCCTGGCCGAGGGTATCCAGCATTTCCCGGCGCTGCGCATCGTTGAAGCGGACGGACAGGACCGGCCGGAAGCGCGCCAGGATATCCGCTACCCGGGCGTAAAATGCGGCGACCTCCTGCTGCATGGTTACGGTTTGTGACCCGGCGCTGGCAAAAAGCTCACGGCAGAAAACCAGGCAGCGGCGCAGGTAGCACAGCGTGACAACCGAGAGGCCTTTGCCCACCAGGGCGTTGTTGGCGTCGTTCCACTCCGGGCGCTGCGTGTTCATCCAGATGCCGCCTTCCGGGACGAAGTTAGCCAGCTTAGCCAGCAGGAGCGTGAGCAGCTTCTCCGCCAGGCTAACGTGCAGGGGCTGCCCGTCCGGCCCGCTGACCAGCCGGGCGTCCGTGCCTTCTTCACGCACTCGCGCCTCGATGGCTCGCTGCAACTCCCAGTCGAAATCAATCGTATTGTAAGGGTCTTGCAGCAGGTCGGCGTAAGGCTTGAGGCGGTAGGGCACATTGGCGTAGCTGAAAACCGGGCGATCCAGGTAGTGCTGCAAACGCCCAGGGTGCAGGCGGGCGCTGGTTTCCATCAGCTTGAGCAAATAGATGATCTGGTGGTCGCTCCAATAGCCAATGTTGGCCCAGGGGCTGTGCGGGTCGGGCTGCTCCCAATCGATGCCGGCGCGGGTGATGCGGTAAGGGTTATAGCCATCCAGCGTGGTGGCGTTCAGAAAGACGTGCAGCATGCCCTCGACAAATTCCGGGTACGACCAGGCCAGCGCCTCCCAGTTTTGGAAGATATCGCGCCAGTTGCCTTCGTAATCCAGGCGCTGCGAGCCATCCGGCTTCTTGACGTTGATGCTGAAGCGGTTCCAGGGGCGGCTGGGGTCGCCGTGGCGGCGGCTGAAGGTCAGCGGCAGGTATGTTGCGCACAGCCGGGCCAGGTCCGGCGAAGCGCTGGCATCAGCCCTGGCCTGTAAGTCAGCGACCTGGATGCGAGCCGGCAGCCGGGCGAAGAAGTCCGCCTGCTCGTCCAGCAAGACCGGGGAATGCACGGCGACGAACTCACGCAAATCGTGCGCGTGAACCCAGTAATGTTCGGCGAAGACGCCGCCGCGCATCACGTTGAAGAGCACGTTGGCGAAATGGTGCGACGTGGCTAAGAGGGACTGAGTCAGTTGCAGCCCATCGGCGCTGGCAACGATCTTCAGCAGCTTTTCCTGGTTGGCAGCCATATCCGCCTCGACCGCCTGATACAGATGGTCGCCGTCCGCCTTCAGCACTTTGAGCAAACGCACCACGGCGGCATAGTCCTGGTCCACATCCGCCAGGAGATGCCAGGAGCGCTGGCCCCCCGCTTCGAGCTGCAGGTTGGCGTGCACCAGGTAGGCAGCGCGCCGCCCATTCACTACCATTTCCGGCTGGATGGGCTCGCCGCGGCGGAATCGATCGAGCTGCAGCGACGATAACAGATAACCCACCGGCTGCAAGCCGACCTGGGCGACGGTGGTGGCCCGCAGGCATTCGCTGGGCTCGGCCTGGTCGGTCGGGTTCGAGCTCAGGGTGAAGATGCCCAGGCCGGTCTCGGGCTCCAACTGGCTGGTCTTATAGGCGTCCAGCAGCACGCTGAAGGTGTTCTGGAACAGCGAAGTGACATTCGCCGGCAGCAAATTCTGCAGGCCATCGACAAGCTCGATTTCACAGGTGGACGATCCATTGTTGTTCAGCCAAACCGTCTTAACGAAACCGTAGGTTTCGCTGGTGCGCCAGGCATAACGATAGGTCAGCTCGAGGTCCAGGTTGGCTTCTTCGAAGACCAGGGCCGTGCCGGTCTTGTTCTTATAGAGATTGCGCTGCAGGCGATACAAACCGGCCTGGCGCAGCGAAAACGGCTCCCACAGGCGCCAATCGCCCGAGCGCCTGGCTAACAGGATCGCTTTCGCGCCGGTGTTTTCGTTGTTTTCAGTGACCCTATCTTCGTTGTAGTAGGGAAACAAAGCCTGTTCGGCGCTGCCCCGCCCGGCTGTTAACCCTCCCGTTGACGAGATAAACAACCAGTGGTCGGAGCTGCTGACAATGCTCATGAAGAAGGGTTCCAGGGCATCGAAGTTGTGGATTTTGTAGAACTGTTCGCCCAACAGGGTCACGTATCCACCCCTGACCACCTTCTCAGTGAGTTTCAAGGGGGCGTCGCCAACGAAGATCGTTTTTTCATTCATGAGCATTTTTATCCTTGGTAAGCGCACTGGGGAATTTATTTTCGCAGCAGTCAGAGAGTATTTTACACCGTAGAGCGCTTGAATTGCGACTTTTACCTGGGATAAACGGTATAAGCGTAATCCACCTGCCCGTTCTGCTGGCCGGGTTTTTCATCCTGCGGCAGGTAGGCGTGCACGTACTCGATAATCACCTGGGCAGGCGTAACCGTCACGCGCAGGTGACCAGAACTACCGAGAATATCGCCGTGGGTGTAACCGTAATCGGCAGCCAGGCGCGTGTTGTTGTATTCGGTGACGCTCGGCTGGGGGATTTCCTGGTAAACGATGCCGTCCAGGTCTTGCTTGACGAAAACGTGGTCGTGGCCATGGAAGACGGCGCTGACGTGGTTCTCGACCAGCAGTTGGTGGATGGGCTGCCCCCAGCCTGGGCGCTGCTGGTCGAAACCGTAAGAGCCGTCGGCGTTGTTCCCGCCCCACTCGAAGTAAGGCACAGCTTCGATGCCGCCGCGCCCATCTTTACTCCCGCCTACCAGGTGGTGGATAAAAACGAATTTGAAGCGAGCCTGGCTGGCTTCGAGCGTGGCTTTGAGCCAGTCGTACTGCTCTTTGCCGAGAGTCCAATTCCAATTATTGTCCAGGTCGCCGGGCTGGGGCTTGGAGGTGGTGTACCAGAACGGATCAAGGGCGATGAACAGGGCATCGCCCCAGGTCCAGGCGAAATAGGCATCGCGGGCGGCGCCGAGCTGCGGGTCAGGAGCGGCAGCACCGCTATAGAACCCGCCGGGGAGGGGGTTAGGATAATACAACTGGCGCAACTGCGCTGACCAGAGCGGCAGGTCTTTGTCCCTGCCCTTCAACAACCAACCCAGCTCACCCTCGTGGTTGCCATTGACCAGGAACAGCGGCACCTCCGCGCCGATGATGCCAAAATAGGGGCGCATATCCAGGAAGGTGCTCTCGGCTTCGGCGTAGCTGCTGGCTTTGACTTTTTCGGTCATGAAGGTGTCACCCAGGTTGACGTGGAAGTCGGGGTG
Source organism: Chloroflexota bacterium (assembly GCA_040752025.1). Lineage (GTDB taxonomy): Bacteria > Chloroflexota > Anaerolineae > Anaerolineales > UBA4823 > JBFMFR01. Next base: position 87,581 of record JBFMFR010000018.1, on the reverse strand, counting down.
GTCAGCGAGGATGTTGGCCAGGGTGGTGGCGTAAAGCTCCTCATTGAAGCGCGGGTCGCGGTTGTGCGGGTCAGCGTCGATGGTGAAGGTGAAGCTGCTGCCAGGGGCGCGCTGGGTGTGGAAGCTGTGACCGCCGGAGTCTGCGCCGTGGGCGATGATCGTGTAGGAATAGGCGGTGTCGGCTTCCAGGCCGGTCAATTCGACCGTCTGAGGTACACGGGCTTGCAAAAAAACCGGTTCGGTTTGGGCGGTGTCGCTGCCGGGCGCGGGGCCATAAGAAATGACAATTTGCTGGTCAGTGGCGGCAAGCAGGGAGACGGCGATGGAACCGGCCGTTGGGCGTCCCAGGATCAGGCTGAGATCATCGAGAGTTGGCACAGAAGCTGAAGTTGGAAAAATCTCAGGCGATAGGGTCTGCCTGGGCGGGCGCGCCGGTGCAGGTGTGGCCGGCACCGGCGCAGCGGCAGAAGCCGTGGGGATGGCGGCCGGCTGGGCCGGAGCCACCCAGGGGGTACAGGAGGTACCCAGGGCCAGCAGCATAACCAGAGCGACATGGTAGTAAAAAGTCAGCGTTTTGGGTATCATACGCAGCCGGTTATGGGACATGGTAAGTGAAGGCCAGTTCGTCGGGTTGATCGAGATACGAGCGGATGTACTCCACGGTAACACCGGCGGGCGAGACGGTGACGCGCAGGTGCCCGCTGGCAGGCAGTTTGTCGCCGGATTGGTAGGCCTGGGCGTTGTCCAGGGCGTAGTTGGGATCGGCTGGCGTGGGCAGGGTCTGGTAGATCACGCCGTCCAGCTCCTGGCGGGCAAAAAGGTGGTCGTGGCCCTGAAAGAAGATGGTCACGCCGTTATCCACCATCAGTTGGTGGATGGTTTTATCCCAGCCGGAGCGATGGGCGGCCAGGCCGGCGGCATCGCCCCACTCGTATGTCCCAGCGACTTCGATCCCGCCGCGCCCGGTGCCGTTGACGTGATGGGCAAAGACGAACTTGTAACGGGCGGTGCTGCTTTCGAGGGTGCGCTTGAACCACTGGTACTGAGCCTCACCCAGGGTAACGTTCCACAGGTCGCGCTTCTGCTTGTCGCCGCGGGCAGCGCCAAACTGGTTATCCACGGCCTGCGGAGAGTGCCAGTAGGGGTCGATGACTACGAACAGGGCATCGCCCCAGGTGAAAGCGTAGTAGTCGCGCAGCAGTCCGATGAACGCCACCGGCTCGGCATCGCCGCTGTAGAAGGCATCGGGGGCGGGCTGCGGGAAGTAGGCGTTGCGGGCGGTCTGGGCCCAGACCGCCACGTTCTCTGGTGTGCCATCCAGGTTGGCCAGGGCAGCCTGCTCGTGGTTGCCGTTGACCAGGAAGAGCGGCGCGCCGACCAGCCCCAGCCACTGGCGCTGGTTGATATACAACGAGCGTACGATCCCGGCGTTTATGTTCTTGAGGGCGTCCACGCTGAAATCGTCGCCGATGGTGAAGTAAAAATCTGGCTGGGCGGTGGCAGCGCTCAACAGGGTGCGGGTGTAGAGGCCGGCGTTGAACTGCTTACCAAGGCGCTCGGGGTGCGAATCGCCCTGGATGGCAAAGGTGAAGGTGCTGCCAGGGGCGCGTTGGGTGACGAAGCTGTGCTCCTGCCCGGCCGCGCCGTTGTAGCGCAGGCGGTAGTAGTAACGCGCGTCCGGCTGGAGCCCTGCGATCAGCGTTTCGAGCGGTGCGCCAGCCGCGGCGCTCTGCGGGGCAGTTTGGGCCGTGTAAACGCCTGGGGCCGTGCCGTACTCGTAGTAGATTTCCATTGGCACAGCCGGCACGATGTTCACAGTAATAGAGGTATCCGTGGGACACCCGAGGATTTCAGCGGCGATGAAGTCGGGGTTGGCGGCGGTTGGCAAAACCAGCCGGTCCTTGCCCTTGGGCTTTTCGGTGGCGGCGGGCAGGACCTGCGCAGTGGGGATAGCCTGGGGTTGGACTGCCGCCTGTGCGCTGGCGCGCAGGGTGGGCTCTGGTTGGGGCGCGGCCGCGGACGGGGGCAATGGGCTTGACGAAGGGGCAGCCGTATCTGTCGGGGCGCAGGCAACCAGGAGGAGGAGCAAAAGAATCAGGTATTTTTTCATTGTGGATATTTTACTTGAAGAGAAAGTCCGTGTTTGGAATCTCAGGCATCGGGATGGCCTGAGAGTACAGGTAAGCGCCGGACGGGTACATCAGGTCGCCCAGCATCTCTTGACGCAAGGCCATCAACTGCGCCTTCTGCTCGCTGGTCAGGGTCTGGTTCACTCTGGCAAAGTTCATCGCCAGGTTATAAACAATTTCGCCGTCTAATTCGCCGTAATATTCCATCAGACCCAGCACGGTGGCCTGGTCAGCGCTCCCACCAGCCAGGAACTTGCGCAGTTCGGTGGAAACTTGCTGGCGTGTGTCCACAATCCCCGACAGAAATGGCTTCTGGATTTCAACGAGGTCGGTGACCAGTTGGGCCTGCTCGCCGGTCAGGGTTTGCAGCATGGCCTCCCCCATGTTGCCCGTCAGATCCGTGGGAATAACATAACTGGGGTCGCTCATCGCCGGCATGTCTTTCAGGTAAAAAGCGCCGAAGTAAGTGCCATGCCGCTCCGGGCAGAAATACACGTCCGCCGCCACCGAACCGGCGTACCAACTGAACATATCGGCGGCGTAGGTCATCACCGCCACTTTTACGTCGCGGTCGAGACCGCGGATATCGGCGGGTTCCTCCACCTGCGGCCATACGAGCATGCCCTTGCCAACCATGCTGTCCAGGTAGGCCAGTTGGGCAGCGTCCATTGCGTTGATCAACTTACCCATCATCTGCGCCCGGGCGAAGCTGATCTCGCCATCCAGCCGGTAGAGCTCAGCCGAGTAAGCCTTGACGGCGGATTCGTCCAGGCCGGTAGTGCCGGCAGGCAGATCGCCGTTCAACATGCGGCGGAAAGCATCCATCAGCACAAAGCGCTTATAGCCGTATGCGTTGATCGAGGCCACCTGGCTTTCGGCCAGCCCCACCAGTTCGGCGCGCTGCTCGGGGGTCAAGATGTAGAGCACGTTCATGGCGGCGCTGGTCAAGAAGTCGCCTGCGTGGCCCATCTGGCTCGTGTCGTTGTCGCGCAGGTATTGGAAGCCCCAGAAATCAGCGACTTTGCCAGGCGGGAAGAACGAGTCGGCGCCCAGGCTGCCAGTCAAGAAAGCCAGGGCATCGAACGCAATCGTCATGCCCTGGGCCTTGTCGGAGATGGCTTGCTCGATGTTGTAAGCCGCGCCGCCGCCAGGGTTTCCCCTGCCTGTTGGCTTTCCATCCTTACCGTCCCCCGGTTCGCCCTGGACAGTTCCGCTTTCAGGCGGTTTCTGGCCAGGTTGGCCGGTATCCGGCAACTGGTTGCAGGCGTCCCGGCAGTAGCGGCGGTCGCCGCTCTGCAAGGCGGTTGAAGAGTCGCAGCACTCCTTGCAAGCTCCCTGGCTGCCAGCCGCAGTGCAGGCCGAGTAATCCCCGCCAGGCCCCAGGAGTGAGGCGACCTGCACGGTGATGAAATCCTGGTTTTGGCTGAAGTCGTGCTGCGGGCAGGCATCCCGGCAGGCCTTGCGTCCGGCGGCATGTGTGTCCAGGGCATCGCAGCAATCTTTGCACTCGGCTTCGTCATGGGTGTTGTTGAGACAAGCCTCAGCCGACAAAGCAGTCAGCGGCGCAGAAGCAGAAGGAAGGATAGCGGCCTGGGTTGCAGGCATAATCCCGGCTGCCTGGGTGGCAGGTGCATTCCTGGAAGCCTGCATCACCTGTACTGCCGTGGGCAAAGCGGTCTGAGGGGCGCCGCTGCACGCCGCCAGGCTGACGATGAGCAGAAAGAAAAGTAAGCGTGGTAATGTTTTCGTGATCATTTCAGTCTCCTTGTGGGGTTCTAAGGCTGACCCCCGGGCGGCGGGCCGCCGGCGGGGACGCAGGCGAACTGCTGCTGGATCGCCATGCAGGCGCCGGATACATCCCCGTTGGGAGTGGTGAACTGGCAGGCGTCACCGGCGCTCAGCGCCGAGCAGGCGTTGATGGCTTCCTGGGGAGGCAGCCCACCAGGCTGTCCTTGCCCGCCAGGTTGCCCTTGCTCACCAGGCTGTCCCAGACCGCCGGGCTGCCCCTGCCCGCCCGGCTCCATGCCAGTGGACTGGACCGTCATCGAAGGGCGAGTGCTGCTGAAGCTGCCCTGTGGTGTGCTGGTCACGCTGCCGCCGCGCACGCAGCGCACGTAGTTGTCGACGCGCACGGCGTCGCCCTGCGGGCCGTGCCCGTTGGGGTAGTCAGCAGCGCTGCCGGTCTTGGGATCGCTGCGCTGCGCCCCAGAGCCGTGTACGTCGATCCAGGCGTTCTGCATGTAGCCCAGGGCTTCGCCAAAGGCCACGTACACGCCGGCCTGCCCGCTGCCATTCGAGCTGGCGTGGGTGGTACTGCTCCAGTAGAAAGGATAATCCACCTGGCCGGCTTCATCGGTGATGGCGGTCACATTGAAAAGCGGGTCGATGGCGGCAGAGCTGGTCGTATCCGGGGAGCGGCTGTAATCCACGATGCTCTGGAGTTCCTTAGCATCCGGCAGACGCCAATCGTCATAACCGGCCACGGAGGCATTTTCGCAGTAAGCCAGCGCCTCCCCCCAGTTCATGCCTGCACCGCTGTCGGACTGCATCCAGGTCAGGCCAGTGGCGTTATCGGTGATAGTGCCATCCCCGTTGTCCACGAAGTCATTCACGCCGTAGCTGGAACTGCCGCGCACGTACAGCACGTAGAACAGCTTGCCGGTCGACTGCCCCTGCATGGCGCCAGTCGGATAGCCTTTGATACGCCCATCGGCAAAGTTGACCCCGAACATGGCGCTGGCGCCCTGAAAGACCGTGCTGACGTAGCGGGTGCTGGAGGCGAACTGCGAGTCGATGACGCGCTCTCCTGCATCCGTATCGCCATATTGGAAATGAAAATAGCGCGTGTCGATGAATGGCGTGGCCTGGCAGCTCCCGCCGGAGCAGGCGCTGACGTCCGTGCCATCGAACAGGATCAGCGAATAGAGTTCTTTGATGGAGGGCAGGCGCCAGTCGTTATAGCCCGCCAGGTTGAAGCTGGCGGCACCAGCCAGCGCCTGGTCGTAAGTCATCTTATCTCCCGGGTCCTGCTGCCACATCAGGCCCGTGACCAGGTCGGTAACCGTGCCATCGCCATTGTCCTGGTAGCGCGGCTGGTTGGCGCTGTACTGGGCGTCCTGGCCGTAATAGGCATCGCCTTCTACCGGACATTCGACCTGCTTTGAATTATCGTAGCACACACCCTGGGCAGTATCCACCACCGGGTAGGTTAGCGTGCCGGATGTAACCGGGATGGTTGTCGGCGCGGGTTGGCTGCCACCCTCAGTGATTGGCGTCACTGGCGCGCTGGTCGCCGCGCCCGAGGCCGGAGCGCCGGACTGCGGATTCAGGGGAGCAACTGGCTGAGAGATCAATGCAGGCGAGCATCCTGCCAGCAGCAGAGAAATCACCAGCAAGAGAGTGATAATCCTGGCATTGGTTGAGAACGAAAAAATCTTGGTGTTCATGGGATTGTCCTTTCATTAACAAACTGATCAACAAGTGTGGGTGGTGTTGGGCCTTGCAATGCGAGGCAGCCAAGGGAACCACCGGGGAAAGCTCAATTCTCGTTGATAGTGTACGCCTGCTGGAAAATTAGCGAGAGTGCCCCCGGTCACGACCTGCCCACAAAGGCTATGAATGCACTCCTCTATAACCATGACGCCTGTCATGGTTATGCCCGCCAGATCGTGACAGCCTGCAGGGGAGGTTTTTCCAGTTGCGTGATATGATGTAGTCATGCGAAAGGACGCCTCGGATATCGCTCGTTTGCTTCAGATTGCCGCCTGGATGTGGATCGGCTATCTGCTGGCGCTGGTAGCGATCGACCAGTATATGTACGCCGGGGCTCCGCGCAACATGCTGGGGAGGTATTACCTGAGCAATGGGGTCGCCGCCCTGATTTTCCTGGGCCTTTCTTACGCTGCGCCGATCCAAAAGGCGTTGAAAAGCGCTTACGTTGCCTTGATGCTGCTGATCATCTCCGCCTGGCCGATTGTAACCAGCCGGGTGTTCATGCCACCGCTGCCGCCTGGCCCGATGTCGAACATCGAGGGCATCACGCTGCGCATGCTGCCGATCCTGTTCATCGCCCTGGTGATCACGGCCTGGCAGTACCCCTGGCCCTACGTAGTCCTGTTCGCCGTGGGCACGGCCGCCCTCGAAATCGGCATCATCCAGATCAAGCCGCCGGCGCAGCCCAGCGCTTTCCATGCCGTGGTCTTCATTGCCATCGTGCGTTCGGTCAGCTTCCTGGTGGTGGGATATTTCATCAGCCGCCTGATGCAGCGCCTGCAAGCGCAGCAAGAGGCGCTAGCGCAGGCCAACGCCCAGCTAACTCATTATGCCAGCACGCTGGAGAACCTGACCGTCAGCCGCGAGCGCAACCGCATGGCGCGCGAGCTGCACGATACCCTGGCTCACACCCTCAGCGGGCTGGCAGTGCAACTGGAAACGCTCAAAGCCTACTGGGAGGTCGATCCGCAGGCAGCCCACAAGCTGCTGGACCAATCCCTGGAGGCCACACGCTCTGGCCTGGGAGAGACCCGCCGGGCGCTCAAGGCGCTGCGCGCCAGCCCGCTGGAAGACCTGGGGCTGGCGTTGGGCATCCGCAAATTGGCCGAGACCGCCGCCGAAAGGGGCAAACTGGCCCTGGAACTGGAACTGCCCGGACAGCTCCCGGCGGTCGCCCCGGACGTTGAACAGTGCATCTACCGGGTGGCGCAGGAGGCCGTCGAGAACGTGGTGCATCACGCCAACGCCACGCACCTAGCGGTCAGGCTGGCTGCCAGCGAAACTGAGCTGCGCTTGACGATTCAAGATGACGGCCAGGGTCTGAACGTTGAACAGGCCCGGCGCGCCGGCCACTTTGGCCTGCCGGGCATGTACGAGCGGGCGCAGTTGGCCGGAGGAGAACTGCGCATCGACAGCCAGCCGGGAAACGGCACGCGCCTGCAGCTCGCCATAAAAGGACACACGCATGAGAGTGATCATCTGTGATGACCAGGCCATCATCCGCGATGGCCTGGAGATGCTCATGAAACTGGAACGGGACATCGAGGTGGTCGGGCTGGCGCAGGATGGCAGCGAGGCCGTGGAACTGGTAGAGCGCCATACCCCCGACCTGGTGCTGATGGATTTGAAGATGCCCGGGATGAACGGCGTGGAAGCCACGCGGCGCATCCGGGCGCAGTTCTCCCAGGTCAAAGTACTGGTGCTGACGACTTACGATGACGACGAATGGGTTTTCGACGCCATCCGGGCCGGGGCCTCCGGCTACCTGCTCAAAGACACACCGCGCGAGAAAGTGATCGAGGCCATGCGCGGCACCATCGCCGGTAAATCCTTTGTGGACCCGGCCGTGGCGGGCAAGCTGCTCGATCAGGTCGCCAACAAACAGGCGCAGCCTGCCTCGGCGCTCACCGACAAGCTCACCGGGCGGGAGGCGGCCGTGCTGCGCCTGCTGGGGCGCGGGCTGAGCAACGCCGATATCGCCAAACAGCTTCATCTTTCCGAGGGCACCGTGCGCAACCACGTCAGCGCCATCTTCGCCAAGCTGGGCGTTTCCGACCGCACACAGGCGGCGATTATCGCCATCCAGCACGGGTTAGATCAATAAGCGGCCGCGAGCGGCGGCCTCAGCCCTGCCGCGAACTGGCCTGCTCCAGGTAGTCGGAGTAACCGCCCAGGTATTCCACCAGCCGCCCATCCTTCAACTCAACGATGCGTTCCACGCTGCGATCCAGGAAATAGCGGTCGTGAGAGATGACCAGCACCGCGCCGTTGAACTCCGCCAGGGCGTCTTCCAGCACCTCGGCGGAGGCGATGTCCAGGTTGTTGGTGGGCTCGTCCAGCAGCAAGAAGTTGGCCCTGGAGAGCACCAGCAGGGCCAGTTGCAGGCGGCTGCGCTCCCCGCCGGACAGGTCGCCCACTTTCTGGGTGGACTGCATGTAAGAAAACAAATAGCGCAGCAGGAAGGCCACGGCGTTGGCCTCGCTCATCGGGCTGGCGCGGCGCACGGTCTCGATCAGAGTCTGGTCGAAATCCAGGGTCTCGTGCTCCTGGGCGTAATAGCCCGGCTGCACGCTGGGGCCGATGGCAATCTCACCGGCATCGGGCGACTCCATGCCCAGCACCAGGCGCAGCAGCACCGATTTGCCTGTGCCGTTCGGGCCGATCAACCCGACCCGCTCGCCGTGCCGCACCAGCAGGTCCACGCCGCGCAGCGGGCGCAGCCGTCCATACGCTTTGGCAACGCCTTTCAACTCCAGCACCTTGTTCGAGCCGCGCCAGCCGTTCAATTCCAGGGCCATGCGCCGCCGCTCCAGGGTGGGGCGCTCGATGGCATCGATGCGCTCGACGCGCTTCTCGATGGCTTTGGCGCGCTTGGCGAACTTCTCGTTGTCGTAAACCTTAGCCCAGATGGCGTAGCGCTTTTGCGCCGCCTGCAGGCGGGCAATCTGGCGCTGCTGCACCTGGTACATCTCCTCCTGGCGCGCCAGGCGGGCCTGCTTGTCCAGGATGTAGCTGGAATAATCCCCTTCGAAACTGGTCAGATGCCCATCCTCGATTTCCACGATGTGGGTGACCACTGCATCCAGCAGGTAGCGGTCGTGCGAAACGATCACCACCGCGCCGGGGTAAGTCTGGATCAGGTTCTCCAGGTAAGCCTTGCCGGGCAAATCCAGGTGGTTGTCGGGCTCGTCCAGCAGCAATACGGAAGGCTGCAACAAGAGCAGGCGCGCCAGGCCGACCAGCTTCTTCTGCCCGCCGCTCAATACGCCCAGCGGCTTTTCGAAATCGAGCGGCTCCAGCCCCAGTCCCAGCAGAAGCTGGCGCACCCGCTCGGGATAGGACTCGCCGCCCAGGGCTGCAAACTCCTCCAACAGAACCTGCTGTGCATCCAAGGCGCGGGTTAAAGCCTTGGGGTGGTTATACACCTGCGGATCGCCCAGGCTGGCCTCGACCGCTTCCAGCTCGCCCTGCACCTGCTCGAGGCGCGGGTTGCCCTGCAGCGCCGCCTGCCAGGCCGTCTGCTCGGGGTCGAGGTCGATCTGCTGAGCCAGGTAACCGACGGTCACATCGCGGGCGCGCACGATGCTGCCGCCCGGTTCAGCGCTGAACTCGCCCGTGATCAGTTTGAGCAGCGACGATTTACCCGCGCCGTTGGGCCCGATCAGGCCGATCTTCTGATCGTGCTGGATCTCCCACAGCAGGTCTCGGAAGATCGGGCGAGCGCCCAAAATCAGGGTCACGTTGGAAAGTTGAATGCTGATCATCTGACATCTCCATGATAACAAGAAAAACCGCAGGGCTGCGCCTGCGGTTCCAAAAAAACAGATAAAAATCCAGAAAAGCTATGAGCTTCTGTCAACAGGCGCGTTTCGAGGAGGCTGGGCGGCGATAAAGCCACGCACCCCCACGAAACGCTTGGTTTGACCGGGTAAATCGACGTAGATCATAGCGCCAGGATTATATCACACCAGCCCAACTCGTGCTAAAATGTGGCTATCTTGCGCGCCGAGGAAAACCATGCCGCCCAGCCCCCAGGCTCAAACGCTCAACCAGAAATCTTTGTTCGCCTTCAAATCGATCTTCGCTGCTCTTCCCGCTCCGCAGGTTGTGAACCTGAGCGGCGTGTACCGGGCCGAGTTCACCGGGCCAGGCTGGCTGCGGCGCGTCGCCCCACCCGGCCTGGGATTGCTGGGCCTGGGCGGCTGGAAAGGTAAAGAGTTCAGCGGCGATGGTCGCGGCCTGAACCTGGTGCGCCGCCGGGGAGAGTTGCTGCGCATTTTCCCGGTGCGCCTCCTGCTGGCAGATTCTTCCATAGACGGGAAAGCCTGCCTGGCGGTCCATTACGCGCCCGAGTGCCCCTTCCCCTGGCCTTACGTGTTCGATGAGCTGCGCCAGCTCGACGAAACCTGCCTGCTGGGCCTGACTATCACCCACCTCGGCCTGCTGCGCAAGCTGGCGCTGCCATTCTTGCTGCACGCCCAGGAGAAACCCCATGGACTATGATGTCTTGATCATCGGCAGCGGCTTCGGCGGCAGCGTTTCAGCCCTGCGCCTGGCCGAAAAAGGCTACAAAGTGGCCGTTCTGGAGCAAGGCCGGAGGGTGGCGCCCGAAGACCTGGAGCGCGCCCGGCAGTCTGCCCTGCACCTGTTCTGGATGCCGGCCCTGGGACTGAAAGGCATCTTCACGCAGACCTTCTTGCGACATGTCAATATCGTCGGCGGTGTGGGCGTGGGAGGCGGCAGCCTGGTCTACGCCGCCGTGCTGCTCGAGCCAGGCACAGCCTTCTTCGGCGACCCTGTCTGGAACGGGCTGGGCGTGGATTGGGAAAGCGAGCTCAAGCCACACTACGCCACGGCGGCGCGCATGTTGGGCCGCACCACCAACCCACAGTTCTCCGAGCAGGATGAATACCTGCGCAAGACCGCCCAGGCCCTGGGCGCCGGGGATACTTTCGGCCCGGCGCAACTGGGCATCTATTTCGGCGAAGAGGGCGTCACCATCCCCGATCCGTTCTTCGAGGGGCGCGGGCCTGATCGCACCGGCTGCAAATTGTGCGGCGCCTGCCTGGGAGGCTGCCCGTACGGCTCCAAGAACAGCCTCGACCAGAATTACCTGCACCTAGCCGAAGGCCTGGGCGCACACATCCTGCCAGAGCGCAAAGTGACCCTGATCCGCCCTTTGGAAAGCGGCGGCTATGAAGTGGAAATGGTCAATCCACTGCACAGAAACCGGAAATATACCCCACTGCGAGCCCCCAGGGTGATCCTGGCAGCCGGGGTGCTGGGCACCCTGGCGCTGCTGTTCCACTGCCGGGACGTCGCCGGCAGCCTGCCGCAGGTATCGCCAGCGCTGGGCCAGGTGGTGCGCACCAACAGCGAAGCCATCCTGGGCATCCTCTCAGAGCGCAAAGATATCGACCTGAGGCGCGGCCCGGCGATCTCCTCGCACTTCTATCCCAACGACTATACGCATATCACCCAGAACCGCCTGCCGCACAGCTACAGCTTCATGAAGTTTTATTCCGGCCCGCTGGTGGATGGCGACCCGCCAGGCCGGCGGGCGCGGCAGGTCCTGCTCGAGTTTTTACGCCACCCCTGGCACAACAGCGCTTCGATGCGCGCCGCCCACTGGTACAAGCGCATTACCTTACTTTCGGTGATGCAGCAGCTCGACAACCAGATCTCGCTGCGCTTCGGGCGCAGCCTGTTCACTCTGTTCCGCCAGGGATTGCAATCCAGCCTGGCCCCGGGCAAACAGGTGCCGGCTTACCTGCCGGTGGGCAACCAGGCAGCCCGCGCTTTCGTGCAGCACAATGGAGGCGTGGCGCACAATTCGCTACTGGAGAGCGTGTTCAACATGTCGGTCACAGCCCACATCCTGGGCGGGGCGCAGATCGCGGCTTCGCCTTCCAGCGGGGTGATCGACGCCAATCACCAGGTTTTCGGCTACCCCGGATTATACGTTGTGGATGGCTCAGCCATCCCCGCCAATGTAGGAGTGAACCCCAGCCTGACGATTACAGCCCTGGCAGAGCGAGCCATGCAGAAGATCACAGGCTGATTCAACGAGCGAAAAACCGGGAACGAAGTTTGCCAGGGACAAAATTGACTTGAACCTTTGCCCGATCCTGGAGTAAACTAATTGAGGCTGTTCTCACAAATGGGCCACCGTTGCGCAAAATAACCTTTGTCCTTACGGAACAGCAGGCCACAGGCGCACGTTCATGATCACACCGAGGAGGAAAAATGCCGCCTATCGTTCGCTTTTTGATCTATCGCGTCCTGGCGATTCCCATTACGCTGTTCATTATCACGGCTATTATTTACGCTTTCATCCTCAGCACACCCCTCGAAGTGCGCGCCAGCCTGTATCTTTCTTCTGGCGTCAACCCCGATCGCATGACCTCGGAACAGATCCAACAGATCACCGACCGGATCATCAAAGACTACCACCTGAACGAACCCTACCCGGTGCAATACGCCTACTGGGCCGCCAGTCTGCTGCGCGGCGATTGGGGTTGGAGCCCGGTGCTGGATGACAATGTGCTGAAAGCCCTGCTGCGCCGCACGCCGGTGACGGCCGAGCTGACCCTGTACTCCCTGCTGCTCTTCATCCCGCTCGGCCTGGCAAGCGGGGTGGTGGCGGGCTGGCGCAAAAACCGCGCTCAGGACCACCTCTTCCGCCTGATGGCCTTCACCGCCACTTCCCTGCCCACTTTCGTGCTGGCGCTGGTGCTGCTGGCGATTTTCTACGTCAGCCTGCACTGGTTCGCCCCTGAGCGCCTGAGCATCACAAACGATATGTTCATCAAATCGGGAGAATTCCAGACTTTCACCGGGCTGCTCACCATCGACGGATTCCTCAACGGCAGGGTCGACATCAGCCTGGACGCCGCTCGCCACCTGGTGCTGCCGGTGATCACCTTGTGCCTGCTGCACTGGGCCACCCTGGGCCGGGTGACGCGTGCCGCGATGATCGAAGAGCTGGGCAAAGACTATGCTATCGCCGCCAAAGCCCGCGGCCACTCTGAGCTGACCGTTGTATGGAAGCACTGCTTCCGCAACGCCCTTTCGCCAGCCCTGACCAGCAGCGCCCTCTCGGCGGCCACCCTGATTACCGGCGTTTTCATCGTCGAGGTGATCTACAACTTCAAGGGCATCTCCGAACTGGTGGTGGTGTCTGCCGCCAGGGACATCCCCGATACGCCCACCGTGATGGGCTTTGCCGTTTACAGCGTTATCATCGTGCTGCTGCTCATGCTCGTGCTGGACATCCTGCAAGCCGTCTTCGATCCGCGCATCCGGGAAGGTGTGATCGGATCCTAAAGCGCAAGGCCAGTTCTCATAAAGAAGATCCGGAGAATCCATATGCCGCCGCTCGCTCGCTTCATCACCTATCGCATCCTGTACCTACCATTGACCATGCTGGTCACCACCATGCTGCTGTATGGCTTTGCCATGCTGACGCCGCCTGAAATACGCGCCACCTTATACTTCGGCGCAGGCGCTGACCCAAACAGGTTGAGCCCCGAAAGGATCGAGATCATCCGTGAGGCGATCATCCGGCAGTATCATCTGCGCGATCCTTTCCTGGTGCAATACGCCATATGGGCCGGCGACCTGCTGCAAGGCGAGTGGGGTTGGAGCCCGCTGATGCACGATTTTGTGCTCGCCGCTCTGCTGCGCCGTACCCCGGTGACTGCCGAGCTGACCATCTACTCCTTGCTGTTCTTCATCCCGCTCGGGCTGGTAAGCGGGGTGCTGGCCGGCACGAAAAAAGACCGCCTGCCAGACTATCGCTTCCGCCTGGCGGCTTTCGTCTTCACTTCACTGCCAATCTTCATTTTGTCCCTGGTGCTGATGAGCATTTTCTACGTGGCCCTGAACTGGTTCCCGCCCGAGCGCATCAGCCTGAAAAACAGCCAGGTGATCCGCTCAGAGGAATTCCACACCTTTACCGGCTTGTTGACCATCGATGGGCTGCTCAATAACCGCCCGGACATCAGCGTCGACGCCGCCCGCCACCTGGTGCTGCCCGTGCTGGCGCTCAGCCTGCTGCATTGGGCTACGCTGGGCCGGGTGACGCGCTCCTCGGTGATCGAGGAGGAGCAGAAAGATTACATCCTGGCCGGCAGAGCCCGCGGCATTCCAGAGCGCGTCATCATCTGGAAACACACCCTGCGCAACGCCATCACCCCGGCGCTGACCAGCAGCGCCCTGTCGGCTGCCTCGCTCTTCACCGGAGTGTTCGTCATCGAAGTGATCTTCAGCCTCAAGGGCATCTCCGAACTGGTTATTTTGTCCATGGGGCCTTACGTTACCCCAGACCTGCCCCTGGTGCTGGGATTTGCAATCTACAGCATACTGATCGTGCTTTTGATTATGCTTTTCCTGGATATCATACAGGCGATCTTCGATCCGCGCATACGAGAAGGGATACTCAACACATGAACGTACGCCGCTTCTTCTCCCGCTGGCAAAACCTGCTTGGCCTGGCTATTGTGGCCCTGTTCATCTCCATGGCTGCGGCAGCACCGGTATTGGCCCCACCGCCTGAAAATGCCAAAGAGTTCTCCGTTTTTCGATCCATTCAAGACACCAACAGCAAGGCGCCAATCCCGCCCGGCCAGGGCACAATCATGGGCACTGTGGCCACGGGCCTGCGCGGGACTCACCTGGACGTGTTCTACACCCTGGTGTGGGGCACGCGCTCGGCGCTGCGCTTTGGCCTGCTGGTGGCCCTGTCCACTGCCCTGGTGGGCGTGCTGCTCGGCGCTTTCAGCGCCTTCATGGGAGGTTGGGTCAATAACCTGGTAATGCGCGTCACGGATGCTTTCCTGGCCTTTCCGATCATCGTCGGTGTGGTGGTTTTCGAGCAGTTGCTGCGCGTCTCAGATCGCATGAACACGATTGCGCTGATATCCGGCAGTAATGAAGTCATCCCACCCAGCAAATTGGAGATTTTATTGTCAGTTATCGACCCGGTGATGCTGGCGCTGATCCTGTTCTCCTGGATGCCCTATGCCCGGCTGGTCAATACCCTGGTGCTGGGCGTCAAGCAGACCGACTTCGTCCAGGCCGCCCGCGCCCTGGGCGCCAGCAACAGCCGCATCATCCTGCGCCACCTGGTGCCGAACTCGATCTCGCCGGCCATCGTGCTGGGAGCGCGTGACATCGGCGGTATGGTGTTGATGCAGGCCACGCTGACTTTCATCGGGATGGGCGGCGGGTCCGAGTGGGGTGAACTGCTGGCCATCGGGCGGCGCTGGATCATCGCTCCAGGCGGCAACCCAATGACCTACTGGTGGGTTTTCGTGCCCATCACCCTGGCACTGGTATTGTTCGGCATCGGCTGGAATCTGCTGGGCGACGGGCTGAACGACTGGTTGAACCCGCGCCAGAACTAGGCCAGTAAATCCTCCAACAGGCCACGCTCCAAACCGGGGGAGTCATGCTATACTATTTCGCATGAACGCCCTGGCCTGGCTTCTCAATGTTTTTTTTCTCGCGGTGAGTGTGCTTGCCATTGTGCAATTCGCCAGCGTATTCCGCTACCCCAGGGGCATGCGCTTTCGCTTCGAGCCAGGCACCAGCCTCCTGGACGTGATCCTGCGCGACCGGCGCGGGAAGCTCATCGTCCGGGAACTGGAGAAATCCGGTTTCACGCTGCTGGGTGTGCTCTCTGAAAGTGCCATGCTGATTCCGGCGATCAAATCGCTGGTCTTCGCCTCCACCGAGCACAAAAGTTTTGTCTCCATCGCCGCGCCCACCCGAAAAGCCGTCACCTGCTTCTTCACACCCTTCCAGGAAGGACAGGTGCTGCTCACTGCAGATGGGTACTTCAAAAAGATCAACACGAAAGACTGCGTCGTCCAGGTGCTACCCCGGGCCAGCGTGCAGCAGTTGCTCGAAGCACACCAGGCGCGCCAGCAGGCTTTCGAAGAAGCCGGCGCAACGGCTTACAGTGATTACTCCCAGGCCGCCCGCCTGCAAACCTGCGAGATGATCTACGCCAACCCCTCCATCCAACGCTTCATGCGCTGGAACCTGCTGACCACCTTCGGGCTGAGCATCGGCATCGCCGTTATCTTCGCGCTGGTTTCCGTTGGCGTGATCATCGCTTCGACCATCGACTTTCGCAGTTTTTTCCCGAAATTAGGCTGGCAGACCTACTCCTCTGCCGGCGGGGGCTTCTCCGTGGCGATGCCCGTGACCCCTTTCGAGGAAGTCAGCGGCAACACGCACACCCTCAGCGCCAGCGACAGGGACCTCACCTACGTGGCGACTTATACCTATTACCCGCCGAACAGCGTCCAGGCCGAAGCCGGATATTTCCTGGACGAGTTTCAAAACCAGATCATCGCCCAGGGCGGCACGCCGGTTCTCTCAAAAGACATCACCCTGGACGGCTCCCCCGGGCGCGAGTTCCGCCTGCGCGTTTCCGATGAGGCGATCTTCCCGGTGGTCGAAGGGCGCGTCTACCTGGTGGGCGACCGGGTGATCCGGGTATACGTGCGCTACCTGGTGTACAGCGGCCGTTCCAACAAGATCAAAGCTTACCTGGACTCCCTGCGCCTACTGGACGAAGCCGAGCTCGAAAAGCTGCGCTCCGCGCCCCCCACAATTGCCTCGCCGGCAGTCATGGTCTCTTTCGTCAAAATCCACGATTGTAAAGGCAAAGCGGATAAACCCTACGCAGCCTTCAAACTGGTGAACAACGGCAGCATGACCTTTGCTGATACCATCCGTTTCATCCAAGATGAGGGGCGCAATATCATCCTGTACGGGCAGCCACAGGGTACAGGCTATTCGGGCGGCGGTTTCCACACTTCCGCAGACGAATGCGGCGTTGGCCCTAAGCGCGAGCTCCGTCCAGGCGAAACGGCCTACCTCTCCGTAGGCTTGAACGTACAGGGCTGCACGCCGAGCTGCAACGCCCGGGCGACCATCCAGGTGTGCGGCAAGGCATCCGTCCCGAGTTCGTGCGTAACCCAGATTGTAACTTTTTCGGTTCCGTAGGAGCGCCTGCTAATGAACAACAACGCTGAAAATCATGAGCGATCAAACAGATCATCCGAGATTCACGAGCAGTCTGCCACATACCGGCGCAACAAGGAAATCCCAACCTTCTTTGGGCAACCCATGTTGAAGGGCTCATACGTTGATGTCAATATGTCGAACCCCAACGTTCCAACACTGCTTTACAGTCACCCAGGCGGGGAAATCTGGATCGGTGATGCGATTGCCTGGCTAAGCTCGCTGGACAGCGAATCGGCAGATCTGATCTTTGCCGATCCCCCATACAACATCAAAAAAGCAGAGTGGGATTCGTTCGAATCTCAACAACAATACGTAGAATGGTCGTTGAAGTGGATAGAAGAAGCATCCAGGGTTTTAAAACCGACCGGAACGTTGTATATCTGTGGTTTTTCCGAGATACTTGCAGATATCAAGTTGCCGGCCTCGCAGTTTTTCAAAGGCTGCCGCTGGGTAATATGGCATTATAAGAACAAAGCCAATCTGGGGTCCGATTGGGGGCGATCGCATGAAAGTATCCTGCACTTCAGGAAGAGTGATAAATTCACATTTAATATCGATGATATTCGCATTCCTTATGGCGATCACACATTGAAATATCCTGAACACCCACAGGCTGCAACCAGTCAATATGGAAAGGGAGCGACGGGTGCAAAGAGACTTTGGCGACCTCACCCTGCGGGAGCCAAACCCAGAGATGTTATCGAGATTCCTACTACCTGCAATGGTATGCACGAAAAAACGCTACACCCTACACAAAAGCCAGAGGAACTCTTACGGAAACTTGTTCTGGCCTCATCCAATCCTGGTGATCTGGTTGCTGATCCTTTTTCAGGTTCCGGAACCACTTTGGTCGTAGCAGAGCAACTGAATCGCAAATGGAAAGGTTGCGATATCTCCCTTGGGTACTGCCAGTGGGCGATCAATAGGATCGAACTTGTCGAAGACTGGCCAATTGAACGCTGGGTGCAATACGATCTTGAAAATGCAAGACGAAGGAAGTCAATCCGATGATGACAATAACCCTGCCCGATTTGCAGGCAAGCATTCAAGACAAAACCGCTTTCAAGCAGTTAGGAGACTATGCTATGCTCTGCAAAGCATTCCTCCAATTCGTTGAAGAGACTCGCCCAACCCGGATTATCTCACCTTCGCATGCCAATTACGTTTTTTATCAATACAGCCAAGAACTCGGCTACAAAATCACGCGCCCCTTGAATTCCGATCTGTATTTCGAAACTTCCTATAGGTTCAGCACCGCTTTCGATAAGTTTCTTGAATTTCTCGATAAGCTGAAAAGATTTCAACAAGCTGCAGCCAGCAGGGCTCAAATATATGTTGAGACTCGTGAAATTAACAAAGTAGTTTACACTATTCAACAATCCATCGGTTGTATCGGAGATTCGCTAGAAAACCCTAACCAGTCGCGGAAACGAGTCGGTCAGCTTTTCGAAACATTGGTGAAATTGATCATCCAAGAAGTAGGTTTGGAATGCGAACCCCGGACGATCAGCCTGCCCATTCCAGGATACCCAGAATATGAGATGTCCTATGAATTGGATCTTGTATTCTCACGCAATAAAGCAATTGTAACCGCCGAGACGAAACAAATAGGCCCAGCAGAAATCATCGGCTCAGTGAAAACTACCAGCAAAGATCGCATTGACAAGATATTTCTCGACAAATATCTTCTGACAAAACTACTTGGAAGAGATGTACCTGTCGTAGCCATTTTTCTACACGATGTCCAGCAAGCCAGAAAAGGGCAAAGCATTTTTGGAATCAACCCAACTTTCAAAAGCAATCATTTTCTTGGGTATACAGTGGCATTGAACCAGCTGGATGGGGTTTATTACGTGGATCCCCGCCCAGAAATGTTGGCTAGTGAAAAGCTTAGAGAGCAAATCAGCGACTTCCAAACGTTTCTTGTCCATGACCTATGGGAATTGTCCGGCGAGTAAGCAAGGCAAGAGCGCGATATACGTATGCACATCATTTTGACTCACGAACAGGCCGATTTCGACGCCCTGGCCTCCTTGCTGGGGGCGCACCTGTTGAACGATGCTGCCCTGCCGGTGCTGCCGCGCCGCATGAACCGCAACGTGCGCGCTTTTCTCTCCCTGTATGGCGTCGACCTGCCTTTCGTCGATCCTCGTGACCTGCCCAACCAGCCCATTACGCAGGTCATCCTGGTCGATACCCAATCGATGGTCAGTGTCAGGGGCATGAGCGCTGAAACGCGCGTCCAGGTGATCGATCACCACCCACTGCGCGAAGGTCTGCCCCCGGATTGGTCGATCCACACCGTGGAGCTGGGCGCCACCACCACGCTGCTGGTGGAAGAGCTGCGCGATCACAACGGCCCGCTCTCCACCATCCAGGCCACGCTGCTGCTGCTGGGCATCTACGAAGACACCGGCTCGCTGACCTACGGGCGCACCTCGCCGCGCGACCTGCGCGCCGCAGCCTACCTGATCGAACAGGGCGCCAGCCTGCAAATCACCAACAGCTTCCTGAACCACCCGCTTTCGCAAGACCAGCAGTTGCTGTACGACCGGCTGCGCGCCCAGGCGGAGCATTTCCACATCCACGGTTATACCATCGTGGTCGCCACCGGCGACGCCCAGGAGATGGACGAAGAACTTTCTACTATCGCCCACCGTTTGCGCGACCTGCTCGACCCGGACGCCTTGTTCGTGTTGGTCAACACGCGCGCCGGCGTGCAGATGATCGCCCGCTCCACCACCGACAACATCGACGTGGCTGCCGTCACCATGCGTTTCGGCGGCGGCGGGCACGAGCGCGCCGCGGCAGCCCTGATCAAGGGCCGCGATGTCGACAACGTGCGCGTCGAGCTCACCCGCACCTTGCCCGAGTATGTCCGCCCGGCGATCACTGTCGCGCAGATCATGTCGCGCGGGCCGCAGTTGCTCCACCCCGAAACACCCGTTGAAGAAGCGGCGCAGCGCATGCGCCGTTACGGCTATGAAGGTTATCCCGTGGTCAGGAAAGGTAAAGTACTGGGGCTGCTCACCCGCCGGGCGGTAGACCGCGCCATCTCACACAAGCTCAACCTGACCGCCGGCAGCCTGATGGAAGCCGGGGAGCATTACGTACACCCCGACGACTCCGTCGAACACGTCCAGCGCCTGGTCACCGAAACGGGCTGGGGGCAAATCCCGGTGGTAGACGTACACAGCGGCGAGATCATCGGGATTGTCACCCGCACCGACCTGCTCAAAACCCTGGCGCCACACCCGCGCCTGCCCGGGCGGCAGAACCTGGGCGAGCGGCTGGAATCCGCCCTGCCTCACGACCGCCTGGAGCTGTTGAAAGCTATCGCCGAACAGGCCCACGCGCAGCACGCCGCGCTGTACTTGGTGGGTGGCTTCGTGCGCGACCTGCTGCTCGAGCGCCCTAGCCTGGATTTCGACCTGGTCGTAGAAGGGGACGCCATCGCCCTGGCCCGTGCCCTGGCGACCTGCTACGGCGGGCGCGTCACCAGCCACATGCGCTTCGGCACAGCCAAATGGCACCTGGACCAGCCTGTGGCGGACGGTTTGGTTCGCCGCCTGGCCGATTCCGGCCTGCAATCCATCGATCTGGTGTCGGCGCGCACCGAATTCTACACCCACCCAACGGCGCTGCCTACTGTGGAGCGCGGCAGCATCAAGCTCGACCTGCACCGCCGCGATTTCACCATCAACACCCTGGCAATGCGCCTGGACGGGCGGCACTACGGCGAGCTGCACGATTATTGGGGCGGCCTGGACGACCTGCACGCCCGCCTGGTGCGCGTGCTGCACTCGCTTTCCTTCGTTGACGATCCGACACGCATTCTGCGCGCCGTGCGCTTCGAACAGCGCTTCGACTTCCACATCGAGGAGCGCACCATGCAGCTCCTGATGGAAGCGCGCCCGCTCATCGAGCGCCTGTCCGGGGACCGCATCCGCCACGAGTTGGATCACATCCTGACCACACGGGTCCCCGCGCGCAGCCTGGCCCGGTTGCACGAGCTGGGAATGCTCAAAATCATCCAGCCGCACCTGGCCTGGGATGACTGGCTGCAAAAGAAAATCGCCGCGCTGCCCGGTATGCGACCGCCCGAAGCCTGGAAACTGGAAAACGCTGGGGAAACTGCCGCCTTGCAGCGCGAGCTGGCTTACATCCTGTGGCTCATCCGGCTGCCTCGCCAGCAGGCCAACGCCATCATTGCACGCCTGAAGCTGCCGATCAGCCTGGCGAAATCGATCCGCGCCGCCTGCGACCTATGGATCGACCAGGTCACCCTGGGGGCCATGCCCCCCAGCTCACTGGTGGCGCGCCTGGAAGATGTCCCCGAACGAGCGTGGTACGCCCTCTACCTGGGGTCCAGCCAGGAGCCCGTGCGCCAGGCCTTGCAGAACTACGCCGCACAGTGGCGCTTCATCAGCCCGAGCGTTGATGGTCACCAATTGCGCCAGCGCGGCCTGCCCCCAGGCCCGGTTTACCGCCGCATCCTGGGCGCTTTGCGCAGCGCCTGGCTGGATGGGCAGGTGACCACACCAGCAGAAGAACAGGCTTTGCTGGAATCACTCCTGGACCAATCGCAAAGCGGAACGACCGATCCCGTATGAACCAACGCCCTCAAGAAACCGAGTGGTTAGCCCAGTTGCGCTGTCGCAACATCACCGAAGACGATCTGCCCGCTCTGGAATGGGACGGTGAATACATCAACTTTCGCCGTCTGTACCGGGAGGTTTACCAGAGCGCCTGCCAGGGCAAGGCAGTCCTGTGGCTGGCGGAACTCCCTGGGGTCAACGTCATCGGCCAGGTGTTCGTCCAGTTGCACAGCGCCCGCCTGGAACTGGCCGATGGGCACAAGCGCGCCTACATCTATGGATTTCGCATCAAGCCGGCTTACCGCGGCTTCGGCGTAGGAGCGCGTTTGTTGCACGCGGCGGAAGTAGATTTGTGCCAGCGCGGCTTCGAATGGGTGACCCTCAACGTAGGGCGCGACAACCCCAACGCCCGGCGCTTTTACGAGCGCTACGGATACTATGTTGTGGCAGCCGAGGCCGGTCGCTGGCATTACCTGGATCACGAGGGCCAGCGGCGCGATGTGCACGAACCCGCCTGGCGGATGCAAAAGCGCCTGAAATCTGGTTGTTAACACCAGGTTAGATTTTTTCTAGAGAGCGCACAGATATCTTGCATTTCGCTTGCTTCTGTGCTAGAATCTACTCGCTGTTCGTTAGCGATTGATACTGGCATCGACGAAAAGTGGGCAACCCCCACTTTTCTGCATGTAATCAAGGAAATACGCTCCAGGCGGAGAAAAAGTAAGCATGAAGAACGAGTTTGTACTGGCATTCAATGAGGTTTTGGAAGATAAGCAGCTTCCGAAGGAAATTGTCCTGGATGCATTGCAGGCAGCCATGGTTTCGGCCTACCGGCGCGCCGTGAACGCATCCAATGCACAATTGGTGAATGCGGAAATCGATCCCGAAACCGGTCACGTATTGATCTACGCTGAGAAAGAAGTCGTCGAATCGGTGCAAGATGAGCGCACAGAGGTCACCCTGACAAATGCTCTCAAAGTCGACCCGGAAGCCAAGCTGGGCAATATGGTGGTGGTCGAGACCACGCCGCGCAATTTTGGTCGCGTGGCAGCGCAAACTGCCCGCCAGGTGATCCAGCAGCGCATTCGTGAAGCCGAGCGCGACGCTCAATTTAACCATTTCAGCAAGCAAGAGGGCGAGATTCTCAGCGGCGTGATCCAGGCCGTCAACAATACACAAGGGATTACCGTTGGGCTGGAAATGAAAGCGGAGGGCATCATGCCCCGCAACCATTCCATCCCTGGCGAACGCGTGCGCGTCCACGACCGCCTGCGCGCCCTGCTGTTGGAAGTGAAGAATTCCCCGCGCGGCCCGCAGTTGATCCTCTCGCGCGCCCATCGCAACTTCCTGCGCCGCCTGCTGGAAAACGAAGTGCCCGAAATCTATCATGGCATGGTCGAGATCCGCTCAATTGCCCGCGAGCCAGGACAGCGCTCTAAAGTGGCAGTGGCCGCCTTGCAGCCCGGCATCGACCCGGTTGGCGCCTGCGTGGGCATCCGTGGGGTGCGCATCCAGGCCATCGTGCGCGAGCTGAACGATGAAAAGATCGATGTGATCGAGTGGAACGCCGACCCGGCCCTCTATATTGCCAAAGCGCTCAGCCCGGCGCGCGTCTCCGGCGTCTATTTGAATGATGCCAGCAAAGGCCCCAAAACGGCCACCGTGGTCGTTCCAGAGGACCAACTCAGCCTGGCGATTGGGCGCGATGGCCAAAACGCCCGCCTGGCGGCCAAATTGACCTCCTGGCGCATCGATATCAAGAGCCTGCCAGAAGCAGCGGCTGACTCGCTGCACAAGCTGGAAAGCGACCCGGACTACGCACGCATCGCCGAAAACGAGAGCGATGTAGTGCCCCAGGTTGAATCCGTTCTGGCTAAGAAGTCCGAAGGGCGTCCAGTCACTCCGGAAGAGTATGCAGTACTCACCCAGTTCGTCGACCGCGTCGAGCGCGGCCTGATCCGCCAGCGGCAGTCTGAACAACGCCAGGAGGAGGAGCTCCAGCGCATTGCCTCAGCCGGCGTGCCGCAAGCAGCCTTCGATATCCCGCTGGCAGAGTTCGAAGTGTCTGACCGGGTGTACGCAGTAATCAGCGAAGCTGGTTTCCAGACAGTCGGCGACCTGCTCTTGCAAGTGCGGGTCGATCCTGACTCGGTTTTCCGTTTGAACGGTATGGGCCCCAAGGCCTGGTCCGAGTTACAGGAAGCCTTGAACCGCGACTTCCCACCCGAAGTTGAAGCTGAGCAAGCCGAGGAAGCTGAAGCAGTTGAGGCTCCCGCGAAAGAACTGGTCGCAGCCGTCGAGGCCCCAACCGCAGAAGTGGAAGCCACCGAAGCGCCTGAGGGCGTCGAAGCTGCAGAAGCCGAGCCTGTCCCAACTGAGGTGACAGCCGAAGCTCCCGCGGAAGAAGCCGTGAGCGTAGCCGCAGAAGAAGAAACTCCGCAGGCTGCCGCCGAGCAGGTAGCGGAACCCGAGGCCGAGGCGGCCGAAGCTCCTCAGGAGGCCGTGGCCGGAGGCCCAGCTGAAGCCCCAGCCGAAGAACTCGCCCTGGTTGTCAGCGAAGAAGAAGCCGAACCTACTTTGGAAGAACTTTTTGCCCTGAGCACGGATGTGATGGATTTCGCCGGCTTTGAAGAAGAGGAAGAAGACGAAGAAGAAGAAGGCGGAGACTCGGGCACCCAGAAGAAGAAGAAAAAGAAGAAGAAAAAGAAATTTGTCGAGCTGGAGTACGATCCAGACCAGGACGTTATGGTTGTGCGCAAGAAGCACAAACGTGGCGAAGAGGGCTGGGAGGAAGAATGGTAAACTAGACCTAAGTAAGAGTTTCGAGAGGTCAGGTGCCAAAAAAGTCGATTAGAAGAAAACATGTGCCCCAACGGACCTGTGTGGGTTGCCGCCAGGTGCTGCCCAAGCGATCGCTGATTCGCATCGTGAGAGTAGAACTTGGCGTGCAAATTGACCCCACCGGGAAGCTTGCTGGTCGAGGCGCTTACCTGCACGACCAGCGGACCTGCTGGGAACGCGGCCTGAAAGGAGCGCTTGCACACGCATTGAAGACCGAGCTGACTGAAAAAGATCAAGAAACGTTGCAAAACTTTATGGCCTCACTGCCAGAAGAAGTACCGGCTCCAGAGGAAAATCATGGCGAGTAAGCCCGCCCGGTTGGAAACTGGCAGAAGCACACTTGCAACTGGAAAGCTCATCTTCGGCGTGCGAAGCGCCCCCTGGAAGGCACTTCGCCTGAGCTGTTTAAGCGGCGTGTAAGCTGATGGCTATTTAGCTGGCTCGCCACGTCCAGACCCGCTCATGGGGCACACAAACGAGTTGTTTTTACAGGAGGTGCAGCATGAGTGATAACGGACGAAGCACGAAAACGATAGAAATTCCCCCGAGCATTACCGTTCGGGATCTGGCCCGCACCATAGATTCCAGCCCCATTGAGATCATCAAAAACCTGATGTCCAATGGAGTGATGGCAAACATCAACCAGTTGATCGATTTCGACACCGCCGCAATCGTGGCGACCGAGATGGGATATGATGTTACCCTTGAAGCACCCGAGACGAAAGAGGAAGACCAGGGCGAGATTCCCCTTTGGCGGCGGCTGATTGCAGATGAAGATCCCAACCAGCTCATCGATCGCCCGCCGGTTGTTACGATTTTAGGACACGTAGATCACGGGAAAACCACCTTGCTAGATGCCATCCGACATACCAACGTCGCCGAGGGGGAGGCAGGCGGGATCACCCAACATATCGGGGCTTATCAAGTTGAGCACAACGGTCGCTTGATCACGTTCCTGGACACGCCCGGGCATGCTGCCTTCACTGCCATGCGCGCTCGCGGCGCCCAGGGCGCCGACATCGTCGTCCTGGTAGTTGCAGCCGATGATGGGGTCATGCCCCAGACGCGCGAGGCCATCGCCCACGCCAAGGCTGCCAAAGTGCCCATCCTGGTCGCTTTGAACAAGATCGACAAATCGAATGCCGATCGCGAGCGCGTCTTGCAGCAATTAGCCGAAGTCGGCCTGGTCCCCGACGACTGGGATGGCGATACCATTGTTGTGCCCATCTCTGCCAAGCGCCGGCTTGGTATCGACGATTTGCTCGAAGCAATTCTGCTGGTAACAGACAACACGGACATCCGCAGCAACCCCAAGGGCCGCGTGATCGGCACGGTGATCGAAGCCGAGCGAGATCGCGCCAAAGGTGTGCTGGCTACGCTGCTGGTTCAGAATGGCACCCTGTCGGTCAGCGATACCGTCATGGCAGGCGACACCTACGGGCGTTTGCGGGCCATGTTCGATTACCGCGGGCGTACGATCCGCAAAGCCGGCCCCTCTACCCCCGTTTCGGTCATGGGGTTGAGCGATGTACCGCAAGCCGGCGACCTGTTCCAGGTTGTCCCCAGCGACCGCGAAGCCCGCGCCATCATCCAGGAGCGCCAGCTTGCCGCCGAACAGGCTGAGACGACTGGCAAAGAAGCCATCACCCTGGAAAAGCTCTTCGATCGCTTCCAGGCTGGCGAAGTGCGTGAACTGCGCCTGATCGTCAAAGCCGATGTGCAAGGCTCGCTGGAGCCCATCGTCTCTTCGCTCAACGACCTGGGTAAAAATGGTATTTCGATCAATATTTTGCACGCCGAGACCGGCAACATCGGTGAAAATGACGTTATGTTGGCAGCCGCCTCGGACGCCATCGTCATCGGGTTCTGTGCCCAGGCTGACGCCCCCGCCCGGCGGCTGGCAGAGGCCGAGGGCGTATCCATCCGCCTGTACGATATCATCTATCGTCTGACCGAAGATATCGAAAAGGCCTTGAAAGGCATGCTCGAACCCGAAGAGAAAGAAACCGTCCTGGGCCATGCTCAGGTCCTGGCCGTTTTTCGCATCTCCAAGGTGGGCAACATCGCCGGCTGTCGCGTCATCGACGGCGAAGTGCGCCGCAACGCCCGCATGCGCGTCCTGCGCAACGGAGAAATTCAACACGAAAGTTCAGTAAGTTCGCTCAAACACGAACAGGAAGACGTGCGCGAGATGCGCTCCGGTTTCGAGTGTGGCATTGCCGTTAAGGGCTTCAGTGATTACCAGGTCGGTGATATCCTGGAAAGTTATTTCGTTGAGAAAGTCGCGGCTGCCTGACCTACAGCCCGGCATCGTAAAGGAGTAGTGTGGTTTCTAAATTACGCAGCCAGCGCATCGCCGATCGCATCCGGGAAGAGCTATCCGAACTGCTCATCCAGGATGTTTCCGACCCGCGCCTGGCAGGCATTTCGATCACTGACGTAACCGTAGACCGCGAGCTGACCGTAGCCAATATTTACGTTTCGGCCCTGGAAGGCTCGTCGCGCTCCCGGGAAGTCTTGGAAGGCTTGCAGCATGCCCAGGGTTTCCTGCGCCACACATTGGCCCAGCTTATCGATCTGCGCATCTTCCCACACCTGCGCTTTCATTGGGACCCGACCTATGAGCGCGCCGACCGCATCGAGCGCTTGATCGCTTCGCTTCACGAAGACGAAGATCAACCCGCGCAGGATGAGTCAGATCGTGAATAAAGCCGAATTCCAGCCCGCAGTACCCTTGTTCCAATCGGCGCAGCGTGTGCTGCTGGCTTCACACATCCGCCCGGATGGCGACGCCATCGGCTCCCTGGTCGGCATGGGGTTGGCCCTGCAAGAGGCCGGGAAACAGGTCCAAATGGTTTTAGCGGATGGCGTACCCTCCAAGCTGCGCTTCTTACCCGGCAGCGAACAGGTGCGCACTCGCGTGAAGGACGCCTTCGACCTGTTCTGTGTCCTGGACTGCTCGGATATGGAGCGCGTTGGAGAGATTGTGCCGGCTGGTACAGTGCCGGATGTGAACATCGACCACCACCGCACCAACCTCAATTTCGCCCGCCTGAACCTGGTGGACGTACAGGCAGTCTCTACCACCGAACTGGTCTATGGCTTGCTTCAGGCTCTGGGCTGGGAACCTTCCCTGGATGTGTACAGCGCCTTGCTCACTGGCCTGATCACGGATACAATTGGATTCCGTACCAGCAATATGACCGCGGCTGCTCTACGCCTGGCGGCTGAACTGGTGGATGCCGGCGCCGACCTGCCTGGCTTGTATCAAAAAGCCCTGGGCAGCCGTTCTTTCCAGGCGGCGCGCTTCTGGGGAGCAGGTCTTTCTGGTTTACAATTGGAAGATCGCCTGGTATGGACCACACTCACCCTGGCAGATCGCCAGGCAGCCAATTATAATGGACGTGATGATGCAGACCTGGTCAACCTGCTTTCATCCATTGAAAACGCAGACATCGCCATCATTTTCGTCGAACAGCCTGATGGGCGCGTCAAAGTAAGCTGGCGAGCCCAACCAGGCTTTGATGTTTCTGAACTGGCGTTGAAGTTTGGCGGCGGCGGGCATGCAGCCGCTGCCGGGGCTGACATCAAGGGCAGCCTTGAAGAAGTCCAGGGTCTGATCCTGGCAGCTACCCGTCCATTGCTAGACAACACGCAAAGAGAGGATTTAATTTCACAGGAAAGGGGATAAATTATGGACATGGATATGGATATGGATCAAAAAGATCACATCAAGAACGTTGTCTCTGGCGTCCTGGTTCTGGATAAGCCCGTCGGTTTGACCTCACACGATGTGGTGCAAATCGTACGACGCGGCACCGGCATTCGCCGGGCCGGGCATACCGGAACCCTGGACCCGCGCGCTTCAGGTGTATTGGTGGTCCTGATTGGACCTGCCGTGCGCCTGAGCGAGTTCGTTTCGGCTTCCGACAAGCGCTACCAGGCCACCATCCGCCTGGGCACTTCTACCGACACCTTCGACGCTGAAGGCACGGTGGTTAGCTCCGCCGCTCAGACGGCTATCGATGAGATCACCGAAGAACAATTCAACGAAACGCTGCAGCAGTTCATCGGTGAAATCGAGCAGGTGCCCCCGCCCTATTCGGCGGTCAAAGTCAAGGGACGCAAGGCCTACGAAATGGCCCGCGAAGGCGAAGAAGTCGAACTCGAACCGCGCAAGATCAACGTTTACAGCCTGGAAGTGCTGGAATGGGCGCCGCCTGAGGCAGTCATCGATGTGTATTGCTCTTCAGGCACTTACGTGCGCTCCCTGGCCAACGATCTGGGCAAGGCTTTGGGGACCGGGGCTTACCTGGTCGGCCTGCGCCGCACCAAGAGCGGGCGCTTCACCCTACGGGATGCCGTTCCGCTGCGCCGTTTGCAAGAAGCCTTCACGGCCGGTAACTGGTACCGCAACCTGATCCCCGCCGCGGAAGCCCTGGCCGATTGGCCCATGGTCGAACTGGATGCCGACGAAGTCGAACTGGTCCGTCACGGGCATCGCCTGCCCGCCCTCCCGGATCAAAAAGGCTGGGCACGCGGCGTCAGCCAGCAAGGCGACCTGGTGGCTCTCATGGAAGTCGACGAAGCCGCTCAGGAATGGCAGCCGAAGAAAGTTTTCTTCCAGTCCTGAACTGCGCACAGCGCATCCCTGGCATATGAAACATTACCAGACTCTGGATGATGTTCATCTGGTAGGTGTCTGGCTGACCATTGGCTCTTTTGACGGGGTGCACCTGGGTCACCAGGCTATTCTAAAAGGATTAACTGCTGGAGCACACGCTGTGGGGGCTCCAGCAGTCGTGCTTACTTTTCACCCCCACCCGGCTGTCGTGCTGGGGAAACGCGCCGATTTTCCTTACCTGACCTCGCCCGCCGAACGGGCCGCGTTGATGGCAGAGATGGGCGTGGACGTGGTCATCACCCAGCCCTTTGACCGCCAGTTGGCAAACCTGACGGCGCTCGAGTTCATGACCCGCCTGCACCAGCAGTTGGGCCTGCGCCACCTATGCGTCGGCCACGACTTCGCCCTCGGGCGAGGCCGCCAGGGCGACCTGCCCACGCTGGAGCACCTGGGGCAAGATTTAGGTTATACGCTCAGCGTGACAGAGCCGGTCGACCTGGATGGGGAGAGAATTTCATCCAGCCGGGTGCGAGCCGCACTGGCGCAAGGCGATGTCGAGCTGGCCAGCCGCCTGCTCGGGCGGCCCTACCAGCTCAGCGGCGCCGTGGTGCACGGCGATGGGCGCGGGCGCACCCTGGGCATCCCCACCGCCAACCTCGAAATGTGGGCGGGAAAGACGCTGCCCACCCCCGGCGTGTACGCCTGCCTGGCCCAGGTGGATGGGAGCACCTACCAGGCCGTCACCAACGTAGGCTATCGCCCAACCTTTCCGGGCAGCCCAGAAGCCCCGCTCGTCGAAACGCACCTGCTGGAATTCAATCGCGACCTGTACCAACAACAAATGGAACTGGCTTTCATCGCCCGCTTGCGAGACGAGCAGCGCTTCCCGAATATCCAGGCGCTGGTAGCGCAAATCGGGGCAGATATCACCCAGGCTCGGCACATCCTGGCAGGAACAGGCCCTGGTAAATGAAGCAATATCTTGACCTGCTGCAAACCATCCTCGATCACGGCCTCGAGAAAGACGACCGCACCGGCACGGGCACGCGCTCCATCTTCGGCTACCAGATGCGCTTCGATCTCAGCCAGGGCTTTCCCCTGCTGACCACCAAGAAACTGCACCTGAAATCCATCATCTACGAGCTGCTGTGGTTCCTGCGCGGCGAGACCAACATCGCCTACCTCAAAGAACACGCTGTGCGCATCTGGGATGAATGGGCCAACGAAGCCGGCGAGTTAGGCCCGGTCTACGGTCGGCAGTGGCGCGCCTGGCAGGCAGCCGATGGGCGCAGCATCGACCAGATCAGCCAGTTGATCGCGCAGATTCAGGCCAACCCCGATTCCCGCCGCCTGATCGTCAGCTCCTGGAACGTGGGCGAGATCGACCGAATGGCCCTGCCGCCCTGCCATGTGCTCTTCCAGTTCTACGTGGCGGGCGGCAAGCTCTCCTGCCAGCTTTACCAGCGCTCGGCCGACGTTTTCCTGGGCGTGCCCTTCAACATTGCCTCGTACGCCCTGCTGAACCTGATGGTCGCCCAGGTGTGCGGCTTGCAGCCAGGTGATTTCGTGCACACCTTCGGTGATGTGCACCTGTATAAGAACCACCTCGAGCAAGCCCGCTTGCAGCTCACTCGCCAGCCCTATCCCCTCCCCAGCATGCACATCAACCCGGCGGTGAAATCCATCTCCGATTTCCAGTACGAGGACTTCGAGTTACGCGACTACCAGGCCCACGCGCACATCAAGGCCGAGGTTTCCGTGTGAAATTGTAGAACTGGCAGGTTCCTGAAAACCTGCCAGTTTTTTTATCATGAGGTTCGACATGCGCATCTCTCTGATCGTAGCCTTGGATGAAGATAGGGGCATCGGCAAAGCCGGGCAACTGCCCTGGCGCCTGCGCACGGATTTGCAGCGCTTCAAGCGCCTGACGATGGGCCACCACCTGCTGATGGGTCGTAAAACCTGGCTCTCCATTGGGAAAGCGCTGCCCGGGCGCACCAACCTGGTGATCAGCCGCGACCCTGCCTTCCAGGCGCCCGGCTGCCAGGTGCTGCCTTCTTTGCAGGCAGCCCTGGATCTGGCGCGCCAGAGCGGCGAAGACGAGTGCTTCGTCATCGGCGGGGGCGAGATTTTCCGGCAGGCCCTGCCCCTGGCAGACCGCATCTACCTGACGCGCGTGCACACGCGCGCCGGCTGCGATGTCTTCTTCCCACCCTTCGAGATGGCCGATTGGGTCGCAAGCGAAAGCTCGTTCCAGCCCGCCAGCCCGCAGGACAACCACCCCAGCACCTTCCAAATCCTCAGCCGCCGGCCGGCCGCACAGGCCGGAGTTCGCTAGCCGCGCCCGCTTCGCCTCCCCAGCACCTTTCAAACCGGATATAATCAATTGTATATACTTTTATTGCCAAAGGAGGTTTCTTATGACTGCTAACAAGATGGGGATTGCCAGCCACTACGATCTGGACCAACACGGGCTGCATAATTTGAATATGTCCTACTGGACGCTTTCCACCGGGGCGCTGGTCGAGCGCATCGTCACCCGCCGCGAGGGCATGCTGGCTCACGAAGGCTCGATTGTCGTGCGCACGGGCATACACACCGGGCGCGCCCCCAACGATAAGTTCATTGTGTGCTGCCAGGATGATCTCGATAAGATCTGGTGGGGCAAGGTCAACAAGCCCATGGACCCGGCCTATTTCGAGCGCCTGCTGATCCGCCTTGGGGCTTATTTCCAGGGGCGGGACGTCTTCGTACAAGACACCACTGCCGTGGCGCACCCAGACTACCGCCTGCCCATCCGGGTGATTACCGAGACGGCCTGGCACAGCCTGTTCGCCCGCAACCTGTTCATCCGCCTGAAACCCGAGCAACTGCCCGGGCACGTGCCCGAATTCACCATCTTGCACGCCCCCAGCTTCTACGCCCAGCCGGACGAAGACGGCACCAACTCGGAGGCCTTCATCATCCTGAACCTGGAACGGCGCATGATCCTGATCGGCGGCACCAGCTACGCCGGAGAGATCAAGAAGTCGATCTTCACCACGCTGAACTACCTGCTGCCGCTCAAAGGCGTGCTTTCGATGCACTGCTCGGCCAACGTGGGCCAGTCCGGCGATGTGGCGCTGTTCTTTGGCCTGTCGGGCACGGGCAAGACCACCCTGTCTTCCGATCCCGAGCGGGCCCTGATCGGCGATGACGAGCATGGCTGGGGCGACGACGGCGTCTTCAACTTCGAAGGCGGCTGCTACGCCAAGACCATCCGCCTGGACCCCGAGCTGGAGCCGCTGATCTGGGACGCCACCCGCCACTTCGGCACCATCCTCGAGAACGTGACCATCGACGCCAACACGCGCCGCGTCAACTTCGACGACGAAAGCCTGACCGAGAACACGCGGGCGGCCTATCCGATCGGCTTCCTGGAGAACATCGTCGAAGCCGGCCGCGCTGGGCACCCGGACAACGTCTTCATGCTGACCGCTGACGCCTTCGGCGTGCTGCCCCCCATCGCCCGCCTGACCCCTGAGCAGGCCATGTATTATTTCCTCTCCGGCTACACCTCCAAGCTCGGCGGCACCGAGAAAGGCGTCAAAGAGCCCTCGGCCACCTTCTCAGCCTGCTTCGGCGCGCCTTTCCTGCCGCTGCACCCCTCGGTGTATGCCAATCTGCTCGGCCAAAAGATCGCCCGCCACAACGCCAAGGTCTGGTTGATCAACACCGGCTGGACCGGCGGGCCCTACGGCGTAGGGCAGCGCATCCGCCTGCCCTACACGCGTGCTATGGCTCGGGCAGCTCTGAACGGCGACCTGGAGCAGGTCAACTTCCGCGCCGACCCGTACTTCGGCCTGCAAATGCCTGAGGCCGTACCCGGCGTGCCACCGGAAGTGCTCGATCCGCGCCAGACCTGGGCCGACCCGCAAGCTTACGAGCGTCAGGTGCGCCTCCTGGTGGACAAGTTCAAAGAGAATTTCGCCCAGTACGCCGGGCAGGTCGATCCCAAGATCGCCGCGGCCGGGCCAATCGCCTAGCGCACCCGAAGTTACAATCGCCCCGGGAAAGTCCAGCGCGACGCTTCCCCGGGGCGAGATAAACCCTTCTCAATAACGCTGATGTAACCTTTTCCGTGATCGCAGCATCTGATAAAACGGAGGAACATGACCTATGGATTTTAGCCTGACAAATCTATCCAGTGCATCATCCCGTCCGGGCGATGAAACCCCGGTCAAAGTGCTGGTCCTGGGTTCAGGGCCCGCTGGACTGGCAGCAGCTTTGTACGCGGCGCGCGCCGACCTGGCTCCCGTGGTACTGACCGGTATGGAGCTGGGCGGGCAGGTCTCACTGACTTATACCGTAGAAAATTACCCCGGCTTCCCCGAAGGCATTGGCGGGGCGCAGTTGGTGGAATTATTCCAAAAACAGGCCGAGCGCTTCGGCGCCCGGGTCGAGT
The DNA here is from genome assembly GCA_040752025.1 of Chloroflexota bacterium. GTDB lineage: Bacteria > Chloroflexota > Anaerolineae > Anaerolineales > UBA4823 > JBFMFR01. The sequence continues at coordinate 54,413 of JBFMFR010000018.1, read as the reverse complement.
TCGACACAGCCAGCGAGGTTGACCTCTCGCAGCGACCTTTCCGCGTGCGCACGTATAACACCACTTACCTGGCTGATTCATTGATCATCACGACTGGCGCCACGCCCCGCCACCTGGAAGTTCCCGGAGAGAAGGAACTGACCGGGCGCGGCGTCTCTTACTGCGCCACTTGCGACGGCTGGTTCTTCAAGGAAAAAGACGTCGTCGTGGTCGGCGGCGGCGACAGCGCCCTGGAAGAAGGCATTTTCCTCACCCGCTACGCCAATTCAGTCACCATCGTGCACCGCCGCGATGCGCTACGGGCCGGGCCTGTGCTGCAAGATCGGGCCAAAGAAAACCCCAAGATCAAATTCCTTTGGAACTCGCTTGTGACCAAAGTCATCGGCAAAGACGCCGTACAGGCCGTAGAATTGAAAGACGTGGTCACCGGCAAAACCAGCCAGCATGCCACGGATGGCATCTTCATCTTCATCGGGCACACCCCCAATACCCAACTTTTCCAGGGCCAGCTCGACATGGACGAACATGGCTATCTGAAAGTCGATCACCTGATGCAGACCAGCGTGCCGGGGGTCTATGCGGCTGGCGAGGCCGCCGATCCACACTTCCGCCAGGTGATCACCTCGGCGGGTATGGGCGCCGCGGCTGCCATCCAGGCCAATCACTACCTGGATTCTGTGAGTTGATTTTGTTGAAACGATGAGGCAGGTTTTACCACCTGCAACCAAATCAGGAGAGGCGTATGAAAAATAAGATCTCGATCATTGGCGCCGGGATGACCGGCTCCACCACCGCCCATTGGCTGGCGGAGAAAGAAATCGCCGACATTGTACTGGTCGACGTCGTCGAGGGCATGCCCCAGGGCAAGGCGCTCGACCTGCAAGAAGCTATGCCCGTCATCGGCAAAGACGTGCGCATCGTTGGCAGCAACGATTACGCCGCCACGGCTGGCTCGGATATCGTCGTAATCACCGCCGGCCTGCCGCGCAAACCCGGCATGAGCCGCGACGACCTGCTGGCTGCCAACGCCGAAATCGTGAGAAATGCCACCGCCGAAACCATCAAGTACTCACCGGAGGCTATATTTATCATCCTGACCAACCCGCTCGACGTGATGGCCTACCTGGCCCTGAAGGTTGCCGGCATCTCGCCGCAGCGCGTCGTCGGCCAGGCCGGCATCCTGGACTCAGCGCGCATGCGCGCCTTCGTTGCTATGGAACTGGATGTCAGCGTGGAGAACATCCATTGCTACGTGCTGGGTGGTCACGGCGACGAGATGGTGCCGCTGACGCGCACCTCCAACGTGGCCGGCATTCCGCTGGAAGATATCCTGCCTGCCGACCGCCTGGCTGCCATCGTTGAGCGCACGCGCAAGGGCGGCGGCGAAATCGTCAGCCTGCTCAAGACCGGCAGCGCCTATTACGCCCCAGCGGTCGCCATCACCCAGATGGCCGATGCCATCCTCAAAGACAAGCACCTGATCGTCCCGGCCGCGGCTTATTTACAGGGCGAATACGGCCTGAACGATATTTTCTTCGGCGTGCCCGTGCAGTTGGGCCGCACAGGCGTGGAAAAGATCATCGAATACAAGCTCAGCGAAGCCGAAATGGCTGCCATGCAACAGTCTGCGCAAGGCGTCGTCGAGAATATTGCCAAACTCAAGTTCTAATCTGGAGCCTACCATGATCCTTAAAGAGAAACTCGCGGCACAACTCCCCGAATGGCGGCAGCGCGTCAAGAAGCTGGTCAGCGAAAACGGGGATAAAGTCATCGACCAGGTTACCATTGGGCAGGTCTACGGGGGCATGCGCAACATCAAGAGCCTGGTCACGGACATTTCCTATGTAGACCCCAGCGAAGGCATCCGCCTGCGGGGTTACACCATCCCAGAACTGCTGGAAAAGCTGCCCAAACTGCCTGGGGCCGAAATTCCCCTGGTAGGCGGTCTGTACTACCTCCTGCTATTGGGCGAAATCCCCAGCCTGGAAGAAGCCCAGGAAGTCGAGGCCGAGTGGAAAGCGCGTGCGGCCGTGCCCGGCTACGTGTTCGAGACGCTGCGCGCCATGCCGCCCCAGGCCTCGGCCATGACCCTGTTCTCACAAGCGATCCTGGCCTTGCAGCCCGACTCGCGCTTCACGCAGGGCTACGACAGCGGCCTGCGCAAAGAGGATTATTGGGACCCCACCCTGGAAGACAGCCTGAACCTGACCGCCAAGCTGCCCGTCATTGCAGCTTACATTTACAACCTGAAGCATCGCCAGGGCAAGCTGCCGGTCGCCAACCCGGACCTGGATTGGAGCGCCAATTTCGCGCACATGATGGAAGTGCCCTTCGCAGACTACGCCGACCTGGCGCGCCTGTACTTCATCATCCACTCCGATCACGAGAGCGGCAACGTCAGCGCCCACGCCACCCACATGGTCGGGTCGACGCTCTCGGACATCTACTACGCCGTTTCGGCCGGTATGAACGGCCTGGCCGGGCCGCTGCACGGGCGCGCCAACCAGGAAGCCCTGGCCTGGCTGTTGGAAGTTTACGAGAAGTACGGCCGCGTCCCGGAGAAAGATGAACTGCGCCAGTTCGCCTGGGATACGCTCAACGCCGGCCAGGTGATCCCCGGCTACGGGCACGCCGTGCTGCGCAAGACCGACCCGCGCTTCAGCGCCCAGCTCGAATTTGGCACAGCCCACTTCCCCGAAAGCCCGATCTTCAAACTGGCCAGCCTGGTCTACGATGTGGTGCCGGATGTGCTGCGCGAGCAGGGCAAGGCCAAGGATCCCTGGCCCAACGTGGACGCCATCAGCGGGGCGCTGCAATACCACTACGGGGTCAAGGATTGCAGCGAAAGCGGCTCGTGCGGCTTCTACACCGTTCTGTTCGGCGTCAGCCGCGCCCTGGGCATCACCGCCAACGCCGTGTGGGCGCGCGCCCTGGGCCAGCCCATCGAGCGGCCCAAGTCGCTCAGCACGGCCATGTTGGAAGCGGCCGCCGCCAAAGCATAGTCCCTTTCGAGAAACAAAAAGCGGGATGCGCCCGGCCGGGTGCATCCCGCTTTACATTTCATGGAACGGGCGTGCCCGCCTGGGCTGTACTTGCCCAGATGAAGACCCGCGAGCCGCTGACTGCCCCGGCCGGCTCCCAGATCGGGTTGCCGTCGTCGTCCGTGCCGGCCTGGCGCACCGTCACCACCCACCAGCGGTAGACGTGCGGGGCACTGTCCGGCGAGCGGAAAGAAACCGGCACGATGAACTTGGTATCCAGCACATATTGCAGCAGCTTGCGTCCCTGGCCCTCGGTCACGTCTTCGATCGTGACCGCATAAGCTTCGTTCTCCCGCAGAACGCCCACCGTGGTCCACTGCAAAGTGGCCACATCGTCAGCCAAAATGAAAGCTGCGCCGTCCGGCGGCAGGAGCAGGGTCACCGGCGGGTAGGGCGGCGGCAGGGTGGGCGTGGCTGTCGGCCCATAAGTCTCACGATCACACAGCGGGATGACCAACTGCTGGCCGAAGCGCACCACGTCGCTGACCAAGCCGTTGTACTCGCGGATGGATTCCATGGGCACGTTGTAGTTCAACGAAATGCCGCCCAGAGTATCGTTTTCCTGCACAGTGTAGTAATCCTTCAGGCAGGCCTCCTCGGTGGCCTCTTGCGGGTTGAGCGTGGCCGTGGGCAGCGCCGTAGCCGTTGCCGTGGGCTGCGGCACTTGCAGCAACTGGCCCTCGATCAGCGTGCTGCAGTCGGCGGGCAGGTTGTTCTGCAGGACGATGCTCAAAACAGAGACCTTGAAGGCATACGCGATGCTGCCGCAGGTGTCCCCCAGCTTGACCGTGTAGGGGAGCGGGGTCAGCGTTGGCTCTGGAGTATTACTGGGTGTAGGCGTTAGCGGCGTGGGCGTCAGCGTGGAAGTGGTCGTCAGTGTGACCGTGGGCGTTTCGGTGACCTCCGCCGCTGGGGCAGCCGCCTGCCCTAACGCCACGTAAACCAATATCGCCCCAATTCCCAGGAACAGCGCCAGCAGCCCGATGACCAGCGGCAGGCTGAGCGTGACTTCTGGCATGCGGCTGCCCTGCACTGCTTTGCCAGGGCGCGACTCCTTTTCAGGCGTCGACAGGTTAGTGCCGCATACCAGGCAGCGCGCCGCGTCAGCGCTCAAGCGCGTGCCACAGGTGGGACAGATTTTTGTAGAAGAACTTTTTTCGTTAGCCATAGATATTCATCGCCGGTAAAGACCGCTTACCGACCCTGGCGATTATACCAGCCTTCCCGAAAAGGTAAAGGGTGGGTATACTGGAGTGAAATGCAGCCCCATTCGATTTACTTGCACATTCCCTTTTGCCGCCACCGCTGCGGTTACTGCGATTTCAACACCTATGCCGGGCAGGAAGCGCTGGTGCCGGCCTACGTGCAGGCATTGTGCAGCGAGGCGCGCCTGCTGGGCAAAGGGGCCGCCCGGCGCATCCCCGTTCACACCATCTTCTTTGGCGGCGGCACACCTTCGCTCCTGCTGCCCGAGCACCTGGAAGCCATCCTGGGCGCTTTGCACGAACACTTCGACGTGCACAGCCAGGCGGAGGTCAGCCTGGAAGCCAATCCGGGCACGCTCTCACGCCACTACCTGGAGACCCTGCGCCGCCTGGGAGTCAACCGCCTGAGCCTGGGGATGCAGTCCGCTCACCCCGGCGAGCTGCGCCTGCTGGAAAGGCAGCACAATTACACCGACGTGATCCAGGCCGCGACCTGGGCGCGCCAGGCCGGTTTCGACAACCTCAACCTGGACCTGATCTTCGGCCTGCCTGAGCAGGCCCTGGAGACCTGGCAGCGCAGCCTGGAGCTGGCCCTGGGCCTGCACCCGGAGCACCTGGCCCTGTATGCGCTCACCCTCGAACATGGCACCCCTTTCGGCCGTTGGGCCCGGCGCGGGCTGCTCTCGGTTCCCGACCCGGACCTGGCAGCCGAGATGTACGAATGGGCCAGCGAGACCCTGGACAAATTCGGCTATGCGCAATACGAGATCTCCAATTGGGTCGCAGGCTCCATGCACAGGGAGGCTTCGCCTGCCCTGGCCTGCCGCCACAACCTGCAATACTGGCGCAACCTGCCCTACCTGGGCCTGGGTGCAGGCGCGCACGGCTTCGCCGGAGGCAGGCGCACGGCCAACCTGCTGGCCCCGGGCGTATACATCCAACGCCTGCAAGCGAGCGGTGAGGAGCTCGCCGCCAGCGATCCGTGGCCGGTTACCCCTGCCACCCAATCCGCCCAGGTGATCGAGCGCGCCGCCGAGATCGCCGAAACGATGATGATGGGCCTGCGCCTGACCCTCGAAGGCGTCTCGGACCGGGCCTTCCAGGCGCGCTTCGGGCAATCCCTGGAGCAGGTCTTCGTCCGGCAAATCGAACGCCTGCTGCGCCTGGGGCTGCTGGAATGGGCCGGCGAGGATAAAGACATCCTGCGCCTGACATCCAAAGGACGGCTGCTGGGTAACCAGGTTTTTGTCGAGTTTATATGATAAAGCTACGCCTGGCGCTTGAGCAATAAGTCGGCCAACTCGCGCAGCGCTGCGCCAGCCTCGCCCTGCGGCTGCGCTTCTTCCAGGGCCTGCAAGGCCTGGCCGGTATAGCGCCTGGCCCAATCCTGGGTAAAGGCTCGCCCGCCCTCGGCCTCCAGTTGCGCCGCCAGCGCCGACACTTCCGTCGCAGTCACCCCTCCCTGCTTCCAGCGCTCGGCAAAGGGGCCGTTCCGGGCCAGGCCGTACAGCACCGGCAGGGACTTCTTGCCCGAAAGCAGGTCGCTCTCCGCCGACTTGCCGGTCAGCGCCGCGTCGCCCCAAATGCCCAGCAAGTCGTCCAGCACTTGAAAAGCTATGCCCACCAGGCTGCCGAAGCGCCGGTAGGCGTCGATCACCGCCTCCTCGGCCTGGGCCGAAAGCGCTCCCAGCGCCCCGCAGGCTGCCAGCAGAGCCGAGGTTTTCCCTGAGACCATCGGCCAGTAAGCCTCCACGTGCAGGTCGCCGCGCGCCTCGTAGGCCAGGTCCAGGTACTGGCCCTGGGTGAGTAAAAGGCAGGTCTCGGCCAGCACAGAACAGGCGCGCAAGGTTCGCTCTGTGGAAATCGCTTGCGGCAGGGGGCGCAACGCCAGGAAAGCCAGGGTATACAGCGCGTCGCCGGCGTTGATCGCCTGCGCCACGCCCCACTGCGTCCACACCGTTGGCCGGCCGCGGCGCAGCGGGCTCTGGTCCTGGATGTCATCGTGCACCAGGGAGAAGTTGTGGATCAGTTCCACCGCCGCCGCCGCCGGCAGCGCCGTCTGCCAGCTTCCGCCAGCCGCCTGCGCCGTCAGCAAGACCAGCATCGGGCGGATGCGCTTGCCGCGCGCCTCCGGCCCGGCACCCTGTCCCTGCCAGCCCATATGATAGGCCAGGATAGCGTACATATCTTCCAGGCCCGGCTGGCGGCAGGTTGCCACCACGCGCTGAAGTTCTTCTTCAATGGCGGGGAGTAGGGTTTGGGTGAGTTGTTGCAATGCCATAGAGCCTCCTGCCACAGGCAGTTTTCAAGATCTGAACTTCCGGGGAGTCATCCTCCGGGGATGCGCTCTGCAACCAGGCCGATTTGCTGCAACTGCTTCAAATCCCCCGCGCCGGCAGCGAACATGCACACCTGGATCTCACGGCGCACCTCTTCGATCGTCAGTAAAGTGTCTTCCAGCGAGCGCACCGCGGCCTTCAAGAACGGGCTCGCCATGCCCCCCAACGCCGCTCCCAGGGCGATGCACTTGGCGATATCCACGCCAGAGCGCAGGCCGCCGGAAGCGAACACGGGCAGATGCGGGGCCGCCTGGCGCACGTTCAGGATCGCCTGGCTGGTGGGGATGCCCCAATCGACGAAGGCCGCCGCCAGGCGCTTCTGGCTGTCGTTCTGGGCGCGGTGCATTTCCACCTGCGACCAGGAGGTCCCTCCTGCCCCGGCGACGTCGATGGCAGACACACCGGCCGAGGCCAGGTTGCGCACATCCTGCTGCGAGAAACCCCAGCCGACTTCTTTGGCGATCACCGGCACGGGCAGTCCGCGGCACACCCTCTCCACCTTTTTCAACAAACCGGCAAAGCGCGTATCGCCTTCCGGCTGCACCGCCTCCTGCAAAGCATTGAAGTGCAGGATCAACGCGTCCGCCTCAACCATCTCCACGGCGCGCTGGCACTGCGCCAGGCCGTAGCCATAATTGAGCTGGACCGCCCCCAGGTTGGCGAGAAGCAGTACATCCGGGGCCTGCGCCCGCACCTGGAAAGTGCTCGCCAGTCCGGGGTTTTCGATGGCAGCGCGCTGCGAGCCCAGTCCCATGGCTACGCTGGCCTGCTGAGCGGCTTCAGCCAGGGTGCGGTTGATGGCTGCTGCCTCAGCGGTGCCGCCGGTCATCGAGGAAATCAGGATGGGCGCACGCAGCTTGCGGCCGAAAAGCTCCTGGCTAAGATCAACATCATCCAGGTTCAGCTCGGGCAGCGCCCGGTGCAGGAAATGGTAACGCTCCAGGCCGGTTGAAAGCTGCGAGCGTATGTCCTCGTCCAGGTTGATGCGAATGTGATCCGCTTTTCTCGAGCTCACCGGCGTAACTTTTTCCATAAGTGAGTGTTCCTTCAAGATGAGTTTATCTTACCACAGGCTTGACAGATTGGACGAGAAGGTTAAAATTGCCCCATCTTGTAAGCTCTAACTATCCAAGGAGGATCCCATATGTCTGACACATTCGAAAAAGTCAAGGAAATTATCGTCAAGCTGCTCGACGTTGACGAAGAGAAGGTCACCCCGCAGGCTCGCTTCCGCGAGGAACTGGAAGCCGACTCGCTCGATCTGGTCGAATTGATCATGGAGTTCGAGGACAAGTTTGGCGGCGAGATCTCTGACGAAGACGCCCAAAAGATCACCACCGTGGGCGACGCGGTCAGTTACGTCGATAAGCACATGGTGGGGTAACATTCCCAGCGTTTCCCATCGTACAGAATAAGAAAAGTCCAACCCTGCGTGGGTTGGACTTTCTGTTTTCATAGGAATGTTCGCTACAGCAGCGTTGGGATTTCTTCCGGGTGCCTGGCAACGCGCACACCCGCCGCCTCAAGGGCCTTGACCTTATCCGCGGCGGTGCCCGCACCGCCCTCGATGATCGCCCCGGCGTGGCCCATGCGCTTGCCTGGCGGCGCGGTCTGCCCGGCAATGAAGCTGACCACTGGCTTGGTCATGTATTCAGAGATATAGCTGGCGGCCTTCTCTTCATCGGTCCCACCGATCTCGCCGATCAGCACCACGCTCTCGGTCTCGGGATCGGCCTGGAACATGCGCAGGCAGTCGATGAAATTGGTGCCGTTGATCGGGTCGCCGCCAATCCCCACGCAGGTGCTCACGCCCATTTCCACCTGCTTCAAGGCATACAGCACCTCATAAGTCAGCGTCCCCGAGCGAGAGACCACCCCTACCTTGCCCGGGATGGCGATATCCCCGGGGATGATGCCGACCTTGGCCTCGCCCGGCGTGAGCAGGCCAGGGCAGTTCGGCCCGACCAGGCGCACTTCTTTCTGGTCCAGGTAATTGCGCACGCGCATCATATCCTGCACCGGGATGCCCTCGGTGATGCACACCACCAACGGCAAACCTGCGTCGGCGGCCTCGAAAATAGCGTCAGCAGCGAAGCGCGCCGGCACGAAAATCACACTGGCGTTGGCACCCGTGGCTTCCACGCCCATTTTTACCGAATCGAACACCGGCACCTTGCCATCCAACACCCATTCCCCACCCTTGCCAGGCGTCATACCCGCCACCACGTTCGTGCCGTAGGCCAGCATGTGCGTGGTATGGAATAAGCCTTCGTTCCCGGTAATGCCCTGCACCAAGAGGCGCGTGTTTTTATTGATCAGAATGCTCATCGTTTAGCCTCCCATCGTGGCTGCTACGGCTTTCTGCGCGGCGTCTGCCAGGGTTTCTGCAGTAATCATGTGGGCATCCGCCAGCATCTGGCGGCCCTGTTCAGCATTGGTGCCCACCAGGCGCACCACCATCGGCACGCTGGGCTTGACTTCGTTCAATGCCGCCAATACCCCGCGGGCGACCTCGTCGCAGCGCGTGATCCCGCCAAAAACGTTGAAAAGCACCGCTTTCACGTTGGCGTCAGATAGAATAATGCGCAGCGCGGCAGCCACCTTCTCGGCGCTGGCGCCGCCGCCGATGTCCAGGAAGTTGGCCGGCGAACCGCCAAACAATTTGATGATGTCCATGGTCGTCATCGCCAGGCCGGCGCCGTTGACCATGCAGCCAATGCTGCCATCCAGTTTAATGAAGGACAGCCCGTAGCGGCGCGCCTCGACCTCCGAGGGCGCTTCCACGTCCAGGTCGCGCATCTCGGCCAGGGTGTTCTGGCGGTAGAGAGCGTTGTCGTCGATCAACATCTTGCCGTCCACGGCCAGCAGTTTATTATCGCCAGTAATGACCAGCGGGTTGATCTCTGCCAGGGTGGCATCGCAATCCTTATAAGCCTGCCACAGCCCGCTGGCGATCAGCCCGAACTGCCGCCAGTGCTCGCGCGGCAGGTCCATGCCAGCCGCAATGTCGCGCGCCTGGTAATCGCGCAGCCCCAGGAGCGGATCGATGTGCACTTTGATGATCTTTTCCGGAGTCAGGCGGGCCACCTCTTCGATCTCCACGCCGCCAGCAGCCGAGGCCATCATCACCGGCTTGCGCGCCGCCCGGTCGTTGGTAACGCCCAGGTAAATCTCAGACTCGATGTCGGCGGCCTCATCCACCAGCACCTTGCGCACCGGCAGGCCCTTGATCTCCATTGCCAGGATCTGGCCGGCCAGCTCGCCGGCTTCGTCGGGGGACTTGGCCAGGCGGATGCCGCCCGCCTTGCCGCGCCCGCCGACCAGCACCTGGGATTTAATTACAACGCGGCTACCCAGTTCTTTGGCGATGTGCTTGGCCTCGTCTGCGGTAGCCGCTACCTGTCCCTTGGGGATCGGGATGCCATACTTGGCAAAAATTTGTTTAGATTGATATTCGTGAAGCTTCATGCAGTCGCACTCTCCCTTTAGATACAGATCGGTTCAAAATGGTTGCGAGGCGATTATACCATGCTCATCTTAAAGCAACACCCCGGAGGGCTTCTCCGGGGCATTTTTCACTCATTAGGCTGGGGGCAAAGGATTTGAACCTCTACATACGGATCCAGAGTCCGCTGTCCTACCGTTAGACGAGCCCCCAGTGAGCGGGAGCATTTTACCACGATTACACAGGATCGTCAAATTTATTCGGAACTCGATGTTCTGAAAAGCACAAACAAAGCCTAAGCATTGCCTCAAAGCTTGTTATAATGGGGTGAATTTTTCGAAAGTGAGGCGCAAGCATGTCTGACGAATCCAACACCCTCCCCCCCGCCACCGATTTCATCCGCGAAGCGGTCACCGAAGATCTACGCTCGGGTCGCTTCCAGCGCGTCCACACCCGCTTCCCACCCGAGCCGAACGGCTACCTGCACATCGGGCATGCCAAGGCCTTCGCCATCGATTTCGGCGTGGCGCGTGATTTCGGCGGCAAGTGCAACCTGCGCTACGATGACACCAACCCGGTCAAAGAAGATGTCGAGTACGTCGAAGCCATCAAAGAAGACATCCGTTGGCTCGGCTTCGATTGGGAAGAGCGCGAGTTCTATGCTTCCGACTACTTCGAACAGCTTTACCAGTGGGCCGTGCAGTTGATCCAGAAGGGCCTGGCATACGTGGATGACCTGAGCGCCGAGGAAATCCGCCAGTACCGCGGCACGCTGACCGAGCCGGGGAAGAACAGCCCCTACCGCGAGCGCTCGATTGAGGAGAACCTGGATCTGTTCGAGCGCATGCGCGCCGGCGAGTTTCCCGATGGGGCGCGTGTGCTGCGCGCCAGGATCGACATGGCCTCCGGCAACATGAACCTGCGCGACCCGGTCATGTATCGCATCATCCACGAGCCGCCCCACCACCGCACCGGCAGCCAGTGGTGCATTTACCCTATGTACGATTTCGCCCACGGCCAGTGTGACTCGATCGAAGGCATCACCCACTCCTTGTGCTCGCTGGAGTACGAGGACCACCGCCCGCTGTACGACTGGTTCCTGGATGCCCTGGGGATTTTCCACCCGCGGCAGATCGAATTTGCCCGCCTGAACCTGAGCTACACGGTAATGTCCAAGCGCAAGCTGGTGCGCCTGGTCAAGGAAGGCCACGTGAGCGGCTGGGATGACCCGCGCATGCCCACCCTGACGGCCATGCGCCGGCGCGGCTACACCCCCGAGGCCGTGCTGGATTTCATCAACCGCGTGGGCGTGGCCAAGAACGACAGCATGGTCGACCCGGCCCTGCTGGAGCACTGCGTGCGCGAGGACCTCAACCAGCACGCCCCGCGCGTCATGGGCATCCTCAACCCGCTCAGGGTGGTCATCACCAACTACCCCGAGGGGCACGTGGATGAATTGGAAGCCATCAACAACCCCGAGGATCCCTCGGCCGGCAGGCGCGTCGTACCCTTCTCGCGCGTCCTGTACATCGAGCAGGAAGACTTCCGCGAGCAGCCTCCCCCCAAGTACTTCCGCCTGACCCCCGGGCGCGAAGTGCGCCTGCGCTACGCCTACTTCATCAAGTGCGAAGAGGTCGTCAAAGACGAGAACGGCCAGGTGGTCGAAGTGCGCTGCACCTACGACCCGGCCACGCGCGGCGGCGATGCCCCCGACGGGCGCAAAGTCAAATCCACCATCCACTGGGTCTCGGCGGAGCACGCCCTGCCGGTCGAAGTGCGCCTGTACGATCACCTGTTTACCAAAGAAAAACCCGATGAAGTCGAAGAGGATGATCTGGACTTCCTCGCCAACCTCAACCCGGATTCGCTGCAGGTATTGCACGGCTGCATGGTCGAGCCCACCCTGGCCGAGGCGCAGCCCGGCCAGCGCTTCCAGTTCGAGCGCCAGGGTTACTTCTGCGTCGACCCCGACTCCACCCCAGGCAAGCTGGTCTTCAACCGCACTGTAGCATTGAAGAGCGATTATAAGGTGCCGGAAAAGTAGATATTACTGGCTAGCTTTCAGGATTTCCTGCCACAGGGTGAGCAGGCCTTTGCGCCCGGCCCAGTGCTCGATGTATGCAAAATCCAGGGCGTCACCCACAGCAAGCAGGATGGCGCCAATGTCGCGCAAGTGCTTGGTCTGCCGCCCCAGGCTGTAATACCACAGCTTGTAGACGATCAAATCCTCTGGCGAGTGCAGATACAACCTGCCAAGCCGGGGACCGAGATCGACGCGCATGCGCCGCGCAAACGCCGACCGCCGCAGTTCGTCATGAGGGCGAACCAGATAGAGATCGGCCTTGAACCCGCTGTACATGTGAATGGCATTGACTGGAATATCGGCGCGTTCTTCCAAAATAGCATCCTGGATAACCCGCACCGGCACGAGCATGGCACGCTTTTCCAATTCGCTCGATAGTTTGCCGAGCGCATCGGCGGGGATATCCACAACCAGATCAAGATCCTGAGTAGCGCGCGGCTCTCCCCAGGCCCAGGCAGCCACAGCGCCGCCGACCAGGTATTCGACGCCGGCCGCCTCCAGGGCTTCGATCACCAGCCTGACAAAATCTAGATACTCCAGAGCAGCTTCACTCATTCATGAATCCTGTTTTGCAGCGCCAATTTGCTCGCCTCAGCCAGACTGAGTTCCGGGTTTCTCTGCTGGAGACGATAAGCCACCACCTGCCGGGCGGCGTCGCTGATCGAGCAGCCCTGACGGAAGCGTTCAGCCGCCGGCAACTGCCGGTAGATAGAGACCTGAACCGGGTCGATCTCAGCCAGGCTGCCGGCCAAAGCCTGGGCCAGCTCCGGCCCCAGGGCTGGCTGGCCGCGCAGGTAATAACCCGGCCGCCCGGCGGTACGGCTGTAAGCCAGCGCATAGCCGGCGGCCTGGAAAGCCTGGCGCACGACGCGCATGTCGCGGCAGAAAGTATCCCGCCAGGCAGAGCCCCCGAAGCAGCCGCGCCCCAACAGCCCTTCCAGGCGCGCTACCAGGTGCTCGCGGGTCAGGAAGCGCTCCTGCCACAAGATGCTCACCAGGCCGGCGCGCCGGGCGGTGGCAAGGTCGCGCCGCATGGCGTCTTGCAGCAGAAACATCTGCGCAGCCAGGGGGAGTGAAATCTCGCTCATGATTGGATTGTAAGCGACTAAAACTGATTTGTCAATCCTGTTTGCTGGGATTCCAAATCCCTGCCTGATACCCCAAGTGCGCTGCAAGCGCACTCCCCCGAACCATTTTTTCAACGCGCTTTAGCGCGATTTGGGTAGCAGGCCGGGAACTCATTCCTGGCTGGCCGGTTTGGGCGGACTTAGCAGCGATCACTGGCTCGTACAGGGCTATAATATCTCATCGTAAGGAGACCACACATGTTTGTCAAGATCGTTATTTTTGCCTTCATTCTGCTCGAGGCGTCAAACGTCCTGGCGCTGTATTTTGCCCCCGACTCTAAGTACGCCAATGCAGTTGGCGTTTTTACCGCCTGGGAAAAATCCAGGCAATACCCGGAAATCCACGATTTCGTCCAATACCTGGTCAATTGGGTCGCCGGAGCGAAGCTGATCTTTCTGTTACTCCTGGGGGTGATTGTCCTGTTTGGCAATCTCGATACACAGCGCATGAGTCTCTTCGCCCTGGCAATCGCCACCCTGTCATTTTTCTGGCGATTATTTCCCCTGGTCAGGAAAATGGACCGGAACGGGCAAATTGAACCCAGGAACTATTCAATTACCCTGGGGATCATGATCTTCACCTTTGTAGCGATTTTTATCGTCGCAGCCATCATCTCATAAGAATACTTTGCAAAAGGAAATTCACATGAAAAAAGCAATCCAACGCATTCTCCTGGGGCTGGCTGCCCTGATCGTCATCGCCGCCATCGGGTTCATCATCTGGGCAGAAACACCCTCACAGCCCGGCGCACAGGCCCTGGCTGCACTCCAATCGGACAGCACGGTTACAGTCACCGATCATGGCAATTACATTTCCTTTGAGCCAGCCGGGCAAAAGCCAACCACGGGCTTTCTCTTTTACCCAGGTGGGCATGTGGATTACCGCGCCTATTCCCCCATCCTGCATCGCATCGCGGGACAGGGCTACCTGGTTATCCTGGTTCGGGTAAGGCTTAGCCTGGCATTCTTTGATATCGAAGCAGGCGCCCCGGTACTAAACGATTTCCCCGGGATCACCACCTGGGTCACGGGCGGACATTCGTTGGGGGGCGTGGCTTCCGCTTATTTTGCAGCCAACCATCCTGAGATAAATGGGATTGTATTCTGGGCATCTTACCCGGCAGACGACCGGCTGAAGGATGCTGATGTTAGAATGCTGTCCATCTACGGCACCGAGGATGGCGGCCTGGATGACGGCGCGAAGATCGAGCAATACAAAGCTTTTCAACCGGCTGATACACAATTCGTTGTCATTCAGGGCGGTAATCATGCCCAGTTCGGTGATTACGGTCCCCAGCCTGGGGATAATCCGGCTACGATTTCCGCTGAAAGTCAATGGCAGCAGACAACGGAGGCTATGGTGCAATTCCTTGCATCTTTTGCACCAGAACCATAGCCCACCACCTTTCGACCTCATCAGCAGCGAATTCCTCGAAAAAATCGTTGACAGTTCCCCCCAACCCCGGTATAATACTGCCCGCACTGTCCCGGCAGCCTTGCTGGGGCAAAGTGTTGTTTATAACAACTACATCTCATCCCCAACTTCCCCGCACTGCGGCATACGAGTGTGCGGCGTGTGTGGTGAAGTGAAGCTTGGAGGAAGCTTACCATGAAATACGCAATCGTCGAAGATGGCGGCAAGCAGTACAAGGCCGTCGAAGGCGGCACGATCGAGGTCGATTATTTCCCCGCCGAAGCGGGTGATTCGCTCGACCTGGAACGCGTGCTGATGGTGGTGGATGGCGACGAGATCAGCGTGGGCACGCCCGTGCTGACCGAAGTCAAAGTCCAGGCCACCGTAGTGGGCCAGGTGAAAGGCCCCAAGGTAGTGGTGTTCAAATACCGGCCCAAAAAGCGCATCCGCGTCAAGACCGGTCACCGCCAGAAATATACCCGTTTGCAAATCGAGGCCATCGTACCTAGCAACGATGGTGAACAGGAGTAATTGATATGGCACACAAGAAAGGCGGCGGCTCCAGCCGCAACGGTCGTGATAGCAACAGCCAGCGCCTGGGCGTGAAGCGCTACGGCGGCGAGTTCGTGCTTTCGGGCAACATCCTGGTGCGCCAGCGCGGCACACACATCAAGCCCGGCAAAAACGTGGGCGTGGGCAAAGACGACACGCTCTTCGCAACGGCAGACGGCGTGGTGGTTTACGAGACCATTCGCGACGATCGCAAGCGCGTCAGCATTGTGCCTGCCGAAGAGACGGCGCAAAGCGAATAGAGGTTAACGGTATGAAAAGCAACATTCACCCGACTTATTACACCGACGCGCAGGTGATCTGCTCGTGCGGCAACACCTGGACCACCGGCTCGACCCGCAAGGTGATTCGCACGGACGTATGTTCCAAATGCCACCCGTTCTTCACCGGCGAGCAGCGCATCGTCGACACCGAGGGCCAGGTCGACCGCTTCTATAAGAAGCTGCAGGCCCGCCAGGATTACCTGGCCGAGGTAGAAGCCCGCGAGACGGCGCGCACCTCCCTGGAGCGCACCATCGTCGAGCTCGAGCTGGGCACCCGCCCCACCGAAGCCTTGGCCAACGCTGGCATCACCAACGTGGGCCAGGCCCTGGAAAAACTGGCGCTGGGCGAAGCCGCCCTGCTGGCCATCGAAGGCTTTGGCCGCAAATCGCTGGCCGACCTGAAGAAGCGCCTGCGCCAGAACGGCTACGAACTGCCCGAGGCAGCCGAAGAGATCATAGTCTAACCCATCTGTCTATCAAACTCCGGGTAGCCAATCGCTCCCCGGAGTTTTTATTTAACCGTTCGATTTTCTCGTGCTATTTCCCCACGCATCCCGGTTCACGCGGTAAAATACGGCGATATATTTCTACGAGGAGATTCATGAAACATCACACCGGCTCTTTAGAAGTGATCACAGGCTCGATGTTCTGTGGCAAGACCGACGAGCTCATCCGCCGCCTGCGCCGCGCCACCATCGCCCGCCAGAAGGTGCAGGTTTTCAAGCCCGCCATCGACAACCGTTACGCCGTCGAGAAAGTCAAGTCGCACGCTGGCAGCGAATTCGCCGCCCTGCCCGTCCAATCGGCGAGTGAAGTCTTGCAGCGCCTGGACCCCGAAACGACCGTGGTCGCTATCGATGAGGCCCAGTTCTTCGACGAAGACATCATCGCCATCACCCAGCATCTCGCCGACCGCGGCCTGCGCGTCATCGTCGCCGGGTTGGATACCGATTTCCGCGGCGAGCCCTTCGGCCCTATGCCGACCCTGATGGCCAAGGCCGAGGTTGTCGATAAGCTGCACGCCATCTGCATGGTGTGCGGCGAAGCCGCCAGCCGCACCCAGCGCCTGGTCAATGGCCGACCGGCCCGCTATCACGACCCGGTGGTGATCGTGGGCGCGGCAGAAATGTATGAGGCGCGCTGCCGCCAGCACCACCAGGTTCCCCGGGAGTGAGCCATGCGTGACTATCACGAGTTTCTAGATGAAATCCTGATCACAGAAGACGACCTGCAGACCCGCATCGCCGAACTGGGCGCCATGATCAGCCAGGATTATGCCAGCAAGAGCCTGCACCTGGTGTGCATTTTACGCGGCGGCGTGCTCTTCCTCACCGACCTGATGCGCCATATCAGCGTGCCGCATACCATCGATTTCATGGCCGTCTCCTCGTACGGTACAGCGCGCCAGTCCACCGGGCAGGTGCGCATCACCCTGGACCTCAAAGATGAAATCCACGGGCGGGACGTTCTCCTGGTGGAGGACATCGTTGACAGCGGCTACACCATCGCTTCGGTGCTCTCTTTCCTGCGCACGCGCCATCCAAACAGCCTGCGCGTGTGCACCCTGCTGGACAAGCCCGAGCGGCGCGAAGTCGATGTGCCCATCGATTATCGCGGCTTCATCATCCCCAACAAGTTCGTCTTCGGCTACGGCCTGGACCTGGACGAGTTCTACCGCAACCTGCCCTTTATCGCCTGCGTCGACCTGGAGCGCTACCAGCCCGAAGCATGAACGCCCCCCTTCCGGCCCTGCTCGAAGAACTGCTCGGGCGGCTGCGCGCCAGCCTGGCCCCGGAGCAGGAGCTGTACCTGGTGGGCGGCGCCGTGCGCGATATGCTCCTGGGCCTGCCCCTGCACGACCTGGATTTCGTTCTGCCCGGCGACGCCCTGGCCTTCAGCCGCAAAGTCGCCAAAGCCCTGGGCGCAGCTTATTACCCGATGGATGTCGAGCGCCAGACGGCGCGCCTGATCCTGCCTCATCCCGAAGGCGGGCGGCTGTTCCTGGACTTCGCCGCGCAGCGCGGCCCGGACCTGGAGAGCGATTTGCGCGCCCGCGATTTCACCCTCAACGCCCTGGCCTTGGCGCTGCACACCCCAGAGAAGCTGGTAGACCCGCTGGGCGGCGCCGAAGATTTGCGCCGCAAAACGCTGCGCGCCTGCACACCCGAGACCTTCCAGGATGACCCCCTGCGCGTCTTGCGCGCCGTGCGCCAGGCCATCGCCCTGGGGTTCCAGATCACGCCCGACACGCGCCGCTGGCTGCGGGAAGCCCTCCCCATCCTGAGCCGGGCATCGGTGGAACGCCAGCGCGACGAGCTTTTCCGCATCCTGGATGGCCGGCACCCTGCTTCGGCCTTGCGCGCCCTGGAGATGCTGGGCGTGCTGCCCTACCTGCTGCCGGAGCTGGTGGATTTGAAGGGCGTGGTTCAATCCCCGCCGCACGTCGCCGAGGCCTGGGAACACACCCTGGATACGGTGGCGCGCCTCGCCAGCCTGCTGGACATGCTGCAGCCCGAGCACGATCCCGAAGCGGCTGCCAACTGGAGCCTGGGGCTGGTTGCGCTGCGCCTGGGGCGCTACCGGGAGCAGTTGCAGGCGCACCTGGCGGAGGCGCTCAACCCCGACCGTTCGCTGCGCGCCCTGCTCCTGCTGGCGGCGCTGTATCACGATGCCGGCAAGCCCGCCTCGCGCCAGGTAGAGGCGGGTGGTCGCATCCGCTTTCGCCAGCACGAAACTATTTCGGCGCGCCTGGTCTCACAGCGCGCCCACGCTCTGCACTTGAGCAGCGACGAAATCGAACGCCTGGTGCACATCGTCCGGCACCACATGCGCCCGCTGCTCCTGGCGCAAACCGGCGAACCGCCCTCCAGGCGGGCGATCTACCGCTTCTTTCGCGCCGCCGGCCCGGCCGGTGTGGACGTCTGCCTGCTGGCCCTGGCCGATACCCTGGCAACTTACGGCGCAAGCCTGCCCCAGGCCCAGGATACCTGGACACAACTGTTGGATGTCGTGCGGGCCCTGCTGGAAGCCTGGTGGGAGAACCAACCGGAGAGGGTTGCCCCGCCGCCGCTGCTCAAGGGCAGCGAACTGATTCAAATCTTCGCGTTGAAACCTGGCCCGCAGATCGGGCATATCCTGGAAGCCATCCGCGAGGCCCAGGCAGTTGGCGAAGTCCAGGACCGCCAGGAGGCTTTGGCTCTGACCCGGCGCTGGCTGGAAGACCGGGCGACAACAAAACAGGTTTGAAGTGCGGCGCGTATGCCGCACTTCAAACCTGTAAGCCTGGCGCGCATCCGGCAAGTACCCGCCGGGTGTTCTATGTGATCCTAAGGGTAAATTTCGTCTAAGGTTGGCTGGTAGAAACAGCGGCAGCCCAACCCGTGCGAGCAGCCTTCCACGGGCAGTTTCGGCACCGATTCTTTGGCGTAGGCCCCTTCTGCCTGGCGACAGGCCGGGCAGCAATCGTCGGCCACCGAAATGCGCACGTAGTTGACACGCGGGTTAGCCAGCATACGCTTGAGCGCAACAGCCGTTTCTGAAAACTCGTCCAAATCTGCCCCACATTGCGGGCAAACCTGCACCATATCAGGGGACTGCGTGTGACACTTTGAACAAATTTGCACGGTACTCCTCCTGTGAATATTTTCTCTATTCTAACCCAAGTACGCCCAGCTTCAAAGGGGAAAAAGGACGGGAAATAAAGATTGGGGCGGCCTTCCTGCCGCCCCAATGGGAAAATCATTTTGGTTGCACGGAAATATCAGGTAAGGTCCGTCAGGCGCTGCTGGCCCTTGCCATGGTTGGCATCGCGCTCGGCGCGCGCCCGGCGCGCCAGCTTATTGATACTCGCCACCAGCATGCTGCTGCGCATCGGCTTCATCAAGAAGTCATCTGCCCCGCTGTCCAAAGCATACGCCACCATACCCGGCTTGCTGATAGCCGATAGTACCAGGATCGGCGCGTTGCTAAACTTGCGCACCTCCGTACAGACCGCCAGGCCGTCCGTTTTCGGCATCAGCAGGTCGATGATCAGGACATCTGGGTTCAGGCTGTGCGCCAACTCAACACCCTGTGAGAATGTGTCCGCCATCTCTATCTGAAAGCTATTCGCATCCAGGATCAATCGCAGCAAGTCCGCAGTCTCCTGATCGTCCCCAATAACCAACACCTTGACACGCCCATTTTGTGCTCTGGGAGGAACTTGATTGGTAAGCGGATTGGTTGCAGGCATAATCATTCGACAGGGTGACCTTCCAGTAACAAATGGAATAAGACTGTGACACGTGCTCCCAATTATGCAACAAAACCCCGAACGCAACCTTACAAACACTTAACAAAGCTTAAGAAAGACGGGTGCGGAGACAGCCCGGCGGGTAGAACCCTATTCATGCTATAATCGCACATAGCACAGGCCTATGTGATTTACACAGGATCGTATCCACAAGAAATTATGATATGATACGCATACATGGTCACTATGATGCCCCTCAATGAGATCTCGTGCCCGCTGTGTGGCAAGCCGACCCTGGCGCAGAACCGCCACTGTGAGCACTGCGGCGTTGACATGGCTATGGCTGCCGGCCTGGCCGAGCAAAGCGTAGTATTACCCGAGACGCGCCCTATCGCCCTGGAAGCCCTGGTGCCCCGCATCGGCGAGTATATGATCGAGCAGGGCATCATCCAAAACCAGGATTTGAACAACGCCCTGGATTATCAGAAACAGCAGGCAGTGCAAGGCCACTCCATTCTGTTGGGCGAAGCATTGCTGGAATTGGGGCTGGTCAGCCGCGAAAGACTCGACCAGGTGATCACCACGCGCATTCTGCAACTGCAAAATGCGCTGAACGAAGCCAACCGCGACCTTCAACGGCGGGTCGAGGAGCGCACCCAGGAATTGCAGCACGCCCTGGAGCGGCTCTCGGAGCTCAACCGGCTGAAATCCAACTTCATCGCCAATATTTCACACGAACTGCGCACGCCGCTGACCCACATTAAAGGCTACCTGGACCTGCTCTCGGACGGCGGCCTGGGACCGCTGACTCAGGCCCAGACAGAAGCCCTCGGTGTATTGAAGCGCGCCGAGACGCGCCTGGAACGCCTGATTGAGGATTTGATCCAGTTTTCGCTGACCTCGCGCGGTGACTTGAGCCTGGATGTAAAGGAAGTACAAATTGATCGCCTGGTTGAGGCGCTGGCCGAGCGCGCCAGACCTAGCGCCCAATCCCGGCAAATCGCTTTCAGCACGGTGCTCCCCCGCCATCTACCGCCTGTAAAAGCCGACGAAGACAAGATCGGCTGGGTGATCGACCAACTCATCGACAATGCCCTCAAATTCACTCAGGCCGGCGGCAAAGTAGCCGTGAAAGTCAACATCGAAAACAAATTGGTGACGATCGCCGTCATGGATTCAGGCATCGGCATCCCTGAAGAGCGCGTCAACGAAATCTTCGAGCCTTTCCACCAGTTGGACGGCGATGCCACGCGGCGCTACTCAGGCACTGGCCTGGGGCTGGCGATGGTGCGCCGCATCATCGAGGCCCACGGAGCTCAAATACGCGTGCGCTCAGCGGTCAACAAAGGCTCACGCTTCGAGTTCAGCCTGCCAGTGGCAGATCAAGCGCCTAAGGTTCAAGAGTAAGTTCCTGCGCCCGCACAGATATCATGTCTGGGAATAACCCACCTGAGGAAGACCTCCGCCCCGAAACGCTGCAAGCGATGCTTACGCTCAGCCAGCTCGTTTCAGGCGCGGCAGATAATGAGACCGTACTGGCGGGCATCACCCGCATTGTGCGTCCGATCTTTATCTTCGATAACCTGGTGCTCTACGAGCCATCCGCGAACTCTGGCCTGGAACCCACCTATGCGCGCGCTGTCGGGCGCGGCCGCTGCCGCGAAGCCGATCTGGCCTGGGGCGAAATGATCGCCAACGAAGCTTTTCAGTCTGGAGCCATCACCCATCACGTTGAAGAACTCAACGGCGCCAAGACCGACCGCACCGACATCCGCCACCTGCTGGGCCTGCCGCTCAAACTGGGCAAAACGTGCAACGGGGCCCTGGTTTTCATCCGTTTTGGCGGCCCGCCCTACCTGCCACAGCAAATTCGCCTGGCAGAATTCATCGCCCTCAATTTTGCCCAGTTGCTCGAACGCCGTCGCCTAGGAGCGCGCGTGGCTGAGCTCGAAGCCCGCCGCCGCCTGGACAGCCTGCAAGACGATTTCGTGGCGTTGATCTCTCACGAACTGCTTACCCCCCTGGGCGTGATCAAAGGGTATGCCACAACCTTGCTGCGAGAGGATACCCAGTGGGATGACGAGGCGCGCCGTGAATTCCTCACATTCATCGATGAGGAAGCCGACCGTCTGCACGAGCTGTTAGACAACTTGATGGACTCCTCGCGCTTGAAAACCGGCACGTTGAGCATGTCATTCCAGCCCACTCGCCTGGATACACTGCTTAGAGACCTGGTTCTGCGCGCGAAATACGGTCACGAAACCCTGCAGATCGATCTGCAAGTGCGCTCGCCCGGCTTGAATATCATGGCCGACCCCACCCGCCTGGCGCAGGTGTTCGATAATATCCTGGGAAATGCAGCCAAGTATGCCAAGGGATCACCGGTGACCATCACCCTGGAATTGCACGACGAAACCGCCCAGGTTTCGATCGTGGACCACGGCCCAGGCATTCCGCCCGAACACCTCGAAAAGATCTTCCAGCGCTTCTACCGCGTCCCGGGTCCAAACAGTTCAGCGCGTGGATCGGGGTTGGGATTGTACATCTGTCACAAGATCGTAGAGGCGCATCATGGCAGCATCCAGGCCTTTTCTACGGTGGACCAGGGTACCACCTTCCTGGTCAGCCTGCCTCTCGAGCCAGGATCAGGAACAAAACTAAGCGGGAGGATAAGCGATGAGTAACACGATTTTAATTGTCGATGACGAGCCGCGCTACCTGCGCCTGATGGAAGCCAATTTGATCACCGAGGGCTACAAGGTATTCAAATCAACCAACGGGCAGGAAGCCGTCGACACGGTGGTCGAACGCCACCCCGACCTGGTTCTCCTGGATGTGATGATGCCGATCCTGGATGGTTTTGGCGCTTGCCAGCGCATCCGTGAGTTTTCGAATGTGCCCATCATCATGGTCACGGCGCGAGGCAGCGAGGGCGACCGGGTGCGTGGCCTGGACCTGGGAGCGGACGACTACATCGTCAAGCCTTTCTCGGCGACCGAACTGCTGGCGCGCGTCCGCGCCGTCCTGCGCCGCACACAGACCTCTGGAGCTGCTTTCGAGCAAGCCATTTTCACCCACGGCAACCTGCGCATCGATTTCGCCCGAGCCGAAGTATTCAAGGATGAGCGCATCGTTTTCCTTTCTGCGACCGAATATCGCTTGCTGCTGCAATTCGCCCATAACCTCGGCAGCGTTCTGTCTTCGGAGCAACTGCTTACCGATGTGTGGGGAACTGAATATCGCGACGACAAAGAGATTCTATGGGTAAGCATTTCCCGTTTGCGCCAAAAACTTGAAAACGACCCCAAAAACCCGCAGCACATTGTCACACGCTCAGGTCTGGGATACACTATGCCTCCGCTTTAGGCAATTGTTCCAGGCATTGTAAGGAGCCTTCAAGGCCTCCACAGAAAGGCACAAGGGACATCATGACCATCCGATTTGATGAAAAAGGCAAATTCTTCACCGATTTCGTATCCAAAGAAGCCGTGTATGTCACTCTACAAACCCTGACCAACCGCATCCACGGCTGCCTGCATGTGCGCCCGGGGGAGCGATTGAAAGACGAGATCAATAAAGCCGAAGAATTCATCGCCATCACTGAGGCGACCGTCTTTGATCCCTTAGGCGAGATCTTAATGCAGGGTAAATTCCTGGCAGTCAATCGTGAACACATTGTCTGGATCATGCCGGATGACCAGTATCAAGAAGACGAGGTCGGAGGGATACCATGACACAAGGCTCGCAAGCCCCATCCACCGGCCCACGCCCCCAGGGAGTGGACCTCAAAAAGGTAAAATCGTTCCTGACGAACGCCATGCAGCGCGGCCTGGACACCGACAGCACCCTGTTCGATCATGGCCGCCAGTTTGCCTATCAAAACCTGGCGCAAATCTATGCCAAGACTGGGCTGCAACTGGCAGAGAGTACGCGCGAACAGTTGTTCAACGAAGTATTGGATGAACTCTTGGGATACGGCCCCATCCAGCCACTGCTGGAAGATCTGGCGGTCACAGAAGTGATGGTCAACGGCCCCAAACAGGTTTACATTGAACGCGGCGGCAAAGTGGTGCACACGGATGTCACCTTCGAAAACAACGAACACGTCTTACGCATTATCGATCGGATTATCAGCCCACTGGGGCGACGCGTGGACGCCGACCACCCCACTGTGGATGCACGCCTACCGGATGGCTCGCGCGTCAATGCCGTCATCCCGCCGGTAGCCATTGACGGCCCGGCCATTACCATCCGCAAATTCAGCAAAGAACGCCTGACCATCCAACAGCTCATCGCCCTCAACTCGATCACGGAGGGCATGGCCGAATTCCTGCGCGCCTGCGTGGTTGCCCGTCTGAACATCGTTATCTCCGGCGGCACCGGCTCCGGCAAGACCACCCTGCTCAACATCTTATCCGGCTACATCCCCGAAGAAGATCGCATCGTTACCATCGAAGACGCTGCAGAACTGCAATTGCAGCAGGATCACGTCGTGCGCCTGGAAACCAAGCTGCCGAATCCGGATGGCAGCGGCGGCGTGGCGATCCGCGACCTGGTGCGCAATTCCTTGCGCATGCGCCCCGAGCGGATCGTGGTAGGCGAAGTGCGCGGCGGCGAGGCCCTAGACATGCTCCAGGCGATGAACACCGGCCACGATGGCTCGCTCACTACCGTACACGCCAACACCCCGCGCGATGCCATCTCGCGCCTGGAAACGCTGACCCTGATGGCTGGCATCGAGTTGCCCGTTCGAGTGGTGCGCGAGCAGATCGCCTCTGCGGTAGACCTGGTGGTGCAGCAGACCCGCCTGCGAGATGGGGCTCGCAAAGTCACTCAGATCACCGAGATCGTCGGGATGGAAGGCGACACCGTGGTGCTCACAGACATCTTCAAGTTCGAGCAGACTGGCATCAGCTCGGATGGCAAAGTGCTGGGTGAGATGAAGCCTACAGGCATCCGGCCTATGTTCAACACCAAGCTGGAGGCCGCCGGTTTCAAGCTGCGCCCAGAGGTGTTTGGCGCTAACGTGGCTGAGATCCTCGCCGCCGGTCGGCGTCCCGGGCGGCGCTAAACTTCGGGTATAATGGTATAACCTGGATAATCACGACCAGGATTCTATTGGTAGAGGGAGCAGCGCATGGCACTCAACCCCACAGCCCTGGAGCTCAGGGCTAAGATCATCGGCGCTCTGATTCGAGACGCGCGTCAGGCGCAAGGGAAGGAAATCGAAGCCTGTGCGCAGGCGATTGGTATCAGCAGCGAGGCCTACCAGGCCTTCGAGTTCGGTGATCAAGCCCCTTCCTTACCCGAATTAGAAGCCATTGCATATTACCTGAACGTACCCCTGGATCATTTTTGGGAGACACAAACCCTGGCAGCTGCGCCAGATAAGACGCTGGACACAAAGAACATGGAACGCCTGATCCAACTGCGCCAACGCATGGTTGGAGCGCTGGTGCGGCAGGCGCGCCTCGAAGCCGGCATCAAACTGGAAGCCATCGCCAACCATACCGAGATCGACCAGTCCTTGCTGGAAGCTTATGAACTGGGCGAAGAACCGATCCCTGTGCCCCTGTTGGAGGTTTTCAGCGGCCTGTTGAGCCGTTCCATCCGAGAGTTCTTCGATCACCACGGCCCGGTGGGCCGCTGGACGGCGCAGCAGCGCGCCATGCACGACTTCCTCGAAATGCCAGTAGAACTGCAAGAGTTTATCAGTAAACCCGTGAACCGCCCTTATGTCGAGTTGGCAGTGCGCCTGAGCGAGATGTCCGTAGACCGGTTGCGCTCCGTCGCAGAGGGCCTGCTGGAGATTACCTACTAACTATGAATGATGTTGCTTCTCCCAAGCAATTGGCTGCTGAAGGCCAGGCAGCCTACAAGCGCGGCGACTATTTGTCTGCCGCGCAAACTTTTCAAGCCGCCCGCCAGGCCTACGAGAACGCCGGGCAGCCCCTGGACGCCGCCGAAATGGCTAACAACTGCAGCGTGGCCTACTTGCAAGCTGGCGAACCCGAATCAGCCTTGCAAGTCGTCGAAGGCACCGATCTGATCTTTGCCGAGGCCGGCGATCTGCGTCGCCAGGGTATGTCCATCGGCAACCGGGCTGCCGCCCTGGAAGCCCTGGAGCGTTTGCCGGAGGCGGTTGAAGCCTACACCCAATCCGCCGACCTGCTGGGCCAGGCTGGCGAAGACCAGTTGCGCTCCAATGCCATGCACGCGCTGTCCACTCTGCAGTTCCGCAGCGGCCGACAGTTGGAGGCCCTGGCAAGCATGCAGGCCGGCCTGGATGGCCTGAAAAAGCCCTCCCCGCGCCAGAGATTCCTGAAACGCTTGCTGAACATACCTTTCGAGATGTTGAACAAGAAGCGATAAACGGAGTTCACCTCCAGATGGTCGTCAAAACTGAAGTTATCGTTCGCAACGCCAGGCTGGAAGATCAACAGAAACTGGCATACCTGGTTCACTTCGACGCTTACGTTCACCGACACCTGGATTACCGCCCACCGCTCGACTGGTTGGGCAGCCGCCCGTTTGCCCTGGCAGAAGAAAATGGCAAGTTGATTGCCGCCTTAGCCTGTCCCCCAGATCCGCCTCGTGTAGCCTGGATCCGCCTGTTCGCCGCCGGCTATGCTGCCTCGGTGGAAGCTGCCTGGCAGGCGCTGTGGGAAGAAAGCTATGCGCAGTTGCTGGATATGCCCAAAGTCTCTTGGGCGGCTGCGATTCCGCTGCATCCCTGGTTCAAGCAGCTCCTCGACCAGACCGGGTTCGTTGAAACACACCGCATCATCATGCTGGCCTGGGAACAGCAATCCCTTCCGCCCGCCGAAAAACCTTTGCCCCGGCTGATCCTGCGGCCGATGACCCTGGACGATTTGCCCAGGGTGGAACAGATCGATGTTGCCTCTTTCGTCCCCGTCTGGCAAAACTCGCTGGCCTGCCTGGAATTCGCCTTCCGCCAGGCAGCCATTGCCACGGTCGCCGAGTTGGAAGACCGCCTGGTTGGCTACCAGATCAGCACACCCACGCACCTGGGCGGGCACCTGGCCCGCCTGGCGGTTCTGCCAGAGATGCAGGGCTACGGCATCGGCTATAGCCTGGTGCACGATTTACTGGAACAATTCGTCCGGCGCGGGGCGCGCCTGGTAAGCGTCAATACCCAGAAAAACAACCTGGCTTCGCAAGCGCTGTACTACAAGTTCGGCTTCGCCCTGACCGGCGAGGAATATCCAATCTACCAGTTTGACCTTCACCCCGGCGAATGACTTGGGGATCATTCGCCGTCGCCAACCATACATTCTTTTCGCTACAGGAGCGCCAACGAATGGATCACTTTGAAACCACACTTACCGCCAGTGACGGCTTGCAGCTCTACTGCCAGGGCTGGGAGCCGCCGGAGAGTCAGGCCAGGGCCGCTATCTGCCTGGTGCACGGTTTAGGCGAGCACAGCGGGCGCTACGCGCACGTAGCCGATTTCCTCACCCAGGCCGGGTACGCCGTCATCGCCGCCGACCTGCGCGGGCATGGCAAGTCCGGCGGGCAGCGCGGCCATGCCTCTTCCTTCGAGGCATTCATGAGCGACATCGACCAGCTCTTCGCCGAGGCCGACCGGCGCTACCCCGGGCTGCCGCGCTTCCTCTACGGGCACAGCCTGGGAGGTTTGCTGGTGCTCAACTATGCCCTACGCCGCAAGCCCGATCTGCGCGGCGTGGTAGCCACCAGCTCTGCTTTGCATTCTCCCTTGATGGAGCAAAAACTCAAGATCGGCATGGCCAAGCTGCTCTCAAAGGTGACCCCCAACACCAGTCTGGCAACTGGCCTGGATGCCAACACCATCTCGCATGACCCGGCCGTGGTGGAAGCCTACAAGCAAGAC
Organism: Chloroflexota bacterium; assembly: GCA_040752025.1. Lineage (GTDB taxonomy): Bacteria > Chloroflexota > Anaerolineae > Anaerolineales > UBA4823 > JBFMFR01. Next base: position 26,822 of record JBFMFR010000018.1, on the reverse strand, counting down.
CCGCTGGTGCACGGCGTAGCGACTTTTGCCATGACTGCCAGCGTTATCCAGGCGATCGAATACGCCTTCGCTCACGCGGCCGAATTCCCTGTTTCATTACTGCTGGTGCATGGCACTGCCGACAAACTGACCTACTCCAGCGGCAGCCAGGAATTCGCCAAACTGGTTCCGGCCCACTGCACTCTGAAGCTCTGGGAAGGGTTAGCCCACGAAACACACAACGAGCCCGAAAAAGAAGCCGTTTTAGGTTATCTGTTGGGATGGCTGGACAGTCAACTACTCGTTGAGTCAACTATTCGTTGAGTCAACTACTCGTTGAATGAAAATGTCGGTTCGGCGTAATAGCGCACCGCGTTAGCCGTCAGGCGCTCTGCCCACCAATCCTTCAGCCACTGGCACTTGCGCTCCAGAGGCATATCTGCCATCAAGATGCCGATGGGGATATTGATGTTCAAAGCTCGCGTCGGCACTACGTGCCGGGTGATGCCGCTGGGCACTTTCTCGCCGTTGCGGCCTGCCTGCAAGATATCCTCCGGTTTCAACCGCGAGAAAACCACCAAAGCCGTGATCTCCGGATAACACGGCTTTTGTATCTCCCAGATGTCGTTCGAGGCGCGGATGATGTCCGCTTTGCCGCGATAAGTGCCCACGATCAGGCGCAGGCCGTTCAGCATAGAATGCTGCTGGCCCGGCTGCCAGACCAAAGCCCGCGCCCCGCCGTCGTTGATCATATAGGCAGCTGCTTCCCCACTCTCTACAGCCTGGCGCGCTTCATCCTGCTGGCAGGCATGCAATTCCAGGCCCTGCAGGTTCGCCAGGGCCCCCTCGAAAGTTTCAGCAGGCATGCCTGAAACCACGTGGTGCCAGGTCTCCAATGTCACGCCTGGATCGTTGTAACTGACCACCTGGGCGACGATGTGTGGGATGCGCACGCGCTGGAAAGCCATGGTGCGGTTGGCCCCATCCAAGACCACGAAGCGCTCCATATCCGGCACCTGTGCCACCACCGGCGGGTTCTTCAGGATGCTTTCCTCCAGCAGGCGTTTGCTCAGGTTTTCCACCCGCCGCGGGTCGACGTCTTCGTGGGGTACCAGTTGCGCAGACGGCAGCATGCGCAGGTCAGGTAAGGCGGTGCTGTTTTGCATGAATACTCCTTGATTGCGGAAATCAGGTAATTTTACCCCCCTGTCAAGTCTTCATCAAGCCTTTGTCAAGACAAATTCAGGGGCGAATGCTATCATAGGGTCAAGATCGAATGGATCAACAGTCGATGTTTCCGAAAAGGATCATTTTCACGAGCGCAGCCCGCCCGGCTGCCTCAAAGGAGAACGAGAGATGAAGAACAAACGTATCACCCAATCCCTGAGTATCGCCCTCACCCTGTTGGTCGTGCTGCTGTCGGCCTGCGCTGCGCCTCAGCCCGAGAAGGTTATCGAAACGGTTCAGGTCGAGACGGTCAAGACCGTCGAGGTGCAGGTAGAAGGCGAAACCAAAGTTATCCAACCCACTGCGGCGGCCCAGTCGCTCCTCATGCCCGCGCCCACCCAGGCCCCACGCCTGGAAGAGGCGCCGCTCGCCACCGCCCCATTCACACCCCTGCCCCAGCCGACCATGACCTCCGGCGGCACGGGCCTGATGGCCACCCCACCGCCGCCCGATAACTACTTCCTCAACTACGGTGTCAACCCCTTCGAAGACCCGCGCGAGGACCGCCTGTCGACCTTCGCCCTGGACGTGGACACGGCTTCGTACACCGTTGCCCGGCGCTACGTGATGGACGGCAACCTGCCGCCCGCCGATGCCATCCGCGTGGAAGAATTCGTCAACTACTTCGACATGGGCTATCCCACGCCCGATAATATCGCCTTTGGCATCTACGCCGATGGCGCCCCCTCGCCCTTCCACACCGATGGCTCCTACATCCTGCGCATCGGCATCCAGGGCTACCAGGTCTCCGAAGCAGAGCGCAAGCCGGCCTCGCTGACCTTCGTGATCGACGTTTCCGGCTCGATGGAGATGGAAAATCGCCTGGAGCTGGTCAAGCAGTCCCTGCAGCTCCTGGTGGATCGCCTGCGCCCCAACGACACCGTCGCCATCGTGGTCTATGGCAGCGAAGCCCGCATCGTGCTCAACCCCACCAGCGGCGAGGATCGCAACCGCATCCTGAGCGCCATCTACTCCCTGCAAACCGAAGGCGCCACCAACGCCGAAGCCGGCCTGCGCCTGGGCTACCAGATGGCCTACCAGGCCTTCCGCCCCAACGCCATCAACCGCGTCATCCTGTGCTCCGATGGCGTCGCCAACGTGGGCAACACCGGCCCGGACGCCATCCTCGAATCGATCGTCGGTTACGCCAACCAGGGCATCACCCTGACCAGCGTGGGCTTCGGCATGGGCAACTTCAACGATGTGCTCATGGAGCAGTTGGCTGACAAAGGCAACGGCAACTACGCTTACATAGACGACCTGGATGAGGCCCGCCGCTTGTTCGTCGACAACCTGACCAGTACCTTGCAGGTAATTGCCATGGACGCCAAGGTTCAGGTAGACTTCAACCCCGACGTGGTCAACCGCTACCGGCTGATCGGCTACGAGAACCGCGCCGTCGCCGACCAGGATTTCCGCAACGACGCCGTCGACGCCGGTGAGTTGGGCGCCGGACACTCCGCCACCGCCCTGTACGCCGTGCTGCTCAACCCGGGCGCCCAGGGCCGCCTCGCCACCGTCTCGCTGCGCTGGCAGGATCCCAACACCCTGGCGGTCTCCGAGATCAACGGCAACTTCAACACCTGGGACCTCTCGCCCAGCTTCGAAAGCGCCGCCCCCCGCTACCAGTTGGCTGTCGTCGCCGCCCAATACGCCGAGCTGCTGCGCTTCAGCCCCTGGGCCCGCGGCACCTCCATCGGGCAGATCCTGCAGCACGCCGTGCGCCTCTCCGGCCTGCTGCCCACCGACACGGATGTCTCCGAGCTGGTCACCCTGATCTCACGCGCCAGCCAGATCCAGGCCATCTCACAGTGGCGTTGACCTGTACAGGTGTGCTCCGAGAACAATGTGATGCACACATAGGGCAATAAGCTACCTTCACACGAGCAGGTCACTCGAAAGCGTGACCTGCTCGTGTTTTTATTCTTACCCGAGAACATCATGGTTGGTTGACTTATGGAAGCAAATTTGCTACACTTAGACGGGAAAGAGAACGGGAAAACTTACCAACTTTACAAAATTCCAACGAGGCGACCATGAATTGTCCCAATTGCCAGACGGAGAACCCCAAGGCGGCGCGCTTTTGCATGCACTGCGGCGCATCCCTGCCGCAGGCATGCATCGGTTGTGGAGCAGCGATGCCAATAGGAGCGCGCTTCTGCCCGGTGTGCGGAACAGCGCAAGCGGGCTCTGCGCCGCAGCCCCCTATGACCTCACAAACCTCCGCCTCTGAACCACTGGCAATTGAGGGGGATAGTAGATTGGAACGTTTGCAACGCCTGGTGCCAAAGGAGTTCGCCGAGCGCCTGCTGGAAACGCGCGGCAAAGTGGAGCGCGAGCGCCGCCAGGTGACGATCCTGTTCTCGGATATCAAAGGCTCGACCAGGATGGCTGAGCACATGGACCCCGAAGAAGTGATGGAGATCATGAACGGGGCTTTCGATGTGCTGATCGAGCCAGTGTACCGCCACGAAGGCACCCTGGCGCGCCTGATGGGAGATGCCATCCTGGCCTTTTTCGGCGCACCGATCGCCCATGAAGATGACCCCGAGCGCGCGGTGCGGGCCGCGTTGGAAATCCTGGAGGGGGTGAAAGGATACGCAGCGCGCCTGGAGCACGAATGGGGGATAAGCAGCTTTGCTGTGCGCGTGGGCATCCACACCGGCCTGGTGGTGGTGGGCGAAGTGGGTTCGGATTTGCGTGTGGAATATACCGCCATGGGCGATGCCATCAACCTGGCCGCCCGCCTAGAGCAGAACGCTCCCATAGGAGGGATTTTGATCTCACGCCAGACCTACCAGCACCTGCGTGGGCGCTTCGATGTCCAACTGCAGCCGCCGTTGAGCGTGAAGGGCAAGTCAGAGCCGGTAACGGTATTCACTGTATTGCGCGCCCGGCCGCGCACTTTCCATGGCAGCGAGCGCGGCGTTGAGGGGGTGGAGACTCCTTTGGTCGGGCGCCAGCAGGAACTGGCGTTTTTGCAGGGACAGTGTGTGCCTCTGTTAGATCCCACTGTGCACCAAAACCCCTCAGGATCTGGTGCAGTGCGCTTCATTACGATCTACGGCGAGGCTGGGGTAGGCAAGAGCCGCCTGCTCTTCGAATATGAGAATTGGCTGGAGGCGCAGCCGCAAACGGTGGAAATCCTACGTGGCCGGGCTATCGCCATGAACCAGCACAGCCCGTACGGCGTGCTGCGCGCTATGCTGCAAGAACACTTCAAAATCATGGAGAGCGATAGCGCCGCAGAGGTACGGCGCAAATTTGAGATCGGGCTTGGCAACTGTTTGCCGCTGGAACGTGTGCACTTGCTGGGTCATGTGCTAGGTTTCGGCTTCGCAGATACCCCGGCAGTGCTGGGCATGGCGGGCAGCGGGAACCTGGCGCCGCTGGCTATGGCAGACCTTGGAGCATGGATACGCAGCCAGGCAGCAAAGACGGGTAACCACCCGCCCCTGCTGATATTTTTGGAAGACCTGCATTGGGCGGATGACCCCACGTTGGATTTCTTCGAGAATTTGGTGGGCGAGTTGGATGATGAGCGCCTGTTGGTGATCGGGCTGGCGCGCGGGCGCTTCAGCGAACGTCGGCCTAACTGGGGCAGGCAAGCGGGTTTCGCTCGACTGGATTTGGCGCCGCTTTCAGAAGAGCAAAGCCGAGAGCTGGTGGATGCGATATTCCAGCGCCTGATTGACCCTCCGCAAACACTGCGCAGCTTGATCATCGAGCGGGCGGAGGGTAATCCGTTCTATGTGGAAGAATTGGTGATGATGCTCATTGGCGATGGAGCGATCGTGCAGGATGCATCAGGTTGGCGAATAGAAATGGAGCGATTAGAGCAGTTGCGCGTGCCCACCACCCTGGTGGGGGTGCTGCAAGCGCGCCTGGATGCCCTTCCTGAAAGCGAACGGCAGGTTTTGCAACGCGCCTCTGTAATCGGGCGTCATTTCTGGGATACATTGTTGCAAGCGCTGGCCGATGAACCCGTAGGGACAGATGGCCTCTGCCTACCCACCACCCAAGACCGGGCCAGTCTGGATGCAACCATCGAGCAACTGGGCCAGCGCCAACTTGTTTTCCAGCAGCCGCTCTCGGCGTTCAGCGGGGCGCATGAATATCTATTCAAACATGCCATCCTGCACGATGTGACCTACGAAACGGTGCTGCTCAAACTACGCCGCCTTTATCACCGCCGGGCAGCGGAGTGGCTGGAGGCTAATTGCAGCGAGCGCCTGGATGAATACGCCGCGCTGATCGCCGGGCATTACGAGTTGGGACGCGAGAGCCAGAAAGCTATCGCCTGGCTAAAACGTGCCGGTGAGGCGGCGCTGGCGGTGGGAGCTTTTACGGATGCGTTGCAGGCTTTTCAGCGCGCTTTGGCACTCACAGGCGAGAACGATGCACAGCAGGCGCTTTTAATGAGCCGCGCCGGAATGGCGCATTCTCGAATGGGCGATTTCGAACAGGCGCGCCCACTATTAGAGCAAAGCGCCGAACTGGCGCGCTCGCAAGATGACTGGCCCACACTGACTTATGCGCTGCGTCATTTATCGTTTATCAACCAATCGATCGGCGAGAAGGAGAAGTCCAGGCGACAGGCTGAAGAGTGCCTGGATGCGGCGCGGCGTTCGGGTTCGCAGAAAGATTTGGCTGCCGCGCTGATGCGCATGGCCGAGTATCCGGAGGATGAGGCCAGCAGTATGCACTTGCTGGAACAGGCCTTGGAAGCCTTTCAGCGGGCAGATTATCGCACAGGAGTGGCTACCTGCCTGATGAATATCGGCATTCATTTGTGCGTAACTGGCCATCATCCGGAGGCGCTGCCCTATCTTGAAGATGGGTTGGAAGCTTTTCGCCAGATCAATGATCGCTGGGGGGTAGCGAACTGCCTGGAGAATATCGGCACAATTCATATGGCGGACGGAGAATACCAACAAGCAATCCCACTCCTTGAAGAAGCCCTGCGCATTGAGCGCGAAATTGGCGACCGAGAGAGTATGTGTTTTGCCCTGAGCGATTTAGGAATCAGTTACTTACAAATGGAGCAGTATCATCGGGCTCTCGAATATCTGCGCCCGGCTTTGCAAGCTTCTAGCACGGTTGGCGTGCTGCGCATGATGTTGGAGAATCTGGCTGCACTGGCGCACATCTACGCGCATCAGGGTGAACGTATCCGCCCGGCGCGCCTGTATGGCGTGCTGATCGAGCACCCCGGCTGGTACCAGGATTGGCGCGAAATTACCAGTGAAGGCCTGTCGCTGTTGCGACAGGCTATGCCGGAGGCGGAGTTGGAAATGGCGCTGGCGGAGGGCAAAGCGCTGGGCCTGGAGGCATTGGTGGAAACGGAGTTGGAGCAATTATGAAAACCGAAACCATTGCATATCTTGGCCCAGCATACAGCACCTGAATTTGTCAATACGATTCTGGCAAAGGAGAACATGCAAAATGAGTACTCGGCTTGATATGATCGGAATCTTCGTGAAAGACATTCATCAGATGGTCACATTCTACCGGGATGTGCTTGGCTTTGAGATCGACTGGGACGAGAAAGGCCCCTATGCCGAATTCCAGCATGAAGGCATCCGGTTTGCCATGTACGAACGCGCCCAGTTGCCAGGTCTCTTAGGCCAAACGCCAACCTACCCCAGCGGCTTGAATGGGACCTTCGAACTGGCGATCGACCTGCCCACCTCGGCAGATGTAGACCGGGAATTCGAGAAAGTCGTCAACGCCGGCGCTCAACCGATTTACGCCCCTCGGAATGAGCCCTGGGGGATGTACTCTTCGATGATTTCTGATCCAGAAGGGAATATCATCGAAATTGGTTCTTGGAATCGGGGCATCCAGAACAGATGAAGCCGGCGCCGGTAAAACCCTCGAGTCAATCACCCAGGCAAGTGCCCAGGTCGCGGGCGGTCAGGAGTACGTCGCTGTCCAATGGCACGGTCTTCATGCGGCGGGTGGCCTCCCCCAGCGGCACGTAGCGCACCGTGGGCGGGTCGAGCGCCACCATTACGCCGCGCTGGTTCTCCGCCAGGGCGCGCACCGCCGCCGCCCCAAAGCGCTGGGCGATCAGCCGGTCGAACGAAGTCGGCGTGCCGCCGCGCAGCAGGTGCCCCAGAACCACCAAGCGCGTCTCTTTGCCGGTCAGCTCTTGAAGCGCCGCCGCCACTTTCTCGCCCACGCCTCCTAACCGTTCAGCGCGCCCCACCTCCCGGCTCACCACCGAAATTTCCCCACCCAGCGGCTTGGCCCCTTCGGCCACCACTACGATCGAAAAAGCGCTGCCTTGCTGCTCACGCACGAGGACCTTCTCGGCCACTTTGTTCAGGTCATAGGGAATCTCCGGGATCAGGATAGCGTCCGCCGAACCGGAAATGCCGCTTTCCAGGGCGATCCAGCCGGCGTAGCGTCCCATCACCTCCACCACGATCACCCGCCGGTGCGAGGCCGCCGTGGTGTGCAGGCGGTCCAGGCACTCAGTGGAGAACGAGACCGCTGTGTCGAAACCGAACGTGATCACCGTGCCATCCAGATCATTGTCGATAGTCTTGGGCACACCCACCACCCACAGCCCCTTTTGCGCCAGGGCATGGGCGATCGCCATCGAGCCATCCCCGCCGATCGAGATCAGCGCATCCAGGCCATGCATTTGAAAAGCGCGGATCAGTTCATCTGAGCGATCGATCTCCTCGACCGTCCCATCCAGGCCGCGCACCGGATACTTCAACGGGTTGCCGCGGTTGGTTGTGCCCAGGATGGTGCCGCCCAGGTGCGTGATACCACGCACACGCTCGCGCGTCAGGCGCATCAACCCGCCCTCCAGGTATTGTTCAGGCATCAGCAGGCCATTATAGCCCTCTCGAATGCCGTAGATTTCCCAGCCGCGGTTCAGGGCCGCCAGCACCGCCGAGCGGATCACCGCATTCAAGCCAGGCGCATCACCTCCGCCGGTGGTGATGGCGATTTTCTTGATTGTGGGTGTTTGCGTAGTCATATCGATCGTCTCCGATCTTATTCAGCAGAACGTTTGCGATAACTTTCTAATTCCTGGTAGGTAAGCTCATCAGGCGAAACCAGACGATAGTGTGTGAGGAATATCTTTTCGATCAACTGCGTGTAACGATTCTGCCTGATCGCCATAGTTTCTCCTAGGAAAGCCAGCGCAAAATGACAACTTCCTCGCGCAACTGCTCGCGAGTGGCGGTAGAAAATCGAGTGCGAAACAAATCAATTCGCTCTAATTTATAGCCCAAACTCGTTGCGATGTCGGCTAATAGTTTCCCAGTCCGGATCATTACCCTGAGATAAGATGCCTGGTCGCCAACCACATACGCCAGATGAGCGCCTGGGCGCAGCACCTGACGCAAATCTGCCAGGTGGCGGGCCATGCCGCCGAAATACAAACGCGTCACCCTGCCATAAAGCTTTTCGAAGCCAGAATCCTTGCCCAGCTCGATGCGACGCTTCTCGATCTGCTCGGCAATGCGCTGGATTTCCGCATGGTCGGTCACCCATTGATCATCGTCATCGACTTTATAAACTCCGCGAGTATTCGAACGTACCATCTTCTGTTTTAGCTCACGTAGTTCGGCCTTGGTAGAAACAAAACCCAATAAAACCGACTCTAGCCGGGTGGTCCTGGTGTAATCCTTTTCATTTGGGTAAGGAGGAGAAGTGATGACCACATCGACTGTCTTCGCCGGCACAACTTTATTGATCTCACGTGCATCTGCCCGGTAAACATGCGCTTGAGGAAATTCTATTCCTGCCACAGAAGACAGATCTTTCGCCATCTTGCGGACTTCGCCCAACCAGGCCGAAAGCACAGGCGCGTCAGCCTTCTTCTTCCCAACGCCCACCTCCGGCCCAAAACGCAGATTACTGATGTGCATGATCAGCGCGTTTGCCAGGGCTAGCTGCAAATGCCGGTTTCCTTGTCCTTGATATCGTTTCAACTCATCCAACAAGACCAGTGTTTTATGTAGTGGAAGGGCGCTGATCGACCCGCGTAACAGCAGCTTGTCTGTATCGGTGGGCAGCTCTCTCAGTTCAAGATCGGGGAGGCGATCGAGTACCATCGTATCCTCGATCCCTTCAGAGCGCAATTGAGCGGCAACGGATTGGGCGATCTGATGGGCAGTGCTCAACAACGCTTCTGGGTCAATCTCCCAATCCAGCTTGACGGAGCTGGCAAAATGAGTGAACGGGTGTGCTTCGATCCCAATCGCCTGCAAACCCAACCGTTTAGCCTCGACCAGCGTAGTTCCTGTGCCGCAAAATGGATCGAGCACAATCTGCTGCTCATTACATCCGAATTCCTTGATGTAATGCCTGACTAAATGTGGAGGAAAAGAAAGCACAAAACGATACCAATCGTGAAATGGCCGGTCCTCCGCTTCTAGCTTGTTAGACTCTCCCTGGAATAAGCTGCTCTTTGCCTGTGGCGAAAGGGCATCGAATTCAGGAAGCTTCAAAGTTAATTGCTCAGGTTTCATTTCCAGAGACATAATACTCCACTACAACCGCAACGTATTGTATAACATAACGCCACCCAAAGCAAGTCCAGGCCTTGACAGGCATCATCGAATATGATATTATTCAGCCTAACTATATTGAATTCAATATTATCGGCTTGAACAGGAGAAAACATGAGACATAGCAGGCACCGGCGGCATTTCTGGAAAGACTGGGAAGAAACCGAAACTCAGGCGACCGACGAAAAACAGGACAAGGATTACGAACCCACACGCGCCTGGCGGCGGCACTTCGCCAGCTTTTTCGGCACCCTACCCGAGAAACACTGGTTGTTCAGCGGGCGGCGCTTCAAGCCCTGGGCTTCCGGCGGATGGGGGCCTCCCGGGCTGTTCAACCCATTCATCGCCGACCTGATGAGCAAGGGCAGCGGCCTGCTGCCTCTGCTGGTGATGCACCTGCTGTCCGAAAAGCCACGCTACGGCAACGACATTATGCACGAAATCGAGCAGCGCACACAGGGGCGCTGGGGCTCCAACCCGGGCGCTATCTACCCGCTGCTCAGCCTGATGGAAGAAGGCGGCCTGGTCGAAGGCGAATGGGAAGACGCCGACAAGCGCACCCGCCGCATTTACCGCCTGACCCCTCAGGGGCGGCAAGAGCTGGATCGGCTGAAAGAAATCATGCGCCCCAAGCTGGAAGAGACACTCAACATCCTACGCAGTTTGCTAGGAGAAATTTCATCCGAAGAGGAGTAAAACATGACAGAAAAAGTTCTGTTCGAATACCGCTCCTGGAAAGACCAGGATGGGTTCCACTATACGATCAACGGGCAGGCCCGGGAAGATTTTTCCCACTGCCTGGCTGGCCAGAGACGTTACGCCCGATCACCGCGCCGGGTCCAAAAGCGGCACAAAAAGATGCTCAAACACATGCGCGGTACTTTAGATTTCTACGAGCGCATGTACACCGACCTGTACGGGAAAGTTTCCCAAGACGATCCTGAGAAGGCAGACGCTGAATAACCGGGGTCGTAGACACGAGAATTGAAGCATGAAAGCACGACCAATCTTACCCCCCACCTTTTTGCTGATCGCCGTTATTGCCATCCTGCTGCTGAACTTTGCCATCCCGCTGGGCCGGCTCATCCCCACACCCTGGAATCTGTTCGGCCTGCTCCCGCTGGCTTTCGGGCTCGCCCTGAATTTCGTGGCGGACAACGCCTTCCAGAAAGCCGGCACCACCGTCAAACCCTTCCAGGAGTCCACCACTTTGCTCACGGATGGCGTCTACCGCCTCAGCCGCAACCCGATGTATCTGGGCTTCGTCCTGATCCTGGCCGGCGTGGTGATCCTGTTGGGGTCGCTGTCGCCCTGGGTCATCCTCCCCATCTTTGCAGGTTTGATGCAGGTGATGTTCATTCAGGCTGAGGAGCGCATGCTGGAAGAGCAGTTTGGCCCGGACTGGTTGGCGTACAAGCGACAGGTACGCCAGTGGTTGTAAAGAGTTTCTGAAACTGGTCACAAACCGAGGCATCGAAAAATCTCGGCACCAGAACGATAGGTTTACATGGAGGTAAACACAATGGAAAACGTAATTTCTGAATTGCGCGTGATCGAAACCGACGATGGTTTTCGCATCGAGATCAAGGGCGACAAAGAAAAAATCCGGGGCTGGATCGGTCACTGGATGGAAGCCAAAGGTCGCCCCTGGCGTGGCGGTCCCGGTCATTTCCGCGGGCATTTCCCCTTCGGCTTCGCCCCCTGGATGTATTGGGGTGAGCCTGGCAAAGAAGAACCCGAAACGCAGGCATAGGCACAGCCATGCAACACTCGAAAGCCGACTTCGCCAAAGAGCAATTCTCGCAAGGCTATAACTGCGCCCAGGCGGTCTTATCCAGCGCGGCTGACGACTTCGGCCTGCCGGTTGAGCTGGCCTACCGCCTGGCCGCGCCCTTCGGTGGTGGCATGGGCCGCATGGGCGAAACCTGCGGCGCGGTGACGGGCGCTTTCATGGCGCTCGGCCTGAAATACGGCAACACCCTGCCAACCGACAAAGACGCCAAAGAGCGCGCCTACCAGGCCACCGTTGAGTTTGCCTGCCGATTCCACCAGCGCCAGGGCTCGATCCTGTGCCGCGAGCTGCTGGGCGTAGATATCGGCGACCCGCAAGGCTTGCAGCAGGCCCGCCAGCAAGATCTGTTCACCGCCCGCTGCCCGCTCGTGGTGTACCATGCTGCCCAACTGCTGCAGGAAATGCTGGCCGAGCAGAGCTAGGCACGGCGCGAATGTGACGAAAGTCATGCGAATCGCATAAAATGACAGGTAAAAATGGACTCGCAAGAGTGCTAGCCTATGACCACTTCCCCCAGATAGCCCATCTCGGCCAGGAGCGCCAGCACTTTCTCACGCGCCCCCGCCCTGACGATGATCGCCGTTGGGCCCAGCGGGTCGCCGAAGAAGCGCGCCGCCCGCGAACTGCGCAGAGTCTGCAGCAGCGCCGGGTCCTTCACCCGCAGCACCACCAGGTCTTCCAGGCGCGCTTCGCTGCCGTTCGCCTCCCAGCGCTGCAAAGCCTGCGCCAGGCTGGGCGGCACGGCGCGGGCGTGGCGGCGCAGTAAGAGCAGCAAATGCTCGACGCGCAGTCCCTGCTGGCGAGCGCGCTCCAGGGAGCCTGGCGTCAGGCGGTAATGGTGGATGCCGTCCCGATAGCCTTCCCAGGCACTGAAACGCGCCGCCTGGTAGCGGGCCGAGCGCGGCACTCCGGACGGTGCTTTGAGGCGCCCATCCGAGGTCACTGCCAGCAAGTTCTCCTCAGCCGGCAGGCCTGCCGGAGCCAACTGGTCCAGCAAATCGTGCGACCAGGCCGAGAATTGGAAAGCTGTAACCAGGGTCTGCGCTTCGCTTTCGGCCGGCGCCGCCAGGTCCAGGACGCCCAGCCAGTGCAACGGCCCGGCGATCATAAAACGCACCAGGGCGCCGTCCACTGCTTCCCAGTGCTCGAAGCCGCGCAGCGAGTCCCCGCTTTCGGCGTCGCGGATGTACCACGAATCGTAATCGCCAGCCGGGCGCTGGAAGTCCGGGTAAACCTGGCGCACCGCAGCAACAAAGGCCGGCAGGCTCCAGAAGCTGCGCTCCTGGCGGCTGCCGCTGACCGCCTGGCTGCCCGGCACGGTGGACAGGAAATCCAAAACCGCCTGGCGGGCGCGCAGCGGATCATCCTGCCACTCGCCCTCGGTGATGATCCCCGGCAGCAGGCGCAGCTCGTCGAAGGACGGGCTGCGCAGCCAGGCGCGCCCCAGCAGTGAAAGCGCATCGGCGCGGCTGGCCTCTAGAAAGGCCCGCACCGGCTCGGGCGCGGGGAAACCGCTGGCGTCCAGCAAGCCAGCCGCCCCCAGCAGAGCGTGCAACTGGGGCACATTCAGTGGGAAGGGCGTTCCCAGGCCGCAGGTCATACTGGAGGCGATCTCTGCGCCTGGCAGGCCCAGGCGCAGGCCCGCCAGCAAAGTCGTGGCATCGTCTAAAATCCGGTCGCTGGCTGGCAGCACGAAAGCCCGCTCCAGGGGCGAAGCCGGCCGGCCCAGAGGCTGGCGCTCGGGCGGCTCCACCGGCGGCAACACCTCCGCCAGGTCATCGGGTACGAAGGCAAACTCCTCGGGCCCGTCTGGGGCGTCGAAAAACGCCCGCCCGATCAGGCCGCGGTACCACAGCGCCTCGGCGGCCGAGGCGCTGGCACTCAGGTAAGGGCGCTCCCGGTCGCGGCGGGCCGGGCCAACCTCGCGCAGCAGGCCGTAGCGGCGCGTGAAGCTCGACCAGGACAAGCGCCCGTCGTGCTGCAAGAGGTCCAGCAGCGCCGCCCGGGCCATCTCGGGCAGCGCCCCGATCACTTCGCCCAGCAGTTCCCGGTCGAGCAGGCGCGGCAGCAGGCGCTCCAGGGCCACGCGCGCATCCGGCGCATCCAGCTCCAGCCCCCATAACTCGGCAATGATGCGCAGGTGCCCCAGGTCGCGGCCTTGCAGGCTGTGGATCAGGTCAGGCATATCTCAAGCATCCCGCGGCGCGCCTGCCGCCCTCACCCAACCATTTCGATTTCGCCCGGCAGGATTTCCACCGAAAGGCTGCGCAGGTCCATGCCAAAACCGGCCAGGATTTCGCCGTCCGTGTGCACGTACAGCGGGCGGTCGGCCTTGAGGTCCAGGCGGTGGAACTGTCCCATGCGCACCTGCTTGAAACGGGCGTGCGTGCCATTCATCACCTCGGGCAGCAGGCGGAACATCATCGGGCGTGAAACCTTCTCCACGCCGGCGTAATGAAAGATGCCATCGTCGGGCCGCGCTTCAGGCTGGATGTGGAAGCCGCCGCCTTCGCGCGGGCCGTTGCACAGCACCAGCATGATCATGTTTTGCTCCCAGCTCTCCAGGTCGGTGTTCACCTGCATAAGCGGCGCGTCGTGGTTGAACAGGATCGTCTGCACCACCGCCACCAGGTAGATCAGGAAGCCGCGCAGCAGCGTGATGCGCCGCGAGCGGATCGTTACCGTGGTGTCAAAGCCGATCCCCACGGCGTTGACCCAGTATTCCTGGCGGTTGTGATCGTCTTTCAGCAAGCCGATGTCGATGCTCCTGGGTTTGCCGGTGAAAATCTGGCGCAGGGCGTACGGCGGGCGCGGGTCCATGCCGACCGCGTGCGAAAAATCGTTGCCCGAGCCGATCGGCACCACGCCCAGGCGCGGCCGGCGCTCCTTGGGCACCTGCATCAAGCCGTTGACCACTTCGTGCGCTGTGCCGTCGCCGCCCGCCGCGATCACCAGTTCGTAGCCCTCTTCCGCCGCCTGGCGCGCCAGCTCGACGGCGTGGGTTGGGTAAACCGTGCCCGCCCAGTCCGCCCCGCCGAACTCCTCCACGATGGGGCGCAAATCAGCGGCAGCATGCCAGGCCCGGCCCAGGTCTGCGTTTGGGTTGACGATCAGCTTGACAGGATGGCGAGGCGGCATCTGCGTTCCTCACTTTCTCGCGAAGGTTACCACCGGAGCATCAAGGCGCATAAGAGCGCAGTATCTCCAGGTTGGGGATCGAGCTCAGTTCGCTCGGAAAGATCTGGATCGGGTTGAACTGCACGTTCAATTTCTTCAGGCTTTTCAGCCGTCCAATTTCAGGCGGCAGGCTTTGCAGCCGGTTGTGCTGCAAGTCCAAGTTTTTCAGCAAAGTCAGCTCGCCGATCTCGGGCGGCAGTGTGGTCAATTGATTGCCGGACAGGATCAGGATGCGCAGGTTCTTGAGCTGCCCGATCGCCGGCGGCAAGCTTTGCAGGCCGCTGTTCTTGATGTAGAGCATCTCGATCCCCGCCAGGGCCGAGAGATCAGAGGGCAAACTGGTCAGGTGGTTATCCGAAAGGTCCACCAGCACCAGGTTTTCGGTAGGCAGCCCCTTAAAAGACACCGTCTGCAAGCCCTGGTTGCGCAGATCCAACACCATGCCCCCTTCGATCAGGCCCGGGTAACCGATGCCCTGGCCTTTGAAATATACCGAAAGCATCACCGCCGAAACCATGCACACCACCGTAAACACCGCCAGCCAGATGATCAGGTTGGTCAGTCGCCGCTTGCTGCGCTGTGAGGCTGTGCTTGCATCTTTCCTGGCTGGGGCCGGCTGGTCAGGTGCAGCCAGCGTTTCGCCTTCCCCGGGAGATGCCGCCTCTTGCCTGTCCGGCGAAGGGGCGTCTACGGCCAGGGGAGCCGCAGGCGGCGAGGCCTGCGCCGGGCGCTCAGCGCGTCCGGGAGCAGCTTTTCCTCCTGCTGCCGGCGCCAGCGTCGCCATCAAGGGCGGATTGGCCACGCGCCGCAGCAGCCAGGCCGCCAGCGCCAATCCCAGCAGGCCGCCCACGATCACGATGCCGGTGGGGCCCAACAGTTCGATCGCCCAGGCCGCCAACTGCTTCATGAAAGCATACCGCCCCCGGATCACCGCTTCTACCCCGGCCTGACTTTCCAGGGCCGCCATGTAGAACAGGTATGTGAGCAGCGCCACCGCCGCCAGCAAAATTCCCGGCAGGATGGCAGCCTGCAGCGGGTTGAACTGCTCCTGCCGCAAGGCGAACCCCGGCGCTAGCCGCTCGTGCAGCGCCTTGAGGAAGTCATCCCGCTGGCCAGCCTCATCGAAGATCAGCAGTTCCAACCGCAGCCGTTCGTTCTCATTGTAGCGGATGCTGATGCTTTTGCCATGCCGGTCGGCGCTGGCGCGCCTGACCTGTTCCAGTGGGATCGCCAGCCGCGGCGTCACCAGGGCCGCCAGGGGCAGGTCCTGGTCGAAAGCCGTGCGGGCGCGCGCCAACACCGGCTCGGACGGGTTGGCGACGTACAGCACGCCGCTTTCCAGGGCCACCACCCGGTCCTGGGTGTTCTTGGGGTTCAGCCATACCTGCCGGTCTCTGGCAGGCGCAATATCTGCTTCAGGCTGCGCCGCTGGTTGAGCAGGCGTCTCCGGCGCTGCGCTGTGTGGAATTGCCGCCTGGGCGGCCTGCGCCGGTTGCGGCGCCGCCGCGACTTCTGCCGGAGGCCTGGGCTGCAGGCTTTCTAACCCGCGCCGCGCCACCTGGTTGCCGGGGTCCAACTGCAAGACGCGCTCCAGGCAAAAACGGCGCTGCGCATCCTCATCCACCGCCCCAGCCATCCACAACCAGGCAGTCACGTTCTCCGGCTGGCGCTTGAGCAGCGCCGACAGGCGCTGCCGCCCCCCCTTGCGATCGCCCGCCTTCACCAGTGCAATCGCTTCCTGCAATAGAGTCTGCTCGTTGTCCGCTTGCATGCTTCGAGTTACCTCTTCACATCAATAACGCGGCTTCAACTCTGCCGCCGGTAATACCAGCTGGCCTTCCCGGGAATCCCCTAACAACAGCACCTGGTCGGGCTTGGTAGCTGCCTTCCAGGCCGTGTAAGCTGCCACCAGGGCGTCCAACTCGCCCGGCGAGTACAGCTCGTCCAGGGGCAGGATGCCTTTCAGTAGGCGGTGGCGGGTGATCTCTTCGAAAAAGCGCATCGGGTCGGGCACGTTCACGCCCTGCTCGTACAGCGCCAGTTGGCGCTGCAAACGCCCCTCCAGGGAGTGTTTGGGGAATGGCAGCCCGCCCAGCAGCACAGCATAGCAGGCGTACGGGTAGACCTCCAGGCTCTGGCAGGCGGCTTGCGAGTCCGGATACGCCTGGTAGCTCAAGGCCTCCAGCCGCCGGAACAGCGTGAAGCCATTGCGCATCCAGTTCGGGCAGGCCTCTTCGCTGCCGGGCGTCTGCGGGATACTGATATTGTGCAAACGCAGCAGGTAGTCCGCCATGCGGAAGTTCTCCCAGCGCCCCGGGTTGGGCGGCGTTGCCAGGCTCTGGCGCACCTCGCCGCGCGCCATCAAACCCAGGTTGGGCTGCCGCGGCGCGCACACCGCCGCCAGGGCGTGCTGCTGCCCGGCGGCGAAAGCCAGCACTTCGTCCATGCTGCCCTGGCCCAGGGCCAGCAACTTCAAATCATCATCCAAAGCCGCGTAGACGAAGGGGCGCTCTCCCGCGGTAGGATCGATGCCAATAAACGTGACCTTGTCGAATAACATCTGACCCTCCAAGTGCGCTGAACCACTCTGTCTGATTGACTGAACTAATGATAAGTGAAATTCTCCAGAAGCGCAAGCGGCAGCTTGAAGTTTTTAGATGGTTTTGCGCCCTCAGCCAGCTCCCAGGGCGTGTGTCTCGGCGCGGTGGATGGGCTGGTAGCCCTGGGCCGCCAGCTCAGGCGTGGGCGTGGCGGCTTCGTCGGGCTTGTCCGACAGGCCGAACAACAACGCCCCCGCTTCTCGCCAGGCCAAGACCGCCTGGCGCACCTCCTGTGTGATCAAGATTTCCTCATCCAGGAGCCGCTGCACAGGCGCGCTATCTTCCAACTGGCCGAAGCAGCCAATCGTGCGCAGGTATTCGCCGCGCCGGAAGGCCTTGAACGGGGTCGGGTCGCCAGCCTGCACGTGAGCGAAAATATCGGCGTGGATCTCGGCCAGTTGCGCGGGCAGCGCCGCTCGCTGGCGCTCTACTTCTGCGATGAAATCGTGGAAAGATTTCATCGTTTCTGTCCGGATGGCCTTCAGCAAATCCTCCAGCTCATACAATCCGCTGCCCAGGATCAGGCAAATATACGCCAGGTAGTCCTGGTTATCGGTCGTGAAGGGATGGAACTCAGCCCGGTTGAGCCTGTCGTAGGCGCTGCGGAAGGCCTCCGGCTCGAAGGCCGGGCCCAGCAAGGCCGCCACAGTGTCCTGCACGGCTTGCAAGCGCGCCCGGTCGATCACATGCCCGTTGCGCCCGCGACCGCCCAGGGCGGTCTTATCGATGTCCACGATCACTACCGTGCTCTCGTCCACGGGCAGGCCATGATCGCCCACGTACCCGGCGAATTCTTCCAGCGCCGCCCAGCGGTTAGCCAGGAAGACCTGCCCGCCCTGGGCGTGCAGCTCGATTTCGATCTTCAGCGGGTCGCCGTTCTCGGCGGCGATGAAAGCCAGCCCAGGCCAGCGGCTGGCCTGGCACAGGTTGTCGAAGGCTGTGCCATCCAGCAGGCGCGTATCGCCAACATAAACCAGCTGGCGCAGGGCTGCCCCCGTGCGCCGCGCCTGCGCCGCTTCCAGTAATTTCACCATCAGGCGGGCGTAGTCGTTCTCGTTCTTGCGCGGGATCACTCCCTGCGGCAGCCCCAGCGCCGTCGCTAACTGGCGCAGGCCGGGCAGTTCCGCATCCCAGGGCTCCAGGTTGCGATAGACAACCTTGTCGCCTAAATATTCATATAAGGTCGTTTTTCCATAATTTCTCATCGTAGCAGTCCCTCATTCGGATAAGATCAGGGCGTGTACGGCTTTCACCGCCACGTCGGTTGCACCGGCATCCACCACCAGGCTGATCGACACTTCGGAAGACCCCTGGGCGATGGCGATCACGTTGACGTTTTCGGCCCCCAGGGCGCTGAACACCCGGCCCGCCACCCCCGGGGTGTGGATCATGCCCGCCCCCACCGCCGTGATGATCGAGACCTCCTCCGTTGCCCAGATGCGGTCGATATCCTGCCTGGCGATCTCGGCGGCGAACACCTTTTCCAGGGCGGTCACGATTTGATCGACCGTCTCGAAAGGCGCGGCGAAGCAGATCGACTGCTCGGAAGAGGCCTGGGTGATCAGAGGCACGCTGGTGCCCGTGGAGGCCACCGCGGCGAAGGTGCGCGCCGCCACACCGGGCACGCCCAGCATGCCGCGGCCTTCCACCGTCACCAGCCGCTGCCTGCGGATGGTGGTCACCGCTTTGACCACCGCACTGCCGTCCGGCTTGCGCCCATTCTTCGCCGGCGAATCGGGCACCAGGCGCGTGCCCGGATGCCCCGGGTTGAACGTATTGCAAATGCGCAGCCCGATGCCCGCATCCACCAGCGGGCGGATCGTCTTGGGGTGCAGCACCTTGGCGCCGTAATATGCCAGCTCGGCGATCTCACGATAGGTGATCTCCGGGATCGTGCGGGCGTCGGGAGCCAGGCGCGGGTCGGCGCTCATCACCCCGTCCACGTCCGTCCAGATCCACACATCCTGCGCCGGGAGCACCGCCCCCAGGATGCCGGCGGTGTAATCGCTGCCGCCGCGCCCCAGCGTGGTCGTCACGCCTTCAGGAGTAGCAGAAATGAACCCGGTAACTACCGCCACGCGCCCCTGCCCCAGGAGCGGCCCGAGCACCTGCCGGGTCTTGTCCGTAGTGGCAGCGAAATCGGGGTGGGCATTTTGAAAATGATCGTCCGTTTCGATCAACTGCGTGGCTTCCACCGCCTGCGCCGGGATGCCTCCGCTCTCCAGCGCCGCCGCCAGCAGTTGCACGCTCATGCGCTCGCCCAGCGCCGCCACCGCGTCCAGGGCGCGCCGCGTCGCTTCGCCCAGCACGTGGATCGCCTGGCAGCGCGCCGAAAACTCGCCGATCAAGGCCTCGATGCGCTGCTCGACGCCCTCGCGCTCGGCCGGCTCGCTCACCAGCGCTTCAGCCATCGAAAAATGAAGCTGGCGCAGCCGGGCGGCGTGCTGCACATAAGTTTGCGCATCGCCGTGCTCCGCCAGCGCCGCGCCTTCCAGCAGCAGGTTGGTCACCGTCGCCAGGGCAGACGTGATCACCACCAGGCTCGGCCAGTTGCTGCGGCTCTGCCGGACGATCTCGACCACCTGGTGCATGGCCTCCGGCGTCCCGACCGAGGTGCCGCCGAATTTCATCACCAGCAAGGGTTCAGGGGGGATAACAGCCTGGTTCATGAACTCAACTCCTTAAATTTTCAACCAAAACAGCTTCCAAAGCTTCCAACTTCGCTGGCAGCGCCTGCGGGCTGGGCATCGAACGTGTGATAATCTCCGGGTCCTTCAACCCGTGCCCGGTGCACACCGCCGCCACGCGCAAGCCGCGCGGCTGCAGCGCTCCAGCGCGCACCTGGCAGGCAAAACCCGCCAGCCCGGCAGCGGAAGCCGGCTCCACCCACACGCCCTCGCTCGCCAGGCGGCGCTGCATCGCCAGGATTTGGCTGTCCTCCACGGCGATGATCTCCCCGCCGGATTCCTCGGCGGCATGCACGGCCTGTTCGCCGCGCGCCGGCTTACCGATGCGGATAGCAGTCGCCACTGTCTCGGGTTTCTCCACCGGGTGCCCCAGCACCAGCGGCGCCGCCCCGCTGGCCTGCACCCCCAGGATGCGCGGCAGCCCGCTGGCATGCAGCCGGTGATACTGCTGGAAGCCCATCCAGTAGGCCGTGATGTTGCCGGCGTTGCCCACCGGCAGGCACAACAGCTCGGGGGCGCTGCCCAACGCCTCGCAAATCTCGAACGCCCCGGTCTTCTGCCCCTCCAGGCGATACGGGTTCAGCGAGTTAACCAGCGCCACCGGGTAGCGCTCCGTGATCGCCACCACCAGGGCCAGGGCATCGTCGAAAGAGCCCTGCACCTGGATCACCTGCGCCCCATAGGCCGCCGCCCCGGCCAGCTTTCCCGCCGCCACCTTGCCCTGCGGGATCAACACAAAGCAGCGCAGCCCGGCCCGGGCGGCGTAAGCCGCCGCCGAGGCGGCCGTGTTGCCGGTCGAAGCGCAGATCACCGCCCCGGCCCCGCGCCCCAGCGCCTCGCTGATCGCCACCGTCATGCCGCGGTCCTTGAACGAGCCCGTCGGGTTCAGCCCTTCGAACTTGGCGTACAGCTCGAAGCCCCCGCCCAGCTCCTCCGCCAGGCGCGGCAGCGGAATCAACGGCGTATCCCCCTCCAGCAGGCTGACCTCGGCGGTGTGCGCCGGGATATCCAGCAAAGCGCGGTAACGGCCCAGGATGCCCGGGTTGTGGTTCTTCTTGGATGACATGCACATAACTCCTCTCCGCCAGCCTGCCTTGCCAGCGCGCCTGGCGCATACAACAAAAAACGCCCCGTAGCTGGGGCGTTGGAAAAATGGCCTTCGTTCGGGCTTCGCACTAGCCCGGCGCGCCAACGCCCAGGAGGGGCTCCCGGGTAGTAGAAGTGCTCAAAGAATTGGCGCAGGCCAGTGCTTTCTTCATAATGGGCACAACTATACTACCAGGCGCGCCGGGCGTCAAGACTCGGCTTCGTTGATTTGATACACGCTTAGGGCGCCAACCCCGTATTGCAGCGAAAAAGTCCGAAACGTTGCTCCCTGCCGATGGTGTTGTAGTACACAAAAACCTGGTTCGCGCCGATGTAAGTCTCTGGGTCGGTGCGAATGAGTTCACCCTGCCCATCGTCACAGCGCAGGGCAAAGCGCTCCGCGCCGCTGGCGATGCCCCAGACCCACACTTCAGCGGGGGCGTAGTTGGTATTCTTCTTGACGACAAGCGTGACGTAGGATTTGCCGCCTGCGATGAAAGGTTCGGGTGAGCCGATGACGCTGTAAGCGGATGCGGCGGGGATGGTCAGGGTGGAGATCAAGTCCCAGGGCGCCGAGCCGTTATCGGCATAGATTTCGAGGCGGGCATCATCCACAATGGTCAGGAGCAGGATTCCGCCCGTTTCGGGGGCGAGCCAGCCATAGGCGTAGGTCTTCTCCCCAGGCGTGTCCGTGACCATTTGGGCGGTTTTCGTTTCGGTTTCGTACACGACCGCCTGCCCATCGCGCACGAAGGCGAAAGAGGTCGTGCCGTCTATCCAGCGTGCGCCGCGGTCGATTTTGTCGGCGATGGTTTCGCTGGTCTGCGGGGCGGATTCATCCAGCCAGCCGATGTTACCCTCGTCAGGTGAGAAGCCGCCGCGCGCGTACAAGAGCCGCGTGTTTTCGAGCAGGGGATTTTTGCTCGCCTGCGCGCTCAGGCGGATGATGCCGTCATCGGTCAAATTTTCGGTGGTGACGGTTTCGCCGCTAACGGCGGCGCGGAAAATTTGCGGGACGCCGTTCACGTCTTTGGTGTAGTACAACGCCCAGCCGTTTTTGTCCACGCCGAATTCGGGAGCGTTGAAGGAAACGCGCAGGGGTGTGAGGTCGCGGTCGATGAAAATATCCCTGCCGTCGGGAGAAACGAAATCACCTGTCTGCGGGTCCAGCGCGGCGAGCCAGGCGTTCATGTCCGCATCTGCGAAGGTGACGAGGTTGAGGGCGGAATAAAATTCGGGGTCGATGTAGCCGAGCGGCGAGTTGCCCATTTTGACCGCGTTAACTGCTGCTGAGATTGGCGTGGGCACAGCGGCAGCCGTTGGGGCTTCAAGGGTAAGCAGGTATTGCCAGGCGGCTTTGTAAATAGGAGCGCCGTTAGCATCGAAATTGAGGGCAAAATCCACAACTGGGGTATTATGGGCAATCTGGTCGGCGGGAGAGGGAGTGATGACAACCAAGGCATGTGTGTTCTGATAGGGCGGGATACTCTGTTCTATTATCACTGGGGAGCCGAAGCCATCCAAGCCCAGGGCAGTCATCAGGTCAGGCTGGTAGCCGGCAATCGGCTGGTCGTCTTGATGCCAGAACAAATAGTAGTTTTCGGCGGGGGTGGCGGAGGGCATGTCGGTAATCCATGAGGCAAGTTCACGCTTGCGGACATCCACCCAAGTGAAGGCAATGACGCGTTGGACAGGGTGCAGTTTGGCAAAATAGATGGCATGTCCACCGCCCTGGGAGTGACCGGCGACAACGATTGTGTTCCAGCGTGGCGTGCCGTTTCCCAGATAGTATTCCCAGCCTTCGGCGGGGGCGTGCGCAGCAAGAAAGGCCAAGGCGCTTTGCAGGCGGGCTTCGATGGAATTCCGGCTATCCACCGCCACATGCGGCGAGACATCCACGCCTTGAATGGTTTCCTGGCGCACCAGTTGGTGGCAGTTATCGTCGGGGTCAGACGGACAGATATCAATGTTGACGCTTTCGTCATTGGGATAGCGCAAGGCAATGCCGTGCAAACCTGCTTCGGCAGCGGCATCCATCAGGTGGGTATAATCTTGGGGCGTGGCTCCCGTGCCGGGCAGGAAGACGAACAGCTCGCCGCGCTGGTTGGCTTCGCCTGGCGCGCAAACAATGTGCGCTTCGTTCCACTGCGTGAGCGTGGAGTCCGTTTCGATGGGCAGCAAGTTACGGCACAGCGGAGCGGCTGGGGTGGAGTCGGGGACCGGGGTTGGCGCATCCCCCTGCGGGGATAATACAGACGCGAGCGGAGCTTCTGCGGCGGTGAAACGGCAGGCAAGAACAGCCATCAATAAAATTATCCAAGAGATGGACTTGGTTTTCATCAGCGATTCCTCCAAGAAGATAAACTAAGCTCTACCGAGCAACAACTTTCATCACGGTATCGGGAGTTATGGATGTAAGTGTCACCTTTTCCCCCGAATATTCCACCTCCACCGTAACGCTGGTCCTTGTCCCCAGCCCGAAGTACACCCGAGGGGTTTTCTTTGAACGATAGCTAAAATCCGTTCGCACTTCGTCGTATCCCAGAATCTGATGGGTCGCGGGGTTATAAAGGGTTACTTTCGCGCCTATGGCAGGACTGCCGTCTGGAGACACCGCATCAATGCCCAGCCAATGATTTCCATTTGTGCTGAGCGTGTTGAAGTACACCTGAGCATCATTGCTCCCTTGCGTTCCGCCGCCTTCTCCGTCCATGATAACCGTATCCAGATATCCATCGTTATTGAGATCCCCGTATGTTATATCTCTTCCGCTGTTCCTGTTCATGCCATGCCTGGCGGGAGGAATTAGCTCGAACGTTTTATCCCCCAAATTTCGAAACACAAACACGTACTGGTACGTTGGTTCATTCATACCATTCCTGTTCACAAAGATCAAGTCCACATACCCATCATTGTCGTAGTCGAACGCGCCGCCAGCCGCGAGGTTAATCTCAGACCTCTCTGAGACAGCCAGGTCGTTGATCCATTGAAAGCCCGCTGCTGCTGTTTTGTCGATGAACTGTCCAGCGCCGTCATTCTCGAAAAATGCTGCGGCGCGAGTATCTTCATCACCACTCAATCGCCCTTTTCTCACAGTTGCTCCTACGAATAAGTCCAGGTCGCCATCGTTATCGTAGTCCAGCGCGGTCGCTTGATAGGGATTCCATACGGTACTGTCCTGTCCATTCGCAAAGCCCCCCAACGCGCTTGCTGCAATCTCTTCGAAGGCAAAATGCCCGGGAGAGCTGAGGTTGTGCAGGTAGTACAACCCACGCTCAGAATAAAATGCCCGCATGGTCGCAAATTTCAGGCAGCGCTCATCCTGGTATCCGGCATCGGCATAGACTGCAAGGAGCACATCCGCTTTCCCATCCTTATCGAAATCCCGCACAATGCCCCCTTTGATTTGCTTGGTCGCCCAGTCTTCATTTGCGCAAGCCTGGTCGGCAGCCGGAAGCTGGCTTGTTGGCGGCGTTAAGCTATGCCAGAAACCACTGGTATTTGGATCCAGTATCGTATCGATGAGGTTGGCAGCGTCGAAAGCCCCGGAAGCATTGCCTCGAAAGAAAAACGGCCATTGGTGGCGCTCTCGAAAAGAGGAGGTTGTCAGGAACGCGTCCGTATAACCATCGCCATCGAAATCTGCAAACAGGGCATTTCGGACCACGGCTTGCTGTATTTCCGTTCCAATGTCTGTAAATGAAATGCTTGAATCGCTTGAAGAAATGGCATTCCCGTATTTGTCCGTGTTCAGGTGCAGGTCTAACTTTCCATCATGGTCGAAATCCAGCGCGCCCCAGCCGGTGCCGGAAAACGATACGTTGTAAGTGGTATTTGCATCGAAGTTTCCTGTACCGTTGTCGTTGGTAATGAAATGCGCACGCTTTGGCGTCCCAAAGGCAATATCCAGATATCCGTCATCATTGGCATCCCAGAGCGCACCCGAGCGGATGCCCGGTGTGTCTTCCGTGTAAACCAGGCGGAAGATGGTTGTGGCAGTGGCAGTAGCGGCAGGAGCGCTGGTCGGACTCCCGTCAGGAGTCTGTACATGCGCTGGGGCAGACCCGCTAAGCCTGCACGAAACGCTAGAGGCGCACAGGAATAGCAGAATCAGGATATTTGCTCGTTTCACGCTCATCATTCGAAACATCCCTGCAAAAATTCGGTCAGCGGCGCGGTCATCACCGTGTCGCCGGGCGCGCCGATTTGGCTGTTGACTTCTTCGTGCGAGAGGGAGGTCGCATCCACAAGAATGGCTTCGATACCCGCTGCTTGCAATGCCGCGATAAGTTCGGTTTCGATTAGCTGGCGGCGTTCCGCGCCGCGCACCACCCCCAGCATGGGCGCAATGCCGAGGTCCGGCTGGATGAGCAGGGTGGCGGAAGTTTCAGTCACATAGTTCGGGTTGTTGCCGAGGGCGTTCTGCCACTGCTCCTGCTCGCTGTCGCCTGCCGCGGCCTTGTCGAAGCCCGCAGTGTCGAGCGGGGCAGCGCAGGTCAGCGAGGAAAGTTCCAGGCCGTATTCTTGTAAATAGACTGGATTGACTGCCAGGTTCGAGACAATGTCCGCGCCCGCCGAGTGGCCGAGCAGGGCAATGCGGTGCGGATCGCCGCCGTAGGCCGGGATATGCTCCCGAACCCAGGCCACCGCCGCCGCCACATCCAGAAAATGATCGGGGAACTGCGCCGCGCCCTTGTCTGGCGTACTCAGCCGGTAGTTGACGCTGACCAAAATCCAGCCCTGCCCGTTGAACAAGGCAACTTTATTGGGCATCTGGTTGGCTTTGTCGCCCGTCACGTACCCGCCGCCGTGAACCCACATCACCACCGGCGCGTTTTGGGCGTTTGCAGGGGCGTGGATGTCGAGACTGAGCAGCTCGGGGTCAACACCTGAAACCGTTTTGTAGGCAACCGTTGAACTGGTTTGGCCAATTGGAGTAGACTGAGCGGCGAGGGTTTCCGAACCGGGAAAACTTCTCGCCCGGTTGGGACAGGCGCAGGCAGGAAGCATCAACAACAGCAAGAATAAAGCAGCTAGGATTTTGGTTCGCATCTTGACCTCATTCCCCCTATTCTAGCCACAAATTGTAAACGCAGTATGAACGGCTTGAAAGAAGATTGTAACCGCACA
The DNA here is from genome assembly GCA_040752025.1 of Chloroflexota bacterium. Lineage (GTDB taxonomy): Bacteria > Chloroflexota > Anaerolineae > Anaerolineales > UBA4823 > JBFMFR01. The sequence goes on along the minus strand of JBFMFR010000018.1, from coordinate 607 downwards.
ATCGAGCATAATTCACTTATGCGGTATTCTATCTGTTACTTCCCCCCAGGCGGGCTGGCTAACCAGCACTGGCTTCCAGCAGCAAAGGGGTTACTTCCGCCTCCAGGCGCTCGCCCAGGGCGTCGCGGGCGGTCTCCAGCTCGTAGAGGGCCCGCAAGTTCAAGCCACAATTCGGGGGTGGCGACGGTGGCGCGCCCCAGGCGCAAGGCCGTGTCGCCGCTAATGCCGCACCGGGCGCGCACGATTTCGTTCAGGCGGGTGGCGGTAATCCCCATGTGCTAAGCCAGCCGGTTCTGGCTGATGTTGTAGGGCCTGAGATATTCTTCCAGCAGGATTTCTCCTGGATGGACGGGTTGAATCTTGCTCACCATACACCTCACTTGTGGTAATCCACAATCTCCACGTTATAAGCGTTTTGATCACGCCATTCTCGACCTAGTCCATAAAATACATCACTCGATAATCCTCATCAATCCAATCTTCGGTATTGTCCCTCATTTGACTTGATGGATTTCATCTGGCAAGGCAAACAAGGGTTTGATCGTTGACAATTGATCCAAGAAGTGAGCTGGAACACGAAAGGATAACAACTCTTGTGTTGTCCACA